>NZ_SMRU01000015.1 GCF_004354015.1 Arthrobacter terricola
CAATCCATGAACCTGCGCTACGCCACCGTCACCGGCGTCGCCCGCGACGACCTCGACGACGAAGGCGTCTGGCTCTACGCCGAAACTGTGCGCAAGATCCACGAACTGAACCCCGGCACCGGCGTGGAACTGCTCATCCCCGACTTCTCCGGCAACCCCGAGCACATCAAGGCGATCTGCGACTCGGCCCCGGAAGTGTTCGCCCACAACGTCGAAACCGTGCCGCGCATCTTCAAACGCATCCGCCCCGCGTTCCGGTACGAGCGTTCCCTGGACGTCATCACCCAGGGCCGCAACCACGGAATGGTCACCAAGTCCAACCTCATCCTGGGCATGGGCGAAACCCGGGAAGAGATCTCCGAAGCCCTGGCCGACCTGCACGCTGCCGGCTGCGACCTGATCACCATCACCCAGTACCTGCGCCCCTCCGAACGCCACCTGCCCGTGGACCGCTGGGTCAAACCCCAGGAATTCGTCGAGCTCGCCACCGAAGCCGAAGAACTGGGCTTCCTCGGCGTCATGTCCGGACCCCTCGTGCGCTCCTCCTACCGCGCCGGACGCCTCTGGGCCACCGCCATGCGCAAAAAAGGCCGCGACATCCCGTCGCATTTAGAGCACATTGCCCACATCGCCGAAGGCATCCAGGACTCCGGCACCGCCCGCCAGGAAGCCCGCACCCTCCTCAACCACGGAGCTTCGGCATGACCGCCCAGGAACGCGCCATGATTCCCACCCGGATCGAGATCATTCCCTCCGAAGGCATTGTCGAGAAGGTCCGGGCGTCGGTTCCCCTGTCCACGCCGCTGACGGTCACGTGCCTGCCCCACCATGGCATCGCGCGGACCGTGCAGGTTGCTGTTGAGCTGAGCCTCCTCGGATACACCGTCCTGCCGCATCTCACGGCGCATGGGTTGCAGGACCGGGCACAACTCTCGGGAATCCTGCGGGATTGCGAGTCCGCGGGTATCACGGAAGTCTTCGCCATCGGCGGCGACGGTCCCCGGAACTCGGGGCCATATGGCTCCTGCCTGCCGATGCTTGAGGACATCGCGGAACTCTCAGGCGGACGGATTTCGGCGGGCATTGCAGGCTATCCCGAAGGACATCCCTCCGTGACCGGGCTGGACCTGCTCGAAGCCCTGCTCGCAAAGCAGCACCTCGCCACGCATGTGGTCACCCAGATGTGCTTCTCCGTTCCGAAAGTCCTCGACTACGTCTCGCTCCTGCGGCGCGAAGGCGTCGAGCTTCCCGTGTGGGCCGGCGTGGCCGGCGCCGTTCCCCGTACCAAGCTCCTTAGCCTGGCCACCCAAATCGGCGTGGGTACGTCGCTGAAGTTCCTCACCAGCAAGGGGGCTTTGGCCAAGCGCCTCCTGAGCGGCGACAAGTACTCGCCGGCGCCGTTTGTCTCCGAGCTCGTGGCCCAGCCGGGCAGCATTTCGGGCATCCACCTATACAGCTTCAACCGGCTGGACAGGCCGTCGTGGAGCACAGCGCCTGACGCCGACGATCGCGCGACGGCCTAGGCGCTCGCTGCACCCGGACCCGGTTCCGCCCCCAAACCGGCCCGGGGACCCCCTAGCTCCCCGGGACGGAAATCAGGGCCCCGGGACGGAAATCGCCGCGACCGTTTTTTGGTTGTCATCCCGGAGCTCCACGCCCGAGATCGCGGCGAGCTGGACCGGCGTCGCGCCCGTCACCTTGATGTGGCCGCTGGGAGTCGCCGTCCAGCCGCACGCGAGTTCCTCCTTGCCGTCGCGGCCCTTGACCCAGAGGTACAAGGTGCCTTGCAACGGCATGCTCCGGCCTTCCAGGTCCAGCTCGGTGCCCCAAGACTTCTTCACGAGCCCCACGGTGAGTTGCATGCCGTTGCCCGCCTGGACGGAATAGCTCGCGTCCGGCTTGGGCGGCAGGTTCAGCAGGGGCCCGGCCAGGACTCCCAAACCGAGGCACGCGGCGGCAACCGCGGTCACCACAGCCGCCCAACGGCGTCGTGATTTCCGGCGCCGTGCCGCGATCTTCAGGAGGATCGGCTGCGCGAGCGTTTCGCTGGAAGCCCCGGGAAGTGAGCGGGCGTCGGAAGAGAAGCCGGGTTCGACGGCGGGGCGGCCTTCCGCGGGAGGTTCGACGACGGCGGGGCGCACGGCGGCGAGCGCGACGGCGTCCGGCACGGGAACGGCGTCGAGGAGGGCCGGGAGGCTCTCCAGTTCGGCGAGTTCCTGCCCGCATGCCGAGCAGCGTTCCAAGTGCGCCTCGAACGCCCGGACCTCGGACGGCTCCAAGCCGCCCAGCAAGTAGGCGCCCAGCAATTGGTGAAGTCCTGACTCGCTCATCGCTGCACCCCCATTTCGTCCAAGATCGTGCGTAGTGCCCTGACGGCGTAGAAGGCCCGTGATTTCACGGTGCCGCTGGGAATGTTGAGTCTCAGCGCGGCCTCATTCACCGTGAAACGTTCATAATGCAGGGCAACCAGGACCTCCCGGTGTTCGGTGCTGAGCCGCAGGAGGGCTTCTTCCATGAGGACCCGGTTGAGGAGTTCATCCACGCGTTCGGCGGCTTCCGCCGGGTCTGCGAGGTCGTGTTCCGCCGCTTCGATCGGGCGTCTCTGGGCCTTGCGGTAATTGTCGATGATCACGTTGCGCGCGGTGCGGAACAGGTAGCTTCGCAGGCTCCCGGTGATCTGCGGCGCATGCTGCCACACCCTGAGGATGGTTTCCTGCACGACGTCGTCAGCCAAGTGGGCGTCCGGCATGCAGCTCAGCACGAAGCGGCGCAGGGCTGTGCCGTGGTCGCGGTAAATCGCGGCGACGACGTCCTCGTCAAGCGGCATCCACGCCTCCTGTGTGCTTCGACTTCCCCTTCTCTTGCCATACGACGTACCCGCAGCAGGAAAAGTTCAAGTCTGTGAACCATTCTTCACCTGGTGGCGTCGTAGGGGTTAGCACCCGGCTTGTCCGACGGCCGGTCCAGCGAAGGAGCACACCATGAAGAAGCAACTCATCACCGGTCTCGGCGTCCTTGCTCTGGCCGTCACGCTCTCCGCGTGTGGGGGAAGTTCCGGGTCATCAAGCAGTCCGTCGAGCACCTCCAGCCCTAGTGCCTCAATGGCGAGCCCAACAGCTTCGAGTTCGGAGTCGTCGTCGAGCTCTTCAACCGGGATGGTGGACCTGAAGACGGCGTCGTCAAGCATAGGCGTGAGGGTAGTCGGAGCGAACGGCAAGAGCGTCTACTTCTTCACCAAGGACGTCAAGGATTCAGGCAAGAGCGCCTGCACTGGCGCCTGCGCCACCACGTGGCCTCCCGTGACGACGACTTCGACCATGCCGGCGGTTGACGGGGTGATGGGAACCATCGGCACCATCCCGACGGCGGATGGCAAGATGCAGATCACCATCAACGGAATGCCCATCTACTTCTACTCCAAGGACCAGGACTCCGGTGACACCTACGGCCAAGGCGTGTTAGGCATCTGGTTCCTGGTCAGCCCCTCCGGCTCCATGATGACGGCCACGAGCAGCAGCCCGTCCTCCTACTGACGCTCGCTCACATCTGGCCGCCAAACGACGAACGCTCTTTCAGATGACCTGAAAGAGCGTTCGCGCTTGAGGCGGCAAAGGTGAGCTGGCGTCCTAGGCGTCTTCGAATTCGACGGCGGCGATGATTTCCTTCGTCTCCGGGTGGATCATGAAGGCTTCCTCGTCCTCCTCGATCATGATGTAGTTGCCGTGATCGGTGGAGAAGTGCCAGGCGAGGACCGTTTCGCCGTCGTGCTCGAAGTTGGGATCGCCCATGGTGATCTTGTCCAGCTGGTAGCCGGCGACGTCGCACAACTCGCGGATGATGAGTTCGAATTCCGGGGCGTTCTCGAGCTCGGCTTCGGCGGCCTCGGCTTTGCGCTCCTCCAGGTCCGGGATGAGCGCAACGCGCTCGGCGATGTGGGCCTTGAGTTCGTCCTCGTCCAGGTAGAGGAGGCCTTCCTGGCCGCGGAGCCATGCCGCGCTGAGGGCGATGATGTCCTCGGTTTCGAGGAGGGATTCGAATTCGCCGTCGAGGGCTTCGAGTTCCGCGACGGGTTCGGAAGCTTCGTCGGATTCGTCGAGGTCGCCGTCAAGGTAGGCTTCCGCGTCCTCTTCGCTCAGGGCATCGAACGCCGCGGCAGTGCGGTTGAACAGTTCGAGGTGGCGCGTGGCTCCCATGGCTTCGAGGCCTTCGCGGACAAAGGTGTCCACTTCCTCGCGCTCGGGAACGGTGAAGACGTACTGGGCGAAGCCGCCCGAGAGTGCCTGGGTCAGGTAGTAGTCCACAAAGTAGCTGCGCAGCGCGTTGCTTGCGATTTCCTCGTGGTTGAGGAGTTCCTCGTACATCTCGTTGACCACGTTGACGTTCGCGTCCACAACGTCCGCGTCGGAGGCCTCGATGCTGTCCTTCGTCAGAATGACGGGCTGCTCATTGATGGTCATGGGATTTCCTCACTGCTTGGAAGCTTTTGCTGCTCCGGACCCTTTCAACGTACGCGGGGGCGGCGCCCGGGCAGGCTAGGGGCAGGTGAACGTCCGGCAAAGTTTCAGGGCTGGTCGCGGCTGGCTAGGATTCATAGATAGCCTCCTGCCGAAAGTAGCGTTACCGAATGCCTTCCCACCCCGACGACTCTTGGGAACTGGCGATTCAGACACCCGCCATCAACGACCGTTCCCTCGCGGCCGGCCTTGCCTACGCCATGGGTGGCCGGGTCAGCGGGATCAGCTTCGATCCGGCCACTGGCTTGATGCTGGGCAAGATCCAAGGAAACGCCGCCAAGCCGTATTCGACTTCGGCCAAGCTTGTCCGCAAGCCGGGCGGCTGGAGCTGCACCGTGGGAGTATGCAGTTGCCCGGTGCGCAAGGACTGCAAGCATGTGGCCGCCCTGCTCTTCGCGGCCGAGGACCAGCCGGTGGTGCGGGCCCAATTGCTGAGCGCTCCCGCCGTCGGACAGACAGCACGGCCGGGCGAATCCGTGCAGCGTCCGGAGTGGGAGCAGGCGCTCAGCAAGCTGATCGCCGTTCCCGGGGGTGCTCCGCAACGGCAGGGACTCCCCCTGGCCCTCGCCTTCGAGGTCGAAGAGCCTGCTCCGCACTTC
Source organism: Arthrobacter terricola (assembly GCF_004354015.1). GTDB lineage: Bacteria > Actinomycetota > Actinomycetes > Actinomycetales > Micrococcaceae > Arthrobacter > Arthrobacter terricola. The sequence goes on from NZ_SMRU01000015.1 coordinate 5,114, forward strand.
TCCTACACAGGCCGCCGCGATCCTGTCCGCAGCATCCGGCAATTGAAGGCCCGGCCCGTCATGATGGGAGCCAAAGGCAAGTGGATCCGCGGCGACGTCTCGTGGACCAACTTGAGCTACCTCGGGTACAAACGCGAGTTCAACGAGGCGCATATCGAGTGGATGCAAGCCTTCCTCGCGGCACACTCCAACACTGACCATCGCCAGCTCACCTCAAGCATGTGGCTGTTGCTCAACGATTTCGCCGGCAAGAACCTGTGGAGCCTCTTGGAAGATGCCGCAAAGGCCGGCGTCGAACTCATCCACTCCGGCGGAACGGAACCGGTCCGCCTTGCCGCGGAGCCCGCCGTCGTCGGCCTCGATTTGAGCCGCCACGGCGGCAGCGAGCCCGACGGCGGCCTCGAGTTGGCGGCGTCGGTCACCATCGCGGAGGACGACATCGACCCCGCTACAGTAGGGCTGATCGGGCGCCCCGCGCACGGCTTGTTCTTCACCGGCCCTGTTGAGGAAGGGTTGCCTGGAGTTGTGGCGCCCGAGAACCTGATTACGCTCGCACGGCTCGAAGGCGGGGAGTCGGAACAACTCCTGGACTTCGCGATGGGCGCATCCCGGCTCCGGATCCCGGCACAGGACGAACAACGCTTCCTCACCGCGTTCTATCCAAAACTCAAGCAATCCACCCGGGTCACGGCAGCGGACCATTCCGTGGAGCTGCCTGTCCTGGCCGTGCCTACGCTTTCCCTGCTGGCCAACTACGGCGCGGACCACCGGGTCCGGCTCCACTGGGAATGGCACTACAAAGCCGGAACCCTCGTCACAGCCCAACCCCTCTGGCGCCATCCGGACGACCACGGCTACCGCGACGACGCCGAAGAAGCCCGCATCCTCGAAACCGTCGGCCGGCCGTGGGACGTCGTTGCGGTGCTCGGCGAATCGTCGGGCGGAGGATGGGGTGCGCCGCGGCTCGCAGCGTCCGCTGTGCTCGACGGCCTGGACACCTTGGCCTTCACCGAGGAGGTGCTCCCCCGGCTCAGCGAACTGCCCGACGTCGTCGTTGAGACCTCCGGCGACATCGCCGACTACCGCGAAGCCACCGAAGCCCCGGTCGTGTCCATTTCCACCAAGGCCACGGACAACCGCGACTGGTTCGACCTCGGGATCGTCATCACGCTCGAAGGCGAACCCGTGTCCTTCGCCGCGGTGTTTTCCGCGCTCGCGGCGGGCCAGACCCGCATGCTGCTGCCAAGCGGTGCCTACTTCTCGCTGGACCTGCCCGAGCTCCACCAACTGCGCGCACTCATCGACGAAGCCAGGTCCCTGCAGGACAACCCGGACCGGCACGGCACGCTGCAGATCAGCCGGTTCCAGGCCGGCTTGTGGGACGAGCTCGCGCACCTGGGGATCGTGGATGAGCAAGCGGCCGCGTGGCGCGAAACGGTAGGCGGATTGCTCGACGACGGCGTGACCGGCCTCCCGTTGCCGGCTTCACTTAATGCCGAGCTTCGTCCGTACCAGCTCGAGGGCTTCAATTGGTTGAGCTTCCTGTACCGGCACGGCCTTGGCGGGGTCCTCGCCGACGACATGGGCCTCGGCAAGACGGTGCAGGCCATTGCTTTGATGTGCGCGGCGAAGGAACATGCGCATTCTGGCGGGGGCGGCGCGCCCTTCCTCGTGGTCGCCCCCACGAGCGTCGTGGGCAACTGGGCGGCCGAGGCGCAGCGATTCGCTCCGGGGCTGCGCGTGAAGACCGTCGGGGAAACCTTTGCCAAAAGCGGCGCCGATCCGGTCGACGCGCTGGCTGAGGCCGACGTCGTCATCACCTCCTACGCACTCTTCCGGATCGACTTTGAATCGTATGAGACCCAGGATTGGGCGGGGCTGATGCTCGACGAAGCCCAGTTCGTGAAGAACCACCAATCCAAGGCGTACCAATGTGCCCGGAAGTTGCCGGCCGGGTTCAAGCTGGTCATCACGGGAACCCCGCTGGAGAACAACCTCATGGAGTTCTGGGCGTTGACGTCGATCGTCGCGCCCGGGCTGTTTTCCAGCCCGCGCCGCTTCGCGGAGTATTACCAGAAGCCCGTTGAAAAGAACGGCGACAAAGCCCAGCTGGCCAAGCTCCGCCGTCGGGTCCGTCCGCTCATGTTGCGCCGCACCAAAGAGCAGGTCATCAAGGACCTGCCGCCCAAGCAGGAGCAAGTGCTGGAAGTGGTGCTCAACCCGCGGCACCAAAAGGTGTACCAGACGCACCTCCAGCGCGAGCGGCAGAAGATCCTGGGACTCATCGACGACATCAACAAGAACCGGTTCACGATCTTCCAGTCGTTGACGCTGCTTCGACAGCTCAGCCTCGACGTCTCGCTCGTCGACGAATCCCTGTCCGCTGTGCGCTCGTCGAAGATCGATGTGCTGTTCGAGCAACTTGAAGACATTCTCGCCGAAGGCCACAGGACGCTCATTTTCAGCCAGTTCACCGGGTTCCTGGGCAAAGTCCGGGCGCAGCTTGAGGAAGAGGGAGTCGAGTATTGCTATCTCGACGGCGGCACCCGGAACCGTGCCGACGTCGTCAGCGAATTCAAGAACGGCGCGGCGCCTGTGTTCCTGATTTCGCTCAAGGCCGGCGGCTTCGGGCTGAACCTGACCGAGGCGGACTACGTGTTTCTCTTGGACCCGTGGTGGAATCCGGCCTCGGAAGCGCAGGCTGTGGACCGCACGCACCGGATCGGACAGGCGCGGAATGTCATGGTCTACCGGCTCGTGGCCAAGGACACCATCGAGGAAAAAGTCATGGCGCTCAAGGCGAAGAAGTCCCAGCTGTTCGCCGATGTCATGGAAGGCGATGCCCTCTCCGGCGGTGCCCTGACGGCCGAGGACCTGGCCGGCCTGTTCGCGGAGTAGTTATTTTTCGGGGGTGGGGCGCCACACCACGAGGGCTTGCGACCGGGCCCGGGGGCGCTGTCCGCGGGCCAGGCTGACGACGTCGCCGGCGGCCCCTGCGGCGAAGATGCGGGCTTCGACCGGGCTCCGCCGGCGCTGGAGTTCCTCGCTTAGCTCGGCCACCCGGAACTGCAGGGCGGCCACTTGGTTCTCGAGCTCGAGGATGCGTTTGATGCCCTCAAGCGACACGCCCTCGTGGGAGAGCCTCTGGACCTCCCGCAGGCGATCGACATCCCGCTGCGAATAACGCCGGGACTTGCCGGGAGCACGGCTAGGCGACACGATGCCGAGCCGGTCGTATTGGCGAAGCGTCTGCGGATGCATGTCCGCGAGTTCGGCCGCGACTGAGATGACGAAGATCGGCTGGTTGATGTCGATGGCCATGACTACGTCCTCTCTGCTGGTGCTGTGTTCCTGCCGCTACAAGCGTGCCTTCGCGGCGAGATCGTGGCGGGGATCGGCGTCGGAAGTTGCGGCGGCGAACGCCTTGACGGCTTCTTCCGCTTCTTTGTTCAGGTTCTGGGGGACGGCGACGTCGATTGTCACCAAAAGATCGCCGGTGACCTTAGCGGTCTTCACGCCGCGGCCCTTGACCCTGAGCGTGCGACCGGACGGAGTGCCGGCCGGAACGCGCACGGTGACAGAATCGCCGTCGAGCGTTGGAACGTGGATATTGGCACCCAAGGCGGCCTCAGCGAAAGTGACCGGCACGTGGATGCGGATGTTGTCGCCGTCGCGGTTGAAGAAATCGTGCGGCTTGACGTTCACCGTGACGATGAGGTCGCCATTGCCCGCGGCCCCGGGGTTTCCCTTGCCGCGCTGGCGCACCTTCTGGCCATCCCTGATTCCTGCGGGGATCTTGACGTCGATGACGTTGCCGTTGCTTTCGCGCAGGCTGACCGTGGTTCCGTGGATGGACCCGGCGAACGAAATGGACGTGGACGCCGTCCGGTCGCTGCCCTTTTGCGGGGCGCGCTGGTAACCGGGCTGGGCGCCGCCGAAACCGCCACCGAAGAGGTCAGCGAACTCCGGAGGAAGTCCGCCCGCGCCGGAAGGCTGGCGGGCGCCGCCGCCGAAAAGCCCGCCGAACAAGTCCTCGAAGCCACCATTCGCCGGCCCGCCGGCCCCACGTCCCGCACCCGGAGCGAAGCGCGCCCCACCCATGGCACGGATGGCGTCGTACTGCTGGCGCTCCTCGGGATCGGAAAGCACCGAATACGCCTCGGAAATATCCTTGAACTTCTTCTCCGCGGCAGCATCCCCGGCATTGGTATCCGGGTGATACTTCCGCGCAAGCTTGCGGTAAGACTTCTTGATATCAGCGTCAGAGGCGTCCTTGGCGACACCAAGGATGGCGTAAAAGTCCTTCTCAACCCAGTCCTGGCTGGCCAAGGGCGTTTCCTTTCAAATCAACAAAAGCGCTACGGCGAGAATACCGCGCGAGCCGTAGCGGATGAGGGGGCCCGGGAGTGGCATCTAAGGATCTGGCCGAGGGCCCCGACACGAGCTTGCGAGTGTTGGGAAGGCCAATATCCGCTGCCGAAGCCGGGTGGCTAACGATCGGAGATCGTCAGCCACCCGGCGAAGGGGCGGGGCCCCCTCATCCGGGAAGGCGCGGTGACCGCGGCAAAGGTGACCACCGGTGACACGGTGACCAGCTACGCCGGCACCGCCACGACCACCTGGGCTGCGCGCAGTACGCGGTCTCCGGACCGGTAACCGGAACGCAGCACCTGGCTGACGGTATCTACTTCGAGGTCCTCGCCCGGCTGCTGGATGAGCGCTTCGTGGATGGTGGGGTCGAATTCGACTCCGGTTTCCGCGATGCGTTCGAGGCCGTACGTCTTCAGCGCGCTCTCCAGCTTAGTGGCGATCGCGGCGAACGGGCCGTCCGCGAGGTCGCCGTGCTGGCGGGCGGCGTCGACGTCGTCGAGCACCGGGAGCAGGGAGTTGAGGACGCCGATGACGGCCATTTCCCCTGCGACGGCGCGGTCGCGTTCGACCCGCTTGCGGTAGTTGACGTACTCGGCCTGCAGGCGCAGGAGGTCGTTGCGGAGTTCCGCGGCCTCTGCTGCGGCCGACGCGCCGGGCGCTACGGACTCTTCCGCGGGAACCTCGACGCCGTTGAGGATTTCCTCGGCCTGGGACAACGCATCCGCGGTGGCAGCGTCGGACCCTGCGGCATCGTTGGAACCAGCTGCCGATCCCTGTGAGGGGCGCGCGGCCCCGGTCTCCGGGTCAACCTTGCGGTTGTCCCGAATGACCGGCTTCTGCTGCTCGTTGCCCTCGTTGGAAGGTGAGTGATCTGCTTCGTTGCCGTGGTGGGGCATGATTACTTCTTTTCGTCTTCGTCGATGATCTCGGCGTCGACGATGTCCTCGTCGGCCGCCGTACCGGCGTGGGCGCCTTCGGCTCCGGCAGCGCTGCTTGCGCCGTCGGGGGAACCGGCCTGCGAGTAGATCGCTTCACCGAGCTTGGACTGCGAGTGCTGCAGCTTCTCGAAAGCGGTCTTCACCGCGGCGTCGTCGGTGCCTTCGAGGGCCTTCTTGAGGGCGTCGACGTCGGCCTTGACCTCGGTCTTGATCTCTTCCGGCAGCTTGTCGTCGTTTTCGGCGATGAGCTTGTCCACGGAGTAGGCGAGCTGCTCGGCGGTGTTGCGGGTGTCGGTCGCTTCGCGGCGGGCCTTGTCCTCGGCAGCGTGCTCTTCGGCTTCACGGACCATGCGGTCGATGTCGTCCTTGGAGAGCGCGGTGCCGCCGGTGATGGTCATCGACTGTTCCTTGCCGGTGCCCTTGTCCTTGGCGGACACGTGGACGATGCCGTTGGCGTCGATGTCGAAAGTGACCTCGACCTGCGGGACGCCACGAGGCGCGGGGGCGATGCCGGTCAGTTCGAACGTGCCCAGCGGCTTGTTGTCGCGGGTGAATTCACGCTCGCCCTGGAAGACCTGGATAGCCACGGACGGCTGGTTGTCGTCAGCGGTGGTGAAGGTCTCGGAACGCTTGGTGGGGATGGCCGTGTTGCGCTCGATGAGGTGCGTCATGACGCCACCCTTGGTTTCGATGCCGAGGGACAGCGGGGTGACGTCGATCAGCAGGACGTCCTTGCGCTCGCCCTTCAGGACGCCGGCCTGCAGTGCTGCGCCAACGGCAACAACTTCGTCCGGGTTGACGCCCTTGTTGGGCTCCTTGCCGCCGGCCAGTTCCTTGACGAGGTCGGAGACGGCGGGCATACGGGTGGAACCGCCGACGAGCACGATGTGGTCGATGTCCGAAACCTTGATGCCGGCTTCTGCGATGACGTCATGGAACGGCTTCTTGGTGCGGTCCAGCAGGTCCTTGGTGAGGTCCTGGAACTTGGCGCGGGTGAGCTGCTCGTCGAGGTGCACCGGGCCGTCGGGGGTGACGGAGAGGTACTGGAGGGAGATGTTGGTGCTGGTGGAGGAGGACAGTTCCTTCTTGGCCTGCTCCGAAGCTTCGCGGAGGCGCTGCAGGGCAATCTTGTCCTTGGAGAGGTCGATGCCCTTGAGCTTCAGCTGATTCAGCAGGTAGTCCACGACGCGGTTGTCCCAGTCGTCGCCGCCGAGGCGGTTGTCGCCGGCAGTGGCACGGACCTGGATGGTGGAGAAGCCGTCTTCGTCCTTGCCGACTTCCAGCAGGGAGACGTCGAAGGTGCCGCCGCCGAGGTCGAAGACCAGGATGAGCTCGTCTTCCTTGCCCTTGTCCAGGCCGTAGGCGAGGGCAGCCGCGGTGGGCTCGTTGACGATGCGCAGGACGTTCATGCCCGCGATTTCGCCAGCTTCCTTGGTGGCCTGGCGCTCGGCGTCGTTGAAGTAGGCCGGAACGGTGATCACGGCGTCGGTGATCTTCTCACCGAGGTAGGCCTCGGCGTCGTTCTTGAGCTTCATCAGGATGCGCGCGGAGATTTCCTGCGGCGTGTACTTCTTGTCGTCAATGGCGACGCTCCAGTCGGTGCCCATGTGGCGCTTGATGGAGGCGATGGTGCGGTCGATGTTGTTGACGGCCTGGCGCTTGGCGATTTCGCCGACCAGGACTTCGCCGGACTTGGAGAATGCAACCACCGACGGGGTGGTGCGGCCGCCCTCGGCGTTCGCGATGACGGTGGGCTCGCCACCTTCGAGGACGGAGACGACGGAGTTGGTGGTACCGAGGTCGATACCTACAGCGCGGGACATGTGGTGCTTCCTTTCAATGAACCGGATTGAGCGATCTGCACTCAACTGTACTCAGGCCTCACTCAAAGTCAATCCAAAGTTGAGTCAGCTACGCTCAACTTCTCTTCAAGCACTCGCAAAAACCCCTAAAACACAAGGATTTCGAGCGGTTTTCGCCGTGGGAGAACGGCGCGCGGAACGCTAGTGAGGCACAGTTCCTTAGAGAGCCCGACGGCGGTCCGCCCACCTGGGTGCGGTGCGCCCGCTCCCCTGCCCCGCCGCGAGGACCAGCGGCATCGGCTTGTACACCCACGCCACGAGCACCACGGAAATGATCATCAAGAGGAACCAGGAAACCAGTTTTTCCGCGGACACGATACGCCAGCCGTCGAGCTGGCTCGGATACAGCCAGGCATGGGACCATGTGGCGATGTTCTCGGCGATCCAGATGAACAGTGCCACCAGCAGGAACGCCACCACCAAGGGCATCCGGAATCGATGGCGAAACACTCGATAATGCATGACGCAGCGGCCGTAGAGCACTCCGACGGCGATGAGCAAGACCCATCGGGCATCGACAATGAAGTGGTGCGAGAAGAAGTTCACATAGATCGCGGCTGCGAGGATCGCGGTGATCCACCGCGGCGGGTACCGGTCGAAGTGCAGGTCGAACACCCGGTAGACACGGACCATGTATGAGCCGACGGAGGCATACATGAAGCCGCTGAAGAGCGGAACCGCACCGACCCTCAGAACCCCCTCGGCCTCGTAGGACCACGAGCCGATATCGGTTTTGAACAGTTCCATGACGGTTCCGACGAGGTGGAAAAGCACGATCACCCTGAGCTCGCGCACCGTCTCCAGCTTCGTGGCGACCATCAGGATTTGGATCACGACGGCGGCAATCGTCAGGAAGTCGTTCCTGGCCAGGGCAGCACCGGCGGGGTACCAAAGGTGCGCGCCAAGAATCACAGCCAGAAGGGAAGCGCCGAAGATGCATGCCCATGCCTGCTTGATTCCGAAGACCGTGAACTCGACCAGCCCGGACCGGAGTCCCCCGGCGGCAGAGCCAAGGAACCGCGCGGCACTCGCGTCAATACGTGCCTCAACGGCGGTGAGATCACGCACCGGCAGCCTCCCTACCCGCGCGCGCCGCGGTTAGGACGAACCTCAGCCGGAACGAGTTGCCCCAAGTAGTGGTCCTTCGGCCAATGCCTGACCCTCCGCGGCAGCCTCGGGTAGGTCGCGGACAGCAAGCGCATGGTTCCGTCGAAGCCAACCCGATGGCGCCCGCTCCACCGCAAGCCGAACCCCTCGCGCAGTTCCTCGGGCAGCAGGCCGGCAGTGAGCAACCGGGCCAAGGGCATGGTCAGCTTCAGGAGGATCGGACCCTTGGTGGGATACAGGAGGTCGCGCGAAATCCTTCGGGCGGCAGCATCCGGCTGGAGCTTCCGGAGCGATTCGTTCCAGTACTCCGCGAACGCCGCACGGTCCGCCGGCCAGAGATCGGCAGGCAACTGGAGGGCCGTCCCGATCCGTGCGTACTCGGCGTAGATGCGGTCGGCGGCGTCGTCGTCGAGCGCTCCGTGGACCATTTCGTAAACGGTGACCGCCGTGTCGTAAAGGGTCGCCACGACCCAAAGCTGGGATTCGGCGTCGAACGCGTTGTAGCCCTTGGATTCCCCGTCGGCCTCCCGACGCACCGGCGCGTGCGCACGGTTCACCGCCCGGCGGACGGCGGCCAGTTGCTCGTCGGATCCGTAGATGACGGCGTAGACGTAGGTCATGGTGGCGCGGAGCCTGTCGAGCGGCCGGTCGGCGAAATCACTATGGTTCGCCACTCCGTGGCCTACTGCCGGGTTGGCGATTTGCATGAGGATGGCCCGTCCGGCTCCAGCGAGCAGGACGCCTTCCGCTCCGATATCCGCCAATCCCCGGATCATGGAATACTGCGCCATCCAGTTAATGTACCGTCGGCGGCTACAAGCCAACGATTCCGAGCAGGACCGCCAACTGGTGCTCGAAAAGCTCATCGCGCGCGGCGAAGGTGTCCGCCCCGTACTGCCCGAAAACCTCGAAACTGATCGCCCCGAAAAGGGACGTCCACACGAGCACGCCTCGCGCTAGGACCGCTTCCGGAACAGACAGGCCGAGTTCGTGGCGGATCGCGTGGAGGTCCCGCGCCAGGGCGGGCGGAATCACGACGGCGGACGGCGGCTCGGCGGCCATGGCACCTGCGCGGTGGGCGGCGTCGAAGATCCCGACCAGGCGGTAGATGACGCGCGTCCCGGGGCCGGTAGTGCGTTCGGCCGGCGCCTGATATCCGGGAACGGGGCTGCCGAACAACAGCGCATAACTGGAGGGCTCGCGCAGCGCCCAGTCGCGAACCGCACGACCGAGGGCAAGGAACCTGCCGCGGTAGTCGCCTTCGGGCAGGATATCGACGGCAGCGTCGACCTGGTCGCCCAACTCGCCGTAGGCGTCGATCAGCAGGAGGGTCAGGAGTTCGTCGCGGCTCTCGACGTAGCGGTACACAGCGGAGGATACGACGCCGAGATCCCGGGCGACGGCGCGAAGGGAGAGCGCGGCGGCACCATGCAGGGCCAAGTGTTCGCGGCCGAGCCGAATGATGTCCGCGACGGTCTGTGCCCGGGCCCGCTCGCGGGGAGTCGGGGGCTTTTCTTGGGTGGAAAGTGTCCGGGTCATGCACCAAGCATGGCACAAGAAAGAGCAGCAGCAACAAATGTGAGCAGTGCTCTTGACTTGCAGCCCACCCACGGTCCATTCTGAATACAGAGAGCACTGCTCTCCATATTCGAAAATCGAGCAGGAAGCGAGCGTTGCCATGTATGTCGTCACCGGAGCGGGCCCCATCGGCTGGACCATTGCCGAACACCTTGCCGGCCAAGGGAAGAACGTACGCATCCTGACGCGCTCGGGAAGCGGTCCGGACCACCCGCTGGTCGAAAAACTGCGCGTGGATGTTTCGGACCCGGTGGCCTTGGGACAAATGTTCGACGGCGCTTCGGCGGTTTTCCACTGCATCCACGGCTCCGCCTACAGGGCCAAGGCCTGGGCCGCCGAACTCCCGGAAGCGGAGCGGGTGGTGATGGACGCAGTGGCGGCCGCGGGCGCCGTCGTCGTTTTTCCCGAAAGCCTGTATTCCTATAGCGAGCCGGACAGGGTCATCACCGAAAGCAGCCCGCGGGAAGCCGCAGGCGGCAAGCGCGGAATCCGGACCGCGCTCCTGAAGGCCCGGGCGGCACATCCGGCCGACACCGTCAGCGTGGTGGCCGGCGACTATTTCGGGCCGCGCGCCCGGCTGGCCCACGCCGGCGAGCGCATGGTCCCGCTGGTCCTTTCGGGCAAGACGGTCCAAGTGCTCGGGAGCGCCGACCAGCCCCATTCGTTCACTTACGTCCCCGACCTCGCAGCGGCCATGGTCACCGCCGCGCAACGCCCGGAGCTTTGGAACTCGGTACTTCACGCGCCCACCTTGCCTCCGCTGACGATGCGGGAAATCGCGACGGCGTTCGCCACCGCCGCTGGGGTGGCGGCGCCGAAACTCAGCGTCGTGCCGGGGTGGCTGCTGCGGACGCTCGGGCTGGCCTCGACGGACATGCGCGAGCTTGCCGAGATGTTGTACCAGTTCGAGCGGCCGTTCGTCATGGACTCGAGCGCGAGCGAGCGGCTCCTGGGCTTCGGGCCGACGCCACTCAAGGAAGCCTCCGCCGCCACCGTCGCCTGGTGGAGTTTGTGTACAGCTAACACCCCTCAAAACACCCGGCAAAACGCTTCTTAAGGTGTGGGAGCTGTACACAAACTACTGGAGTTTTGCCAGGCGACCCGGCCACCAGATGCGATGGCCGAGGTCGTAGGCCAGGGCAGGAACCAACAATGAACGGACAATGGTGGTGTCGAGCAATACTCCGAACGCCACGATGAAGGAAATCTGCGCGAGGAAAAGGATCGGGATCACGCCGAGGGCCGCAAACGTGGCCGCAAGGACAACTCCGGCCGACGTGATCACCCCGCCTGTCGCGGTCAAGCCGCGGAGGATGCCCGGCCTTGTCCCCTGCAATGCGGACTCCTCGCGCACCCTCGTCATGAGGAAGATGTTGTAATCCACGCCAAGCGCCACAAGGAACACGAACCCGAACAGCGGCACCGATGCGTCCGCCCCCGGGAACCCGAAGACGTGATTGAACACCATGGCGGAAACGCCCAGTGCTGCCGCGTAGGACAAAACCACCGTTCCAATCAGCAGCAACGGAGCCACGACAGCCCGCAGGAGCACCACCAACACCACCAAAATGACGCCGAGGACAATCGGAATGACCCGCCACAGATCGGCTTGCGCGCTCGAGTTGGTGTCAATCGCCGTCGCGGTCACACCGCCCACCAGCAAACCGGGCGCCTCGCTTCGAAGGGCATCGCGCAGGGAGGCGACCGTCGCTTCGGCATCCGCGGAGTCCGCCTCGAAACGGAGGGTTGCGTTGATGAGCACGCGGCCGTCGCGGACCAACGGGTCGGCAGGGCCCTGCGTTCGGGGGGCGAGCCCCGCCGAAGTGAGGAGCGCGACGTCGGAAATTCCGTTTTGCGCCTTGGCCGCGGCGACCGCCTTGGTGGCGTTCTCCTGCGTCGCGACGATCACGATCGGGCTGCCGGCGCCGGCTGGATAATGGCGCCCGAGCTCCGACTGTCCCTCAACAGCTTCGGACTTGGTGAGGATGAGTTTGGACTGGGGAACACCACTCGCACTGAGCTGCGGAAGCCCCATGGCACAGGCAAGCAGGAGGACGGCGGTGCCGATCCAGACAGTCCTCGGCCGCTTCGAAATCATCCCGCTCAATCGCCGCCACAAACGTGGCACGTCGTCCGCGGCGGACCCGGGAGCGGACCCGGGATGTTCGTGCGGGACACGGGGCCAAAACGCGGCGCGCCCCAGCAGCCCCAGGACCGCCGGAAGGAAAGTGAAGCTCGCGATCATCGAAAAGACAATGCCGATGGCGCCGATGGGCCCCAAGCCGCGGTTTGAATTCAATTCCGAGAACAAGAGGCACAAGAGCGCCAAAGCGACGGTGACGCCGGATGCGAGGATCGCCCCGAAACTCCCACGATAGGCGCGGCCGATCGCTTCCCACTTGTTCTGCACATGGTTCAAGGCCTCCCGATAGCGGGATACAAAGAGCAATGCATAGTCCGTGGCGGCGCCGACCACCAGGATTGAAAGGATCCCCTGGCTCTGCCCCGTCAGCGGGACCACGCCCGCCTTCGCCAAGGCGAAAATCACCACGATGGAACCGCACAGCGCGAAAACCGCGGTCAGCAGGACTGCGAAGGGAAGGATCACGGAGCGGTAGACAGCCAACAGGATGATCAAGACCGCCCCTAAAGCGGTGAAAAGCAGGATGCCGTCGATCCCGCCGAACGCCGTCACCAAGTCGGCGAGGAATCCGGCCGGACCGGTCACGTAGGAAGCGGTTCCAGCGGGTAGCCCGGCTGTGGAGAGGTAGTCGGCCATGACCCCGCGCAGGGACGCGATGCTGTCCTTGACTCCATTTCCGGACTGCACCGAGATAAGGAATTCCACCGCCTTTCCATCCCCCGACGGAACCGGGCCGATCACGGGAGGCTGTGCCGCCGTCGTACCCGTTCCTGCTTCTGCGGAGGCTGGCTTCACGACTCCGCGCGCGTCGGCGAGTTTCGCGCCCAATGCGGCAATCGACTTAAGGTCGGTGGGCCGCAATTGCTCGGGCGACGAAAGAAGCACGACGGCGGGAACCGTACCGCCCGCCGCGAACTTGGCTTGCCAGGCGCTCGCCTCGGTGGATTCGGCGCTCGCGGGAAGGAACGACGCTTGGTCGTTGCTGGAGACTTCGCTCAGCTTTCCAAAGGTCGGCCCGCCGATTCCTCCGACCGCCAACCAAAGGAGGAGCGCCATCGCCGACAGGAGGACCCAGCGGGCCCGGCGAGGCCTCCGCGCCCGACGGTCCGCAGTTGATTGGTCGATCTCTCCAAGTTTCTGCGCGTCCACGACCCCACCCCTTGCCTTTAGCCCCAAGCATTTAGTTCCATCATGGAATATATAACCCATGGAACTAATCTGGCTAGATTCCCTTCCCCCTATACACAAACTCGGGGGGTGAGGGGCGCTATCGCCGCGTAACGCCCGACGTCGACTCCCGGACTACGAGTTCGGGCTCCTCGACGTAATGCTCGGCGCGTTCACCCGTGAGTATCTGGTGGCGGAGCATCTTGAAAGTGGCAATGCCGAGAGCTCGAAAGTCGATGCGCATGGTTGTCAGAGGGGGCGAGAAGTAAGCGGCAGCAGGCATGTCGTCCACACCCACGACGGAAAAGTCCCGGGGCGCCTTGGCGTCCCGCCGCTCCATCGCGCTCATGAATCCAAGGGCGATCTCGTCATTGCTGGCAAAAACAGCGGTGAACGTCGCCGGATCGGCCAGTTCGCCGGCCTTGAATCCGGAAATCGAAGACCAGTCGTGGGCGACATCGATCACCTGGGGGCTCAGGCCGGCATTTTCCATGGCATCCCGGTAGCCGCGCTCGCGCTCTTTGGCTTCGTTTCGCGTTGACGGCCCGGCGACGTGGAGGATGTCGCGATGGCCGAGTCCAATGAGGTGGCGCGTCGCTTGCCAGCCAGCAGCATGCGAATGCGCGCCGGCGGACCCGCCGCCTGTTGAGGGAAGCTCGGAGACCGTCATCAAAGGAGTGGACTGGTCCCAGCCATCGAGCAGTTTGTCGACGCCGGGTATCGGAGTGGACAGTACGATCCCGTCGACCTGGACGGACTTGAAGTGGTCAAGGGCCCGCCGGGCTTCGCCCTCCCAGTTCCTGGCCTCGAAGTCGAGGTCAAGTTGGGCGATGGTCAGGGTGACGTCGGCTTCGCGTGCCGCGAGTCCCAATCCGGTGAGTACGCTCGCGCTTCCGTAATTGAGGGCGCCGATGCTCAAGACGCCTACGGAGTTGGTCCTGCTGGTTCGTAGCGTGCGCGCGGATTGGTTGGGCACGTATCCCAGTTCTTCGATGGCGGCCGCGACCCGTTCGCGCGTCTCCGCCCGGACATATCCGACGCCGGTAAAGTAACGGGACACTGTTTGGGCCGAGACACTGGCCAGCTTTGCGACGTCCGCCATGCTGGGCCGCGTCGGCTTCGCTTTCGCCAAGGGTCTACCTCCGTTTGGATCGGCAATCCACTCTTGCAGTCTATGTTCAACCACGAAGAGGCCCTCACTTTCAGGAAATATTGGTCAACCGGTTGACTTGGGTTATCGTAAACCTACATAATTTTTATGGGCTAGATCACATCCACGCGGCGCTTCAGGGAAGCCCCGGCCGAGGTGTCAGTGACGACAGCACCCTCCACTCAAAACCTATGAAAGGACGCGAAGATGCGTTTGCTTGCCAAAGGCGTAGCAGCATTGGCCGCCGTCGCACTGCTTGCCGGTTGCGGCGCCAATGCCTCAGGCACTTCGAACGATTCCGGAAAGACCACCGTCACTTGGTGGACCATCAACCAAAGCTCCCCCAGTGCGGACGCTGCCCTCGACAAGATCATCACCGACTTCGAAGCAGCCAACCCCGACATCAAGATCGAGCGGACAGCCCGTGCGGTTGACGCCCACAAGGACGCGCTGCGCACCGCCATCGGCACGTCCGCCGCCCCCGATATCTACAACTACTGGGCCGGCCCGGGCCTCGGCGGCGAACTGGTGAAGGCCAACGCGAGCGCCGACCTCACGGACTACTACAAGCAATACAACTGGCAGGACCGTTTCACGGGAGCGGCCCTGAATCCGGTCACCCAGTACGGCGGATTCCAGGGCGTGCCGTGGAAGCTCAACGGTGAAGCCCTCTATTACAACAAGGCTTTGTTCGCGAAGGCCGGCATCACCAAACTGCCCACTACCCTCGATGAACTCAACGACACCGCGGCCAAGCTCAAGGCCGCCGGCATCACGCCGATCGAGTTCGGCGGGACCGTCAACTGGCACCTCATGCGCTTGCTCGACACCTTCCTCGAGGGTTACTGCGGATCCGCCAAGTTCGACCAATTGGTGACCAACAAGGCCAACTGGGGCAAGGAAGACTGCGTGACGAAGTCGTTCACGAACCTGGCCACGTGGTCCAAGGATTACCTGAACCCGGGCTTCATCGGGATCAACAACGATGAATCCTCGGCCCTGTTCTACAACGGCAAAGCCGCGATGGCCCTTGAAGGCGACTGGTTCGACAAGAACATCAGCGACCAGAAGGTCAACATGAATGACTTCGGTGTCTTCCCGTTGCCCACCGGCACCGGACGCCTCTATGGATTCGAAGAAGCCGAGTACATCAGCAAGGACAGCCCGCACAAGGATGCCGCTGCGAAGTTCCTCGACTATCTGACCTCTACCAAGGTCCAGCAGGAGGTCCTGGGGACGTTCGCCACCCAGTCCGTCAACAAGGCCGTGACTCCGAAGGCCGGCGGGGATGCCTTGAGCACGTCGTGGGACAGCATCTTCAAGGACGCCAAGGGCCTGTACATGAACAACGACCAGAACCTCTCGTTGTCCAGCACCACTGAGTACTGGCGGATCCAGAACCTGGTTGCCACCGGGGGCATGGCACCTGACCAGGCCGGCGCCGAGTTCCAGAAGTTCCTGGACTCGAACAACTAGCCGACGACGGCGGGGTGCGGCCGCCAGCCGCGGCCGCACCCTTCGTTCCACACCGTTTTCACGAACCAAAGGCAGACCCTTGACCAAGCTCATAGCCACACGGCTCTCCGAAACACCGGGGCTGAAGACGCGGCCTTCGCCCAAAAAACCGCTGCTGAAGCGCATCGCGAAAGGCGGCTTCGTCGCCGCCCTCCCCTTCCTGGCCCCGGCCTTGGCAGCCTATGTTGTCTTCGTCATCGGCCCCATGTTCAGCGCGGTCCGGCTGAGCCTCTACAAATGGTCCGGTTTCACCACGGACAAGCAGGTATTCGTCGGCTTCCAGAACTACGTCCGCCTGTTCACCAAGGACCCCGTCTTCTGGACGGCAGTGCAGAACAGCGTCGTCTGGGTGTTGTTGTCGCTCGTCATTCCCACCACCCTGGGACTCCTGATGGCGCTGGCACTGAACCGCCCGGTTTTCGGCCGCAACGTCTTCCGCTCCGTCTTCTACATACCCGGCGTCCTGGCCCCGATCGCCATCGCCAACATGTGGCGCTGGATGTACAACCCCAACTACGGCGTTATCTCGGACATTTCCAAGGCACTGCACTTCGGCGACGGCTCAGGGGTCACGTTCCTCAGCGACCCAAAGGTTGCCATCTACGCGATTTTCGCCGCATTCGTGTGGCAGGTCGCCGGGCTGAACATGGTGTTGTTCCTCGCCGGCCTGCAAAGCGTCTCGAAGGAACTCGTGGAGTCGGCCCGCCTGGACGGTGCGAACGCGTGGCAAGTATTCCGCAACGTGACCCTTCCGGCACTCAGGCCGACCGTCGTCGTCGTGCTTGTCCTGACGATCGTCAACTCCATCAAGGTCTTCGACCTGGTGGTTGGCATGACCGGTGGCGGCCCGGCCCAGAAGTCCCAAGTGCTGGCGCTGTGGTCCTACAGCCAGTCGTTCCTGAACCACGATTTCGGCCTCGGCAACGCCACCGCAACAGTGCTGCTCCTCATCACGCTGGTGCTGGTGATCCCCTACATGATCTGGTCCACCAAAGGAAACGAAGACTAATGTCCACCCTGACCATGAGCCGTCGAACCAACAAGGCCGACGCCGTAGCCCGCCCGCGCCGGAATGTCGACTACATCCGGATCGGCCTCTGGATCGCCTTGGCCATCTCCATGCTGGTCTGGGCCATGCCCCTGATCTTCGTGGTGCTGACCTCGTTGAAGTCCGAAAACCAGATCTTCTCGACGTCCTCGTTCTCACTGCCGAGCAGCGCCGAATGGGCGAACTACGCCAAAGCATTGCAGACGGGCAACCTCCTTACTGCCGGCGGAAACAGCCTCCTGATCGCGATCATCAAGGTCCCCGTTGGCCTGTTCATCTCCGCAGCAGCGGCCTTCGCCCTTTCACGCATCAAGTTCAAATTCAGCCGCGGACTGCTGGCCGCCTTCGCCTTGGGTTCCATGGTTCCGATCCAGGTCGCCCTCGGTCCCCTGTTCCGCACCATCCTTGACCTCGGGCTGCTCAACAACCCGCTCGGCGTGATCCTGCCGTACATCGGATTCGGCCTGCCGTACCAGGTCTTCATCCTCTACGGCTTCTTCACGGCGGTACCGAAGGAGATCGACGAAAGCGTCCGTGTCGACGGCGGCGGAAACCTCCGATTGTTCCTCCAGATCATCCTGCCGCTGTCCAAGCCGGCCCTCGCGGCACTGTTCATCCTGGACTTCGTGTCCACGTGGAACGAATACGCGATCGCCCTGGTCGTCCTGCAGAACAAGGCGTCGCAGACCATTCCGCTGGCCATCCAGAGCTTCCAGTCGCAATTCACCAGTTCCTACGGCCCGCTCAACGCGTTCACGATCATGTCCATCCTTCCTGTGGTCATCATCTACCTGCTCTTCCAGCGCTACTTCGTCCAAGGCATGTTCACCGGCGCCGTCAAGGGCTGAGCAACTACACGCCCGCTGAAACCCACCACACTAGAGAGAACCGATGCCAACTTTCACCCCGCTGACCCCGTTGTTCGAAGTCATGCGCGATCCGTCAGCCCACGAAATCATCAGCGAAGAGATTCCCGAGCTCGCGGCCAACCCGATCCTGCACACCCTCTACCACTACCCCCTCGGGCTCATCCTCGGAACGGAAGAACGGCTCTTGGGGGACGCGGCACGACGCGCCGAAATCCTCGCCAAGATCACGGCCGTGGACCCGGACCACGCGACGCACGCCAACAACAAGCCCGTGCGGAACCATCCCCGGGCCGACTACGAAACCGGCTCGGTTCCGGCAGGTTCGGCACCCGCACGCTTCCCGGACACCGCAGCGAAGTGGGCCGCTTTCGAAATCGAGCTCGACGGACCGGACCACGGGAACCCGTTCACCGACGTCGAACTTTGGGCTGAATTCACCAGCAATGGCGAGACGCTGAAGGTTCCGGGCTTTTACGACGGCGACGGCAGCTACCGGATCCGGCTGTTCGTCCCGGAGTCCGGGACGTGGTCCTTCACAACCTTCAGCAACGCCCGCTCGCTCGCAGGGATCACGGGCACTTTCGAGGCGGGCGCGGCGGCGTCGCGCGGCATCGTGCGGGTGGCGGAACAGTTCCATTTCGCGTACGACGACGGCGCACCGCACCTTCCGATCGGTACGACTTCCTACGTGTGGAACCACCAAGGGGACGCCCTCGAGGACAAGACCCTCGAATCGCTGGCCAACGGACCTTTCAACAAGATGCGGATGTGCGTCTTCCCCAAGTCGTACCTCTTCAACGAGAACGAACCCGAAATCTACCCCTACGAAGGCTCCCTCGACGAAGGCTTCGACTACCTTCGCCCCAACCCGGCGTTCTGGGCGCATCTGGAGCACCGCATCGACCAGCTCGAGGAACTCGGCATCGAAGCGGACCTGATCCTTTTCCACGCTTACGACCGTTGGGGCTTCTCCACCATGGGCCCGGATGCCGACGACCTCTTCGTCAAATACGCCGTGGCGCGGCTCGCCTCCAAGCGCAACATCTGGTGGTCGCTCGCCAACGAATACGACCTCCTTTTCGACAAGGACACCGCGGACTGGGAACGCTTCGCGGACATCGTCACGGCCAACGATCCCAATGGCCACCTCCTGTCCATCCATAATTGCCGCGAATTTTACGACCACTCCCGGCCTTGGGTGACGCACTGCAGCATCCAGCGCCAGGACATCTACAAGACCGCCGAGATGACCACGGAATGGCGGAAGCAGTTCGGCAAGCCGATCGTCATCGACGAATGCGCCTACGAAGGCAACATCGACCAGGGCTGGGGCAACATCACCGGAGAGGAAATGACCCGCCGTTTCTGGGAAGGAGCCATGCGGGGCGGATACGTCGGACACGGCGAAACCTATATGGATCCGGCCGACGTGCTCTGGTGGGCCAAAGGCGGAGAGTTGAAGGGAACCAGCCCGGACCGCATCGGCTTCCTGCGCCGTATCCTCGAAGAAAGCCCGGGCGGCCGCCTCGAGCCGCTGCCCGGACACTGGGATGCGGTGAGCGCCGGCGTCAAGGACGATTATGAAATCATCTATTTCGGTTTCAACCAGCCAACGTACCGGCGCTTCGTGAAGCCCCAGGACGTTGCATTCGAGGTGGACATCATCGATACCTGGAACATGACGGTCGAGACCCTTGAAGGGACTTATTCGGGGCGTTTCCGCGTGGAACTTCCCGGCCGCCAATTCATCGCCCTGCGCCTGCGGGCAGTGGGTTCATAGCCAACCATGGACTCCAACACGCTTTTCTTCGGCCCGTGGTCGGCGACGCTCAGGGGCGAGGAACTCGTGGACATCCGACACCACGGCTCCCCCGTCTTGCGCGGGTTGCGGGCCGTGGTGCGCAACCACAATTGGCTCACGCTCACCCCTACCGTGCTATCCGCGAGGACCTCCGAGTCGCCCGGGTTCCTGGAACTGGTCCTCGACCTCGGCTGGGGCGGCCTCGGTGCCCGGTACGCGGGCGAGGTGACCTTCCGGTTCGAACCGGACGGCCTCGCCGTCGCCTTCCGGGGGACCGCTATGGAGGACTTCTCCTCCAACCGGATCGGCCTGGTGGTGCTGCACCGGCCGGACGACGCCGGGACGGCGGTCACCGTGACAGCTCCCGACGGCGGAACAACGGTTTCGGTGTTCCCGGAACGGATCAGCCCCCACCAACCGTTCAGGGACATCGCCGCGATGTCGTGGGAACGGGAGGGCATGTCCTACCGCCTCGACTTCGAGGGCGACGTCTTCGAAACCGAGGACCAACGGAATTGGACCGACGCTTCCTTCAAGACGTACAGCACACCGTTGTCCAAGCCGTTCCCCGTGCGCTACCGGGCCGGCGACGAAGTCCGGCAGTCCATCCGGCTCAGTGCCCGGCACAGCGTCCGCGTCCTCGATGAGGTCACGGGCCAGGTGCCGGAGTTGGGCGCGACAATCCTGGCCGAGATTTCCTCCTCGCCAAGTGCAGCCTCCTGCACGGTGCCGGCGTCGTCCGCGGCAGAACGGGCAGCCCCGCTCAAGCAGCCCCTCGACGCGCGGATCGTCGCGGATTCAGCGGATGACGCCGTCGGACTCGTCCGGCAACTCCCGTTGGACCGCGTCCGGCGGCTCGGTGTATACGGCGCGGGCACGCACGTGACGGAGAAGGAACTTTGGGTTGCCGTGGCGGAGGAAGCCGCCAAGTTGGGCTTCCAGGGGGAACTCATGGCCGGGGCGCGCAGCCATTTCACGGAACTGAACCGCAACCCTGGCAGCGCCCTGCCCGAAGCGGCGGGAATCACGTATTCCATCACGCCGCAGATGCATGCCGTCGAGACCGAAGCCGTCTTGGAGACCCTGCCGATGCAGCGGCTCACCGCGGAAGAAGCGCTCCGCATCGGCAACGGCAGGCCGCTGCATGTCGGGCCGATCACCCTCGCGCCGCGCTTCAACGCGGTGTCCACGGAACCCCCGACGGCGGCCGAACTCACCCCGGGCGGCGCGCCGGAACCCAGCCCCTTCGCCGCGGCCTGGCTCCTTGGCAGCATCGCCGCCTTGTCCATTCCCGGAGTGGCGTCGCTGAACTACGGCGACCTGGCTGAAGTCGAGCCAGCACGGCAATTGCTTCAACAGCTCGCGGTACTCCACAGCTGTGATGTCCTCAAAGCCACTCGAAGCACCGAAATCGCCGTCTATCCCGTCCGGACCGGTGACGGAACGCGCTGTTTCGTTGCGAACCTGACCCCGCGGGCCGCCGTCGTCCGCCTTTCTGGTTCCGGGGACAGTCCCGGCGCCGGCCGCGACCTCGAACTGTCAGCGTGGCAGACCGCAACGGTCCAACTCCCCTGAACCCCGTTCTCCAGAAAGGAACAATCCCATGTCCCAGCGCCTCGCAGGCAAGACCACCCTCGTCACGGGAGCCGCATCCGGCATCGGCCGGGCCGTTGCCACGCGCTTCGTCGCCGAAGGCGCCACCGTGTACTTCGCCGACCTGAACTACGAAGCCGCCGTCATCGCCGCGAAGGAAACCGGCTCAGCCAACGCCACTGCCGTGGTCATGGACATCTCGGACGAGGCAAGCGTCGAAGCCGCCTACGCCACGGCCCTCGCCGCCGGCCCCCTCGACGTCGTGGTCGCGAACGCAGGAGTCCAGCTCTTCGGCCAGGACGCCCGCGTCGGCGACCTTGACCTGGAGGTGTGGGAGAAGACCGTGCGCATCAACCAGCGCGGCGCATTCCTGACGCTCAAGCACGCCGTCCGTGCCATGGCCGGCCACGGCGGGTCGATCATCTGCACGGGAAGCCCCACCGCCGTCGTCGCCTGCGGGCAGACTTTCACCGCGTACACCAGCTCCAAAGCGGGAGTGCACGGCCTGGCCCGCGTGGTCGCGGCCGACTACGCCGCCGAGGGCATCCGGGTAAACACGGTAATCCCCGGCTACACCGAAACCCCGCTCGTGCAGACCATCGCCGACAACCCCGAACAACGCGCCGGACTCGTCGACGCCACCATGCTCCGCCGTCCCGGCCGTGCCGAGGACGTCGAAGGCATCATGATCTACCTCGCGAGCGACGATTCCGCCTACGCCACGGGCGGACTCTTCACGGTGGACGGCGGATTGACGGCGCTCTAGTACCTCAACCGGGCGGGGACTGCCGCCGTTCCAATGGTGGGATAATTGCCCAGCAGAAGGAGGCGGACATGAGTGAGGGCGGAATGCCGCCGCAAGGGGCACCCGAGTTATTGAGGCTCCTGCAGCAATTCACCGTTGCCACGGACCGTTACGTCGACGCCGTCAGCGACCGCACCGAACTGCACCGCACGGACCTGAACGCCTTGGCAGTCATGGCAGCGGCCGAGCGCGAAGGCCAAACAGTGACACCCAGTTCGCTCCGCCATGCCTTGAACCTCAGCTCGCCCGCCACTACAGCACTCGTCGACAGGCTGGACCGGGCCGGCCACGTCACCCGCTCCCGCAGCAATTCCGACCGGCGCCAGGTCCACCTCGAGATGACGGACACCGCGCGCTCCACGGGAGCATCGATGTTCCTCCCGCTCGCCCAAGCCATCTCCCCGCTCATCGCCCGGTTGTCGCCGGCGGAACTGCAAACCGTCACAACCTTCATGCGGCAGGCCATCCTCGCCACCGAACAAGCCGGGCAGCAGGCCTCCGATCTTCAAGCGAATGGAGTTATTCCTGAGGCCCCAGTGACTGACAGGCCACTCCGGGAGTAACCTAGAGCACATCTGCTGTGCTGGACCTTTTTGCGGGGTGTCACTGTGGGTGTTGTGCGATCATCGTTGACCGATCTTCTCGGGGTACTTTCCGACGCCGTCGCGCCGGACCGCCTCCGTTTCGACGACGGCTCCGACCCCGCTACGCCGGAGTCCACCGCCGACGTCCCTGTCACCGTCCACGCGCTCGCCGTCAACCGGGTGGGCCGCTCCCGGCGTGAAGGCCCGCTGCTGGACCTCGAACTCAAAGTGGCCGTGGAATGCCACGGACCCACCCAATTGGACAACATGGAAAAGCTCCTCGTTGCCCTTGAACACAACAGCAGGTACACCGTGGTGTCGGGCAGCGACGTACAGCCGGACGACTATGCCTCGGCGATCCGCGGCGGACTCGGCTTCCTGGTCCGGGTACCTGTCGCTTTGAGCCTCGAAGAGCCGTCCGGGCCGCTCGTCACCGAACCACTTATCGCGAGCACCGCCATCGCCCGCAGGATCCGCGGCCGGCTCGTCGACGTCCACAACAAGGGCATCCCCGATGCCTACATCCGCGCCCATTCGTCCGCCACCGCCGTCGTGAGCGATCCCACCGGCCACTTCGAGGTCCTGGCCTCGGCGGACGACCTCCAGCACTTTGTCGTGGCCGTCCGCGGCTCTGAACGTGAAGTCTCCGCCGACACGAGCAGCCTGCCGGTCATCATCCGGTGGGAGTGAAAGGGAACACACCATGGTGAACTACCAAGCGCCGGGAGTGTATGTACAGGAGGTGCCCAGCGGTGCGCGCTCGATCGGCCAGGTCAGCACCAGCATCGCGGGATTCATCGGCGTTTCCCCGGACGCCACGGCCTATCCCGACGAGGTTCGCGTGCTGGACAACTGGACCCAGTTCGTCGACCAATACGTGGGCAAAGCCACGCAAGGAACCCCGCTGTCCAACGCCGTCTTCGGCTTCTTCACCAACGGCGGAAGCCGCTGCTACGTGGTCAACATCGGCACGGGCGGCAGCCTCACGGGAACCGCGGCCAAGCCCACCGGCGTGACCCTCTTCGAAGCGATCGACGACATTTCCATCGTGGCCGCCCCAGGATATTCCGACGCCGATGCCTACTCGGCCTTGCAGGCCCACGTCGAGCACCCGCTGCGGCAGGACCGGATGGCGATCCTGGACACGCCCGAAAAAGTGGACGACGTCGGATCCCTCACCCGGGCGGCGACCTCCGGCCTGCCGGGTGGAGACAAGCCGGGTGGCGACGCCGGGGAGGGCAAGTCCGGCGACAAAACCGACGGGAAGTCGGATGGAGCCGCCGGGGAGGAATCACTCGGCGCCCCGCAGTCCCCCGGCGGGTACACGGCTTTGTACTTCCCGTGGATTGTCATGACCGATCCGGTGTCCGGCAAGAAGGTGACGCAACCGCCGTCGGGCCATCTCGCCGGGGTGTGGGCTCGCGTTGACGCGACACGTGGCGTCCACAAGGCTCCGGCGAACGAGCCCATCCAAGGCGCGCTGGACCTGGTCCGGCGGGTCAGCCGCGGCGAGCAGGAAGTCCTCAACCCGGCCGGCGTGAACTGCATCCGATACTTTCCGGGCGAAGGCATCCGTGTCTGGGGCGCGCGGACCAAGGCTCCCGAAGCCAGCGAGTACCGCTACGTCAATGTCCGCAGGCTGACCAACATGATCAAGGAATCGGTGGCCGACGGCACGCGCTGGGTGGTTTTCGAACCCAACGACCACACGTTGTGGAAGTCGATCCGACGCGACATCGGAGCCTTCCTGACGAACGTCTGGCGTGACGGGGCATTGCTGGGGACTACTCCTCAACAGGCCTTCTTCGTGAAATGCGATGAAGAAACCAACCCGCCCGAAGTCCGCGACGCAGGCCAGGTTGTCACACTGATCGGAATAGCCCCCGTGAAACCCGCCGAATTCGTGGTCTTCAAGCTCATGCAATCGGCCGACAACACACAGACCGAGAACGCAGGAGCCTGAAATGAGCATGCAGCCAAGCACCCCGGCCCCTGCCGCCCAACCCGGAAACGTCGTGGACCCCTACCGCGCCTACAACTTCAAACTCGTCATCCAGGGCGTGGTCCAAGGGCACTTCACCAAGGTCGAAGGGCTCGGGCTGAAAATCGACCGCATCCTCTACCGCTCCGGCGGCGAGAACAGTACGGTCCGCGTCATTCCCGGGCAGGTCGAATACACTCCGGTGACCCTCCGCTTCGGGCTCACCGACTCCACGGAAATGCTCCAGTGGCTCTTCAAGGCAGTCGACGGACGCGTCGAGCGGCGCAACGTGTCCATCGCCATGCTCAACGACGCCGGATCAGCCGAAGTCCGCCGCTGGAACCTGCTGGGAGCCTGGCCGTGCGATTGGTTCGGCGCACCGCTGGACGCCCTCGGCAAGGACCTGGCGATTGAATCCCTCAGCATCGCGTACGACCGCCTGGAACTCGACGATGCCCGCGCTCCCGTGGCCTGACTGGCGCCGTTCCGCCGCCCGGCGCCTGCGGGATTTCGCCGAACGGCTCGAGTCGCCGGGTCACGCTGCATCGGACGTGCCCGACGGCGGGACCCGGCCCGGTGCGTCGGGAACCGAAGGTGCCGCAACAGTCGGGATGATGCGCCCGACGCCGGTCCGAACACTGGACATGTCCGGTGCACCCGAGCATTGGGTGAAGTTGCTCCGCGACGCCGGCCTCACTCCGGAAACATACCCCGAGTCGCACGACGCCCGCTCACATCCCGTTGCTCCCCCACCCCCACCCAACGCCGGCTCACATGTCGTGGCTCCCACACGCAACGCCGGCTCACATCCCGTTGCTCCCCCACCCAACGCCGGCTCACATCCCGTTGCTCCCCCACCCAACGCCGGCTCACATGTCGTGGCTCCCACACGCAACGCTCGCGCTGATCACGACGCCGGCTCACATCCCGCCACACCCCCACCCAACGCCCGCTCACATCCCGCCATGCCTCCAGCCGACGCTGCACCCGTAACTGCGCCGCCAGGATCTTCACCTCAGCCCTTACCGCGACTGTCGCTCGCAAGGCGGTTCCCGACGGTTCTTGCCGAACGCCCGGGCGTTGACTGCGCTGCTGCGCGTCCTGCCCAGACTGTGCCGCCTCGCGTTGCGGTCCCCAAACAAACCGAAGCGCAAACCACAGCGCACGCAGCCGAACCATCCAGGGTGCCCACGGCGAAGCCGCGGCCCCAGGAACTAAAACCGCCCGCCCAAACCGCGCCCGCCGTCGTCGTCCGCGCGGCGCACGAACCAGTCACCGCACCGCGCGAACCGGCCCCGCCCCAAACCGCACCGCAAACCCCACCTCCGACAGCCGCGCATCCAAGCACCTCGCCAAAGAACGAGCCCGCTCAAGCCCTCACCGGAACCTGGCCCGAGCTCGCGCGGCAACAAGCGCCCCAGCAATCCGCGGAACAGAACCATGCCCACCTCGAAAGCACACTTGCCCGGGCAGCCCGCCTAAGCAACGAACGGCTGGCGGTGTGACATGGAACGGGTGGCTTTCCTCATCGAGGACACCGGTGAGCACCTTGGTTGCCTGCTCAATCCCGAAACGGTGGTGATGCAACGCACAGCCGGCGTGGAACCGCGGCGATCGGCGGGCGGCAAGCTGACAGGGACGGGCCTCGCCGACGATCCCCTCCTCTTCACAGGCGGCGGCCACACCGAACTCCGCCTGGATCTCCTGTTCGACGTCGACCTCGCGCCGGCGTCGCTCTATGTACAGGACGTTCGCCAGATGACGCGGCCGATTTGGGCGCTGGCAGAGAACTCAGCCGAGGTGGAGCGGCAGCGACGGCCACCGTCGGTCCGTTTCGTGTGGGGGCGGGCGTGGAACGTTCCGGGGATCGTGACCGAAGTGGCGGAGCGCTTCGACCGCTTTTCACCGGATGGCTCGCCCTTGCGGTCGTGGATGCGCATGGTGTTCGTGCGCGTCGGGCAAAGCGCGGATCAGGAAGGTGGGGAGAACTACGAGCTCGCGCAGCGGTTACCGACTGTGGACCTGACGGCCCCGCCGGTGGACACGCTCGCGGTGGGCGGCGATGGCAGCACGGACCGGTCCGCATTAGCGCCCGACGGCGGCGAGCCCGTTCCGGAGGTCCCTCCCGGCGAGTTGGGGCGCCTCAGCTTGGCCGCCTTCGGGACGCCGCTGCTGTGGAAGTTGCTCCTTGAGTACAACAACATTGATGACCCTTCGCACTTCAACGGCCCCCTTGCCGTTCCTCCGGTTGGCGAAGCGCCGTGAAAGACACAGCCCCATGAGGCAACTCCAAGGCCTCCCGGAACTCATCGTCACTTTGGGGCGGCGTCGGCTTTCTCCGGCCGAAACCGCCGCGATTGTCTCTGTGCAGGTGTTGAGTTCCTTGGCGAGGCCGGGTCAGTGCCTCATCAGTTGGCGTCCCGGTCCCGGGCGTTCGGCGGCAAGCCGCGGTGGCGTCGATCCCGAGCCGGGAGACGCGCTCCGGGTGGAACTCGGTGGCCGGCGCGAGCCGCTTTTCATCGGCGAAGTGACTGTGGTGGAGCACACGTACGGGGCGGACCTTTCGCAGGAAGTCCGGGTCCGCGCCTACGATGCCCTCCACCGGCTGCGGAAGCGCCATTTCACCCGGCTGCACACCGACGTCGACCTCGCCGGCCTGGCCCGTACGCTCTGCGAGGGCACGGGCCTTCAAGTGGTGGGCGGGGCGATGCACCTGGGCGAGGTGTACCAGTGCGCCCGCTCGGACCTGAGCCTCCTCGTGGAGCAATGCGCACGCGCGGGCACCTATCCCGTAGTGGACGGCGATGCGTTGCGGCTCACGAGCCTGGCCGGCGAGGGCGAGCCGATGGACTTGGAACTGGGCAGCAGCCTGCATTCGGCCGAAGTGGAAGTGAGCCAGGAGCCGGCGTATCTCGGGGCCAAGGCGACCGGTTGGCGGTCGGAGGACGCCTCGGTGCAAGAATCGACAGCAAGGACCAGCGACGCCAAGGCAAACGTCGCGGCTGATCCCGTGCTCTCAAGCGTCGGCGCGGGCGGCGATCTCCTGCGCGACAACGAGCCCATGAGCTCGTCCGCGCAGGCGCACAGCCTGGCCCAAGCCGAGTTGGACGTCCGCGTGGCCGGCCAGGTAACCGCGGTCTTCGTGGCCGACGGCGATCCCCGCCTCCGCGCCGGCCGCCGGGTCCGGGTGCGGGGCCTCGCTGCGTCACTCGAAGGCACTTATGCGATCGGCACGGCCACCCATCGCCTTGACGGCACCGGCTACGAAACAACCATCACCACCGCGCCACCGGATCCCCCGCCAGCACGACGACCTGACGTCTTCACCCTCGGCACAGTGTTGGACGTCGACGATCCGGAAGGTCGAGGGCGGGCGCGCGTCCGGCTCCCGGCCTTTCCGCCGCTGGAATCGGCGTGGGCGCCGATCCTCGCCCTTGGCGCCGGGCCTGGGAAAGGCCTTGTGGTAACTCCCGCCCTGGATGACACCGTACTGGTCCTGCTTCCCGCCACCGACCCCGCGCAGACGATCATCCTCGGCGGACTCTACGGCCGGGAGCAGACGCCGGACAAGGGCGCGAATTCGCCCCGCGACAGCCGCTACACCTTCCGGAGCGCGGACGGCCAGCAAATAGTGCTCGACGGCGGTGCCCGCACCGTCAGTTTCACGGACGGCCACGGCTCCACGGTGGAACTGGGTCCGGAGAAGCTGCGCATCACCTCAGCAACGGACATGTTCCTCGAAGCGCCCGGCAAGGCCATGAGGATCCGGGCCAAGACTGTCGATTTCGAGGAGGCGTGATGAAAGCCCTGGTCAAGGAGGCAATCCTGCGCTGCGGACACGACGGCAAAGTGCAAAACGTCCCTTCCCAGGAGTGGGTAAGGGTAGCCGGTTCGCCGATCTTGGTGGACAACGATCCCCAGGGCCGGGACATCAGCATGTGCCCCAACATCGGCATCAACATCAAGCCGTGCAACAAGACGCTTCCGGTGCTCAAGGGCTATTCCACGTTCGTCCGGATCAGCGGCAAGCGGATCTGCCTGGACACTGTGGAGGGCTACACGGACGGTACACCGCCGGGCGCGGTCAAATATACGGTCCGGCGTCCCGGCCAGGTCTTCGTGGCGGCGGCATCGTGAACGGCGTCCTGGCATGAGCGCTCCAAGGTACAAATCGGTGGCGTTCGTCCATCCCGACTTCGACGCAGACATCGGCCTGCCCGGTTTACGCCTGACGCCCGATGGCCGGCTCGCGACAGTGACGGATGCGTCCTCGGTACGCCAGGCACTCCTCCTGTTGCTCAGCACACGGCCCGGCGAGCGCGTCAACCGTCCCAGCTATGGGTGCCACTTGTTCCGGCTCGCGTTCGCGCCGGCGGACGACACCACGGCGGGCCTGGCCATCCACTATGTGGCGCGGGCCGTGGAGCAGTGGGAACCGCGGATCACGGTCCTCTCCCTTGACGCATCACGGGACCCGGAAAACCCGGAAATCCTCGAAGTCCGGCTGCGCTACCGTGTCCGGTCCACGCAGATTGAAGACCAGCTCGCCATTGCCTTGCCCGTCGATTCCGGAGGTGCAGCGTGAGTCTCCCCGTGCCGAATCTTGACGACCGCAACTTCGCGGACCTTGTGGCGGGTGCCCGGGAAAGGATCCAGCAGATCGCCCCGGAGTGGACGGATTTGTCCGTGCATGACCCCGGCATCACTATCCTGGAGGCCTTCGCCTACCTCACGGATACGTTGATGTACCGGCTCAATCGCGTCCCTGAGAAGCTCTACGCCGTGTACCTGAACCTGCTCGGGACCAGCCTGTACCCGCCAAGCACGGCCGAGACCATCCTCGAATTCACGCGCTCGTCCAGCGCCGGCGGCGACAGCCAGGACATCCGCATTCCGCGCGGAACCCAGGTCAGTTGCCCGCCCGGCGTACCCGGCGCGCCCCAGCCGGTTTTCACGACGACGACGGCGGCCGTCCTGCAGGCGGGCCAGGCCAGCGTCCAGGTCGCGGCGTCCGACGTCACTTTGTACGACGCCGTTCCGATCGGCATCGGCACAGGCCGCCCGGGCCAGAGCTTTGTCATTCCTAACGCGCCGATCGTGTCCGGCGCTGGTTTATCGATCGCGATCGAAGTTCCGGCGGGCACCCAGTTAAGCAGCGGCGAGGCCGTCCTGGTGGACGGCAAACCCTTTAGGTATTGCCGGGAGGTGGAGGCGTTCGCGGACGCAAGCCCCGATGAGGTGCCGGTACGGATCGACCGGAGTGCCGGCGTCGTGATGTTCGCCTGGTGGGACGAGGAGTCCATAGAGCGGACCGCCGTCGTTCCCGGGCCGGGCGCCGAGGTACGCGCGTGGTACCGGGGCGGCGGAGGGCTGCGCGGGAACGTCGGCGCGGGCCAATTGACCGTCATGCGCACGCCGGTTCCTGGCGTGAAAGTCAGCAATCCCGAGCCCGCAACGGGTGGCCGCGACGGCGAATCCCTTGAGAACGCGCTACGCCGTGCACCGCAGGATTTCCAGGCCCGGGACCGGGCCGTCACGGTGCGGGACTACGAAGTGCTGGCCATGCGGCATGGAGGGGTTTTCCGGGCGCGCGCCTTCACCCGGCGGGACATTTGGGCCTTCGCGAAGCCCGGCGAAGTTGAAATAGCCTTGGTCCCTTTCGTGCCCGAGGCCGGAACGGGAGCGCCCATCCGGGCGGCGGAATTGAATGCGCAGTCCCGGGAAAGCGTCCGGATCGACGTCGAACAGTACTTGCGGCGTCGATCCACCGTGGGCGCGGAACCCGTGGTGCGCTGGGGGCTGTACAAACAGGTGTTGGTGGACGCCAGGATCGTGGTCCGGCCCGATGAGGACGCCGACGCCGTCAAGTCCAGGATCGTGGGCCGTCTCGCCGGGGGGATCAGCCCGCTCAGCCCGGGATCGTCGAACTACGGTTCCGGCTTCGGCAAGCCCCTCCGCGTCTCCAACCTCTACCGCGCCATGGAGGAGGACGAGCCCGGCGTCCAATACGTGGACCGCGTCCGGATCGAAGTTGAGAAAGTCCCGGACACCGACGCCTTGGCCCTGGTCCAAGCGGAAGGCCAGGACAATACCTGGTTCGTCGCACAGGACGGCACCCTCTTCCGCACGACCAACGCGGGCGACGGATGGGAGGCATGCGCCGACTTCGGAACGGACTCGTCCGGCGAGGCGGTGCGGTCC
The DNA here is from genome assembly GCF_004354015.1 of Arthrobacter terricola. Taxonomy (GTDB): domain Bacteria; phylum Actinomycetota; class Actinomycetes; order Actinomycetales; family Micrococcaceae; genus Arthrobacter; species Arthrobacter terricola. The sequence goes on from NZ_SMRU01000015.1 coordinate 35,827, forward strand.
ATCGCGCCTTTCCGCTCGCCGGCACCCGGTCGCTTCAGCGCCGGGCAGCATCCGGGCACGGTGGCTGTCAGCACGGTCACCAGAAACGGCTCGCGCATCTACGTCAGCGACGATCTCGGTGAATCCTGGCGCCGTGCCGCGGAACTGGGATTCGTCGTCGCGGATTTGTGCTGGGTGGACCGCGACGACGTGCCGGTGCTGCTGCTCGCCGGCGAGCGCGGATTGTACGAGCTGCCCGTGGGCGAGGGGGCCATTCCGGTCCAAAACGTGGTGGACGCGAGCCAACCGGACCGCGGATTCTATGCGGTGGACGCGTTCGTGGACGTGCGCGGCCGCACCGGCGTGGTGGTTGCCGCCGAAGCTTCCGCCGGCGTCTGGCTCTCCCCCGAAGCCGGCGCCGCCGGCAGCTTCAAGCAGGTCAAAGTGGCCGGCGAGGACATCCGCTGCATGAGCATCCAGTACGACGGCGGCTCGAGCTATGTCTGGCTCGGACGGTCCGTGCCCGAAGGCACCGGGACGGGCTGCTTGCGCCTGAAGATCGACGAGCTCTCCCGCACCACGTTCGACGCCGCGCTCATGAACTCCTGGGAACAGTTCGGCAGCGGCTGGACGGGTGGAAGCTGCTGGGGCGTCCACGTGGTGGGAAACACCGCCTACGCCGCGACGCAAAGTGGCGGCGTGTTGCGCCTGGACCTTGGCCAGGCGTCCGCGCAATGGAGTGTCCCGGACGTGAATTGCGGGCTGCCGCTGCGTGACCGGACGCGCTTCGAACCGGTCCGCGCGGTTTCGGGCGTAGTGCGCGACGACGGCACGCGGCTCGTGCTCGCGGCCGGGCCCAAGGGGGTCTACCGGAGCATGGACAACACGGTTTCCTGGGCGAGTTGTTCGCGTCGGACCGTGGACGACGTGGTGACGCTCCCGGATACTTGGCTGTTTTGCTCGGGAGAACATCGCATCGAGGTGGTGCACGGCAATGGCTGATTCCGGGCCGCTCAGTGCTCCCATCCTCAAGGTCTTGCCCGAGATTTACCAAGTTGCGGCCGAAACAAGCCTCCCGCTCCAGGCCCTGCTTGCTGTGGCGGAGGACATGCATCGTCCCGTCCGGGAAGTCTTGGACCGCATCCATACCGTTCCGGATCCGGGCCGCGCGCCGTCGTCGTTCATCCCGTTCCTGTCCCGCTGGGTGGACCTTGACTGGCTGACCCTGCCAAACCCCGAGTCCGTGGGCTCGGCCGCAGCCGGCGTCCCGGTTGCCCGCCAGCGCGACCTGATCGCGTGTGCGGCCACTCTCTCTGCCCGCCGCGGCACCGTGGACGGCCTCACCCGTTTCCTCCACCTCGCCACCGGAGTCCCAGGGTTCACGATCGAGTCGGTCCCCGGCGAGTTCCACATCAAAGTGGTGGTGCCGTCCGCCGCGGCAGGGCAGCTCGAACTGGTCCGGCGGATCGTCAAGGGCATCAAACCAGCACACGTGACGGACGAGATCGAGGTGGCGGGCGCGTGAACCGGAAGCCCCTCATCACGGTGGTGGCATGCGGCATCATTGCCGCCCTGGTACTGGTCTTCGGCGTCAGTTGCGGCGGCGGGAACAACAACGCGGCGGCGGGCTGGCAATCGGCGTTCTCGCAGGTCGCCAAGGGAGGAAGCCTCACTGCGTCGGACCTCGTGGTCCCGGGCGGGCAATGCTCGGCGTCCGGCGCGCAATTACTGGTGGCGGGAAGCTGCGTTTTCGATGTGAAGACGTTCGGTGGCCTGTTCAATCTCGGAAACCCCACCAAGCGTGCCCGGCTCGCTCCCCAGCAGGCGGTGACCGTCACCGTCGTCGTGGAGGGGAGCCGGATCGAGCAAGACGTCGCCGGCGGAGATACCGTCAGCCTGACCTTCGGCACGTCCGGTGGGCAGCTGGGCATCGCGTGCCGCGTCGTGGGCCCGTGCTCGCTCGCGCTCCTGGACGCAGGAGGATGACATGGATTTGATCCCGTTCCGCAAGGACCCGCACCCCAAGGACCCGTTCCGCAAGGACCCATTCCCCACGAACCCACGAAAGGCGGCTGTTGCATGAGCACCATCACCATGACGCTGAGTTCTCCAACTGTGGAACTCAAAGACGGCAAGGGCTCCCTTACGGCCTCCGTCACCAATGGAGCGCCGGGCCCCGAACGGGTGGTGCTCGGGGCTTTTCCGGGCACGGGCTCAGCGGGTACGGGCTCCGCCGCGACCCCGACGTTCACGACGGTTCCGAATCCGCTGCGGACCCTTGCCGCCGGGGCTACTGAGCAGTACCTCGTCAATTTCGACACCACCGGCGCGGCTCCCGGCTCATATCCCGTGAAGCTCATCGCCTACTCCGCCGACGATGCCCCCGAGGACTACGCCGACCAAGCACACGTAGTCACGCTGACCGTCGCCCAACCCGCAGAATCGCCCAAGCCGAAGCCCGGGTTCCCTTGGTTATGGGTGGTCGTCGGCGGCGTGGTGCTGTTGGCCGCGATCGGCGGGGTGGTCTGGTTCTTGCTGAAGGATGTCACGGTGCCGGACGTCGTCGGGAAGTCCCAAACGGATGCCGTGCAGATCCTCAAGGACGCGGGCTTTTCCTCTACCACCACGGAAACGGAAAGCTCGGCGACTGAAGGGTCCGTAGTCACCCAGAACCCGGAAGCCAACAAGGCCGCGGGGCGGGGCTCGAACGTCAACCTCGAGATAGCGACGCCCGTCAAAGCGGTGGTTCCGGCTGTGCTGGGGATGCGCATCGAAGACGCGAGGACCGCATTCCAGGGCGCGAAGATCCAACTGGACTTCACCCAGGGCTCGGCCTGCACCGCTTCACCGCCCGGTTTCATCCAAAGCTGCGTGGTGACCGGCGTGAACCCGGATGTCGGCAGTAAGGTCAACATCAACGCTTTGGTCCTGGTCCGGACGGAACTGCGGTCCAGAATCATCATCGAACCCAACCCGATCAACATCTGCAAGACCAATCCGCAGATTTGCGCGATCAAGCAATAGGTGTTGGTGCCAAAAAAGCCACGGCTCATGAAAAGATCAACCATGCGTCCGATGCAGCACTCCAGCAAACTACAGAACGTCCGCTACGAACTCCGTGGCCCCATCCTCCAGGCAGCCAAGACCATGGAGGCCGAAGGGCACCGGATCCTCAAGATGAACCTCGGGGACACCGCGCCGTTCGGACTGGAGGCACCCGAGTCAGTGGTGGTGGACATGATCCACCACCTTCGCGGCGCCCAAGGGTACAGCGACTCCAAAGGCATCTTCACTGCACGGACCGCGATTTCGCAGTACTACCAGACCCAAAACCTGATGAATATCGGCGTCGAGGACATCTTCATCGGCAACGGTGTGAGCGAACTGATTTCCATGACGCTGCAGGCGTTCCTCGAAAACGGCGACGAAGTCCTCATCCCGGCCCCGGACTATCCGCTGTGGACGGCCACCGTGACCCTCACGGGAGGCAAGCCGGTGCACTACCTCTGCGACGAGAACCAGAATTGGTGGCCGGACATGGCCGATGTCGAAGCCAAAATCACCAAGCGCACCAAGGCGATCGTCATCATCAACCCGAACAACCCCACGGGCGCGGTGTACCCCCGCTACATCCTGGAGCAGTTCGCCTACTTGGCCCGGAAGCACAACCTCGTCCTGTTCTCGGACGAGATCTACGAGAAAATCCGCTACGAGGACGCCAAGCACATCCACACGGCATCGGTCGCGGACGATGTTTGCGTCCTGACATTCAGCGGACTCTCCAAGGCCTACCGCATGCCCGGATACCGCGCCGGCTGGGTTGCCGTGACCGGCCCGCACGCTGCCACCGCCGAGTACCGCGAAGCGCTGGAACTGCTGGCTTCCCTCCGGCTTTGCTCCAACGTTCCGGCCCAGCACGCCATCCAGACGTGCCTCGGCGGGTACCAAAGCATCGAGGAACTCATCAGGCCCGGAGGCAGGCTCCGGGAACAACGTGACCTCGCTTGGAAGCTCCTCACCGCAATACCGGGCGTGAGCTGTGTTCCGGCTGCCGGGGCCATGTATTTGTTCCCCCGCCTGGATCCGGAGATCTATCCGATCACGAGCGATGAGAAGTTCGTGCTCGACCTTCTGCAGGACCAGAAGATCCTGGTGTCCCACGGCACGGCGTTCAATTGGCCCACCCCGGACCACTTCCGGTTCGTCATCCTGCCTTCGGTCCGTGACATCGAAGAAGCCGTGCGCAGGATCGCGACCTTCCTCGCCACGTACCGGACCCGGACGCCGGACCCGGTAGCCGCGGGCTAGCTTTCAGTCGCTTGCCGAGCCGCTGACGCGCAGGGCGTTGACGATGGCGGGAATGGAGCCGATGAGCATAACGAGCGCCCATATCAGGGCGACAACCACGGTGATGAGCGCCCAAAACTGGTCCCCGATGGACACCAGCGGACCCGGGAGGAATCCGTGGATCAGGCCCAGGACAATCTGCAGGACCACCGAGACGAGCAGCAAGACGACGAGTCCGGTGACCTTCAGGAACTTGGGCTGGCTCAGGACCAGCAGCACGGCGAAGACAATCTTCAGCAGTAGCAATAGCCCAAGGACGGCGGCCGCCTGGCTCGTGGGAAAGCTCCCCCACAACGCCAAATAAGCAAGCGTCCCGAACGGCGCAGCCACGAACAGGCCGAACATCAGGAAGAGCTTCGCCAACGCCAGGAGTGCCGTGAAGAACGCGCCCACCACCCACAGGAACGTGACAATCAATGTCACGAGTCCCTGGACCCTGCCATAGATCCGGAGTTCCATGATGAGGCTGAGTCCCAGCATCACCACGGTGAACAGAAGCAGGCCATCCACGAACGCGAGGAACCCGATTCCCGCTCCGGGCGGCGCGGACGAGGCTCGCTGCGTCTTCACGAAGACATCGACCGGAACGCCAAGCTTGTTCGCGTCGGCGGCGGAAACGGGGTCGACGGCGGTCCCTCCCAAAAGAATGGACAGGCCGATTTCTGCCAACACCGCCACGGCGAACACGATCACGGCGGCGAGGAAGAACGGCCGGCGGAGGGCATCCGGGGATGGTCCGCCACGCAGCTCGCCGAGGCCCGATCCGCGCCCCAGCTGCGACCCCCGACCCCACCACGCTGCGGCCATGGCTCCATTGTGGCAGTTCACGGCCTGAAAACAATGTCCCGTTGCGACCGCTTTCCACTCCTTGGGGGTAGCGTTTCCCTATGAACGAGCAGAAGCCTGAAGACGTTTACACACACGGCCACCACGAGTCCGTAGTACGCGCCCACGCCTCGCGGACGGCCGAGAATTCTGCGGCGTTCGTCATCCCGCACCTCACCTCCGGGACGTCAGTGCTCGACGTCGGATGCGGACCCGGGAGCATCACGTGCGACTTCGCGGAACTGGTGGCTCCAGCAAAGGTCATCGGACTCGACCGTTCGGCCGAGATCGTGGCCCAGGCATCTGAACTGGCGTCCGAGCGCGGCGTGGAAAACGTGGAATTCGCGACCGGCAACATCTACGACCTTGATTTCGAAGACGAAACCTTCGACCTCGTCCACGCGCATCAGGTCCTGCAGCATCTGACCGACCCCGTGGCAGCCTTGCGCGAGATGCGCCGCGTCGCCAAACCGGGCGCGATCGTCGCGGTGCGCGACGCCGACTTCCATGGCATGAGCTGGTATCCGGAAGTCCGCGAGCTCGACGACTGGATGGAGCTTTACCAGAAGATTGCGCGCCGGAACGGTGCGGAGCCCGACGCCGGGCGGCGGCTTGTGTCGTGGGCGCAAAAGGCGGGCTTCACCGACGTCGCGCCCTCCAGCAGCAACTGGCTCTACGCGACCGCCCAGCAGCGACGCTGGCAGTCGCGTGTCTGGAGCGAGCGCGTCCTGCATTCGGCGTTTGCCGAACAAGCGCTCGAATACGGGCTCGCGAACGAGGCGGACCTGGCGCGGATCGCCGCCGGCTGGCACCGCTGGGGGTCCACGGACGACGGTTTCTTCCTGATCCCGAACGGCGAGGTCATCGCGCGGGCATAAAGTCGACGTCGTAAGCGCAACGCATGTCGAAATCCCGCGCGCAGTTCCGACCCCCACGTGAAAGCACCCAAACAGGGCGCCCTTCAGAAGGAGTTTGAGATGAAATACATGATCATGATGTTCGGTTCCGCCGAGGGAATGATGGAAACCGCGGACCCCGAATGGATCAGGGAAATGATCGGCTTCATGATCCAGATCGACAAGGACCTCAGCGACTCCGGCGAGATGGTCTTCAACGCGGGATTGGCCGACCCCGGCACTGCCAAGTTGGTGAAGCAAACGGGCAACGGGGTCATCACCACCGACGGACCTTTCGCCGAAGCCAAGGAATCCCTGATCGGATACTGGGTGGTGGACGTGGCAAGCGAGGAACGGGCCGTCGAGATCTGTTCCAGCATTGTGAAGTACGCGCCGGTGGTTGAGCTCCGCCGCGTCCAGGATGCGCCTCCGGAGGTCTAGCGTTTGGCTCGGCCAGCCGGGGAACCCGCGATCGAGGACCTGCTGCGCGTGCTCGCGCCGCAGGTCCTCGGCGTGCTCGCACGAAAGCACGGCCAGTTCGCCGAATGCGAAGACGCCGTCCAGGAGGCCCTCCTTGACGCCGCGTTGCAATGGCCGGACGCAGGCATCCCGGACAATCCGCGCGCGTGGCTGGCCACGGTGGCCACCCGCCGCTTGGTGGACCATTGGCGCAGCGAAAGCGCGCGGCAAGCCCGTGAACTGCGCGCCGCGGCCCTTGAACCACCGCCGCCCGAGGTTCCCGTTGACCAAGATACCCTCACGCTCCTTTTCCTCTGCTGCCACCCGTCGCTCTCATCACCTTCGCAGCTGGCACTGACATTGCGTGCGGTCGGAGGACTCACGACGGCGGAAATCGCCAGTGCGTTCCTGGTCCCCGAAGCCACCATGGGCCAACGGATCAGCAGGGCGAAGCAGGGCATCAAGAAAGCGGGAGCCCATTTCGAGCTTCCGCGACCGGCCGAGCGCAAGGCGAGGCTCGGCGTCGTACTCCACGTCCTGTACCTGATTTTCAACGAAGGCTACGCCGCGAGTTCGGGCCCGTCCATGCACCGCGAGGACCTGACCACCGAGGCGATCCGGCTGGCGCGGCTCCTTTGGGGACTGCTCCCGGGAGAGCCGGAAGTGGGTGGGCTCCTGACCCTCATGCTGCTCACCGATGCCCGGCGCGAGGCGAGGTCGCTGCCCGACGGCATGCTGGTTCCGCTCGCCGAGCAGGACCGCGGACTCTGGGACTCGGCACAGATCGCCGAGGGGCTCGAACTGCTCCCCCAGGTCCTGGGCGCCGGGCCTCCGGGGCCGTACCAAGTGCAAGCGGCCATCGCAGCCGTCCACTCGGAGGCGGTTATGGCCGAGCAGACCGATTGGCCGCAAATCCTTGCGTTGTACAACGTCCTCGAGGCGATCGCGCCCGGTCCGGTGGTGACCTTGAATCGTGCCGTCGCGGTCGCGATGGTGAACGGTCCTGAAGCAGCACTCAGGATTCTGGACGGGCTCGACGGCGGGCTGGCGCAGGCTTCCGGGCCGGCGCAGGCTTCCGGGCTGGCGCGGTGGCACCGGGTCGACGCCGTCCGTGGGCACCTGCTTGAGATGTCCGGCGACCCTGTACGTGCCCACGAGTGCTTCCTCGCCGCCGCGAAAAAGACCGGAAGCCTCCCGGAGCGTCGCTACTTGCTCTGGAAAGCGGCGAAACTTGGGCAGTTTTCCACATAGCGCAGATAACCCCTGCCGGCGCCGAGTGGCTCTGCATAGCCTCGAACCATGATCATTCAAGCAGGCTTCGAACTCAAGCTTCCCGCGTCCGCTCGTCGTTCAAGAGGGACGGCTTTATCCAAGGCTCGTGGTGATTGGCCTTGATGCGGACATGCAGTTGGACAGCATAGGGGTTGTCACCGATTGTTTTGAAGGCAGCTTGGAGCCCTTCCAACTGGCCATTTTGGACGGCCTGTATCCTGACCGCACCAGATTCTTTGCGATCGCCCACCCCGGGATTTGGGACGAAGACCACTGCTTCGATCACCAACCAGTCGTCATGGAAGGGAACCGACTGGCAAAAGCGGCCTCCGCGCGCGGATTTCGGATGATCGGCCATTTTGGCATCGACGAAACCGGATACAGATCCGTCGGGCCGCCTTCCTATTTTGACCAGTATCCCTTGGGTGACGATCTCCCCAGCACCATGCCCCACTGGGTGCATTCGAAGTTCGGCAAAAGCGGATGATGGAAATCTACAGAGAATCCGGGGTATCCGGGCTATCCGGGGTTGACCAACCATGCTTGGTCAACCCCGGTAAACTGAGTCCCATGGCCCAATACAACGTTCAGGAAGCAAAAACCCGTTTGTCCGAACTTCTCCACATGGTGGAGCGCGGAGAGGAAGTAGTGATCGCCAAGGCTGGAAAACCCGTTGCAAGGCTGGTCCGTGTTGAACTTCCTCGGAAGCGCGAGCTGGGCTTTCTGGGGCAGGTCGATCTACCTGACAACTTATTCGATCCCCTGACTGAGCAAGAGCTGGCGGAGTGGGAATGACTGAATTTCTTCTGGACTCGAACGCGTTAGTGCTTGCCATGACTAGCCCGGACCGGCTGTCCGACACAGCGCGATTGATCATTGAAGATCTCGAAATCCGAACTTTCGCTTCGGCCGCTTCGGCATATGAGCTGGCATACAAGTACTCACGAGGCCGCCTTGCGGTGTTGGATCCGATCATGACCGGTTACCGCCAGCACGTAAAACGCGTGGTCACGGAGGAATTGAGCCTTTCTGCGGAGCATGCCCTGGCTGCGGCGTCGCTTGAGTGGTTGCACAGAGATCCTTTCGACCGAATGATCGCTGCTCAGGCTGCTGTCGAAGGCCTGACGCTTGTCACGTCCGACCGGGCACTGCAGGATTTCAAACTCGTCAGCACAATCTGGTAGCTCCAGTGAAGCCGCACTGACGGCTGGGCCGTAAGCTTGATCGGTGCAAATTTCCCTTTGGCTGGCGTTGGTTGGCGCCGGCACCCTGATCAGTTTCACCCCGGGCGCGGGCGCCATTTCCACGATGAGCAACTCGCTCAACTCGGGATTCCGGCGCTCCATATGGGGTGTTCTCGGCCAACAGGCTGCCCTGATCGTCCATATCCTGGTCGTCGCCCTCGGCGTGGGCGTCCTGGTTTCAAGTTCGCCCCTGCTCTTCAACATCATCCGTTACTCGGGAGCGGCGTACCTGGTCTACATGGGCATTCGGCAATTCATCCATAAGCCGGACCTGGACAAGGAAGCCGTTCAGGCCCGACGCAACGAACCGGCCTGGTCCATGTTCCGGCGCGGTGTGTGGGTCAACCTGCTCAACCCGAAGGCGATCGTTTTCTTCCTGGCCTTCATGCCGCAATTCATCCGCCCCGAGCAACCCCTCGTTCCGCAATACGCGATCCTCAGCGGCACGGTGGTCTTCATCGACATCTGCGTCATGTGGTTCTTCTTCGCCCTCGCCGCTCGCTCATTCCAACGCTTCACCCACAACGAGCACGGACAGAAGGTCCTCAACCGTGCCTTCGGGCTGCTCTTCATGGTGATGGGCACCCTCCTCGCGGTCATCCACTAGGGCGCACGCTCGATTCCGACGCGGGGTCACTTACGGCCCATGTCGGGCCGGTTAATGGGCGCTAAGTGACCCCGCGTTGCCTGCGACCTGTGCCGTCGAGCCCCGGACCACGAGTGAGCTCTCAAGCGTCACTTGGGGTTGTTCCAGCACCCGCCCTTCCATCAGGCCGCGCAATTGTTCGCCGGCTTTGAGTCCCAAAGGGGTGGCGGGCAAATGCACACTCGTGAGGCTCGGATTGCTCGTGGCCGAATAGGGCAAGTCATCAAAGCCGGCGACGGCCAGTTGCTCGGGGATCCGGACACCGGCCACCCGGGCTTCCTGCAGCACACCGTAGGCATGGGTATCGGTTCCGCAGACGACGGCGGTGACCCCGGCCCGCTGCCACACCGGCCAAGCCGCGGCGAAAGCAGCCGCCGCCGCTCCGACGTCGATGGTTGTGCTGACGGTGTGATCGTCCGCAACGGAAACACCGCGGGCGCGGGCTTCGTCGAGGAACGCAGCGCGGCGGACGTCGAAGGTCGCTGTCCCGGTCACGCTGTCCATGTACGCAACCCGGGTGTGGCCGGACTCGGCGAGGTGGGCTGCCAATTCGCGGGCACCGTGCGCGACGTCGAGGTTCACGGAAGGGGCGTAGGCTTCCAGCCCGGGCGCGTCAAGGAGGACCAAAGGCCCGGTAACTGACAGTTCCTCCAGGAACAACGCATTGGGTGCGTCCACGAGCAAACCGGCCGGGCGAAGCGCGAGGAGCTTCCGGACGTCGTCCGCCTGGGGGAACTCGCCGGCGTCGGTCACGGAGAGCAGCAATTGGTAGTCGGAACCAAGGGCTTCGCGGACCCCGGCGATGACCTTGGCGAAGAAGGGGTTGGAGATATCCGGCGCCACGAGGATCACGATGGAGCTCACACCCTTGGCCAGGGAGCTTCCGATGCCATCCACCACGTAGCCCAGTTCGGCGATCGCCTGGCGGACACGCGAGATGTTGTCCTCGGAGACCCTGCCCTGGGTTTTCCCGTTGGCAACCAGGGACACGGTTGCGGTGGAAACGCCCGCCCGGGAAGCCACCATTGCCGCCGTGACGCGCTGGGCTCGACCCTGCGGCGTTTGTACTCGTTCCGCCGATTCCATACATCGATCGTAGCCGGAATCTCGGGGTCACAGTCGCAGCAAGGCATCAAGCGCTTGACGCAATTCACGTTAAGCGCTTGACGCAGACCACAATCCGGTGCCAGAATTCCGTTAAATGCTTTAGCGCCCTGCCGGGGCAAAAACTTCGGCAGGCCCCAATGACGTGGAGATGACCATGGATCCCAACACCATGACCCGTGAACGCAAGAAGATCATCCTGGACTGTGACCCCGGGCATGACGACGCCGTTGCCCTCTTGCTGGCGCACGGAAATCCGGACATCGAGTTGCTCGCGGTGACCACCGTCGTCGGCAACCAGACGCTCGAAAAAGTCACGCGCAACGCCCTTTCCGTCGGAACCATCGCTGGCATCACTGGTGTTCCCTTCGCCGCCGGTTGCGATCGGCCGCTGGTCCGTTCCATCGAAACCGCACCGGACATCCACGGCGAGACCGGCATGGACGGCCCGGACCAGCCGGAGTCCGCCATCGAGCTGGACCCGAGGCACGCCGTCGACCTCATCATTGAGACCGTCATGGCGCACGAGCCGGGCACCGTGACCCTCGTCCCGACGGCGGGACTGACCAACATCGCGATGGCAGCACGCAAGGAGCCGCGCATCGTCGAACGCGTCAAGGAAGTCGTCCTCATGGGCGGCGGCTACCACGTGGGCAACTGGAGCGCCGTCGCCGAATTCAACATCATCATCGACCCCGAGGCCGCGCACATCGTCTTCAACGAAAAGTGGCCCGTTGTGATGGTCGGCCTGGACCTCACGCACCAGGCGCTCGCTACCCCCGAAGTTGTCGGGAAGATCGCCGCCATCGGCACCAAGCCTGCCAAGTTCGTCATGGAACTCATGGAGTTCTTCACCAAGACCTACAAGGATGCCCAGGGTTTCGACTACCCGCCGGTCCACGACCCCTGCGCCGTTGCCTACGTCATCGATCCCAGTGTGATGACCACGCGCAAAGTCCCCGTCGACATCGAACTGCAAGGCAAGCTCACCCTTGGCATGACTGTCGCGGACTTCCGCGCCCCCGCCCCGGCGGACTGCCACACCTCCGTGGCCGTGGACCTCGACCACGAAAAGTTCTGGAACCTCGTCACCGACGCGATCATCCGGATCGGCGAGCCAGTTGAACCAGGCGAGCCGGACACACAAGCGCACGACGGCGGAGCTGCCGCCGGCGAAGTTCTCGAACCCGCCGTAGCGGGCAGCATCGCGGGAGAGGCGAAGTAGATGACCACCTTGACCAACACCAGCAAAACCAGCCGCGGCAACGTCACGGCATTGATGGTCGCACTCCTCGCAGCATGCGTGGCGTTCCAGCTCAACGCGTCCATGCTCAGCCCCGCCCTGGTCACCATGGGCAACGAACTGCACACGGACCAGGCCGTGATCGGGCTCTCGCAGACGTGGTTCTTCACCGCCGCCGCCTTGTTCTCCCTTTTCCTGCCGAGGCTCAGCGATATCGTGGGCCGCAAGAAGATCCTCGTCGGCATGATGATCCTGATGGCCGCGGGTTCCGTCATCGCGGCGCTCGCCCCGGACGTCACATGGCTTTTCGTGGGCCGCATCATCCAGGGCGTCAGTGGTCCCACGGTGCCGCTGTGCCTCATCATGCTGCGCTCCGCCGTCGACAATCCCCGTAAGTACGGCGCATTGATGGGCCTCATCACCGCCGTCAACGGCGGCGTGGCTGGCGTTGACTCCTTCGTGGGCGGCTACTTCGCCGAACACTTCGGCTTCCGCAGCATCTTCTGGCTCATGGTCGGCCTCGCCCTCATCGCCACGGCCCTGATTGCGTTCCTGGCCGACGAAAGCAAGCCGGCGGCCGGCACCACCATGGACTGGTGGGGCGTGTTCTTCATCGTGGTGGCAGTCGGCGCCCTCCTGACGGCCCTCAACGAAGGATCCAAGCTGGTCAGCGGCTACTCGGCCAGCACTCTGATGCTCTCGATCGGACTGATCATTGTAGCTGTGGTGGCGTTCGCCGCCTTCTGGAAGACCGAGACGCGGGCCAAGCAACCGATGGTGGAAACCGTCCACTTGCGCCAGCGCTCCACGTGGGCACCGCTCCTTACCACCACCCTTGCCATGACGGGCATCTTCGCCGTCATCAACGGAATCGTGCCCGCCTACGTCCAGGCCTCAGCACCCGGGTTCGGCGTCGGCCCCACCGAAATGTCCCTCATGATCCTCACCCCTTACGCCCTCCTCGGCTGGGTCTTCGGGCCGATCAGCGGCCGGCTCGCACCGGTCCTCGGCTACACGAAGGTCCTTCGCATCGGCATGATCGGCAGCATCGCGGCCTTGGCGTTCATCGCGTTCTTCGGCCTCAACAGCCTGCCGCTCATGATCGTTGGAACCGCCTTGCTCGGCATCATGTACGCCGGTACGGTCAACATCATGCTCAACGGACTCGGCGTCGTCCTCTCCCCTGCCGGCAACCCCGGCTTCCTGCCCGGCATGAACGCGGGGGCATTCAACCTCGGCGCGGGCTTGAGCTTCCTCGTGTTGCCCGCCGTCCTCGTGGCCACCACCGCGGCGGGCGACGTCAAGACGTCCTACTTGACCGACGTCATCGTCGGCTTGGTCATCACGGTCGCCGCGTTTGCGGCGTCGCTCCTGATTCCCAAGCCGCTGGAAGCCGAGGTAGCGAAGTGAACGGCCGGATCGTCGTCGTCGGCTCCCTGAATGCCGACCTGACCATCTATTGCGAGCGCCTCCCGCTCCCGGGCGAAACCGTCCACGGCAACGGCTTCTCCGTCAACCCGGGCGGCAAAAGCGCCAACCAGGCTGTCGCGGCAAGCAAGTTGGGCGGCGATGTCAGCCTCATTGGCGCCGTCGGGAAGGACCCGAACGGGGACATGCTCATCGCTTCCACGGAAGGCGCGGGAGTGGATGTCTCCCGCGTCCGCCGTTCCGGGGAGGTAGCCACCGGCGTCGCGGTGATCGCGGTGGACGAACACGGCGAGAACAACATCATCATTTCGGCCGGCGCCAACGGCACCCTCGCACCCGCGGACGTAACAACTGAAGCCTTCGACGGCGCCTCGGTCCTGTGCCTGTGCCTCGAGGTGGCCCTGGAGACTGTCGAGGCGGCCGCCAAAACAGCGCACGACGCCGGCGCGACAGTCCTGCTGAACCTCTCGCCATACGCGGAAATACCGGAAAGCCTCGCGGCCTTGAGCGACGTGCTGCTGGTCAACGCGCACGAGGCTTCCCTGTTCCTGGGCGAGGCCGAGATGCCCCTCCCGACGGCGCCCGCGAGCGAGTGGGAGGGCGTACGCAGCCAGTTCGCGGACCGTGGTTTGGAGCGGGTCCTGGTTACCCTCGGCTCGCAAGGCTCGGTGGTCTTGGATTCGCAAGCCGCAACGGGAGAACAGGTGGTCCGGATCGCGCCCACAGAGGTCCAGGCCGTGGATACCACCGGAGCCGGCGACGCCTTCACGGGTGCTGTGGCTGCCCGCCTTGCCGCGGGAGAGTCCCTCGCCGAGGCAGCGGCGTTCGCCTCCGTCGCCGCAGCTCTGGCGACCACCAGGAAAGGCACCCAGGCGGCCTATCCCGGCGTCGAAGATGTAGTTCGGCACCGGTCCTAGCCTGCCCCTGTCCGCCCGGACGGCCCGGGGGTAAGCTCTGTCCATGAGTGCCGTCAGCATCTCCGGGCTCGTGAAATCGTTCGGTCGGTTCAAGGCCCTGGACGGACTGGACCTTGGGGTCGAGGAAGGCGAAGTCCACGGCTTCCTCGGCCCGAACGGCGCGGGCAAATCAACAACGCTCAGGATCCTGCTAGGCCTCCTCCGGGCAGATGCTGGAACGGTGAAGGTCCTGGGGGCGGATCCTTGGCGCGATGTGGTTCCGCTTCACCGGCGCATGGCCTACGTCCCCGGTGATGTGAGCCTGTGGCCCAGCCTTACCGGCGGCGAGGCGATCGACCTTCTGGGCAGGCTCCGCGGGGGCTTGGACGACAAACGTTGCGATGAATTGCTGGAAGCCCTCGAACTGGATCCGACAAAGCGCGGACACACCTATTCAAAGGGAAACCGGCAGAAGGTTGCCATCATTGCCGCCTTGTCCTCCAACGCCGAACTCCTGATCCTCGACGAGCCCACCTCGGGCCTCGACCCCCTCATGGAAGCCACTTTCCGGGAAGAAATCCGCTGGGAGCGGTCGTTGGGCCGCAGCGTCCTGCTTTCGAGCCACATCCTCGCCGAAGTGGAAGCCCTCGCGGACCGCATCAGCATCATCCGCAAGGGCAAAGTGGTGGAGACGGGCAGCCTCGAGCAGATGCGTTCCCGCGCCCGCACCAACGTTTCCGCGACGATCGACGGCAACGCGGCCCTCCTGACCACCCTTCCCGGCATCGCTGACCTGCGGATTGAAGGGCACCGCGTGCATTTCAGCGTGGACTCGGAGAACCTCGGGGATGCGATGAGCGTCCTTTCCCACCATGGAATGTCGGCGCTCACGGTTTCGCCGCCGAGCCTTGAGGATTTGTTCCTCCAGCATTACGGCGACCCGTCCGACCTGTCCGTGGAGCACGACGACGAACAGATGGCTCCATCGTTCTTCGACAGGCACGGCCGCAGGCGCGCGGAATGATCCAGGCGCTGACGGGAACCGGGCCCCTGCTCCGGCACGCGATCGGCCTGGACTTCCGGAAGCTGCTCCCGTGGCTGCTCATCTTCGCGGTGTTCCCCTTGATTGCCTTTTCGGCGTATCCGTCGCTGTTTCCATCGCAGGCTGATGCGGTGGTGCTCCAATCGACGCTGTCCGCCAATCCGGCCTTCTCGCTCCTCTTCGGGCCAGCGACGGACCTCAGCACGGCGATCGGTTTCACTACTTGGCGAATCCAGATGTTCGGCATGTTCTTCGCTGCCCTCATGGCGATACTGACGGTAACCCGGCACACGAGGGCGACCGAGGACAACGGACAAGCAGAACTGCTGGACTCCGGCGTCGTCGGCCGGCACGCACGGCTTGCCTCGGCTCTCGTTCTCGCATGGCTTGCTTCCGCCGCGGTGGGTGTCCTGGTGGCCGTCACGTTGGCATTTGCCGGTGCGCCGCCGTCGTCCGCGTATGCCCTCGGAAGCATGCTGACGGGCACCGGATTCGTGTTCGCCGGCGTCGCTGCGGTGACGGCCCAATTGGGCTCGGTGGCACGCGTCGCCAACACGCTCGCGGCAACGGTGCTCGGCATCTCCTACCTTGTGCGCGGGCTCGGCGACACGTTCCCCGGCGCGGACTGGATCCTCTGGTTCAGCCCCATGGGATGGGCGGAGCGCATCCGGCCGTCCGCCGAAAACAACCCTTGGCCTTTCCTGCTCTTGCTTGTGGCAAGCATCGGCCTGGCGTTGTGGGCGGCGTGGCTCTCCTCGCAACGCGACTTCGGCCTCGGGCTCATCCCCACGAGGCCGGGTCCTGCACGCGGCCGAGTCGGCATGTGGGGTCTGACAGCCAAGCTGAACCGGCTCCCCTTGTGGACGTGGGGCGTGAACCTCTTGATCCTCGGCTCGGTGTTCGGACTGGTCACCGGGGCATTGAGCAGCGTGTTCGCCAGCAATCCGTTCGTCAAGCAAATGATCGCGTTCCGTGTGGCCACGGAGGAGCAATTGGCGTACGCATTCGTTGAAGTCCTGGTGCTGCTCCTGGGAATCATCGGGGCAGTGGTGGGCATCCAACTCGCCTTGCGCTTCTATGCTGAAGAGGAGGAGCGCCGGTCGGAATGGGTCTTGTCGGCGCCGCTGTCGCGGCTGAGCCATGTCGCCCCGACCGTCGTAGTGTCGGTCGCCGCGCCCGCCGCGGGAATGATCCTCTGTTCGCTGGCCTTGGGGATCGCTTCCAATATTTCGGGCTCGCCGCTCGACGTCTGGAAGGTCGTCCTGCAGGGGATTGCCGAGCTCCCGGCCATTTGGCTCGCCGTCGGATTCGCGGTGGCCCTGGTCGGGTGGGCCCCGCAACTACGCTCGCTCGCTTGGCTCCTCCTGGTCTACTGGCTGCTCCTGACGTTCTTCGGACAGGTGTTGAAAGTTCCGGAATGGTTGATGGACACGAGCCCTTTCCACGTGGTGCCCCACGTGTTTTCGGATGGCACCGATTGGGGTGCGGCCTGGTGGAGCCTGGTGATCGCAGCGGCCCTGGTCGCTGCCGGCCTTGACGGGTACCGGCGTCGGGATTTGGTGTGCACTTAAGGCCGTTCGCGGGCATTTGAGGCCGCGCCGCTTTTACTCCTTCGCCAGCGTCTTTACAAATTCTTCCGGCAACTACCCGTTCGACTAGCCAAGACGGGGTGGGATCCCTCATGCTTGCTGCATGTACTCAGCGTCGAGCCCATACCGCATCATCACCGTCTGCACGGGAAACATCTGCCGCTCCCCCATGGCTGAGCTGATGTTGACCGAAGCGTTCGACGCCGGAGGGCTGGGTGGCGCTGTGGTTGTGGACTCCGCGGGGACTACTTCGTACGAGGTCGGGCATCCCATCGATCCGCGCGCGGCCCGGGTCCTGACCGCCAACCGCATTCGGTCCGGGAAGCATATCGCCCGGAGCTGGCGGCCCGAGTGGTTCCGCGAGCGGGACCTGATCCTGGCCCTCGACGTCGACCATTACGGCTGGCTCCATGAAGCCGCCCCGGACTCCGAAGCCCTCGGCAAGATCCGGATGTTGCGCAGCTTCGACCCCTCGGCGGCCGGCCGGAGCACGCTGGACCTGGGCATCGAGGATCCTTGGTACGGCGGCCACGACGATTTCGACATTACGTGGAACCTGATCAGCGCGGCTGTCCCCGGCATTGTCGCGCACGCCAGGAGCGTCATCGCCGAACGGCAGCAGGGCGCCGGACAGCTACTCGACCCGCAGCAGGTACGCTCTATTTCATGACCCCAGCACCTGTGATCATCGCCATCGATGGCCGTTCCGGCGCGGGAAAGACAACCCTCGCCGTCGAACTCGCCGCCCGACTCCGCATGCATCACAAGGTGTCGCTATTCCACCTCGAGGACATCTATCCCGGCTGGAACGGGCTTGCGGCGGGAATCGAGCGGTACGTCACCACGGTCCTTTCGCCGCTACGGCAGGGTGACGCCGCGGAATGGGTGAGTTGGGACTGGGCCAACCACTACGACGGCCGGACCCACGTGACCTTGCCCGCCGAGATCGTGATCGTGGAAGGCGTCGGCGCGGCTGCCGACACCGCGCGGCCCATGCTGGACGCTGTGATCTGGGTGGACGCTCCGGACGACGACCGCAAGAGTCGCGCCCTGGTCCGGGACGGCAGCAGCTACGAGCCCTATTGGGACACATGGGCGGCGCAGGAAGACGAGTGGCTGGATGCCGACGACGTCCTGGATAACGCCGACATCCACGTCCTCAACCGGGCCGACGGCCATGCGCCTGAAGATGTCCTGCAGGCGCTGAACTACCTTCCCGCGCTCTCCCCCGTACTGGCCCCCGAACTCTCGGCACGCCGCGGTTTGCAGCTCCGGGCCGAACGCCTCGACGCCGCCCCCTGCGCCGCCGAGCTCTTCCATACCCTGTACGGCGAATCGGCCAACGCCGTCTGGCTCGATTCCTCGAACGCGGCCTCCGACGCGAGCGCCTACGCCAACCCCGAGATCGCGAACGCCGCCGAGCGCAGCCGCTTCAGCATCCTGGCGGACGACGGCGGATCGTTCGGCCAATCGGTCCTGCACAGTTGGGGTGCCACCCGGCTCAGCGCCGGTTGCGCCACTGTGGAGACCACCGGTCCCTTCTTCCGCTGGCTGGACACCGTGTGGGGACGAAAGGCACTCAGGGCGCCGGAAGGCTACGAGTGCGAATTCACGCTCGGCTGGCTCGGCTACCTTGGCTACGAGCTCAAGCGGGAGACCGGCGGCAACGACGTCCACTCAACAACCCCGGATGCCGCGTTGCTTTTCGCCGGCCGTGCCGCAGTGATCGACCACCGCGACAACGTCGTGTGGTTGCTTGCCCTCGAAGCTCCCGATGCCGACGAATGGTTGGAGCTCGCCCAGGAAGCCGTGCACTCGGCCGCCCGGACTCCGGCGCCCGAAGCGGGCGGCCGGCAAGACCACCCGGCCGGGGATCCCGCCGTCGGGCAACACGGTTTGGTGCCCGAATTCGCGAGCCGCGATACCGAAGACGAATACAAGGTGAAGATCGGCGACGCGCAGGCACAGATCACCGAGGGCAACACCTACGAAGTCTGCCTGACCACCACAGTGAGCGCCGTGGATCCCGGGCTGGATCCGTGGCAAAGCTACCTCGCGCTGCGCCGCCGCAACCCGGCACCGTTCGCGAGCTACCTGAGGTTCGGTGAGCTGGTGGTGGCCAGCACGTCTCCCGAGCGATTCCTGAGGATGACGTCCGACGGCGCCATGCGGGCCGAACCGATCAAGGGGACCCGGGCCAGGGCGTCCGATCCGGGCATCGACGAAGCGCTGCGGTGGGCGCTTGAAAACTCGGTCAAGGACCGTGCCGAGAACATCATGATCGTGGACCTCCTCCGCAACGACCTCAGCCATTTCGCTGTCCCGGGCTCGGTCACGGTGAGCCGGCTGTGCGCGGTGGAAAGCTACGCGACGGTGCACCAAATGGTGAGCACCATCGACGCCCGCTTGCGCCCCGGCGCTCCGCGAGCCGAGGCGGTGGCGGCGGCGTTCCCCGCCGGCTCCATGACTGGGGCGCCGAAGATCAGCACCATGGATATCCTCGACGAGCTGGAGTCGGGTCCGCGCGGGGTTTACTCCGGTGCGATCGGCTACTTTTCGCTCAACGCGGCGACCGATCTCGCCGTCGTGATCCGGACCCTGGTGATGAGTCCCGACGGCGACGGCGGCCGGACCTTGAGCCTCGGCGTCGGGGGCGCCATCACCGCGGATTCCCGGCCTTTCGAGGAGTACGAGGAAATCCGGACCAAGGCATTCGGCGTACTCTCGGCCCTCGGCGCGGAATTCCCCTCCCCCTAGTCGTGTTCTTCGGTCCGGGCTCGGATTGTCCGGACATCGTTGTGCGTGATCGCGTAGTAGATGAGGCTGGAGATAATCGCCCCGACGAACCATGAGTACGGGCCCAGGCCCGAGCCTCCCGGCAGGAACGTCTGCAGCGCCGGAACCAGCGCCAAAATGCCCGCGACGACGGCAGCCGGCACCAAAGCGGCCACCGCCTTGAGGTTCCAGCCCTTCGTATAGAAGTAAAGGCCCTTCTCGTCCTCGTGGTACAGGTCCGAAACCTTGCAGCGCTGGTGCCGGATGCGGAAGAAATCCGTGAAGATGACGCCGAACAACGGACCAAGGAGCGCACCCAGTCCGCCGAGGAAGTACACGATGACCACCGGGCTGCTGAAGAGGTTCCACGGCAGGATCACGATCGCGAGGAGTGCGCTGATGAGGCCGCCGCGGCGGAAATCGATCCGGTGCGGCGCCACGTTTGCGAGGTCATAGGAAGCCGAAACGAAGTTGGCCACGACGTTGATGCCGATGGTCGCCACCACGAAAGTCACGGCGGCGATGATGGTGATCCACGGATTCCTGATCGCCTGGACAATCGCCACGGGATCGGTGATGACCTTGAACATGTCCTGTCCTTGGTACTGGTCCTTGGTGAAGTAGGACGCAGCACCGGCCGTGACAACCACCGTCACCAGGGCAAAGGCGATGAAGTTCACGGGAAGGCCCAGGAAGTTGCCACGCAGGATGGTCCGGCGGTCCGGCGAGAAGCGGGAGAAGTCGCAGAAGTTCAGGAGCAGCGCAGCAAAGTACGTGACGGTCAAGGCGATGGCCGAGAAGAACTGCGTCACCGCGGCGGGGCCGTCGAGGGGCGCGACTCCGGGAATCGAGAGGCTGAATTTGTCGCCTGCCTGGGTCAGGATGTACACCGCGAGCGCGAACATGGCCACCCAAATCGCCGGGCCAGCCCAGTCCTGGAATTTCCGGACCGTCTCCATGCCGCGGCGGATCACCAGCAATTGGACCGCCCACAGGACCAGGAACGCTGCCCAGCCGAGCGGCGTCAGGCCGAGGATGTGAGGTGCGTCCTGGCCGTCGAGGGGCGTCAGTTGGGGCCAGACGGAAAACACCAGGACCAACACGGCTTCGGACGCGAGCCAGGTCTGGATGCCATACCAGGCAATGGCAATCAGCGCCCGGATCAAGGCAGCGAGGTTGGCGCCGAACAGCCCGAACGACATCCGCGCGAGGACCGGGTACGGGACACCGGTCTTCTGCCCCGCGGTCCCGGCGAAGTTCATGAGGAAGTACACCAAGGTAATGCCCACCACGAGTGCCAGGAACACTTGCCATCCCACGAGCCCGGTAATGAAGAGCCCTGCGGCGAACGTGTACCCGGCGATGCTGTGGACATCGCACATCCAGAGGGCGAAGAGGCTCCTGACCCGCCAATTGCGTTGCCTGGCCGGAGCGAGGTCCGCGTTCCATAGCCGATCGCTGACAAGTCGACCTTCGGCCAGGATCCGGACCTTTTCTGGATATTCCTCGCCGGGCTCGGGACGATCCTGCGTAGCTTGGGTCTGGTTTTTCCGGGCCATGATGCCTCCGAACAATTCCTCCGATGCAGGCTTTGCTTACAGAATCGCCCCATTACACCGGGAAGGAAAGACCCCGACGGCGGTGGGCTCTTTGGGTGGCGACGCTCGATTGCTCATCCCCCGAGGTTCAGCATCTGCACGTATCGGTCCACCATCATGTCTTGGCCCTTGATCCTGGAGATCGCCTCGGAACTGGCGATTTCGCCGTCGGGCAGTTGCCCCGAACCGCCGCGCGGACCCAAGGGGAGGATAATCACCGGGCGCGACGGCGACCACTCCGCCAGCTCTCCGGAACCGTTGATTTGGGCCTGGATATTGGTGGCGACCACTGCGGCTTGGCGGCCTGCCACGCCGGCCTTGTTGACGTCGATGTTCGAGATGTCGCCGAGGGCGTAAACATTGTCGAAGCCCGCCACGCGGAGTTCGGGCGTGACCTCGAGGTATCCGTCGTGGGTCCGCGCAGCCAAGAGCTCGCCCGCCACATAGTCTGTCTGGGGCGCGATGCCGTAGCAGCGGAACCAAATGTCGGCCTCAATCACCGTACCGTCGCTTGTAGCGACGGTGAACCGGCCGAATTCTCCGGCCCGCGTCGGGGCCGGCTGAACCAGCGGACTACCGAGGTTTCGCCGGATCCCGAGTTCGTCCAACTGCCTGGTGATTTCTTCGCGCAGCCTCGGGTCATAGGGCCCCGGCAGGATGTCCGGCGCCACGTCCACAAGCACGATGTCCTTGTCCGGCCACGCCGCGGCGATCTCGCCGGCGAATTCAAGGCCAACCGCACCGGCGCCCAAAAGCATGACGCTGTCCGCCCGTTTGAGGTTGTCATGCGCGGCTTGATACTTCGCGACGGCGTCGACCGTGGCCGATTGGTCGCTCTTCGCGGGGAACGGGTAGCTGGATCCGCTCGCCAAGACGAGGTAGTCCGGCGTGAGGCGGGTCCCCGAAGCCAGTTCGACCGTATGGCCGTCCACCCTGGTTGCCCGGTCCCGGAGCACGGTGCCGTTCTTCAAAAGGTGGTCGTAAGGCAGGAACATCCGCGGAAGGAAGTCCGGTTGGACCACCGAACGGAGTGCCGCGATGTTGTGCACGAATGCGTCCTTGGGTTCCACGAGTACGACGTCGGCCGCCTCGTCGAGTGCCTTTGCAACGCCGATCCCGCCGTAGCCTCCGCCGACCACCACAACCGTCGGCTTCACGATGTGCTCATTCATGGCATGCCGTCCTTTGTCCCATACCGATGACAACAAGTTCGGCCAGGCAATCATTTCCCGACTATTGCAGCGTTGCCGTCAATCGGGCCACGTTGTCCACGTATTTGGCGAGCATCGGCCGGTGGGTCCAGGCATTGAGGGTCAGCTCGCGGCACATCTCGCGGTACGCAGATTCCACCGAACGCATTTTGTCCACGGCCTTGGCACCGAGGAGCATCACGGACACCTCCATGTTGAGCGAAAACGAGCGCATGTCCATGTTGCTGGAGCCGAGGACCGCCACTTCGTCGTCGATGGTGAAGTGCTTGGCGTGCAGTACATACGGGGCGCGATACAAGTAAATCCGTACCCCTGCCTCCAGAAGCGCCTCGTAGTACGAGCGCTGGGCATGGTCCACGAGGAACTGGTCCCCCTTTTCCGAGACGAAAAGTTCGACCTCGACGCCACGTTGCGCCGCCGTCGTAATCGCGTACAGAAGCGAATCGTCGGGGACGAAATACGGACTGCAAATCGAGATCCTGTGCTGGGCCGAATAGATCAGGGTATTGAACAAACGCAGGTTGTTTTCCGTGGCGAATCCGGGCCCGCTGGGGACGACTTGGGCCGTCATGCGCCCCGGCGTCGGTTGGGCGGGAATCTGTAATTGGCTTTCGAGGGATTCGTCCGTTTCGCTGAGCCAATCGGTGGCAAACACCACGTTGAGGGTGGTCACGATGGGTCCCTCCAACCGCGCCATGAGCTCCACCCATTTGCGCCCGGCCCGGCGGTGCTTCGGGTTGTTGTACGAAGGTTCGATCAGGTTCTGCGAACCCGTGAAGGCGACGTTGCCGTCGATCACCAGGATTTTCCGGTGGTTCCGCAGGTCCGGACGCCGCCACTGGCCGTGGATGGGAAGTAGCGGCAGCATGCGCCGCCACTGGATGTGCCCACGCTTGAGCCTGCG
Organism: Arthrobacter terricola; assembly: GCF_004354015.1. Classification (GTDB taxonomy): domain Bacteria; phylum Actinomycetota; class Actinomycetes; order Actinomycetales; family Micrococcaceae; genus Arthrobacter; species Arthrobacter terricola. The sequence goes on from NZ_SMRU01000015.1 coordinate 59,285, forward strand.
GACGAGCCTGCGGTAACCGCGGATCCGGAGTGTCCCGATGTGGTCGAACAAGAGCCGGACTGTGACTCCACGCGCTGCCGCGTTTTCCAATTCGGTGAGCAATTCGTCCGTGACCGAATCGCTGCTCATGATGTAAAACTCCGCGTTGACGAAGTTTTCCGCACGCCGCACGGCCTCCGCCATTGCCTTGAGCGATTCCCCGTAGCCGGGAATCAGCTCGACGGAATTTCCGTCCACCATGGGAAGCGAACCGAGCCGCCGGTTCAGTTCACCCGCCGAGGTCACCCATTCGGGCCCGGAATATTTGCTCACGACGGCGGCGAGCGCCGAGATTCCGGCCCGCACCCTCTCGTTGACTTGCTCTTGTTGTTCCCGACGACGGCGGGACAGGCGAAAATTGCCGAACAAGAGAAACAACACGAAGCCGACGGAGGGGACGAGGAAGACCGCCAGGAGCCAGGCCATAGCCGTGGTGGGCCGGCGGTTTCCCGGGATGATGCCCAACAGCACGATGCGCAGGGCAATTTCGACGATGGCCCACGCACTGAGCAGCCATGTCCATTCGATCCCGAGTTGAAACGGGAAAAGCACTCGACAACCCCCACGGTCAAAGAACTAAGTTCTGCCCAGCCTATCCGCCCCGCAACCAACTCGAGTTTGTGTACACCTCACGCCCTTAAAACGCCCGAATAAGGGCATTATCTGTACACAAACTCGGGAGGGGGAGCCGCACTAAGCTGGAAGCATGACTCTTCCTGCTCCTACGGTCCTCGTTTTCCTCGATCCCGCGTTTGAAAACGGCCGTGTCGCCGATTCGAGCCAACCCCAGCTCATGGCCACGGATTTGGGTGCCACGCGCGGCGACGGCGTGTTCGAGTCGCTCCTCGCCGTCGGGGGCAAGGCGAGGAAGATGCAGGCCCACCTCAACAGGCTCGGCAGTTCGGCGCGCGCACTGGACCTCAACATCCCGGAGCAGGACACCTGGCGCCGAGCGATCGGCACCGCGATCGCCGAATTCCGCGAGGCATACCCCGCTCCGAGCCCGGCCGAGGACGAAGTGGTCGTCAAGCTCCTCGTGACCCGCGGCGTAGAAGGCGCGGCCTCTCCCACCTGCTGGATCCAAGCCTCGCCGTCCCCCGCGGGCAGTCGCCGGCAGCGCGAGACGGGTATCGACGTCGTACTCCTGGACCGCGGTTTCGACACCGAGGCGAGTGAGCGCGCGCCCTGGCTGCTGCTCGGCGCAAAGACGCTTTCCTACGCCGTCAACATGGCGGCGCTGCGCTACGCGCACAAACAGGGCGCCGATGATGCCATCTTCACCTCCACAGACGGTCGCGTCTTGGAAGGGCCAACGTCCACCGTGCTGCTGGCGCACGTTGAAACGCTCGACGACGGCGCGGGGTCTGCGCGCACCGTCAAGCGCCTCATCACTCCCCAACTGGACAGCGGAATCCTTCCCGGGACCTCCCAGGACGCGCTCTTCGCCAAGGCGAAGGCGGCAGGCTGGGAACTCGGCTATGGCCCGCTGATCCCGGACGATTTGTTCGACGCCGACGCCGTGTGGCTCATCTCGAGCATTCGCTTGATCGCGCCGGTGAACCACATCGACGGCAAGGAAATCGGCACCCCGGCCCTGCGTAAGCAGCTCACGGCCGAACTCAACGAACTGTTCGCGGGCATCGAGTAGAAGCGAGTTACTTTGGGCGGGTGATTTGCTCCCGCAGGATATCGGCGTGCCCGCAGTGTTGAGCCAGTTCGCGCAAGACGTGGAGGTAGACCCACCGCAGCGGGAGCGGCCCGCGCCGGTTTCCTTCAAGGAGGTCGTCCAGGCCCAATGAGCTGGTGGCAAGCCGGGACGCTTCGCACGCCTCGCGGTGCGCCGACTGGATGCCGGCGACGGTATCGCCGTCCTCGAGGATGAACGATTCGTCCGGCGTCGCGGGGATGCCGATTTCAGCCCGGGAGCGGCACGTGACCGCTTCGTCGAACCAGACTTTCTCCACGAAGGTCGCGTGCTTCACCAAGCCCAGCAAAGTGGTTCGGGAAGACACCAACGATCTCCGGGCTTCTTCCTCCGTCAGACCGTTCAGGCAGTCGTTGAGGGCGCGTCGATGCTGGTCGATAAAGGCTTCGAATTGGGCACGGATCGGCTGGTTGATGAAATCGTCCACATTGCTCGCGGGAAGGGAAGGCATGGGTGGAGTATTTCAAGGCGGCCGCCGGGGAGGCAACGGGCCCTAACTGGGAGCCGAATCCTATTGTGCCGCCCAAACACCAGTAGTTAACTAGTTTTGTGAACCTGCTGGGGGAGGGTGATCTGCTTCGAAGCCCAGTGGGCACCTGATTTCACGGAGTCGTGGGGTCAGCAAGCAGATGGAGGCAAACAAGTGAGTGCTGTTTCTTCGTCCCAGAATTTCAACCACGGTTTCCCCGCGCCGGGGCCACAGGACCCCTCGCCGCAAAAAGTCATGGACCACGTGTTTTTCCTTTCCGAAGGCGAATGGAAAAAGGTCCGTGAAGAAGAACAATTCGACCATATCGTCATCGGCAGCGGATTCTGCGCCTATGCATTCGCCGAGCGGACACTGACGGTCAACCCGCACGCGCGGATCCTGATCATTGAACGCGGGCCGTTCTTCCTTCCCCAGCATTTCCAGAACCTGCCCCTGCCCTACAAACAGACCCTCGGCGGCCTGTCCGAAACGTTCCCCTGGACGCTGGCGGCCGCCACCGCCACCCAGCCGCCCGGCAAGATTTCCTGGCAGCACGGCATGGTCCCCTTCTACGGCGGCCGCAGCATCATGTGGAGCGCTTGGTGCCCGCGGCCCGAGGAAGACGAAATGCGCGGGTGGCCGCGCGCCGTCATGGACGCGGCGAAGTCGCACTTCACTACCGCCGAGGACCTCCTCAACGTGGTGTCCGCCGACAAGATCGACGCCGGGCGGTCCGCCGACGTCGTCAACCTCATCAACGACACCCGGCCGGTCTACGGAATCATGCAGAAAGCCCTCCAGGAACGGCTTGAAGCCGGACTGGACAAGATCGATTCGGCGACCCGCAGCATGCCGGCACCCCTCGCCGCGGCAACAGGGACGAGCTCCGGCGTGGACTTCGCGAAGTTCTCGACGCCGGCAGTCCTCCTGGAGTTGTCGGACCGGCAAGCGACGCTCGAAGCCCAAGGCAAGGGCTCGGCCCTCCGGGTCGTCACGGATTGCACCGTCTTGAGCGTGCTCCAACAGGACGGAAAAGCCACTGCCCTGAACACCAACCGGGGCGTGGTGAACGTCGGCGACGCCAACCTCGTGCTGGCCATGGGGACCCTTCCCCCGGCGACGCTCGTGCTCAATTCCTTCCCGCAGGTCAAGGGCGCCGGCGAGCAGTTCAGCGCCCACTTCATCACCTCGGTGGTGGCCCGCGTTCCGCGCAAGGATTTCGAATTCAGCGAGCAACTCGGCGAACTCGAGCTCGCGGCGATCTACCTGGCCGGCAAGAGCAAGGCCGGAATGCAGTACCACGTGCAGCTTTCGGTCCTGTCCGACCGTTGCCCGGACAAGAACGCCCAGAAGTCCGAACGCTACGCGCCCGACGTCGTCGCCACGGCCTCGCTGGCACAGTTGCGGTCTTCGGAGGACTACCTCGTTTTCGTTTGCGCTGTCCTTGGCGAACTGGACGAGGGTAACCCGGAGAACCATTTGCGCTTGTCGGGCGGCGCGGACCCAACCTGCAACGTCACCTTGAAGGTGCTGGCCAACGCCACCGATGACGAAACGTGGGACACGATGGACGAGGGCACCTTCCAGATGCTCGAGCGCGTCCTGTCCCCGGAAGGCGCGCAGCGCGTCGAATACTGGCACGGAGATCCCGACGACGGCACGTGGTCGGGCGAGCGGCCCACCATCCCGGAGCGCCGCGTCCCGGGCCTCGTCCACGAAAGCTCAAGCCTGCCGATCGGCGACGAGGAGGGCGCCGTCGTCGGGACCGATTACCGGCTCAACGGGGTGGAGAACGTGTTCATCACGGGCGGCAGCCTGTGGCCCACTGGCGGGTCGTGGAACCCTACCATGACCATGGTGGCCCTCGCCCAGGATCTTGCCGAAAAGCTGGAGGCCGACGGCGGAGCGGAGGCTGCGCGATGACCTCCACCCCGGTTGCCCCGGGACTCGGCGCCACCGCGGACCCGGTCATCCTTCCCACGGTCCCGCCGATGAGCGTGGCCGACGTGCTTGACCGCCAGGACGGCGTGTACTGGGTGGTCAAGGACGCGAACTCGGTTTTCCTGTGGGTCAACCAGAACTTCGCCGACCTCGTGGGCATGAGCAAGTCGGAGCTGATCGGCCACCAGGACTCGCGGGCGGAACACGTCGCGCACGACAAGGAAGTCATGGCCAGCGGGAAGCCGCTGCTGAACTTCCATGAGACGATCGCCGTCCCCACCAAGGACGGCGGCATGGTGAACGTGGACATCGTGACGCAAAAAGGACTGCTCCGCGCCCTGGGAAGTGACGAAATCATCGGCATCACCGTGTGCTTCTCGCTGAAGGATCCGGTCGATGACTGACACGGCCGAGGACTGGATCAAGCGACTGGACATGTCCCCCGCCAGCGTGGGCGGCTGGTTCGCACCGGCACTCGTGAGCGACGAGGACATCCCGGGTTCCGGCCTGCCCCCGCGTTTTGGCGGCAGCCACCCGCTCTACAGCTCCAATTGGTACCTGCTGCAAGCCGGCGACATCCTCCAACTGCACACCCTGAAGCAAGACGAGCTGTGGTTCTTCCACCTCGGGGCGCCCATCAGGATGCACGTGTTCTCCCCGGACCGCGGCTATTCCGAGGCGCTCCTTGGAGCGGACCCGGAGGCCGGCGAGAGCCTGCAGGGCATCGCTCCGCACTCGACGTGGTTCGGGGCCGAGCTCGCTGGAAAAGGGTTCGCCCTGGTCAGTTGCAGCCTGTCACCCGGCTATGAGGCAGCAGACTCCGCAAAACCCACGCACGAGGACGTCGAGTCGCTTGTCTCGATGTTCCCCGGCCACGCGGCGCTGATCATGCGCCTGGCGGCCGGCTAACAACGTCTGATGCGCCGGTTCTGGGGCCGGCGCATCAGGCTTCCCTGTACGACGAACCGCTCCTCCCATTCCACAGGAGGCCCCTAATCCGTAAGGTATCGACATGAGCATCTACATCAGTCCTGACTCCGCGGCATGGTCGCTAACATCCATGGCGGCTGCCGCTTCGGCAGGATCGATCGAAGATGTGCATGCAATGGCCAACCTCGTACGGGAAATATACGAAACAGAAGGCGTGGATGCCCTCTCGGGCGTAGTTTTCGCCCTGGCCCACCACCACAGCCTTTCGCTTCATGCGCTGGCCACCGCAACCGGGATCCCAGTCCACGAACTGCTCGAAATGCGCAGGCACCAGGGATCCACCTTCCATCACTCACCGTCCGGGGTAGCCTCCCGTTTCGATGGCCTGCCACCGGGTCTCCAAGCGAGCCTGGAACCGCTCCAAAATGAATCGGACGGCTAAGGCAATTCGGGGTCTGTAGCCCGCCGCGTGGCCGGTTACGGAACATGACGACGCCCGGTGAGGCAGGCCGCCGTCGTGGATGTTACTTTTCTTATTGAGTAATGAGCGCCAGCGCGAAGCCCTGACTTGCTGGTCGGCAACCCTCTCTCCGGCGGGGTGCCTCAGGTGACTACTCGGCGTATCGACACTTTCGAACTGCAAGCGTGACTGAGGAGCACCGCAATGCCTGAACCGACTGAAGACAAACTCTCCTACCGCCTCATCACGGGTCCCGACACTCGGGAATTCTGCGAGCGGATCTCCGCTGCCCTGGCCGAGGGATACGTGCTGCACGGCAGCCCCGCCGCCACTTTTAACGGCACCGACGTGATCGTGGCACAGGCCATCATCCTGCCGGCGGCGATCGCCAGCGCGGACGCCGCGGTTGCCACCGCCGTCGACGCCCTCGACCAGGCCGACGAAGAGTTCGACGGCGAGGGCCACGCATGAGCTACGCAGGCGACCTCAGCCCGCACGACGCCTGGGCCAAGCTGGAACAAGGTGCCATCCTGGTGGACGTCCGCACCGAAGGCGAATGGGCCCACATCGGCATCCCGGACACCAAAGCCACCGAAAACGATCCCCTGTTCATCCAGTGGAACCTGGTCGGGGGAATCCCCAACACTCGCTTCATCGAAGAGCTGAAGCAGCAAGCCCCGGACGCTGAAGGCACCGAACTTGTCTTCCTGTGCCGCTCAGGCCAGCGCTCCATCGCCGCCGCCATCGCCGCGACGCAGGCAGGCTTCACCTCCTACAACGTCCTCGAAGGCTTTGAGGGGGAACCGGACCGTTACGGCGAACGAACCGTGAATGGCTGGAAAAACCGTGGACTTCCGACGAACCTGGGGAAAATCTAAGTGACCTTCAATCCTGACGCCGCAAGCTGGAGTGCTGACACCCAGGCAGTCCGCGGCGGCCTTGACCGTACCAATTTCCAGGAGACCTCCGAGCCCGTCTTCCTGAACTCGGGCTTCGTCTACGAATCCGCCGAGGCCGCCGAGCGCGCGTTCACCGGCGAGGACGAACGCTTCGTCTACTCCCGCTACGGCAACCCCTCCGTGGCCACCTTCCAGGAGCGGCTCCGCCTGCTGGAAGGCACGGAAGCCTGCTTCGCGACGGCGTCGGGCATGTCCGCCGTCTTCACCGCCCTCGGTGCGCTGCTCGGCGCGGGCGACCGCGTGGTCGCGGCCCGTTCGCTGTTCGGCTCCTGCTTCGTCATCCTCAACGAGATCCTGCCCCGCTGGGGAGTCGAAACCGTCTTCGTCGACGGCCCGGACCTTGAGCAGTGGCGTGCCGCCTTGTCGGTACCCACCACCGCGGTGTTCTTCGAGTCGCCGTCGAACCCCATGCAGGAAATCGTGGACATCGCGGCCGTGAGCGAACTCGCCCACGCGGCCGGCGCGACCGTCGTCGCCGACAACGTCTTCGCCACTCCCCTGCTGCAGCGCTGCGGCGACCTCGGCGCCGACGTCATCGTCTACTCGGGCACCAAGCACATCGACGGGCAGGGCCGCGTGATGGGTGGCGCGATCCTGGGCACCAAGGAGTTCATCGAGGGCCCCGTCAAGCAGCTCATGCGCCACACGGGTCCGTCGCTCTCCTCGTTCAACGCCTGGGTACTGACGAAGGGCCTGGAGACCATTGGCCTGCGCGTCAACCACTCCTCGGCCTCGGCCCTGCGGATCGCCGAATGGCTCGAAAACCAGCCGGCCATCAGCTGGGTCAAGTACCCGCTCCTGAAGTCGCACCCACAGTACGAGCTCGCCGCGAAGCAAATGAAGGCCGGCGGAACCGTGCTGACCTTCGAGCTGCTGCCGTCGGCCGGGCGCACCGCCAAGGAAGCCGCCTTCGCGCTCCTCAACGGGCTCAGCGTCATCGACATCTCGAACAACCTGGGCGATTCGAAGTCCCTTATCACCCACCCGGCCACCACTACGCACCGTGCCATGGGACCCGAAGGCCGCGCTGCGATCGGCCTGGCGGACGGCGTGGTGCGTTTGTCAGTGGGACTCGAGGACGTGGACGACCTCATCGGTGACCTGGAACGGGCCCTCAAGCAGGTGTAGTACCGGCTTAGGAGGGGGCCTCGCGCCAGTCTTGCCGCACCCACGTAAGAACGGGTTGCGGTTTGGTGTCGGTCTCGTCCTTTTCGGAACCCATCGTAATCTGCACGGCGTGCTCGACGACGGCGGCCAGCCCGGCGGCGTCGGGCCTGCCGTTGTGGTTCCGGCTCCAGCGCCCGGCGACGGTGCGCTGTTCAATCGCGCCGTTGCCGCGGCCCAAAAGGGCCGCCACGCCGGCTTGGACAAGATCGAACTCGCCCTGTTCGGCAAGGACAGGTTCGAGGTACTCCACAAGCGACCAGACGACGTCGGCAGCGGGTTCCGGCCGGAACGTGCCAAAATCCAGCAGTTCCGTGCGGAGACCGAAATTGCTGGCCTGCCACGATGCCATCCGCAATAGCGCGGTGGGAACGGACGCGGGTTCGACGCCGGAATGGTGTTCACGCACCGCGGTTTCCACAAGGGCCCTAACGAGCACTGCAATGAGGGCCGCGTCCTCCGCACGGAGGCAGACGTCCGCCACCCGCACTTCGACAGTGGGAACGTGCCGGGACAGGCGGGCGTCGAAATAGATCATGCCTTCGTCCAGCAACACCCCGGTCTCGATCAACCTCCTGACCACTCGACGGTACGAAGCCAGGGAACCGTAAATAGGCGAGGGACCCGACGAAGGCCAGCGGTTCCAAGCCTGCGTCCGGTAGCTTTCAAAACCTGTTGCCAGCCCGCGCCAGTAGGGCGAATTCGCGCTGATCGCCGTCAGGACCGCGAGTTTGTCCCGGATATGGTCAAGGACAACCACGCCTTCCTCGGGCGACTCAATGGCCGTGTGGACATGGAATCCGCACGTGAGCTGCTCATGCGCTGTGATGCCGAACCGTTCGAGCATGATGGCGTACCGCGGATCCGGGGTGGTGTGGGTCGCCGAATCCACCGGCGATGTTGCCAAGGCCGCTATCCCTGCGCCGTGGCGGCGGGCAGCGCGGCTCGCGAGCCCCCGTCCCCTCCTGATCTGGTGCAATAGCTCGGCATAGCTGCGGCACGGGCGGGTCTGGGTTTCGATCTGCTCAAGCTTGAGCTCATGGCTGAGGCCGGTGTCAGGGCCGTCGGCGTCGTCTGGATTCTCGTCGTCATGAGGGTCCTGGGCGATGCCGGACAAGAGCGCGTCGGCAAGGGCGAGCGGCTCGCCGGTCACAGGATCGACGATCAGCAGCTCCTCTTCCACCCCAAAAGTGCGCACGCCTCAATTGTGCGCCATCGCGGCGGCACCGAGACAGAGGCGGTCCGGCATGTGTTTCGGGGAGGGCCCCGTTCAGGAACCTCCAATAATGGCCAGGCACTCGTTGCGGCTTTGCTCCACGTGGGCATAGGAGAGGGCGGCCGCAAGATCGCCTTGGCCACGCAGGATGGCCTCGACAATCGCGATGTGTTCGCGGTGCAGTTCGTGCTGGTCCCGGTCGGCGGCTATATGGAAGAGGCGGCGGACGTGGCCGTTGACCGGGGTCATCAGCTTCTGGAGGAGGCTGTTCCCGCTCAAGGCCAGGATCTCTTCGTGGAGCCGGGAGTTCACGTCGGCAATGTGGACGGCTTCGTCAGCTTCCGTCGCTTGGAGGGCCTCGTTGAGTACCTCGCGGAGACGGTCGGCCGATGCTCCCCTCGAACACGCCTCGGCAGCCAATCTTGCGGCGAGGACCTCCAAGCTTGAGCGGACATCGAAAAGCTCGGTGGCGGCCCGAAGCGTCACGTGCGTCACCACTGCGCCGCGACGGGGAGTCGTGGTGATGTAGCCCTCGCTTTCGAGCTGGGGCAACGCTTCTCGCACCGGCACCCGGGATACTTGCAGTTTCTCGGCCACTTCGCGCTCGCGGATCCTTTCTCCCGGCGGAAGCGTTCCGTCGATAATGCGTTCGCGGATCCATTCGTAGGCACTCGTGGCGCGCGACGGCGACCCTACGGAGTTCTCGTCAAGCACTTCCGCCGACATGTGTTCTTCCTTCCGCTGGCCCGGTTTGCGCCTCGCCCCAAGTTGGCGCCCCGCCCTAGCGGGCGAGATCCACGCGAAGTCCTAGGCCAAATTCTAGGGCGCGGTCGTACAACAAGCGCCCGATTGCCAGATCCTGCAGGCCGATTCCGACCGAGTTGAAGAGCGTGATGTCGTCTTTCGCCGTTCGGCCCGGCTTGCTTCCGGCAATCGCCTCGCCCAACTCCGCTTCCACCCGGTCAAAGCCGTAAGTGCCTTCTGAAACCGGGATGATGAGGTTTCCCGACTTTTCCTTGGCGGTCGCCAGGCTGTCGACGAAGACCCGCGATTTCAACACACCTTCCGAGTCGATTTCCCGGTGCTCGGGGCGCGGGCGCGAACCGACGGCGTTCACGTGAAGGCCGGGGGCAAACCATTTTCCGAACACTACCGGCTCCGTAGCGGGAGTAAGTGTGCAGAGCACGTGCGCCGATTCCACTACCTCTTGCACAGAACCAGCGGCCACGATATCCAGCTTGTGGTGGGCCGTCTGGGCACGGAACTTCTCGAGGGTTGCCTCCGTGCGGGACCAGACGACGACCTTCTCGATCGGCAGGACCTCCACCATCGCCTCGACGTGGGCCACCGCGAGGGCACCGGCACCGACGAGGCCAAGGACCGAGGAATCCGGATTGGCCAGGTGTTTGCTGGCCACAGCGCTTGCCGCGGCTGTACGGATGCGCGTCGGGACACGGCCGTCGAGGATCGCCAGCGTCTCCCCCGTTGCCTGCGAGCTCAACAGAATGGTGGACCGCTGGGTCGGCAGCCCGGACTCGTGGTTGGAGGGAATGTCGGCGAGCAGTTTCACTGAAGCCAAGCGGTCGACGTCGGACAGTGCGGCCATCGGCAGGAACTTGGCATCCGATGAGGGCAGGTGGAGGGATGCGGGGGCCGGTTGGTGCGCTGTTCCCGTTGCGAGGCTGTGGAATGCCCTCTCGATCGTGTCGATGGTGGCAGCCATGTTCGCCAGGGAGCTGAGCTCGGAGGCCGAGAGGATCAGGGTCACGTGTTTTCCTTTGCTTGTGGGGTGCTGAGGGGGGACCGGCCAGGCGGACCGCGTCAGTGGAGACGATCATAGGACTTTTGGCATGCCAAGTGAAGGGTACTAGGCAGATCCTCGCGGCCGCGCACCTAAAAAATCCCGAAATCTCGCGGCAAAACCGCCAGCAACAATCCTTAAGTCCTATTTTTTGTATACCAAAGCTCTGCTATCAAAACTCAATTTGGCATGCCAAATTGCATATTTTTCGCCAAAAGGGGTGACTTAATCCCTTGAATGTGTGATTCTGCATACCAACCACCGACGCCGAGCTCCCCCAAACGGATTCTCGCCCAAGGATCCGCTCGGCGCCCCCTGCCAGGGCGGCCGGGTCAAACGACCGCCCACCCCCTTCGAACGGGTCGGATGCACCGCCCGGCCACGTTTCGAGAACTTCACCGAATGGTTCAGCTCCGAAAGGAAAGAAATGAATCTCCACAAGAGGAAACTGGCGCTCACGCTACTCTCGGCCACGACGGCAATGGCGCTGTCCTCCTGCCAGCTCCCTACCGGCGCGAGCTCGGGCGGAAGCGGCTCCGCCAAACAAAGCACCATCGTCATCGGAAGCTCCAACACCGCGGAAACCCTGGACCCGCTCCAGTCGTCGGACGCGCACAATGACTTCAACCTCGCACCGATGTATGACCGGCTGGTGGACTTCGACGCAAAGGGCGAGATGGTTCCGAAGCTTGCCGAGCAATGGACCTTCAACGGGGACGCTACCCAGCTGACCCTCACGCTGCGCAAAGGCGTGAAGTTCCATTCCGGGAACTCGTTTACAGCCGCAGACGTCGTGTACAGCCTCGACCGGGCGAAGAAGATCGGTTCGGGTGCGGCTTCCTTCCTCTCGGACTACGCGTCATCCAAGGCCACGGATGATCTGCACGTCGTCATCACCCTGTCGAAGACGGACCTCGACTTCATCGGCGCCCTCAGCCAGATCTACATCCTGGATTCGAACCTCGTGAAGCCCAACCAGGGTTCTGACAATGCGCAGGGCTGGCTCGGAACGCACGAGGCAGGTTCGGGACCGTTCGCGATGGGCACCTACAAGCCGAACCAAGAGCTCGACCTCACCCGCAACAAGGACTACTGGGACTTCGACGACAAGCGCCCGACGTCGATCGTCTTGCGCATGATCAACGATTCGAGCGCCAACCGGGACGAATTCCTCGCCGGAAACCTGGACATCACCATGGGCCTTGCCTCGGTGGATGTGGACAACATCTCGAAGGACAGCAAGTACGAGATCGTGAACATCCCGGCACCCCGCCAGACGTACGCATGGCTCAACATGCAGGGCAAGATCACCGGGGACGCCCGCGTGCGGGAAGCAATCCAGCTTGCCTATGACTACAACGGACACCTGGCAAGCGCGCTCGGCAACCAAGGCAGCATCGCCAACTCCATCCTCCCCGAAGGGATCGCGTGCCGCGTGGACGCCGGCAAGCCCCAGCAGGACCTCGAGAAAGCCAAACAGCTCATCAAGGCGGCCGGCGTCGAGGGTGCCTCGATCACTGTCGCATACCAACCCTCCGTGCGTGAATTCAACGCGGCGGGAACCATCCTGCAGGACTCGCTCAAGAAGATCGGCCTCAACGCCCAACTCAAGGCAGTCACGTTCCCCCAGTATTCGGCCCTTGTGTCGAAGCCCGAGACCATGCCCGACGTCGCCCTCGCTTGGGACTTCGCGGCGTTCCCGGCTGCGGGTCCCATGCTCAACCGTGAATGGAACTCGGCGTTGGCCGGCCAGACCAACTTCACCCGCTACTCGAATCCGAAGGTCGACGCGCTTCTCAAGGACGGCCTCACTGCCGCGGACCAAAAGCAGGCGTGCAGCGATTTCCAGGAAGTCCAGCAGCAAGTGATAGCCGACCACGCACTCCTTTACATCGCGTACCCGGCGGTAACCATGGTCTCCGACAAGAGGGTCGGTCCCATTCCTTTCTCCCCGACGCAGCAGGATTTCAACGTCGGCACCCTTCGGATGGCCAAGTAGGAAGAATGTACAAATTCGTACTTCGCAGGCTCGGCTTCGCCGCCCTGTCGCTTTGGGGCGTCGCGACCATCGTGTTCGTCATCTCGAAGCTCATCCCGGGCGACGTCGCCAGGGTCGCTGCCGGGCGGCTCGCCACTGCCGACCAGGTAGCCCACATGCGCGAGGTCCTTGGACTGAATGATCCGCTGTTCCTGCAATACACGGGCTACATTTCACGCCTTGTGCAGGGAAACCTCGGCACGTCCACAATCACCCGCCAGAGCGTCATGGGTGATCTCGGCGCGGTGCTGCCCACCACTATCCAGCTCGTGCTCCTCGGCATGTTCATCACGGTGCTCATCGCGGCCCCTGTGGGCATCGCCGCAGCCGTGAGCGAGGGAAAGGCCGCGGACGTCGCAGCCCGGATCGTCCTCGTGACGAGCGGCGGCGTTCCGGTGTTCTGGCTCGCGATCATGATGCGCTGGATCCTGGGATCGGTCCTCGGGTGGTTCCCCATCTCCGGAACAAACAGCGTCGACGGCGGGCCACCCACGGTCACGGGCTTCACGGTGCTGGATTCGCTTTTGTTCGGCACCATCGGCAACCTTGCGGATTCCGTGTTCCACCTGATCCTTCCGGCCCTCGCGCTCAGTGCACCGTTCGTGTCGACGCTCGCACGCCTGATCCGGTCCAACATGATGACGGCCCTGAAGGCGGACTACATCACGTTCGCGATCTCCAAGGGAGTCCCGCGGCGGCGCGTTATCCTCCGCCACGCCTTCCGGTCCGCGCTGGGCTCCGTTCTGACCGTGTTCGGCATGCAGTTCGGCTGGATGATCAGCGCCGCGGTGCTCGTCGAGGCAGTGTTCGGACTCCCAGGCATCGGCAGCTATTTGTACCGGGCCATCATCAACCAGGACACGTTTTCCGTCCTCGCATCGGTTGTCGTGATCGGATTCGTGTTCATCGCGACGTCGTTCATCGTGGACCTCCTCCAGATGGCGATCGACCCACGGGTACGGCACGCCCAGTTAGGAGCAGCATGAAATCCGAAACAGCGGGCGCTCCGTCCGCCAAGCTCGCTGACGCCCCGTCGGCGATAAGCGCCGCGGTGTCGGCCGCATCAATCGGCGGAGCGGCGGCTCGCTTGGGCCGCAGGCTGTTCGGCCGGCGGACGGCCGGTGTGGACCGGATGGCCTTCGGGCTCGTCGCCCTCCTCACGATCGCCGCCGTCGTCGGACCTTTCGTTACACCGTACGATCCGTTCGCCGTCGAGACGTCCGAAGCCCTCCGCCCGCCGAGCGCCGCCCACCTGCTGGGAACGGACGACGTCGGACGCGACGTTCTCTCGCGGCTCCTCGCCGGCGCGGGCCTCACCCTCCTCTCGGCAGCTGCGATTGTTGTGCTCGCCGCCGCCGTCGGGATCGTCGTCGCGAGCGTCGCGGCGTTGCTTCCGCGACGCGCCGACGAAGCAATCATGAGGGCGTGCGACATCTTCATGTCGATTCCCTCCCTCGTCCTCGCGCTGGGGCTCGCGGCCGCACTCGGTCCCTCGATGCTCTCGATCATCGTGGCGATGGTCGCTGCCTCGTGGCCGAGCACGGCACGGCTCATGCGCGGCATCCTGCGCGAGACGATGTCGTCGTCGTACGTCGAATCCGCCAGGATTCTCGGCATGTCGCGGCCGCGGCTCATGCTCCGCCATGTCCTCCCCAATTCGCTCGACGCGATCTACGTCCAGGCAAGCATGGAAATCTCCGGGACGATCGTCATGATCTCCGGGCTCGCGTTCCTGGGCGTCGGCGCTCCGCCTCCCAGCCCCGATTGGGGCTCCATGATCGCCGAAGGCCAGCAGTACACCACCACTGCTTGGTGGATCTCGCTGTTCCCCGGCCTCGCGATCAGCCTCGGCGCGATCGCGTTCGGGCTCGTGGGTGACGCGGTGCGCAGCTTCGTCGATCCGTCCTCAAGGAGGTCCTCGTGAAGGAGCCGTTAGTGCACGGCGGCGGTGCCCTCCTCAGCATCGCGAACCTCACCGTGTCGCTGCCCGAACGGCAGCGCACGATCACCGGGAGCGGCGATCTCACGCTGGTCGAAGGGCTTTCGCTCGACATCCGGCCGGGCGAGCGGCTCGCGCTCGTGGGCGAATCGGGCTCCGGGAAGTCCCTGACGGCGCGTTCGATCCTCCAGCTCGATCCCGCGCTCAAGCTTGAGGGATCTATCACGTGGAAAGGGTGCGAGCTCCTTGGGGCTTCGCGCCGCGTGCTCCAAAAGGTTCGTGGCGCGGAGATCTCGATGATCTTCCAGGATCCGATGACTGCCCTCAACCCTGTGCTCACGATCGGCGAGCAGGTAGCGGAGCCGCTGCTCGTACGCGGGGTCCCGCGGCGCAAGGCATATGCCCGCGCGGTGGAGATGCTGGACCGGCTTGGCGTGCCGAAGGCCAAGGAACGGATGCGTGCCTATCCCGGCCAGTTCTCCGGAGGCATGCGGCAGCGTGTCGTTATGGCTGCTGCGCTCGTGGCGCAGCCGCAACTGTTGATTGCCGACGAGCCGACGACGGCCCTCGACGTCCGTGTCCAGGAACAGGTCCTCGATCTCCTCGAGGAACAATCGCGGGAACTCAATCTCGCGGTCCTGTTCATCACCCACGACCTCGCAATCGTCGCCGGCCTTGCCCAGCGGGTGGCTGTCATGTTCCGGGGCCGGCTCGTCGAGGAGAAGCCGGTGGACGAGCTCTTCGACCATCCCGACCATCCGTACACGCAGGGGCTTATCGGCTCGATCCCCCGCATCGACCTCGATCCGGACACCCGGCTCACAACAGTCGAGGACTACCTCGTCCTCCAGGGAGGTGCACACCATGAATGATGTCCTGCTCCGCGTGGAGGGGCTATCAAAAACCTTCGGCTCGGGCCGGCGCGCCCACCAAGCGCTCGATGACGTATCGTTCGAACTGCGGCAAGGAGAGATCCTCGGCCTGGTCGGGGAATCGGGCTCCGGGAAGTCGACCATTATCCGTTGCCTCGTGGGCCTCGAAAAGGAATCGTCCGGGAGCATCCGCTACCAGGGGATCAATCCCGCGGCGGCGAGCAAAAGCGAATTGCACCGCTACCGGCGCGACCTGCAAATGGTCTTCCAGGATCCGTATTCGAGCCTCGATCCGCGGATGACCGTGCGGCGGATAATCGAAGAACCGATGCTGGTCATGGGCGGTTATTCGGAGCGCGAGCGGCGTGAGCGCATCCATGAACTAATTCGGCTTGTGGGCCTCCGGGACGAACACCTGGACCGCTATCCGCGGGATTTCTCCGGCGGACAGCGGCAAAGGATCGCCATTGTGCGGGCGCTCGTCGTCGAACCAAAGGTCCTTTTGTGCGACGAACCCGTGTCCGCGCTCGACGTGTCCGTCCAGGCCCAAGTCCTGAACCTCCTCAAAGACATGCAGCGTCAGCTGGACCTCACGGTGCTTTTCGTCTCGCACGACCTCGCGGTGGTGAAATACCTCTGTACGCGCCTTGTTGTGCTCAATCGCGGGCGGGTGGCGGAGAAGGGGTCCGTGCCGGAGATCTACGAGAATCCGCAGGATGCCTATACGAAGGCGTTGCTTGAAGCGGTTCCCGTGCCGAACCCCGCCGCCGAACGCGAACGCCGTGCGCGCAGGCTCGGCTTGGCGGTGGCGCGATGAACAGGATTGGAGTGGACGTCAAGTTCGAGGACGGCCGCTCGCTCATCGGCGAGGACCCGTTCGAAACCCTTTCGATCGCGCGGGACCTTGGATTCGAGGGAATACTGCTGCGCACGGTTGACGAGGCTTTTCCCACGCTCGATTCCGGGGCGATCCGGGAATTCGCCGCGGAGGCAAAGGCACAGGACATGTTTGTCCAGCTTGGGCTCGGCAAGGTCAACCCCTATATGACAGGGGAACTCCCGCGGGTCCGGGACCTCGGACGCGGAAGCTACCTCGGCGGAATGGAGCGAATGGTCGGCCTCTGCGCCGAGTACGGATGGACCGAGGCCTGGACCGCCGCGGGCGCGTACCAGCACAACCTGCCGGCCCCGTTCTGCTTCGAGCGGTTCAGGACCGACGTCGACTGGCAGGACCAACTCGACGCAACGGCGAGGTTCCTCCGCAAGCTTGCCCCGATGCTCAGGGAACACGGGGTGCGGCTCAATCTCGAGACACACGAGGAAATCACCACGTTCGAACTCCTCCGCCTTATCGATGAGATCGGCGACGACGTATTGGGAGTCTGCCTCGATCCGGCCAACCTCATGGTGCGGGGAGAACTCGTGGACGACGCCGTCCGGAGGGTCGCTCCGTACGTAAACATGACGCACTTGCGCGACGCCGTGATCCTGCCGACGGAGGACGGTCTCTCGAGATTCCTCGCACCGATCGGGCAGGGCGCGATCGATTGGAGCCGGTTGCTCGACCACGTGCTCGGCGCCCATCCAGGCCTCGACCTCGTCATCGAGGGAATCGGCGGTTCACGGGCCGAGATGCTCGTACAGCCGGACGACCCCCGGTGGAGGGCCATGCATCCGGACATGGACGAGGCGGACGCGGAGGGGCTGACGAAGCTCGCTTCGTGGTTTCACGCCGAGTCGCTGCTCGGGCGGGCTCCCACCGTGGCCGAGCTCCGGGCGTCGCCTCCTGTCGGTCCCGACTACACGGACTTCCTGGCCACTTCCCTCCGCGCGCTGAAGGCAGCCCTCGACAGCCGCGCTACTTCATCCCTTGCACCTTAAGGAAAGAGAAAACCCATGCAAGAAACGCTTGAACTCACTGGTCTCGCCGCCGCAGTGGACTGCGAGGTCGTTTTCCCCGGCGCCCCGAGCTACGAATCGCTGCGGCATGTGTGGAACGCCGACGTCGACCGGCATCCCGCCGCGATCGTCCGTTGCACCACTGCCGAACACGCCGCGAGCGCCCTGCGCTGGTGCGTCGAGAACGGGATGCCGCTCACGGTCCGCGGCGGCGGACACAACCTGGCCGGAACGAGCGTTTCCGACGGCAGCGTCCTGATCGACACCGGCCTCATGAAGAACGTGGAGATCGACACCAAAGCCCGGACCATCACGGTCGGGGCCGGTTGCCGTTGGGGCGACGTGGACCGGGCCGCGGAACCCTTCAACATAGCCCTTCCTGCCGGCGTCGTTTCCCACACAGGGGTGGCCGGACTGACCCTCGGAGGAGGAATGGGTTACCTTTCGCGAATGTTCGGTTCGACCGTCGATTTCCTCCGCGAAGTCGAGATCGTCACAGCCGACGGCACCATCCGGCGCGTGAACGCGGTGAATGAGCCGGACCTGTTCTGGGCGCTAAAGGGGGCGGGCCATAACTTCGGCATCGCCACTGAATTCGTCTTCGACTATGTGGACCTCCCCGGACTCGCCACCGTGCGCCTCGCGCTCTACCCCGCGAAGTACCGCAAAGAGATCCTCCAGCGATTCCGGGACACCGGCCCCGCCCTGCCGGACAACGTCGGCAGTTACGTCCGGCTCTACCGCTGCCCCGAGTATTGGTCCCAAGTACCGCGGGAGTACCGGGGACAGCCGATCATATCCGTTGCCACCGTCACCTACGGAGACCCGGAACTCGAGCCGCAGCTCAGCGGGCCGATGTTCGGATCAGGGACGCCCATCTACCAAAGCGTGCGCACCATTCCCCATGTGACGCTGCAGCATTCAACCGACGACGAGTTCCGCTACGGGATCTCGCACTACTGGCGCCACGTCGCCTTCCGCGAACTTCCGGACGAACTCCTGGACATCGCGATCGAACACGCTGACGCCTACCCAGGCCGCTCACTCAACTCGAGTTCCTTCATCAGCCACCAGGTGATGTGCCCGTTCGAACTCATCGCGGGCAAGCTCGTGCCACGGGACCACAGCAACGACTCCACCACCGACATCCACTCACGATGGGCCGGCAACATCGGCGCCGATTGGGAGTTCGCGGACGAACGCTCCGATCTGGTGGACTGGGTCAAACGCTTCACGGCAGCGGTGAGCGAGTGGGAGCACGGAACGTACATCAACTTCACTTCAGAGCACAGTGACGCCCGGAGTGCGCGGAACATCTACGGCCCGAAGTATCGGCGACTCGCCGAGATCAAGGCGTCCTACGATCCCGCAAACGTTTTCGACCACGGCCTCGTCGACCTTGACCTTGCGGCGGCCGACGGCGACCTGGCGGGAGAGTAGCCCACAGTGCTCCACATTGGAGTTGACAGCACCAAGTTCTCCGAAGCCGGCGACGAACCAGCGTTCAAAATGCTGGAGCGTTCGGCCGGGCTAGGCCTCGACGGCGTCTTCTTCCGGTCCATCCTGGAACTCAGCCCCACCCTGGACCAAACCGAGATCGAAGAGTCGATGCAGGCAGCCCGCGAGCTCGGCCAGCGGGTCGAAGCCGGGGTGGGGAAAGTGAACCCGTTCGCTACCCCGGAAGCGCCCCGGATCCGGGCATTGGGCGACGGCGATTACCTGCTGGCAATGCGGAAAATGATCGAAGCCGCTGCCAAGGGCGGCATCCACGAACTGTGGAGCGCCACGGCAAATTACCAGTTCCGGCTATCGGGTCTCTACGCGTGCGACCGGTTCAGAACGGACGTGGATTGGAGCGAACAACTCACCGCAACCGCGAAGTTCCTGCACCGGCTCGCCCCGATCCTCCGCGACAACGCGACGCACTTGAACCTGGAAACCCACGAGGAAATCACCACGTTCGAACTCGTCCGCCTCGTCGAAGAGGTCGGTCCTGACGTCCTCGGCATCACCTTCGACTCGGCCAACGTCCTGGTCCGTTGCGAAGACCCGATAGCCGCGGTGCGCCGCGCGGCCCCCTACATCCGCTCGAGCCACATCAGGGACGCCGCACTTTTGTTCAGGCCGGACGGGATCGCGCGCATCCTGGCACCCGTGGGCGACGGGGTCATCGATTGGGAGCTGTTCCTGGAGCCCATCCTGGACCACGACCTCATGCTTTCCATCGAAGGCATCGTCGAAAGCACCCGCGGCGAGATGACCCTCAACATCTACGACGAGCGCTGGCAACGGGGACACCCGGACCTGGCGCTCGCCGAAGCGTTTGAGGTCATCCGGCTCGCGAGTACCTACGAGTCCCGGGCGGCATCGGGCGAACTTCCCACCTGGGACGAGCTCCATGCGCCGCTCGGTCCGGACGAATCACTTCACTTCATCGAGCGCAGCGCCCGGCACCTCCGCGAGGTCATCGGGCGGCTCACACCATCACAAAACACGGAAAGGCAGGAACCAGAAAATGGAAAATACCCTCAGTGAAGCGTTGCGGGGCTACCCCACTTTGAGCCTCAAGGAGCGGGACCGCCGGTGGGCCTCGGTCCGCGGGCTGCTCGAGCGCGAAGGGCTCGACGGCGTTGTCGTGTTCGGTTCGGGGCGCGACAATGCGGACGCGTACCTCACGAACGAGGCCAAAGGCGCGATCGTGCTCCTTACCCCGGAGGACGACCCCGTCCTCTTCCTGGGCGACGTACCGCTCAACCGTTTCGACGCCCAGGCTTCCCGGTGGGAACGGTGGGTGGACGAATGGGTGCACGGCGAGCCGATCTCGGCACTCGCGTCCCGCATCAGGGAACGGGGCCTCGGGAAGGCGCGGCTCGGCGTCGTCGGCCTCACGAGCCGCATGGTCGGCGAATGGGCGGGCACCATCTCACACACCACGTGGACGCGCGTCCTCTCTGAACTGCCCGACGTCGAATGGGCCGATGTCGCCGACGCCTACGAATCCATCGCTATCATCAAGAGCCCGGAAGAACAGGTCTTGCTGCGGAGAGCTGCGGCCCTGGGCGAGGAGGCTTGCCGCGCGTTCGTCGAGACCGCGAGGGCAGGTGGCAACGAGCACCAGATCGCCGCAGCCTCGTTCCACGCGATCATTGCCGGCGGAGGCTGGGTCCGGTGGCCGTTCATGCTCGAACGCGCCGGTGAGAGCATGTTCGCCTGGTCGGTCCCGGAATGGTTCGAGAGTGGCGGGGCTCCGCGCATCCTGCGGCCTGGCGACACCATCGCGGCCGAGATCTTCGCGTTCTACGGCGGCATGGAGTCCCAGCAGCAGATCGATGTTTGCGTCGGCGAGCCGAGCGCTTTGCTCCGCGAACTCGAGTCCGTGTGCGTGGACTCCTACCAAGCCGGTCTGGCTGCGCTCAAACCAGGAATGCGTTTCTCTGAACTCGCGAAGATCATGGAGGAGCCCCTGCATAGCTCAAAGACCTGGAACACGGGACCGATGGTCCAGACCGTCTCGCCCATCTACAACAGCGCAACCCGCCTCCATCCGGAAGTGGATCCCGCACTGTCCCGCCTGGAACAGCTGCCGTCGGGCGTAGGCCTGGACGGGGACTTCGTCATCGAGCAAGGGCACGCATTCGCCTTCGAACCGAACGCCCTCCGCGACGGCCAGCGCGTGTGCATTGGCGGAACCGTTCTGCTTGGGCCGAACGGTCCGGAAGAACTCAACAGCATCCCGAACCGCCTGAATGTCATCTGACCGAACCACGTGTTCGGGAGCCCGTCCGGCAGCCCTATTCGAGGCGGCCGGGCGGGCTTTGCGCTGTGTTGGGCAGGCTGGGGCACTCCGGACTAGCGGCCCAGGTCTCCGTTGTCGATTTCACCAAGAACTTCGTAAGCCTCGGCCACTTTCAACACACTGCGCTCCCCGCGCGGGTGGAGGTGTTCGAGCACCCCGTCGGTGATTTGGGTGCATGCGCTCATCGCCGCCGCATAGCTGTCGAACGCGCCCACGCCGTCGATCGGGCAATCGACCCAAATGTCCGCGAATTGCGCGTACCGGCGAGCGGTGGAATCGGCGATCAGTATGTTCTTCGCGCCCGTAGTAGGCAGGAACCGCATGATGTCGCCGAACCCGGACACCCGCCGTCGGAAGCCGACGACGACCACTACGTCTCCGGCGCCCACGTGGACAAGTTCCTCGCCCAATGACTGGCCAGGCTGCGGTGCGAGCACCACCCTGGCACGCACTTGGGCGAGGGACTCCCGCAGGCGCATGGCAACGGGGTACCCGGTGCGGAAGCCGATAATGAGCACGTTCCCTGCGGAGGCGAGCGCTTCGCTGATGTCGGTGAGCAGGCTCCCTTGAAGCTGCTCGCTGACGCGCCGGAGGTTTTCGACTTCCAGTTTGAATCTCTCGGTGCCGTCAACGGGCGAGGGCGCTACCCCGAGGGGGATGCCGCGGCCACGGAGCGTACGAAGGTGGTCTTTGACCTCGGCGAAGTCTTCGAAGCCCAAAGCGGAGAACAGCCGGCTCACTGTTGCCGGCGAAGTGCCGCTCATCCGGGCGAGTTGGGAAACGCTATACGTTCCAATGTCTCCCAGGTTGTCCAGCACGATGTCCGCCACCCGCTGCGCACGGGGTGGAAGCGTCGCATACACCGAATCGATCCTGGCGTAGATCGAGCCTTGGTCGTTCCCGTCTGCCGGATCCTGCATCGCCCTGTTCCTCCCCTGCCCCATATGCCGATCAACAATAGCCCACGATCGAGGGTGAACCCGTCCGGACCCCGGCCACGCCGAGGGCTTGCGCTATCGACTCCACCCTGCCAGACTGATGAAACAAATTGATCATCTTTGATTTAGATGAAAAAAACCATTCATCATTCAGCTCTCTCCGCTTCCGGATCCCCCGGCCGGCCACCCCTCCCGGCCACACCAACATGCGTTCCAATTCATGGAAATCAAGGAGCAACGATGCCCCACCCCGATCCCTCGCCCCTCCCCGAAACCTCAACCCTCGAAGACCGCAACCGAACCTTCAAGCGGGTTGTCCTACGAATCCTCCCCTTCGCAACACTCATCTACGTCCTGGCATGGCTTGACCGGGTCAATGTCGGATTCGCCAAACTGACCATGCTCGACAACCTCGGCTGGAACGAGGCCATCTACGGCGCCGGCGCAGGAATTTTCTTCCTCGGCTACTTCCTGTTCGAAGTTCCCAGCAACCTGCTGCTCCAGAAAATCGGGGCACCCAAGACGATCATGCGGATCGGCATCGGGTGGGGCGTGGTTTCCGTTCTCATGGCCTTCTGTACCGAGGCCTGGCACTTCTACGTCCTCCGGTTCCTGCAAGGCGCGTTCGAAGCCGGACTCCACCCCGGGCTCATCCTCTATCTGACGTTTTGGCTTCCGGCACATCGCAGGTCCAGGGCCATAGCCATATTCATGTCCGCCTCACCCATAGCCCTCCTGGTAGGCAGCCCCCTCGCCGCCTACATCATGACAAGCACTAACGGAATGCTGGGGGCAGCGGACTGGCAATGGCTCTTCATGATCGAAGGCTTCCCGTCAATCATCCTCGGCATCCTCGCCGTCTTCGTCATGACCGCCAAACCAAGCAGCGCCAAGTGGCTCAGCAAGGAAGAACAGGCCCACGTCGCCTACGAACTGGACAAGGAATCCGCCGAACAAAGCCACCGTGAACACCGGTTCAGCGCCGCCCTCCGCTCCAAATCCGTGTGGATACTCATCCTCACACTGTTCTGCATCATCACAGGAAACGCTACGCTCTCCTTCTACGGTCCAAGCCTGATCACCGCAGCCGGTTTCACCGACATCACCTCGGTGGGATGGATCATGTCCGGAATCTTCCTGTTCGGATGGATCGGCATGATGGTCAACGGCTGGCTGTCCGACCGACGCCAGGAATCACGCTGGCACACCGCCTGCGCCGCCGCCCTGGGCGCCCTCGGCCTGATCCTCGCCGCCATCGCACAACAAGCCGCAAGCCCCGTAGGGGTCGTCCTCGCCCTCGCACTCTCTGCCGCAGGGACCATGGGCTCGATCCCCGTCTTCTGGAGCCTGCCGCCGCGCTTCATGTCCGGCACGGCACTAGCCGCCGGACTCGCGCTCATCAACTCCATCGCAAACCTGGCCGGCTACTTCGCTCCCCAGTTCCTCGGCGTGATCAAGACAACCACCGGTGTCTATTCAACGGGCCTGTACATCATCGCGGCCGTCGAGTCCATAGCCGTGGTGCTCGTGCTGCTCTGCATCCGCAAGCAGTCTCCCGGCATCCCCGGCGGGGTCAACGCCACCATCCCATCAGAAATCGGCTCCTAAGCGAGCCGAAACCGCGTCCAGACCAAACCGCCGTCATCAAGGAAAGGAGGTAGATCGAGTAGTGGGTCCACTCCTCCTGATCAACCCAAACACCAGCAAGCCAACAACCATCGAAATGGTGGACGTCGCCCGCGCCGCCGCGACCAACCACGAGGCGATAATCGGCGCAACAGCGCTTCGAGGCTCTGACCTGATCGACGACGACGGCAAGCTGGCAACCGCCGCCGAGGCCGTCGTCGAACTCGCACAGTCGCTGGAACTCGCGCCATACCAAGGCATCATCGTTTCGGCTTTCGGCGATCCCGGCGTCGAAGAGCTTCGCCGCCGGGTTCCGGTGCCCGTCACCGGAATCGCCGAGGCCGGGATCTTCGAAGCCGCACGGGAAGGCCGACGCTTCTCCATCGTCACCACCACGCCCAGGCTGGCTTCCGCCATCAACGGAAGAGTGGCCGAGTACGGCTTCGGCGACCTCTACACGGGCCTGCGCCTGACCGAAGGGAATCCTGCCGAAATCATGAAAGATGCCGTTCTGCTGGAAGAGAGCCTTTCACAGGCCTGCGAGATCGCCTTGGTGGAGGACGCCGCCGAAGCGATCGTCATTGGCGGGGGCCCCTTGGCGCTGTCCGCTGTCGCATTGCGGCGACGATTCCCCGTTCCCATCATCGAGCCGGTCCCTGCAGCCGTGCGCCTGGCTCTGGCCAGGGCGGCGCGGCACGAATCGCTAATGATCTAGACCAACCCCTGAGCGCCTTCCCAGCGCATCAACCAACCCAAGAAAGAGGAGAAAGCTACGTGACGATCACAAGCGAACCCATCTCGAGCCTCGCCGAAGGGACAGCCGAAAGCCTGGGCATCGGAGCATCGCTTCCCCGCGAGACCTTTGACCACAGATCGATGGAACTTCCGGATGAACTGATCCGGGGAACCAGCGACGTCCACGTCCACAGCGGTCCATGGCTCCAGTCCTGCCCCGGCCGGCTCGATCCCTTCCAGATCGCGGAACAGGCCAAAGCCGCCGGAATGAAGTCCCTGGTCTTCTACGATCACACCCTGGGCATCAGTACCGGCACGGCCCAGTTGGCGAGCCGGCAGGTTACAGGAATCAACATCTTCGGCGGGATCATCCTCACGAGCGTCCTGGGCGGACTCAATCCGCGCGCCGTGAAAACAGCGCTGCATTACGGTTCCGGAGCGAAATTCGTCCACTTCGGCGCTCACTGCACCCACTACATGGTCACGCACGAAGGCAGCTTCGTTGACGGCAAACCAGTGCGGTTCGTGGACCAATACCCCAAATTCGCGCAGGACGAGCTGCCACGTGCAATCCGGATCCCGCTTGACGGATCCGTCCCGTCGGAACTGGTTGAAATCCTTGGATTGATCTCCGAACGTCCGGATGTGCACTTGAACACGGGCCATTTGTCCGTGGATGAAGCGATCCGCCTGGTCGACCTTGCCATCGGTTTCGGAATCAAGAAGATCGTGGTGGCGCACCCTTGCCGGGCACGCATGACGACGGAGCAGCAGAAAGAACTCGCACAAAAAGGCGTGCTTCTTGAAGGAGCAGTTTCCGACTGGATGTTCCACCGGGGACTGCGGAGGACCAACTACTACGTGGAGCGTGAATTGGCGGACGAGATCGCCGGCATCGCGAGCACCCCGGAACTCAGCGCCGGCGTGGTTCCCTGGGCAAAGCAAATCAGGGACATCGGCGTCGAACATTTCCTCCTTGGCACGGACTACGGAATCCGCTCCGGGCCCACGCCGGTGGAGGGAATGCGCACCCTGATCAGCACGCTGCTCGACTTGGAGTTCACGTCCGAGGAAATCCACACGTTGACCAAGTCCAACGCGGACTGGCTCTTCGACCTGGACTGACGGCGGCTTGGCGGCCGCCGCAGTCCCGCCCACACCCTCCGCGGGCACGCCGGCGCGGCGCGGCACCGGTCGCGCCCGCCCTCCTCAGTCCTGGAAGTACTCGATCCTCGCGCCGATGGTGTTGAGCCGCTCGGCGAGGTCCTCGTACCCACGCTCGATCACGTAGATGTTGCGCAGCTCGGAGGTACCCCGGGCTGCCAGCATCGCGAGCAAGAGGCACGCGGCGGGGCGGAGGGCCGGCGGGCAGCCGACTTCCGCGCCACGCCACTTGGTTGGCCCGTTGACATAGATGCGGTGCGGATCGAGCAGCTGCACCTGGGCGCCGAGCTTGTTGAGTTCGGTCAAGTAGATCGCCCGGTTCTCGTAGACCCAGTCGTGGATCATGGTCTGGCCCTCGGCGTTGCCGGCGATCACTGCAAAGAACGGCAGGTTGTCGATATTGAGCCCGGGGAAGGGCATCGGGTGGATCTTGTCTTCCGGCGCGTGGAGACGTGACGGCCTGGTGGTGACGTCCACGAGGCGCGTGCGCCCGTTGCGGGCAAAGTACTCACCGGAGATGTCCAATTGCTGGCCCATCTGCTCGAGGGTGGCCAGCTCGATTTCCATGAACTCAATGGGGACGCGGCAAACGGTGACCTCCGAATTGGTCACGATTCCCGCGGTGATGAGGCTCATGGCCTCGATCGGGTCTTCGGACGGGAAGTACTCGATGTCGACGTCGATCGCCGGCCTTCCGGTGATGCGCAGCGTAGTGGTGCCGACGCCGTCGATCACCACGCCGAGCCCCTGCAGGTAGAAGCACAGGTCCTGAACCATGTAATTCGGGCTGGCGTTGCGGATCACGGTAGTTCCGCTGCGGTGCGCGGCGGCCATGATGGCGTTTTCCGTCACGGTGTCTCCGCGCTCGGTGAGCACGAAGGTGCGGTTGTCGCCGTCGGCCGGTGGTGCCTGCACGGAATAGAAGCCGGATTTCGCTTCCACCGAAAGCCCGAACTGCCGCAGCGCTTGCATGTGCGGTTCCACGGTCCGTGTTCCGAGGTCGCATCCGCCGGCGTAGGGCAAGCGGTACGAGGCGGCCTCGTCCAGGAGGGGGCCAAGCAGCATGATGACGCTGCGCGTGCGGCGGGCAGCCTCGACGTCCATGGAAGCGAGGTCCAGCATTTCCGGACGGCGGATCCGAAGGTCGTTGCCGTTGAGCCACGTACATTCGACGCCGATGGAGGTCAGTACCTCGACGATCCGGTTGACCTCCTCGATCCGCGCGAGCTTGCGGAGTGTGGTGGTTCCGCGGTTAATGAGGCTCGCGCACAACAGGGCGACGCCGGCATTCTTGCTGCTGTTGACGTCCACGGATCCGGACAACGTCCGTCCGCCCTCGACGCGCAAGTGGGTCATCTGCGGCCGGCCGACCTTGACGATGGTCCGGCCGAAGATCGTCTCAAGGCGTTCGATCATGCGCAGGCTCAAATTCTGCCTTCCCTGCTCCATCCGGGCGATCGCGCTTTGGCTGGTGCCCAGCTCCGAGGCAAGCTGTCCCTGCGTCCAGCCTTTCTCGCTCCGTGCATCGCGAAGAAGGAGGCCTACGTGTTCAGCAGTGGGTTGCGTCATAACCAAGGAATATCATAAATGATCTACACGCCCGGCATTATGTGATCTAACACGCCGATACAGCCGGACCGTAGTCACTTCGTGCGATAAAACTGAGGCCCTATCCCTGCTTAAGCCACACGAAGTGCCAGGTCCCGGCCCATTGGGCGGCAAGCATGGCGGCACCAGCGAGGACTGCCCCGCCCACCAGGACCCACGCGTCCAGGCGGCTATACGTGGATTCGCGGGCCCATGTCCGCTGGCCGCCGCTGAATCCGCGCGCCTCCATGGTCACCGCCAGGCGGGAAGCCCGCCGGATCGCCTGGACCAGCAACCCGAAGCTCTGGCCAAGCATCGCCTTGAAGCGTTGGACCGGACTTCCATGCGATCCGACACCACGCGCGCGACGCGCCATGCCGATGGTCTGCCACTCCTCCGCCACAAGGCCGACCAGCCTCAGCGCGGCCAAGGTCCCCAGCACAAAACGGTGCGGGAGCTTCGCCTTTTGCGCCAAAGCGTCGGCGAGGTCGGTGGGATCGGTGCAGCTCATAAGGAGGACGGCCGGCAAAGCGATCGCCAGGCCCCGCAGCATGAACCCGAGGCCCAGCGTGAGCGAGCCTTCGCTGATCGACCAGATTCCGACATCGAGAAACACCCTGCCGCTATTTGCCGAAAGGATCGCTGTGCTCCAGCCACCGAAGGCCGCCGCGATGATGAGCGGCCATCCGCGCTGCCACAAGAGGCGCAAAGTGAGGCCCGCCAAAGGGAACAACGCCAGCTCACCGAGGAGGGCGGTTGACGCCGAAACCAAGTCGATGGACAACGCCAGCACGAGGGTCACCAGGAAGACGGCGACGAATTTCGCCAGCGGGTTCGCTCGGGTCAGGAGCGCGTTGTTGCCGCGCAGGTTCAGTTCTTGCCTCATGCCGCTCCAGCTTTCTGTCGCGGCCCCTGAAAGGCAGCTTCGAGCCGCATCTCGGTTCCGCCCAGAACGGACGTGAACTCCCGGTCGTGGGTCACGGAAACCACCGAGGTTCCGGCGTCGAGCAGTTCGGAGAGGAAGGATGCGAGTTCGGCCCACGTGTTGGCGTCCTGGCCGAAGGTCGGTTCGTCGAGCACCAGGACGCGGGGGTGCGCGGCGAGCACGGTAGCGACGGACAGCCGGCGCTTTTCGCCCCCGGAGAGCGTGTATGGGTTGGCGTCCACGAGGTGGCCCAAACGCAGCCGCTCGAGCAATTCGTCCACGCGGTCCTCGCCGTGGCCCAGGTGCTTTGGCCCGAACATGAGCTCGTCCAGCACGCGACCGGTCACGAATTGATGCTCGGGCTCCTGGAACACGGTCCCGATCCGCGAGATCAACTGTTGGGCTTTCCATTTGAACGGATCGGTGCCGGCACCGTCACTGAGCCCGACGGCGGCACTCAGGGTTCCGGACACGGGCGCCAACAGACCGGCCAGGGTCAAGGCGAAGGTCGATTTCCCCGCGCCGTTGGCGCCGGTGACGGTGAGCGCCTGGCCCGCCAGCACATCGGCGTCGAGACCCGACTGCACGGGGACAGGCGGAATGGTCTTAAATCCGCGGCGGCGTGCTGGTTCACGTGAAACCGCGAGGTCCCGGGCGCTCAGCAGGACTTCGTCCCCTGCCGTCGATCCGGAACCCACGGATGCCGAGCGCGCACGGGTGGCGGGAATGTAGCCGGGCACCCACACGCCGGCAGCAATGAGCATGTCCCTCGCTTGCGCCAGCACGGCGTCAGGCGCGCCGTCGAGCAGGACGGCTGGCGTCGAACCGCTTTCGGAAGTATTGCCTGGCTGGAGGACCACGATCCGGTCCACAAGGTCTTTCCATACGGACACCCGGTGTTCAACCACCACAAGGGTGGCTCCGGTCTTGTCCAGGCAACGGCCCACTGCATCCCGGACTTCCAGCACGCCGGCCGGGTCCAAGTTGGCGGTCGGCTCGTCCAGGAGGATCAGCCCGGGGCGCATCGCGAGGATCCCGGCGAGCGCGAGCCGCTGCTTCTGCCCGCCGGACAGGGCCGACGTCGGGTGGTCCAGCGCAAAACCGTCGCCCGCGCTGCTCTTCAGCCCGACGTCGTCGAGCGCTTCATGGACGCGCTTCCAGATTTCCCCCCGAGGCACCCTGAGGTTTTCCGCACCGAAGGCGACGTCGTCACCCAAGCGGGACAGGACCACTTGGGTTTCCGGGTCCTGCTGCATGAGCCCGGCCCTCCCGCGACGGGCGCGCGGCGACTCGCCGTCCACCAGCAGCGAGCCGGTTTCGTCGGCGTCGTCGCCTTCCTCGCCAAGGACACCGGCAAGGGCGTGCAGGAGCGTCGATTTGCCCGCACCCGATGGTCCAAGCAATAGGACCCGCTCGCCCGGACGAATGTCCAGGTCCAGGGCGTGGATGGCCTGCGTGGCGCGGCCCGAATGCCGCCAACCCCAACCTTGTGCGGAAATGGCGGCGGGTCGCACCACGGCAGCGGTGCCGGAATCAGGACTGGGCATCAGGAAAAGACGGACTCCGAAGCGGCCTTGCGGGACGCGAAGGCGCTCAAGACGCCCGTCTTTGCCAGGCCACGGGTGGCGATCCAGGCCAGGGCGCCGGCGATTACCGCACCGGAGACCGTGCACAACGCGATGTACGCGAGCTTGTCAACGGGTTCGTAGGCAATGTTCCAACCCCACGGGAGGAAGGAGTCGTTGAGTCCGCAGAACAGGCCAGCGCCTGCCCCGGCCAGCAACGAAACGGGCAAGTTGAACTTCTTGTACACAAAGGCAAGGAAAATCAGCTCGGCGCCGAGACCCTGCAGGACGCCCGAGATCAGCACCGTGGTGCCGTACTGGGAGCCCATGAAGAGTTCGCTCGTGGCCGCGACTGTCTCACAGAAGATGGCCGCGCCGGGCTTGCGGACGATCAGCATGCCAAGGATGGCCGGAATCATCCAGCCGCCGGCGATGATGCCGGACAGGGGCGGGTAGGAAGCGCTCATCGGTGTGGCAACCAAGGCCATCTGGTCCCATGCCCAGAAGATCACGCCGCCGGCGATGGAAATCAGCGCAGCCACGACGATGTCGACGACGCGCCAGCTGTAACCGGGCTTTTTGATGCCCGGCCTTGCAGAAACACCAGTCATTTTGTCCTCCTGAGGAACAGGAGGGGAAAGTGTTTGCGGCTTCCTGGCAGCTTCCGCCGCGCCGGTTTCCGGACACTTTGAGAACTCGACTCCCTTGCGCCGGTACTAGCCGGATCAGGTTCGAGGGTCTGCGGCAATCCGCACTCTCAGCGCCCATCCTCCGCGTCCGCACTGCTGCGGGCACGACGGCCGGCGCTCCCCTGTCGTTATCAAATACACCCTTTCTGGGCGTGGTTCAGTTTACACCTCGGCTTGTTTTTGGACCCTTTGCGACCCGATTGCGTCTCAACCTGCCGGATCACCGGAGGCCCCGGCCTAGGCTGGCCCCGGTATCGTGACAGGCATGAGCGAAGCGAACAGCCCAAAGGTGGCAGAACCCAGGCTCGCCGCAAGCGTGATCCTTGTCCGGGACGCGGCTATTCCGGAGGACGAAGGGACTGGACTTTCCGGCTTGGAGGTCTTTGTCCAGCACCGGGTATCCACCATGGACTTCGCCGCCGGCATGGTGGTTTTCCCGGGCGGGCGCGTCGACCAGGTGGACAGCTCCGGCTGGGACTTCACGGACGACGTCGTCGAGCGGCACGCGTCCGCGTGGCACCGGAGCAGCCTTGCCGCCGATCCCGCGTCGGCCCTGCACAACGCCGGGCAGGTCCTGGCCGCCGCCCAGCGCGAAGTCTTCGAAGAAACCGGGCTGAAGCTCCCGGCCACGGCCCTTCGCCCCTGGGCAAACTGGGTCACTCCCGCAGACCAGCCCAAGCGCTTCGACACGTTTTTCTACTTGGCCTTCCCCGATCGCGGGTCCGAGCCGCAGCACCAGACCACGGAGGCGTCGTCTTCCGTCTGGTTGCCCGTGCAGGGAATCCTCGAATCCGAGGCCGCCGGTACGCTCAAGCTGATGCCTCCCACCTTGGCCCTGCTGGAAGAACTCCTCAAGCTCGGCACGATGGACGCTGTGGAAGCCGAAGATCGGGACATCTTCCCCGTCCGGCCGGAACCCGGCGCCCTCGAAGAGTTCTTCCGGCTCCGGCGCCAGGCCCGGCAGCAGGCCTGGCCGGACGCGTGAGCCGATGGTGGGGTTAGGCTGGGGGACGGCCCCAGTTTCGCCAAACGAAGGAGTCCCGGAATGAACATGCTCATCAAGCTCATGGGCACCGCCATCAGCATCGTCGCAGGCTTGGTCGGAACGAAGATCGTGAACACCGTCTGGGAGAAAACCACGGGCAACAAGCCGCCGACTGACAAGGACGAAACCCCTCAGAGCCTTCGTTCGGCGCTTACCTTCGCGTTGATTTCCTCAACCGTCAGCACAATCATCCAGGTCCTGGCCAACCGCGGCACGCAACGCGCGATCGTCCGCTTCCAGAAGACCCAGGACATCGTCTAGGGCTGCTTGCCGGCCTCTTCGTCCTTTTCTTCGGCTGGTTCTTCGCCGGCAGACGCTTGTTCGCCCGCAGCCCGAAGCACCACTGCTTCGAGTTCGTCGGCGCTGAGCAGTTCGGGATGGAGGTGCTTTGTCCTGTAGCCCGCGCGTCCCACCATGTGGGCGGAGACGGGCACGGTTAGCAGCTGGAAGATCCAGGCAACCAGCAGGACCGGCCACACCCACAATTCGCGCATTTGCAGGCCGATGGCGGCCAGGACCAGGAACAGTCCCAGTACCTGCGGTTTGGTGGCCGCGTGCATCCTGCTCATGAGGTCGGGAAAGCGCAACAGGCCTATCGCGGCCCCAAGCGACATGAGGGCGCCAACTATCAGCAAGACCGCGGTGACGGCGTCGATCACGGCGTCCATTCCGGTGGCGTCAGGAGTCATTGACCTGCCCCCTGCGGTCGGCGACGAAGCGGGCCACGGTTACGGAACCGATGAATCCGATGAGTGATAAGGCAACCAGCAGCACGAGGTTGTTGAGGTGCCGGTTGACGGCCATATCGATCGCGAGGGCCGCGCCCAGGATGGCGAGCAGCACGTCTGACGCGAGGACCCTGTCCAACAGGGAAGGCCCGACGGCGATCCGGTAGATCGCGCCAGCCGCCGCGAGGCTCAGGATCACCGCTGTGACGATCAGGACGAGGTCTTTCACGATCGGGCTCCCCTCGTTGCAGGCCATCCTTCGGCCTGGAGTGCTTCCATTTCGGCCCGGGTTCCCATGATGCGTATCAGCCCAGCCTCCGTGTCCTGGACTTCTCGCCGAAGCTTGGCGAGGTCGGCATCGTTCCGGACGTTGAGTCCGTGGATGTACAACGTGGACGTTGAGCGGTCCACTTCCACCACGAGGGAGCCCGGAATGAGCGAGATCACATGGCCTGTGGCGGTCACCATGAGGTCTGAATGGCTCCGCAAAGGAACAGCGACGACGGCGTTGGTCACGGCGGGTCCCCGGAATATCGCGAGGAACATGACGTTCAAGCTCGCTGCCACCACTTTGCCGAGGAACACGATGGCGAAAGGAATGGCTCGAAGCACGTTGAAGCGCCCGCTGAGCTCGACGGGAGGCAAGTAGAACACCCGGGCAACCACCACTGCCACCATGGCGCCGAAGACGAGGTTGCCGGGGCTGAAGTCGCGCCAGAGCGCGCCCCAGACCACCACGAGCCAAATGAGGAGGGGAAGTTCGGTGCGGAAGGAGATCCGTTTGCGGCTCATTTGCCGCTCCCCTGGACACCCGATTGGACACTCGGCGCCGCGGTTCCTGGAATGTGGGCGTTGTCGCCGAGCACCGAATGGATGTACGCCGTCCGGTCCAGCATCTGCTCGGCGGAGTTGTTCGCCAAATGGAAGAGCGGACCGGCAAACACCGTCAACGCGACGCCGAACACCACCAGGGCCGCGGTGGCTCCCACCATGGACCTCGGAAGCAGGCCCACGCCGGCCGTGTCCTTCAGGACGCGATCTGGGTATTCCGCATCTTCGGGTTTGCGCCAGAATGCCCGGTTCCACACGCGGGCAACGGCCAGGAGGGTCAGGAGGCTCGTGACTACGCCTCCGACTACCAAGGTGATGGCCAGCGGCGTCCCGAGCGCGATCCCGGCCTGGAGGAGGCCGAGTTTCCCGAGGAATCCGGAGAACGGCGGGATTCCGGCGAGGTTCATTGCCGGAATGAAGAACAGCAGGGCCAGGAGCGGGGACAACTTTGCGAGCCCGCCTAGCCTGTCCATGGATGAGCTTCCGCCACGGCGTTCGATCAAGCCCGTCACCAGGAAGAGGCTGGTCTGGACGGTGATGTGGTGGGCCACGTAGAAGACAGCAGCGGCCAGCCCGGCGACGGAGGACATTGCCAAGCCGAACACCATGTAACCGATGTGGCTCACCAAGGTGAACGACAGCAGACGTTTGATATCGCTCTGGGCTATCGCGCCGAGGATCCCCACCACCATGGTCAACAACGCCACCACCATGAGGGGTGCGTTGAGGGTATCGCCGGGGAAGAGCAAGGTCTCGGTGCGGACCATGGCGTAGACGCCCACCTTGGTGAGCAGGCCCGCGAACACGGCGGTAACCGGGGCAGGCGCGGTCGGGTAGGAGTCGGGCAGCCAAAAGGAGAGCGGGAAGACGGCGGCCTTGATGCCGAAGGCCACGAGGAGCATGACGTGCAGCAGGTTCCGGGTTCCCGGATCCATGCCGGCCAGCTTGACTGCGAGGTCGGCCATGGTGATGGTTCCAGTGGCGCCGTAGATCATGGCGATAGCGATGAGGAACAGCACCGAGGACACCACCGACACCACAACATAGGTGACGCCGGCTCGGATGCGCGGACCGGTCCCGCCGAGCGTCATGAGCACGTAGCTCGCCGTGAGCAGGATTTCGAAGCCTACGTAGAGGTTGAAGAGGTCGCCAGTGAGGAAGGCGTTGGAAACCCCGGCAACCAGGATCAGGTAGGTCGGGTGGAAGATCGATACCGGCGCTTCGCTGTCCCCGTCCGCCATGCCTTGTCCCGTCGCGTAGACCAAGACGGCGAGGCTGACCACGGAGGAAACCACCAGCATGAGCGAGGAGAACTGGTCCACCACCATCACTACGCCGAACGGCGGGAGCCAGCCGCCCAGGGTGACGGATGCTGTCCCGGTGGTCCACACCGAGGCGAGGAGCCAGCATTCCAAGAGCAACGTGAGGGATAACAGGCCGATGCTGACTACGCGCTGCGCCCGGGGGTTCCGGTTCAGGGCGAAGGTGAGTGCGGCGCCGAGGATGGGAAGGACGACGGCGAGCGGTGCCAGGCTGGCGATGTTCACTCGGTGGCTCCTTCCTTGGCGGCGGCGGGCACTTCGGTAACGGGGAATTCCGAGGTTTCTTCGGGAACCACGGAGTCGTCCTCGGCGTCGAAGCTGGGGGTCTTTGCGACGCGGCGGTCTTCGGCGTCGTCCTGGATGTCGTCTTGCCGCGCCAGTGCCCAGGTCCGGTAAATGATTCCGAGCATGAAGGCTGTGACCGCGAAGGAAATCACGATCGATGTCAGGATCAAGGCCTGCGGCAAGGGATCGTTGTAATCGTGGGGGTCCGTGGACTTGCTGAACAGCGGCGCGAGTCCCGCGTAACCGCCGGTGGCCAGGATCAGCAGGTTCGTCGCGTTAGCGAGGAGCATGAGGCCAAGCAGGACGCGGGTCAGGCTGCGCTCCAGGATGAGGTAGATCCCGCATGCGTACAGCACGCCCATGACGATCAACAAGGTCAAGTTGACGCTCATGGGGTCCTCTTTGTCGTTGGCACGGTGGTCGCGGTTTCGTCCGATACCGGGCCGGCCGAACCGGCCGTAGAAGCCCAGGAACGCTTGGCGTCCGCGCTGGCCGTTTCCTCGAAATGCTCGTCGATCTCGCCGCCAAGGCTGCGCAGCACGTCCAGGGCAAGCCCGACCACCACGAGGTACACGCCGATATCGAAAATCGTCGAGGTCACGAACTTGATGTTGCCGAACAGCGGCAGCCAGAACTCGAAGATGGCGCTCTGGAAGACCTGGCCGCCGAAAATCAGCGGCACGAACCCGGCGACGGCCGCCGTTGCGAGGCCTGTTCCGAGCAACATGCCGGCACTGATCGGCGCGGCTTCGCGGAGCTCGAAACGGCCGCCCGCCAAGTAGCGGATGGTGAGCGCGAGGCCTGCAGTGAGTCCTCCGGCGAAGCCTCCGCCCGGCAGGTTGTGGCCTGCGAGCAGCAAATAGACGGAGAACACGATCATCGAGTGGAAGATCAGCCTGGTGACCACTTCGAAAATGATCGAGCGCCGCTCCGGTGCAAGGGTCCGGCCAGCCACGAGCCAGGGATCGGCAAGGGATCCGGCGAACTTGCGGACCATCGCCAGGGAGGCTTCCTCGCGCGAATTGCCCCCGACTGCGGGGCGCCGCCCCACGCTGCCTTCGGGCACCGATGCGGACTTGACGATGCGTTCACCCCGGCTGCGGACGAAGATCAAGCTCGCGACGCCGGTGGCGGCGACCGCGAGGACCGAGATCTCGCCGAAGGTATCCCACGCCCGGATATCCACGAGGGTCACGTTGACGACGTTGAGGCCGCCGCCGCCTTCGTAGGCGAGCCGCGGGAAGGACAGCGAGACGGGATTGGAAATCCGCGCCCCCATGGCGTAGATCGCAACGAAGATCATGGTCACGCCGAACGCGACGCCGATAATGACGCGGACCACGCGGTACTTGCCGCCGGTCCGGTCCCGGAGTTCCGGAGGAAGGCTGCGCATCGCCAGGACAAAAGCCACCAGGATGATGGTCTCGACGAGCATCTGGGTCAGGGCGAGGTCCGGCGCGCCTTGGAACGCGAACAACAAGGCGATTCCATACCCAGTCACGGACACCATGAGCACTGCGAGGAAGCGCTTGTTGGCACGGACGGCCGCCAGGGCACCGACAATGATTCCGGCCGCGGCGATGACCTGCAGCGGGGAATTCGGATCAATCAGGTAGAGGCCGCCCGGAATGGGTTTGTTGGCCATGATGAGGGCCGTGAGCGGCACGGCGAAGGCGACAGTGAGGATGACCGCCAAGTAGAAGTAGAGCGAACCGCGCTGCGTGCGTCCGGTCACCCACACTGCGACGTCGTCCAAGGCACCGATGGTGCGCTGGTAGGCGCGGTCGCCGTCGATCCAGTCAGGGACGCGGGATTGGGCGCGGGACACGAAGTTCCGGGCGTAAACCATGGCGATACCTGCGGCAAACGTGACTGCGGTCAGCCCGAGCGCCGTCGTCAAACCATGCCACAGCGCGAGGTGCCCTGCGCTCGAAGCGGTGGTACCGCCGTCGTGGCTACCGGTGAAAACTGCGGCGTACGGCTGGATCCAGCTGTCCACGGGATCCGGCCAAAGGCCGTAAACCACAGTGAGGAAGCTCAAGACGGCGGGCGCGGCCAGGAAAGAGGGCTTGATGGCTTTGAACGGGGTGCGGTCGACGCCCGGCTTCGTAGCGAAAGCTCCCCACATGAAACGGGCGCTGTACGCGAAGGTGAGGATGGATCCCAGCACCAGGCCCACCAGGAGAACGGGCCCCCACGGTTCCGACGCCGGATCCGCGCCGTAGTGGACGAACGCCTCGAACACGGATTCCTTGGCCACGAAACCGGCCAGCGGCGGAACCCCTGCCATGGAGGCGGCGGCAACGGCAGCCACGATGGCGAGGGCCCGCGAGGACTGGTACACCCCTGAAAGCTTGCGGATATCGCGGGTACCGGACTGATGGTCGATGATGCCCACCACCAGGAACAACGCCGCCTTGAACAGGCCGTGCGCCAGCAGGAGCGCGAGCCCGGCCAGGGCGGCGTCGGGCTTGCCGAGTCCGACAACCATGGTGAGGAATCCGAGCTGGCTGACGGTGCCATAGGCAAGGATGAGCTTGATATCGGTCTGACGCAGCGCCCGGTACCCGCCCACCAGCATCGTGGCGAGGCCAAGGCCGAGCACTAGCGGCAACCATGCAGGGCTGTCGCTGAAACCCGGCGCCAGGCGCGCCACGATGTAGATGCCCGCCTTCACCATCGCCGCGGCGTGCAGGTAGGCGCTCACCGGCGTCGGGGCCGCCATGGCGCCCGGGAGCCAGAAGTGGAAGGGAACCAGCGCGGATTTGGTGATCGCCCCCACCAGGATGAGTACGACGGCGGCCGCAACAGCCGCCTGCGCCGGTCCGGTAGCGAACGTGGAGGCTTCGGCCAGGATCGCCGAAATCCGGTAGGTCCCGGCTGTCTGGCCGAGGATGATGAGCCCGACGAGCATGGCGAGGCCGCCGGCAGTAGTGACTATGAGGGCCTGCAGGGCCGAGCGCCGGGCCGCGAGGCGGGTCCGCGCATAGCCGATCAGGAGGTAGGACAGGACCGTGGTGAGTTCCCAGAAGATGAACATCATCAAGAGGTCGTCGGCTGTCACCAGGCCGAACATCGCGCCCGCGAAGGCGAGGAGCTGTGCCCCGAATCCTCCGAGGTCGGCGTCCTTGTTCTTGAAGTACCGCGCGCAATAGACCAGGACCAGGGTGCCGACGCCCAACACCAGCAAGGACATGACCCACGCCAGGACGTCCATGCGGAAAGCGAACTCCAGCTTGAGGTCGGGAATCCAAGGCATGGTCTCTTCGATGGCCCCGCCCGTGGAACTGCCACCGGTGGAACCATGGCCGCCTCCGTAGACTGCGCCATACTGCCCAAGCAGCCAGACAAACGCTCCGGCCGGAACCGCCGCCAGGACATAGAACGCATTCCGCTGGAATTTCCGGAAGATCCAGGGCGCCACAGTTGCCGCTGCAAAGGTCACGGCAAGAACTGCGATCACTGGTATCTCCGCAAAAGTCAGGAATAAGTTGTCAAAAGTTGGAGCAAGCGGTCAAACGTTGGGTTCGGTGCAGATAGTTTATCAATCGCATGTGACAAATAATGTCCGGCTGCGCTGCCGTGAACGGCCCCACAGAGCGGGCTAGGAAGCGAGCAGTCCGTCCGCGACGATCGCCAGCATCGACGCTGCTGCGTCGGCCGGAAGTTCACTGTTGTCTACTACTGCGGCCACGCCGCCGACGAGCCTGCTGATCTGCATGGCCTCGACCCCGGGGCGCAAGGCCGAGTCCAACTTTTCGATCACGCGTTGATTGGCGCCAAGGTAGGTCTGGCACTTCGCCGCGAACGGAGATCCGGGGTCGCCCAGCGCAGCCGTGATACGCGCAGCCGCACCTTTGTGTTCGGTCAGCATTGCCGCATAGTCGCTCAGCCAACTCAACAACTGCTCCCGTGCGGGCCCATCGAGGGTGAGTGCGCGGTCGACGGCGGCATTGACCCTGTCCGCCCAGGCTTCGAGGACGGCGTCGTAGAGCGACTCCTTGGTGGGGAAGTGCCGGTACAGCGTGCCTGCGCCCACTTCGGCGCCCTTGGCGACTTCGTCCATCGACACGGCGTCGAAGCCTTTCGAGCGGAAGAGCGCGCGCGCAACCTCCACGATCCGATCGCGGTTGCGTTGGGCGTCAGCGCGCACAGGAAACACCTCGTCAAAGTAATCAAAATAGAGCCTGTTGCAAAGCGGAGAGAGTCTCCGTATAGTTCTAAGCGGAGCATCTCTCCTCTTAGTGTACGTCAGCCCCTCGGCTAGAACAGGACACCACCCCCATGACATCTTCAACCGCCACACGTGCCCCTGGCGGGATCGCGCTCTCGGGCCGCCGCACGGGCAGCATCGGCCTCTGGCTGGTCATGCTCGCCCAACTCATGCTCGTCCTCGATGCGACGGTCGTAAACGTCGCGCTCCCCCACATCGCTTCGGATCTCCACTTCGCACCGGCCGAACTCAGCTGGGTCCTGAACGGCTACGCCGTCGCTTTCGGCGGCCTCCTGCTGCTCGGCGGTCGGATCGGAGACGTCGTCGGCCGACGCCGCACCTTCCTGATCGGCGTCGCGGCTTTTACGGTCTTCTCGCTCCTCGGCGGCCTCGCTACCTCGCCGCTCCTCCTCGTCGTCTCACGCGCCCTCCAAGGCCTCGGCGCTGCCTTCGCGGCACCCAGCGTGCTCGCCCTGATCACAACGAGCGCCCGGGACGACGGTGCGCGGAACCGAGCCCTCGCCCTATTCTCCGCCATCGCCTCAATGGGTGGAGCGCTCGGCCTCATCCTGGGCGGATTTCTCACGGACACCACCAGCTGGAGGTGGACCCTCTTCATCAACGTGCCGATCGGCGTCGTCATCCTCATCGCCGTGCCCCGCCTTGTGGCGGAAACTCCGCGACGGCCCGGGCGCTTCGACATAGTCGGGGCCGTCACCGCCACTGGCGGCGCAGTCTCCATCGTGTGGGCCCTCATCCAAGCGGGCGACGACGGATGGTCTAGTCCCCGCACGATCGGCGGCCTGGTGGTCGGCGGAGTGTTGATTGCCGTCCTCGCCTTCACCGAGCGTAGGGTGCCCCACCCCCTGCTGCGTCCTCAACTGCTCCGCAGCCCTAGCCGCGTGGCGGCGCTGGCCGCAATGGCAGCAACTTACGGCGGAATGCTCGCAATGTTCTTCCTCATGGTCCAATACCTCGAGGACGATCTGCACCTCAGCCCCATGGTGACGGGGCTTGCATTCCTCCCGATGCCGTTGAGCATCTTCGCGATGTCCCGCATCGTGCCGCGGCTTGTCGAACGGCTTGGCGCTGTCCGACTGGCCATTCTCGGCGCCGCGCTTCGCGTCATCGCCTTCCTGCCGCTTACGCAGCTGGGCCCGCACACGAACTTCACGGTGGTGGTCGCCGCCCTGCTGTTCACGGGAATCTCGGCCGGCCTGACCTTCATGCCGCTCACCACGCTCGCCCTGCGCAATGTAGAGCCCGAACATGCCGGGTCCGCGTCCGGGCTTTTCCAGACGATGCAGCAACTCGGCGGAGCGGTGGGGCTCGCCATCGTGGCGTCGACCTATGCGGCGTTCGCTACCCCCGGCGATTTCCTCGTGGGTGGCCGGGCCGGGTTCTGGTCCGCGACCATCCTTTCGGCTGTCGCGCTGGCCGCCGTCATGGGACTCGTGATCAGGCCGCGCAAGATGGCTTCACGGGAAAGTTAGCCGCAAGCGAAGTTAACTGTCGCTTCGGGCGGTTACCATTCAGACCATGAACACGGCAGCTCAGTCCGAAGCCCCGCACCCCGCGTCCGAGCTCGCCTCCGGTCCCGCGGTGTCCAACAAAGGCCAGATCATTGCCTGGGCATCCTGGGACTGGGGTTCCGCGGCATTCAACGCCGTCATGACCACGTTCGTCTTCACCGTCTACCTGACATCCAAAGCCTTCGGCGGCGGAGACAAGGCCTCTGCGACGTTGGGTGCCGCACTGGCGATTGCCGGCGTCGCGATTGCCGTCTTGGCACCGGTTACCGGCCAACGCTCCGACGCCGGCGGCCGGCGTAAGCTGTGGCTCGGGGTCAACACAATCCTCGTGGCCATCCTCACCGGATTGTGCTTCTTCGTTTTTCCCAGGCCCGAGTTCCTGCTTCTTGGCGTCTGCCTGATCGCCCTCGGCAATGTGTTCTTCGAGTTCGCGGGCGTCAACTACAACGCGATGCTCGCGCAGATTTCGACGCCGGCCAACATCGGCAAGGTGAGCGGTTTCGGCTGGGGCATGGGCTACTTGGGCGGAATTGTGGCGCTGCTCGTGGTGCTGAAGTTGTTCGTCCAGCCATCTTTCGAATGGTTTGGCGCTTCTACCCAGGACAGCCTGAACATCCGGCTCGTAGCTGTCTTTTCCGCCCTGTGGCTGTTCATTTTCGCCTTGCCGCTGCTCTTCGCCGTCCCGG
The DNA here is from genome assembly GCF_004354015.1 of Arthrobacter terricola. Classification (GTDB taxonomy): domain Bacteria; phylum Actinomycetota; class Actinomycetes; order Actinomycetales; family Micrococcaceae; genus Arthrobacter; species Arthrobacter terricola. The sequence goes on from NZ_SMRU01000015.1 coordinate 100,384, forward strand.
AATTCTCGGTCCCGAAAACGGATCGGCGTCTCGGATTCTTCGATTCGTACCGCCTGCTGGGACGCAGGATCTCGGCCATCTACAAAACGAGTCCGCACACCATCTATTTCCTCCTCTCGAGCGCCATCTTCCGCGACGGGCTTGCGGCTGTGTTCACGTTCGGCGGAGTCATCGCCGCCGGGACCTTCGGCTTCGAACTGACTCAAGTCATCTTCTTCGCGATTTTCGGCAACGTCGTTGCCGCGGTTGGGGCGATGATCGGCGGTTTCCTGGACGACAGGATCGGCCCCAAGTCGGTCATCGTCATTTCACTCATAGGACTCCTCATAGCCGGGACCTCCATCCTGGTCCTGGGCAACGGAGACTACGTCTTCTTCGGAGCGCACTGGGCCGGCAGCACAACCTTCTGGGTCTTCGGCCTGTTCCTCTGCCTCTTCGTCGGACCGGCGCAAGCGTCATCCCGGGCGTACCTCGCGCGCTTGGCCCCTGAGGGCGAATCCGGCGAACTCTTCGGGCTGTACGCCACCACCGGCAGGGCCGTGAGTTTCCTCGCCCCTGCCCTCTTTACCCTGTGCATCACCATCGCCACGCCCTTTGTAGCCGCGGGGGCAGCGCAGCGCTGGGGAATCCTGGGCATTATGGTGGTCCTGCTGGCCGGGCTATTGGTGATCCTCCCGGTGAAGTCGCCGGACAAAGCAGACATCGCCGTGGTGCCGGTTCGCTGACTGCTCGGCACCGGATTTGGCGCCCGCAAAGGACCCACGCACCCGGTACAACGGGGGCGTGGGTCCTTAGTGGGTACAGACGTCATCAACGGGGCCGCCGTCCCACAAAAATCCGTCGAACCCCTTGAATATTGTTTGTTAGTAGAGTTTACTAACTTCCATGGAAGCCATTCGTGACCGTCAAGTCAGCGATCGCTACCGGCCCGGTTCCCGGCGCACGCAGCGGACCAGCGCGGCCACCTTGCCCTCAGACGGACGAGCCCACAACTTGTCCTTGGTACGCCAAACCCTCCACTCGGCCGGGGCAATGAGCCGCGCGGAGCTCTCCCGTACCCTCGGCCTGACCCGCGTCACTGTTTCAGACCTCGTGTCGGAGCTCATCGAGCGGGGCCATGTTGTTGAGCTCGGCCAATCGGATGAGGTCCGCCCCGGCAAACCGGCCATCCTCGTGGATATCAACCGCCAAGGCCTCCAAGTCATCGGCATGGACCTCGCCGAAAACTCGGTCTTGCGCGCGGCTGTCCTGGACCTCGACGGCAACATCCTCCACCGGATGGAACGTGAACTCGCCGAAGAAACCGGGCAGGAAGTGATCCGGCAGGTCCTCGAGCTCGCTTCCGAGGCGGCGGAACGCGCCACCGCTACGCTCCTGGGGATCGGCGTCGGCACTCCCGGCATCGTCAATGCCGAGGGCGTCGTCACCACCGCTCCCAACTTCGAGTGGAAGGACGTCCCGCTCCGCAGCCTCATCGAGGATCACACGGGACTCCCGACCCTCGTCTCCAACGACGCCGATGCCGCTGTCCACGCGCACCACACTTTCGGTGGCGGCAGCGACGATACGGTGCTCGTCAAGATCGGCCGCGGCGTGGGTTCGGGCCTTATCGTGGGCGGCCGCCGTGCCCGGGGCGCACACTCCGCAGCCGGCGAAATCGGCCATGTCACCGTCGGGACCGACGGCGGCGCCATGTGCAAATGCGGAAAAACCGGTTGCCTCGAAACGTGGATGTCCGTCCCCAGCCTCGAACGGGCCCTCGCCGAAGCAGCGGCGAGTCCCCAACCGGAGGCGGCGGCCGGCGTCGTACTCCGGGAAGCAGGCGAGCGGCTCGCGATCGCCCTCGCGCCCGTGGTCGGCGCGCTCGACCTCTCCGAACTGGTCCTCAGCGGACCCCGGGAACTCCTGGCGGGACCCCTCCTCGATGCCGTCCGGCAAACGTTGCTCTCGCGTTTGCTGCACCGAGACCCGTCGCCGGTCTCCGTCCGCCTCGCGGATGACGCGGAGGACATCGTCCTGCGCGGAGCCGCCGTGATGGTTCTTTGGAACCAATTGGGTGTGTCCTGATGACCGCTCCCACCAACCCCACAAGCGTCCTTTGAAGAAGGAGCCGGATATGGACACGATTCAGTCCTCCGCAACCGAAGTCACAACCCGTCCCGCCGACCCTGACCGTCTTCGTCGCATGGCCGCCGGCACGCTCATGCCCGGTTTCACCGGGATCGCCGTTCCCGTGTGGATCCTGGACGCGTACGACGCCGGACTGGCGGCTGTGTGCCTCTACGGCACCAATGTGGCGTCCCCCGTCCAATTGCGCGAGTTGTGCGCGGGACTCCGGTCCCATGCGCCGAACTCGTTGATCGCCGTCGACGAAGAAGGCGGGGACGTTACGCGGCTGCACTACCGCACGGGATCCAACCAGCCCGGAAATGCCGTGCTCGGGCGCCTGGACGACGTCGAACTGACGGCCGCGAGCGCATCCGCCATTGGCCACGAGCTCGCTGGGTTGGGCATCAACCTCAACCTGGCCCCTGATGCAGACGTGAACTCCGCCGCGGACAATCCGGTGATCGGCGTGCGCAGCTTCGGGGCCGAACCGGATTTGGTGGCCCGGCACACTGCAGCATGGATTCGCGGCCTCGAAGATGCGGGCGTGGCATCGTGCGCGAAGCACTTCCCGGGGCACGGCGATACCACCACGGATTCGCATTTGTCCCTGCCCAAGGTCACGGCTGACGCGGCCACCCTCGATGTCCGCGAACTCGCCCCGTTCCGCGCCCTCGTTGCGGCCGGCGGCGCCACCGTGATGACGAGCCACATCCTGGTGGAGGCTTTGGACTCGGACCACCCCGCCACTTTCTCTTCGCGCATCCTGCAAGACCTGCTGCGGGGCCGCATGGGATTCGAGGGCGTAATCATCACGGATGCCTTGGACATGGCCGGGGCATCCGCGCAGACCGGCGTTCCCGAAGCTGCCGTGCGGGCATTGATGGCGGGAGCGGACCTGCTCTGCCTTGGATCCGACACAACGCCGGCCTTGTTCGAACAAACCCTTGCCGCTATCACCCGTGCCGTCCAGGCCGGTCGCCTGCCCCTTGAGCGCCTCGCCGACGCCGCTGCCCGCACGGCCACCTTGGCCGGGCGGTTCCCTGCCGCGAGTGCTGCGGAAATCCAGGAAGCGGCGGTCAGGGGCCAGGGCGGCCTGAAAGAGACCGAACTGCTCGACGGCGAGCGCATCGCCGAGGCCTTCGAAGTCTCGCCCGCGGCCGAAAAGTGGCTTGCACGCGAAGAGCCCGTGGCCATCGTCCAGGTGGAAACCGGGGCCAACTTCGCGGTGGGCCACGTGCCGTGGGGACCTGCGGCAGCAACCCGGGCGATTGTCAGCGAAGGCGAGGTGCCCGACGGCGCGCGGGTCGCCGTCGTCGGGCGCGGACTGGACGCCGAGCACCCGCTGTGGACCACGTTCGCCCGGCTGCGCGCGGAAGGGCACGCCGTGATCGCCGTCGAGTGCGGCTTGCCGCGCGGCGGGGCTGACATCGTGACGTACGGTGCGTCCCTCGCGGTTTCCCAGGCCCTGACCTCGTTGCTTTTAGGGGGCGGCTCCGCTTCCTAGCAGCAGGTCCGAGTCCGCAGCCACTACCCATCCACAGAGAGTCGCCTTGGAAGTCATTGTCACGCCCACACCTGAAACAGCCGCTTCGGCTGCCGCCCAGGCCGTCCTTGCGGGCCTTCCCGCGGGTAAGCCGCCTGTCCTTGGCCTCGCCACTGGCTCCTCGCCGCTGGGCCTGTATGCCGAGCTCGCCGCCGCGGCTGCCGCCGGGCGCGTGGACTTCTCTGCGGCCAAGGGCTTCGCGCTCGACGAGTACGTGGGACTCCCGGCAGGGCATCCCCAGTCCTACCGCCAGGTATTGATCCACGAAGTGTGCGACGTCATCGGGCTTCCCTTGACCGGGCTGAATGTTCCGGACGGCACTGGGGCCACGGACGCGGCGCTCGAGGCCGGGGCCGCAGCTTACGATGCCGCGATCCGAGAGGCCGGCGGGGTCGACGTGCAGATCCTGGGGATCGGGGCCAATGGCCACGTGGGCTTCAATGAACCAGGATCGTCGTTGTCCTCGCGAACCCGGGTGAAGCGCCTGGCCGCCGGCACCCGCCGGGACAACGCCCGGTTCTTCGCCGACGACGCCGATGTTCCCACCCATTGCATCACCCAGGGGCTCGGCACCGTCCTGGACGCTCGGCGTCTCGTGCTCATCGCCACTGGTTCCGCCAAGGCCGCGGCGATCGCTGCCGCCGTGGAAGGCCCGCTCTCCGCGTCCTGCCCCGGCTCGATCCTGCAGTGGCACTCGGACGCCGTGGTGGTCGTCGACGAAACGGCCGCTGCCAGGCTCTCGAACCGTGAATATTACGACGATGCCGCGCGCGGACTGGCGTTGACACCTTAGTACCGGTGGGCTGCTTCGAGCTGCCGCGCGTCTGGGCGTCGCCTGAAAGTTTTCTGCGATGCGCCTGTGACACCTCTGTGAACAACGGCATTCCGCCGGCAACCCCCGAGGACTAGGGTGTAGCTATGAACGTGGATGAGACAGTGCTGCCAGGCTTGGGGGTCCGCAAGGATTTCGTCACAGCCTCGGGACGCCGGATCGGTGTTGTCGAGATGCGCGAAGGTGAAACGGAATTGTTCGTCTCCACGTGGGACGATCCCGATACCTGCCAGGCGTCCATCCCGCTCACCGCCGACGAAGCTTCCTGCCTGGGCAACCTCCTGGGCGGCCAGCACCTCGCCATGAGCCTTGCTGAAGCCCACAAGGACGTTCCCGGCATCGCCACGCGGCAGTTCTCCATCACTGCCGATTCGCCATTTAACAACGAACCGATGGGGAAGGCCCAGATCCGCACGCGCAGCGGCGTCTCGATCGTGGCGATCATGCGCGAAGGCGAGGTGGTTCCCTCGCCCGCACCCGACGTCGTCCTTCACATGGGCGACCTGCTGGTGGCTGTCGGCACGCAGAAAGGTCTTGACTCTGCGGCTGCCATCCTGCGCAACGGCTGACGGCGATGGATCCCCTGGCCCTGACCCTCATTGAGCTGGGTGCAGTCGTTTTCTGCCTCGGCCTCCTTGCTCGCTTGGCCGGCAGGATCGGCATGTCCCCCATTCCGTTCTACCTCGTGGGCGGACTCGCGTTTGGCGCCGGAGGGTTCGTGAACCTCGATGGCATGCACGAGTTCGCGCACCTGTCCGGCGAAATCGGCGTCATCCTGCTTTTGTTGATGCTTGGCCTGGAATATACGGCCGCGGAGCTGGTCAATGGGCTGCGGCGCTCATGGCAAGCGGGCGTGTTGGACCTCGTCCTGAACTTCGCTCCCGGCGCGGGCATCGCGCTCCTCCTCGGCTGGGGGGTGGTGGGCGCGATCGTCATGGGCGGCGTCACCTATATCTCCTCGTCCGGGATCGCCGCCAAAGTGATCACCGACCTCGGACGGATCGGTAACCGCGAAACTCCCGTGGTTTTGGCCATCCTGGTGTTCGAGGACCTCACGATGGCCATTTACCTCCCGATCCTTACGGCCATCCTGGCCGGGGTCGGTTTCCTTGGTGGACTCCAGACTGTGGGTATCGCCTTGGCCGTGGTCACTTTGGTGCTGGTGGTGGCGCTCAAGCACGGTCATCGCGTGTCCCAAGCCGTGCACAGCGAAAACTCCGAGGTCTTCCTGCTCAATGTCCTGGGGGCCGCGCTTTTGGTGGCAGGCATCGCCTCCGCCATGCAGGTTTCAGCCGCGGTGGGAGCGTTCATGCTCGGGATCGCCATTTCCGGCGCCACCGCCCACACCGCGACGCGCATCCTCGAACCCTTGCGGGACCTCTTCGCTGCGCTCTTCTTCGTGGCGTTCGGACTCAACACGGATCCTTCGGGAATTCCTCCGGTGCTCGGATGGGCCTTGCTTTTGGCGGTCTTGACGGCCGCCACCAAGATGCTGACCGGGATCTGGGCGGCCAAACGGGCCGGCATCGCCGTTCCCGGCCGTTTCCGCGCCGGAGCGGCCCTGATTGCCCGCGGCGAATTTTCCATCGTCATCGCAGGCCTGGCCGTGACCTCGGGCGCAGTTCCGGCCGACCTCGCAGCACTCGCTACGGCCTACGTGCTCCTCATGGCCATCACGGGACCCCTCGCGGCGCGCTTCGTGGAGCCTGTGGTCAAGGCCTTCCGCAAGTCTTCGCGGAAACCAACCCCAGCCGAGCCGAGGACTTCCGTCGAGGCGTGAGATCTCGGCCCTTTCGCGTTCCCAAAAGGCCGAGATCTCACGTCTCGACGCGCCGCTGCGAGAAAGCCTAGATTGCCGTCCGGTGGAAGTTGAGGTGGCTTCGGCTGGCGGTGGGCCCGCGCTGGCCTTGGTAGCGGTTGCCGTAGCTACCGGAACCGTAGGGGAACTCGGCGGCCGAACTGAGGCGGAAGAAGCACAACTGGCCGATCTTCATGCCCGGCCACAGCTTGATGGGCAGCGTGGCCACATTGGACAGTTCCAAGGTCACGTGGCCCGAGAAGCCAGGGTCGATGAAGCCGGCCGTGGAGTGCGTCAGCAAACCGAGGCGGCCAAGGGAGGACTTGCCTTCCAGCCGCGCGGCGATATCGTCCGGCAGGCTCACAGTTTCGTACGTTGAACCGAGCACGAATTCGCCCGGGTGCAGGATGAAGGGTTCGTCGCCTTCCACCTCCACCAAGCGGGTCAGTTCCGGCTGCTCTTCGGCGGGGTCGATGTGGGCGTACTTGTGGTTGTCGAAGAGCCGGAAAAAGCGATCAATCCTGACATCCACCGAGGACGGCTGAACCATTTCCGGTTCATAGGGCTCCAGGACGATGCGTCGGGAGTCGATTTCGGCACGAATGTCGCGGTCAGAGATCAGCACAGGTTCAAAAATACCGCATGCGCCGTGCAAGCCATGGTGCAGGAGTGGCGCATGGGACTATAGTGCGGAACATAGACTGCCGTTGCTCTTGCTTTTTGGTCTCAAACGGCGGCAAAACCGGAATCTGGGGATACGTTGCGACGAATTGTGGTGCCCATCGCCGTGCTGGTGGCTTGCCTCCTCACGGTCCTGGCCCCTGCCTCCGGCCCGCAGCCCCTCCCGGTTCCGCTCGCGGCAACCGGAACCGCTCCAACCAGCCCCGGCGCACCTTCCGCCTCCGGAACTGAAAGTACGACGACGACGCCCGCACCGGCGTCGGGATCCACCCGCCCGCAGGCCGAACCTTCGCCCAGCGCACCTGCCGCCGTCGGGACCGCACCCGGCGCGGCAAACACGGCCCAAATCCCCGCGGCCACAGTTCTCACGACCCAAACCCCGGCTGCCCCGGACGCGTCCGCCCAAACCCCGGCAGCCCCCGCTGCCTCCAGCCCCGCCGTCGGGACCGGAACAGTCGGGTCGCCGCAAGCAGTCGGACCTCCTCCCGTGCCTTCCATCCCGCCGGCCTTGGGACCGGACCCGCTCCCGGCCGCGGCCACGAACGGCCAATCGTCGAACAAAGGCCCCGCCGCGGTATCCCAGGTCTCGGCCCAAGCGCTGGTCAAGGACGACAACTCCGCCCAAGTCCTGGCAGTATTCAACGCGATCAACGCCTACCGGACTTCGCTGGGCCTGAATCCGGTGAAGTACAACCCCACAGTTTCCACGCTCTCGCAAGAGTGGTCCGACAACATCGCCACGCGCCAGGTCATTGAACACCGGCCGAATTTCTGGACCGACCCCCGGGCCTTGAACCCCAACAACGGCGCAGGCGAGGTCATTGCCGTCCGCTGGGACAGGAACGCCGCGCAACTCGTCGAATGGTGGAAGAGCTCACCGGCGCACGACGCCCTGCTGAAGGACCCGCGATTCAACGTGATCGGCGTCGGAATCACCTTCACGGACGGCAACTGGCAAACAACCCCCACCAGCTACACGATGTGGGGCGTCGTCAACCTCTTCGGCTACACCACCCTTCCGGCCGGCACCGTCAACAGCCCGGGCGCCGGAACCACGCCGCCGCAGCAACCGGACCCGAGCGTTTGCGATCCCATCGCCAAAGTCCAGCCGCCAACGCTGAACCTCAACGCAGCCGCGATCCGCAGCGCGGGAGACATCGTCGCGGTCGACGCCGCCGGAAACCTGAAGGACTACCCGGCCCTCGGGAACGGCTCGTACGGGCCCGCGCGGGCGGTTGGATCCGGATTCGGCGGCTCGAAAGAGCTCATGGTCACGGACTGGGACCGCGACGGCGTTTACGATGTCATGGCTCAAATGCAGGACGGCAGGCTCCTGCTCTATCCGGGCCTTCTGGGCGGCGGTTTCAGCGCACCCGTGACCTTGGGACAGTTTGGCTGGCAGCCCATGACCATGGCAGTCGGCCTGTGGTGCGTCGGCAACAGGCTCCCCCAGGTCCTCGCGACGGACCCGAGCGGCGTGCTCTACCTCTACCCGAACCGAGGCCTTGGTCCCCTGGGCCCGCGGACGCAAGTGGCCTCCGGGGTCAGCGCCCTACGGCTCAGCATGGTGGACTACGACGCCAACGGTTACCAGGACCTCTTGGCGGTGGAACCGGGCGGCAACCTTCGCCTCTACCGCGGTTCAGGAATGCCCGCACCCGTGGCCGAGGCGCGTCCCATCGTGGGGACGAGCTGGACGGACTATTCGGACTTGCGCTCGCTCCGGAACGTGACCGGGCTCAACTCCACGGGCATCGCCGGCCTGCTGGGCAATGGCACAATTGAGTACTGGGACCTGAGCAGCGGACAGCTCACGACGCCGACTACTCCCCTGACAGGATTGGCCGGACTCAAGCTGGCGCAATAGGCCTTACTCTTCCGGAGCTTGCTCCTCGATGACCGACTTGAGCTGCTCCAGCTGGACCACTTCGCCTTCCATGGTCTTCTGGATCATTCCGTTCATGAGTTTCTTCAGGCCCTTGGGGTGGAACTCCAGGGCGAAACGCAAGCGCGTATTCGGCCCTTCCGTGCTGAGGTAGTAGCCGCCCGTGGGGCGAGCAGGGCCGGCGACGACGGCGAAACGGACTTCGGCGCCCGGCCGCGCTTCGGTGATTTGGAAGTCGGCCGCGACAGGCCGCCCGCCGGGGCCGGAAAGGGTCTGCTGGTAGACGGCACCCTTCTCGCCCGCCTGCCCGGATCGCAAGGAAATGCTGCGGACACCGCTGCGCCACAAAGGATTATTGAGACCATCCACGAGGAAGCGGTAGACCGTCATGGCGTCACGACCAATGAGCACTTCGTGCTGTGCAAATGCCACTACAACCTCTTTCGGCGTACGACTCACGGACATAGCCCGGTTCCCCATGACACAGCAGCTAACTGCTACAGAATAATCAGCCCCGGAGCGGCGGGACACACCTGCGTCGAGCCTTAACCGAATCTTTACGAGTACCGCCGAATATTTGATGCGACCGTGACGTGGCAGGTATTCAAAAATGCCGTGCCGGTGAGTCTGGTCTGGACCCATCGGCTTTCTACGCTAAGCTGGGATCTGCTCCGGCAAGATGACGGGGCAATGCGGGCGTAGCTCAATGGTAGAGCGCTAGCTTCCCAAGCTCGATACGCGGGTTCGATTCCCGTCGCCCGCTCGCAATTCAGCAAAAACACCCCGGTCATTGACCGGGGTGTTTTGCGTTTCTTATCAGGCCCGAATCGTTAGGCCGATTGCGCGACGATCCGCACCATCCGCCGTCGGTCCCTGACGTCCACTTTGAGGCGCAGCGCGGACTTCCTGGCGAGTACGACGGCGACCGTCGCCGCCGCGAGGGCCGGCACCCCGCCGGAGACCAGGATCGCCGTGTGCGGGTTGAGGTGTTCGGCGAGCCACCCGAGCATGGGGCCACCGATGGCCTGCCCACCGATGAGCACCATGATGTAGAGGCTCATGACGCGCCCCCGGATGCTCATGTTGGCGCTGACCTGGACCAGCTGGTTGGCGGCGGTGAGGAACATGAGGCACCAGAAGCCGGCGAGCACCATGGCGGCTCCGAACCATGCCATGGAAGGTGCGAGGGCGGCGAGGCACAGCATCAGTCCGTACATTCCGGCGCAGAAAACCACGGAACGCAACCGCAGTTGGCGTCGGCGGGCCGAGGTGATCGCCCCCGTCAGCGCTCCGACGGCCACCAGGGCGTTGAGCAGTCCGTAGCCACCGGCACCCGCACGGTAGATGTTGTCCGCGAACGCTGCGAGGAGGACCGGCAAGCTCATCGCGAAGACCGCCACGAACCCTGCCATGAGCCAGGGCCAGAAAATGGTGGGCTTGCTGAGGGCGTAATGCAGGCCTTCCTTGAGCATCCCTTTGCGCTTGGGCACGGGAGTGCTGACGTACAGCTCGTCCTTGCGGAGCATGAGGAGCATGCTCACCGTTGAACAGCAGGCGACGGCGTTCGCGGCGAAGGCCCAGCCCGCGCCGACCGCCGTGAGCAGCACGCCCGCCAAAGCAGGGCCGATCAAGCCGCCCAGCTGGAAAATAGTGGAGTTGACGCTGATGGCGTTGCGAAGGTACTTCGGTCCCACGAGTTCGTTGACGAAGACTTGGCGTGCCGGCTGGTCAAGGACCGTCACCAGCCCCAGGACCAAGGCGATCACGTAGACGTGCCACACCTCGATGCGGTGGCTCAGCGCCAAGGTGGCGAGGATAGCGGCGAGCGCGGCCGCCACGCCCTGGCACCCGATGAGGATGCGCCGTTTCGGGAAACGGTCCGCCATCATGCCGCCCCACGGGCCAAGGAAGAGGGAAGGCATGAACTGCAATGCCACGGTAAACCCTACGGCGGTGACGGAGCCCGAGAGCTGGAGAACCAGCCAGTCCTGGGCAATCCGCTGCATCCAGAGCGCAATTACGGCAACGAAATGGCCACTGGCGAATATGCGGAAATTAGGGACCTTGAGCGCAATGAAAGTGTGGCGCCAAGGCAGCCGTTCACTGACGACGGCAATTGGTTGGGTAATGGCGTCCGAAGGGTCAGCAGCATCTGGAATTCGGCTGCTTGCGGTGAGTGAATCGATGGTTGGTTGGCTGACGTTTGCCGCTGCGGGCGGTGGGGGTGCCAAAATTGTTCCTCGGATAGAAGGTTTCACTGGGATGGCTTTAACGCTAGGGTTGGGCCGCGTAATTATGGAAGCAAATTGCCTGTATAACTAGCATTACAAAGCGCAATATGCTGGAATCCTCTTCAAAAGAACCCCTCATCAAAGGAGAGCCGTGTTCGAACCCGTGCAGCTGCGGTCCTTCCTGGCCGTCGCCGAGACATTGAGCTTCACCAAGGCAGCCGAGCGCCTCGGCCTGGCCCAGCCCACCGTCAGCCAGCACGTCCGGAAGCTGGAGATGGCAGCCAAGCGGGCCCTCGTCGCACGGGACACCAGGGACGTGCGGCTCACGGACAATGGCGACGCCATGGCAGGCTTTGCCCGCAACATCCTGGCCGCCCACGATTCGGCGGCGAGGTATTTCTCCGGCTCGGCGATGCGCGGCCGTTTGCGCTTCGGCACTGCGGACGACCTCGCGATCACAGGGCTGCCGCGCATCCTCCGCGAATTCCGGCAACTGTATCCGCAGATCAACCTTGAGCTCACGGTCAGCCAGAGCGACCAACTCTACAAGCGCGTCAACGCAGGTCAACTGGATCTCGTGTTCGTGAAATGGGTAGGCGAGGCCAAGGACGGAACCGTGGTCCGGCACGACAAATTTGCCTGGGTGGGCGTGGAACAGACGGTGCTTGACCCGGCCAATCCCGTTCCGTTGATTTGCTACCCGGCACCGAGCGTGAGCCGGAAGCTTGCCATCGATGCACTGGAGGCAATGGGGCGGACGTGGCGCGTCACGTGCTCGACGAAGCAGATTGCCGGAGTCTTGGCAGCGGTCCGGGCGGGCATCGGCGTCGCCGTCATGCCGTCGTCGTTGGTTCCCGAAGACCTCACGGTGATCACCAAGCGGTTCGACCTCCCGCCCGTGGGCGACGTCGACTTCACCCTGATCCGAAACCCGCTGGCGAACGCGGAGGTCGTGGACGCCCTGACACAGGCGATCATCGGCAGGACGCTCAACAAACAGGCCTGAGTTCGAGGAGCCGAGTGCTCCCAGACGCCGCTAAACGCTGCTGTGGTCGGGAACCAGCGCCTGCGCCGTCGCGAGGACCGTCTGGACGATCGCCTTCCGGCGCCGCTCCACCCTGCTGGGCTCCTTACCGGCCATGAGGCCATCCAGTTCGGGCAGCACCGGCCAGGCATCACAGAGCGCAATGATGGTGAGCATCAGGTCCGCCGCGTCTTCCCTGGAAGTGCCGGGCATGGCCCGAATGACGCTTTCAACCTTGTTGCTACAGTTCGCAGCCCGGTCCGGGCGGTTCACGACGTACTCGCCACGTTCGAGCCCTTCCCAAAACAGCAGCCTTGGCAGTGTGGCGTCTTGGTGGTGGTGGTCGAAGAGGCGTCCGGCATAGTCGGCCAAGGCTTCGGGGCCATCGCCCTCGACACGGACTTCGTCGACGACCTTGCTGAGCTGGGACGAGATGACGGCATCGAAGAGCAGATCCTTCTTGCCGAAATACTGATAGATACGCTCCTTGTTGACTCCAGCCGCCGTCGCGATGCGGTCAACCCTGGCCCCGGCGAGCCCGAATTGGCAAAACTCGGCCGTGGCCGCCTCAAGGAGAAGCCTTTTGGTTCGATCCGTATCCCATGCCATGTCCCCATATTAACAGAATCCAACTAAACAGTTGCAGTTTGCTTGAGTGCTGGCTAGTCTGAACGCACCCCGAAAGCAACTAATCAGTTGGAGAATTGCATGAGCACCCAAACCCCGCTTGCTGCGCCCGTGGACGGCGCCGCATCCACGCCGGTTTCCGCGCCTACTCCGGCCACGGCGCCCGCGCCAACCGGTCCCGCCCACGCAGCCTCCGTGCACGCGCATTTGCCGCATGTTCCTTCCGTCCACGTGCGCGCAGTCATTACCTGGCTGGCCATTTTCCCGCTCGTCGCCATCGGGATGACGGCCCTCGCTCCGCTCACAGGGGATTGGCACCCTGCCCTCCGCGCCCTGGTCCTGACGCTCCTGGCGGTTCCCACCGCGGTCTATTTCGTGGTCCCCCGGCTCCTCGCGGCCCATAGCTCCCTGAAGCGGCGGCAGGCAAGCAAGCGCTAGCCTGTGTCCGGTATCACCCGGCGATCGAACAGCCACGCGCTAAACTTGTCACGTTATGAACCGCACAATGTTTAAGTCCAAGATCCACCGCGCCACGGTCACCCATGCTGACCTGCACTACGTGGGTTCAGTGACGGTCGACCTTGACCTGCTGGATGCCGCGGATATCCTGCCCGGCGAGCTGGTCTCGATTGTCGACGTCACCAATGGCGCACGCCTGGAGACTTACACCATTGCGGGCGAACGCGGCTCCGGCGTTATCGGCATCAACGGCGCAGCCGCTCATTTGGTGCACGTGGGCGATGTCGTCATCCTCATCACGTACGCCGAAATGACCACCGAAGAGGCCAAGGCATACCGTCCGCGGGTCGTCCACGTGGATAAGAACAACCAGATCATCCAACTGGGCGACGATCCCGCCGAGGGCCACACTCCGGGACTCATGCGTCCGCCGCACGCCCTCAACAACGCTGCCCTGAACTAACCGCGCTCCCGGCCCAGCCCACGCGGGTCCGCAGCGGTCCACATCGCGGAACTTCCCGCCGTCGGGCACTGCTCGCAAATAAAGCTGATTTAGGCTGGGAGCGTGAACCCACCCAACTGCGCTCCCCGTACCTTCCGGAAACTGTAAATGCTGGGGGTGCTTTACGGGTTTTTCGTCGTATGGGCCATCATTTTGGTGGGCATGTTCGTCGGGAGGCGCGGAATCCTGGGTGATAACGCCCGCCCGGTCCTGAGCGGCCTGACGTTCTTCGTCGCGAGTCCCGCCCTTCTCTTCGAAACCTTGAGCAAAGCGCATTTGCACGACGTTTTCGCCGCCCCGCTGCTGGTCACGGCCGTGGGCGCGATCGCCACGGGCACACTGTTCTTCGTCATCGTGAAGTTCTGGCTCAAGCGTTCCCTGCCCGAATCCCTCATGTCCTCGATGAGCGCTTCCTTGGCCAACTCCGCGAACCTCGGCATTCCGATCTCAGTGTTCGTCCTGGGCGACGCGAGCTACGTGGCGCCGCTCCTGATCTTCCAGCTGGCCTTCTTCACGCCGATGTACCTCATGGCCCTCGACGCCAGCACCAGCAGCCACCGGACCACTCCCCTGCGGTTCCTGCTGATGATCGTGCGGAACCCCATGATAGTGGGAACCGCCCTCGGCCTGATCGTCGCGGGAACGGGGTGGCAAGTGCCGTCGCTCATCATGGAACCGATCAATTTGATTGGCGGAGCGGCCATTCCGGCGATGTTGATGGCGTTCGGCATGAGCCTGAATGGCTCTAGGCCGCTGCAAAAAGACGGCGGGCGGCGCCTGGACAGTTTGATGGCGAGCGGCTTCAAGCTCTTCGTGCATCCGTTGATGGCTTACCTCTTCGCGCATTTCGCGCTGGGCCTTGAGGGGCACGCCTTGTTCGCCGTGGTGGTGACCTCGGCCTTGCCCACGGCACAGAACGTGTTCGTGGCCGCGAGCCGCTACAACACCGGAATCACCGTTGCCAAGGACACCGTCCTGATCACCACGGTGGTCGCCGTCCCGGCGATGATCGCCGTCGCGCTCCTCCTCACCTGAGCCCCGGGAGTCTACTCCTCGTCCACCGAGTCCAGGTACTTGTCCAGCAACTGCGCGCAACGGATAAAGCCCAAGTGCGAGTACGCCTGCGGGTGGTTTCCCAAGTGGGTCTCGGTGCCGGGGTCGAACTCCTCAGGAAGCAGGCCGGTCGGCCCGAAGAGCGCCACGAGTTGGTTGAACAACTCCAAGGCATCGTCCAAGCGGCCCACGGCGAGGTACGCCTCGATGAGCCAGGTGGTGCAGATGTGGAACCCGCCCTCCAAACCCGGCAGGCCGTCGTCGTACCTGTACCGGAAGACGGTGGGACCTACCCGGAGTTCCCGCTCGACCGCGGTGACGGTATCAAGGAAGCGCTGGTCGCGGACGTCCAGCAAGCCGGAGAGTCCGATATGCAGCACCGCCGCGTCCAGATCGGGACTGTCGTAGGCGACGGTATAGGAACTGGCCGAATCGTCCCAGCCTTCCCGGAGGACTTCCGCGCGGATGGTGTTTGCCGTTTCCTCCCACTCGGCCCCGACTGGGCGCCGGAACCGCACCGCGGTGTGCATCGCCCGGTCGAGCGTCACCCAACACATCACCTTGGTGTAGATGTGGTGCCTCGGCGCACGGCGGGCTTCCCAGATGCCGTGGTCGGGTTCGTGCCAGCGGGCCAGCGCGGCCGAGGCCATTTGTTCCATGAGTTTCCAGTGCTCGTCCGGCAAGCTGCCGCGCCGCCTGCCCAGCGTCTGGATCAGCTCGGCGATCGGTCCGAAAACGTCCAGTTGCACTTGGTGGTCTGCCGCGTTCCCGATCCGCACGGGCCGCGAGCCCGCATAGCCCGGCAGGCTCTCGATGATGGCCTCGGTGGACAAGGGCGCACCCGTCACGGAATACAGGGGGTGCAGCCACTCGGGTCCCGGGGCGTTCTCCAGGATGCGGCCCAGCCAACGAAGGAAACCGTCTGCCTCCTCCGTAGAGCCAAGGTCCACCAACGCGTTGACGGTCATTGAGCCGTCGCGGAGCCAGCAGTAGCGGTAGTCCCAGTTGCGGGTGCCGCCGATGCCTTCCGGCAGGGAGGTGGTTGGCGCTGCGAGGACGGCACCGGTCGGCTCGTGCACCAGCGCTTTCAGGACAAGCGCCGAGCGCCGCACCAGCGATGGTTTCATGTCCGGCAGCTCCAGTCCCCGGACCCACTGCCGGGATTGGTGCGCGACGGCGGCCCGCCGGGTCAGCTCTCCAGCAGGATCGGGCGTCGTCGGCTCAGTGTCTCCGCACCTGAGGTTCATGACCACCGGACCGTATGCGAGGCTGACTTCCGCGGTGGCGGTGCCGTGCTTTCCGTCGCTCGAAACGGTGAATGGCACCCCGGGGGCGAAGAGGACAATCGGGTCCGAGGTGCCCACGACGTGCAGTTCCTCGCCCCGGACCTCCATGTTGAACGGGGCGTTGGCGTAGTCCGGCCGCGGCGCGAAGACAATCCGCGCGGTGCCTGTGCCGGAAAGGACACGGACCAGGCTCGTGATGCCGTCCGGAGCGGGCTCGAGGTAGTCGGTGACGGTCACGTCCGCCCATCGCGTTTCCACGATCATGGTGTTGTCCACGTAGCGCTGGCCAAGCACTTTCGAGGCCTTGACTGGTTCCACGCTGAAGTGGCCCGCCGGATCGCCGCCCAGGATGTGTGCGAATAGTGAGCCGGAATCCGGGAGGGGATGGCTCATCCAGCAGATCTTGGCCTCGGGGGTGAGCAGCGCAGTCACCGAACCGTTGCCGATCATCGAATGCCGCTCAAGACCCACCGCGTCCTCGCCGAACAGCCAGGCCCGGCGCAGTTCGAAGAGGATGGCGAGAACCTTGGCGAAGGACTCCGGGTCCGGGAGCCTGTGGCGGGCCGAGGTTTTCCCCGGCCCCACGTGCACGCCGAGGTCCGGGCCACGCAACGTGGCGACGGCGAGTTCGTCGCTGTCCGCATCGCCTGCGAAAAGTGCCGCGCTGGCCCCCAACTGTGTTCGCAGATGCTCCAGCGCGGCGTCTTTGGAGGGCTCGACAATGGACAGGTCCAGCACGGACCCGTCCACAATGAAGAACAAGCCCAATTCGCGGGCGATCTGGTGCGCCTCGCGGGTCACTCTTGCCACTACTGCGGGCGTGGCGGTGCGGGTATGGATTCCAACGGCCACAGGTTTCCGCTCGATGCTGATGCCCTTTTCGAAGCCGATTGATTCGTTGAGGGCCGTGGCTGCCTGTTGGAGGAGCGCCTCGGTGGCCATCGAGACGCCGTACGCATAGGTCATGTCGAACTCGGCGCCGTGCGAGCCCACCAAATGCACTTCCGCGGGCAGCCGCGACACCGCGGCGAGGTCCCGCAGCGAGCGCCCGGAAATGACCGCCGTGTGCGTGTTCGGCAGTGCTGCCAGGGCACGGAGTGCGACGGCGGCGCTCCCCAGCGGGAGCGTTTCCGTGGACACGCCTTCGGCGGCACAGAGGGTTCCACCATAGTTGCAGGCCACCAGGAGGCCGGGAGTCCGGGCGAGCATCTTGAGCTCGGCGAGCAACTCCGGGGTAATGCCGTCGTGGGCGGCCTCGGATTGGAGGGAAGTCCGGAGCAGGCCGAGGGGAAGCGACTTGGTCAGCAGCGCAGAATCGGCCACCGATTGGTTGAGCGGAGTAGCCATGGACGATCCTTCCAGGGGGGGTGCGTCCAGTGTCCGCCCCGGGAGTTTCACCTCCGTGACCCGCGTATTGCCGGGGTGTAACGCTTCCTGGCGCCCGCTACGCCGGGACGAGGCCTACAGCTTCGGCCACCAGTTCCACCGAGCGGAGGCGTTGCTCCGTGCCCGTGCTTTGGTGGGCCACGATGAGTTCGTCGGCATCGGCGTGCCGGGCGAATTCGTCGAGGTACTCGCGCACTACCTCGGGAGTCCCCACGGCCGAGTACTTCACCATGTTCGCGATGTGCTGGCCCTGCGCGGAATCAAGGATGAGGTCCGCCTCGGCGTCGGTGAATTCGCGGCCACCGCCCAGGAAACGGGAAACACGGTCGCGCTTGACCTCGAGGAATAGGCGATGGGCTTCGGCCGCGGAATCGGCGGCTACTACGTTCACGCCGGCAATGACATACGGTTCCTGAAGCTGTTCCGACGGCCTGAATTCGCGGCGGTAGGCGGCGACCGCGTCCTGCAGGGCATTGGGCGCGAAGTGCGAGGCGAACGCGTAAGGCAGGCCGAGTTGGGCTGCGAGGTGCGCGCCGAACATCGAGGAACCAAGGATGTACAGCGGGACGTTGGTGCCTTTTCCGGGAGTAGCTTCCACGCCCTGGATCCGTGTGGGTCCACTCAGGTAGCCCTGCAATTCCAGCACGTCCTGCGGGAAGGTGTCGGCGGCCATGTGATCGCGGCGCAGTGCCCGCATGGTGTTCTGGTCACTGCCCGGGGCGCGGCCAAGTCCCAGGTCGATGCGGCCCGGGTGCAGCGTTTCGAGGGTTCCGAACTGCTCGGCGATAGTCAGCGGCGAGTGGTTCGGCAGCATCACGCCGCCCGCGCCGAGCCGGATGGTGCTCGTGTTGGCTGCGACGTGAGCAATCAGAACGCTCGTGGCCGAGGAAGCAATCGAGGCCATGTTGTGGTGCTCGGCGTACCAGATCCGCCGGTACCCGAGCCGTTCGGCCAATTGCGCTATGGCCACGCTCCCGGCGAAACTCTCCGCCGCCGTCTGGCCCTTGCCGATGATCGCCAGGTCGAGGATGGAGAGGGGAACAGTCACGTCGGTGCCGGCCTTTCGAAGGTGGTGTGAGTGCAAACGGCCGTCTCGCGGCCACTCTTGCGACAACGACGGCGGCAGCCGGGTTATTTCTGCCGCTTACGTGGGTTCCGTCTCACCCTGAGTGTGACGCCCGCGGACGCCCAGTGAAGCCCGGTTAACCCCCGTATCCCCACGTTTCACGGCGCTTTGACCGGCCCCCGACACTCCCGGATAGTTGCAGCAACAAGCATTCCGCAGCTCTCAATAAGCTCTCAAAACAAGGGGAATCCATGGCTATTTCACGACTCAAGACAGGCACAGCGTTGGCACTCGCCGCCACCACAATCTTCGGCCTCGCCGCGTGCTCGGACCCGGGCGCATCGGCGGCGTCAGCACCGTCGTCGTCCGCTACGTCCGGGGCGAAAACGTTCAACCTGTCGCCCGAACAAAACCGCTTCCCGGTAACGGTCTCACCTGAGGCCGCCGCACTGGTGCCCGCATCCGTCAAGGCGGACGGCAAGCTGACTGTTGCCGTGAGTCCTTTCTCCGCGCCGCTCGCCGTCTACGCCACGGACAACAAGACGCCGGTGGGCAACGAGGTGGATATCGCCGTCGCGCTGGCCGAATCGCTGGGCCTCAAGGCCGATATTGTCCCGACGGCGTGGGCCGACTGGCCGTTGGGCGTCGAGTCGGGCAAGTACGAGGCCGTCATCTCGAACGTCACGGTGACGGAAGAGCGCAAGCTCAAGTTCGATTTCGCCAGCTACCGGGACGACAAACTGGGCTTCTACGCCAAGAGCGACAGCCCCATCACCAAGGTGGACTCGGCCCCGGACGTCGCGGGCAAACGGATCATCGTGGGCTCGGGTACCAACCAGGAGGCCATCCTCCTGCGCTGGGACGCCGAGAACAAGAAGAACGGTTTGAAGCCGGTCGAGTTCCAGTATTACGACGACGATTCCGCCTCCACGCTGGCACTCCAGTCGGGCCGTGCGGACCTCACGTTCGGACCCAATGCCACGGCGTCCTACAAATCACAGACTGATGGCAAGACCAAGAACGTGGGACTGGTGGACGGCGGCTGGCCGCTCAAGGCGAACATCGCGGTGACCACCAAGAAGGGTAACGGTCTCGCGGCAGCTGCCCAGGCGGGACTGAACGCGCTGATTAAGGACGGCACCTACGGCAAGATCCTGGACCGCTGGGGACTCTCGGCTGAGGCAGTCCAGAAGTCGGAGCTGAACCCGCCGGGCCTGCCGAAGTCGTAGTCCTGTTGGGAGCCGTGTCCGGGGCGAACCGCCCTGGACGCGGCGCCACTGTTTAAACCAGTTCGATGACCAAGTCAGCGCGGCCCTTCGTCGCTTCCACCACGTCCGCGTTCCGTTGGTCGCTGCCCCTGGCCCAGGCTTCGGCCTCGTCGTGCGGCTTTCCGAAGGCTTCATGGCGACGGATCAGCCGCCGCAGCCGTTCGTCCTCGTCCAGTTCCACGTACCAGACCTCGTCGATCAATTCCCGGCTTTCACGCCAGCCCGCGGCATCGAGCAGGAGGTAGTTTCCTTCGGTGATGATCAGTGGGACGTCCTGCGGCACGGGTACTGCGCTGCCGATGGATTCCTCCAGGCTGCGATCGAACATCGGCGCATAGACCACGGGCTCGTCGTTGTTCTTGAGCCGGCGGAGGAGGTTCGCGTAGCCCCACGGATCGAAGGTATCCGGGGCGCCTTTGCGGTCCCGCGAACCATGCGATGCGAGGACAGCGTTGGCTAAATGGAACGCGTCCATTCCCGCAAGCGCGGCCTGGGTCCCCAATGCTTCCGCGACCGCATGGGCCAACGTCGATTTGCCGGCGCCTGGAGCCCCGGTGATGCCCAGGATTCGACGGCGGCCGGTTCCGGCGAGAGCGCGCGCCCGTTCGACCAAGTCATCCAAGCCGCACCTGAGGCGTGGGGGTCGGTAGTCCGTGCTCGTCATTATTCCCTTATTCATGGGAGGCGGATGCCCGCGAGGGCAATCACCGCTGGGTCACGGCTACCCTACCCGGTTCAGGGAAGTTGCGCTGGCTCAGGCGGACTGCCCCCACACAGTGAGCCGCAGGCGCACCAGGCCAGCGTCCGGGTCGCGGGTGCCGCCGTCGGCAAGTGACTGCACGACGGCGGCCGCGAACCGGGCGAGCCAACTCACCTTGCGGGTTCCGGGACCAACGAGGCCGAACGCACCGGCGTCGCGAGCCCCAGGTTTTCGCGGAGGGTGTTCCCTGCGTATTCCGTGGGGTACACCCTGCGTTCCTGCAGCTCAGGAACAAGGTGGTTCACGATGTCGTCCAGCCCGGTGGGGATGAGCCATGGCGAGATGTTGAAGCCGTCCACTGCGCCCACCCTGGCGTATTCGGCCAGCGTGTCCGCCACGGACGAGTAGGACCCCGTGAAGGTTGCGTCCACCCGGGCCGTGCGCGAGGTGACGAACTTCCGGATGGTCAGTCCTTTCTCGGCGGCTTCGGCCCGCCATTGCGCGGTGAGCTCCCGCGCTTTCGCCCCATGGAAACCGCTTCCCCTGGTCTCCGAGGTTTCATCCACGGCCGGCTCGATGTCTGGAAGCGGCCCGTCGGGATCGTAGGCGGACAATTCGCGGCCCCAGAATTGTTCGAGGTATGCGATCGCTTGCTGGGGACCGATTTGCAGGCTCCGGACCCACTCTTTCTTCTCGCGTGCTTCGTGTTCGCTCCCGGCCAGGATGAACTCGCTCGCGGGCATGATCTTGACGTCGTTGGCACCTCGTCCGGCTGCCAGGGACCGCGAGACGATGTCCGCGCGGAACTCCACGGCGTCGTCGAATTTGGGGTGTGCCGAGAAGATCACGTCGGCTTGGCGGGCCGCGAAGTCCCGGCCGTCCGGTGAATCACCGGCTTGGAAGAGGACAGGCCTATACTTCGCGCTTCGGGGCAACCGGGGAGTGCCGTAGACCCCGTCCCAGATCCCCTTTGCTGTTTCCACGAAGGCTTCTGCGTGGACGTAGCGGTCGGCGTGGTCAAGGTAGCCGCCCCGCCGGAAGTTGGCGCCGGTCCAGGCATTGTCCGTGGTCACGATGTTCCAGGCGGCACGGCCACCCGAGAGCAAATCCAATGACGCGAGCCGGTGGGCCAGGTCCGAGGGATCGTTGTAGGTGGTGTTTTGGGTGGCGACGAGGCCGATGTTGGACGTCACCGACGCCAGCGCGGCGAGCATGGTTTGCGCGTCCGGCCTGCCCGCCACGTCAAGGGCATGCGGGCGTCCGAGGTGTTCCCGCAAGCGCAGGCCTTCGCCGAGGAAGAACGCCGCGAACAAGCCACGTTCGGCGGTCTGGGCGATCCTGCGGAACGACTCGAAATCGGTTTGCGAGCCAGATTCCGGTGCCTTCCAGATGGTGCCGGAATTGACGCCCTGAAAGAAGACACCGAACTGGATCCTGCCGCTCGGCTGGAATTTAGCACGGGTGTGCTGTGACATGCTTTTCCTCCTAGTTTTCCGCACCGACGACGACGGAGCCGCCCACTGTGACCGTGCTCGAGTACCGGCTCAGCGGCCGCCCAAGTCCCAGCACTTCCCGGAACGTGCCGCCCGGAGAGACAGGCTTGAGCACTCCGCGGCGTCGAAGTTCGGGAAGCACCAACTGGGCCAGTTCTTCGAACTCGACATCCAGCACCGCGGGATGGATCCGGACGCCGTCAGCCACCACCAGCAAGTCCGTGAGGACATCGACCAACTCAGCGGCCGTACCGACGAAACGCGCCCGCGGACTGTCCCATTCGCCCAACACGTCCAGTTCGGTGAGCCGCGCGGAAGCGCTTTGCCCGCGGGAGTCGAGGACGACGTCGAGCTCGGCCACCACCGCTGCCCCCGTCCGGCCGCGGATCCCGGCAAGTTCGTCGGCGAGCAGCTCAAGCGTCGGGGCAGAAACGAGGACTACGTCAGCCTCGGCAAGCAAGCCCGCAGGCGCAAGCACGGGGATTTGGCCTTGCAGCGGACGCGGAATGATGGACGGCCCCTTCACCGCATAGCGCTGTCCCGCGAAGTCAGCGGGGGTTTCGAAATCGATGTAATGGAGCTTGTCGACGTCAAGGTACCGCCCGGTAGGGACGTCGCGGATCACGGCGCCGTCCTCCCACGAGTCCCAGAGCTTGCGGCTCACTTCCACCGAGGCGGCCGCTTCCTGCGCCAGCCCGGCGCCGGAAACAACAGCACGCCCGACGGCGGCAGCCTCCTCCGCGGAAGTGCTCGCCTTGACGAGCCACCCGGCACGGCCGCCGGAGACATAGTCGAGGCTCGCGAGTTGGGTGGAGATGTGGAACGGCTCGGTGTAAACAGTGTCGACTTCCGGCACCAGGACGATGGAGCTCGTCACCGGCCCGGCGAAGGCTGCCCGCTGCAGCGCGTTCAAGCGCCCGGCAATGCCCGAGCCCTCATCCAGGGAACCATCGGCGAACGTCGCCGCGTGAAAGCCGGCCGATTCCGCTGCAAGGACGGTGTTACGGATCCGTGCACCGTTCAAGAGGTCGTCGGGAGCATGCCGCGCTTTGCGCCACGCCGCGGGGTGGGCGCCGTCGCCGTCGAGCTCCAATGCGAGGAAGCCGCGGCGGCCGCCTTCGGAGGATGTGCTCATCGCTGGTCCTGCCTTTCGAAGGGAATCTGTTCGCCGGCTTCAATGGCCACGGTCAAGCGGTTTTCCGCGGGCGGAAGCGGGCAAGTGGCAAGGTCGGTGTAGGCGCATGGCAGGTTGACCGCACGGTTGAAGTCGAGCAGCACGGAACCGTCGGCCTCCGGGACTACGGTGAGGGACCGGTTTGCCGCGTAGGTGGTCTTGCCGGATGTCGCGTCCGTGAACAGTACGGAGAGCGATCCCGGCGCATGGCCGTTGAACGCGGTGAGCGCCAGGTCCTGGCCGCCCAGCGTGAATCGGAGCTCACCCGGTGCCTCGTACACGTGCTGGATGCCTTCGACGGCGGCCCTAACAGTCGTGGGACGCGGCTCGTCGAACGGTACGAACGTGCCGTTCACAACGAATGAGGCGTCCGGGGCGTAGGCCGGTGTGCCGCGATATTCCGAGAGCAACTGGTTCGCGGGGTTCCGCGGCCGCACGATGTATTCCCCGCCGCGCTTGGCGAGCTCGACGACGGCGTCCCCGGTCCGGAGGTTGATGCCGTCGCGTTCGGCGATGGGACCGAAGGTGAGCGTGGTTCCGGCTGCGTCCGGGTTCAGTTCCCGGCCGCCCCGAAGCAGACTCTCGCCGGCCCCCAAAACTACAGTGACGACGTCGTTCTCCACGCTCCAGGTTCCCGGCACCCCGTCCAACGGGGACGGTGAGCTGCCAAGCCAGTGCAGGTGGGTGACGGCCAGGAAACCGTGGGGATCGGCGCGGTGGCGCTCATGTGCGGCGTGCCATTCCTGCCAGGCGGCGGCGAAGGCGGCACCTTGTTGAGGCGACTCAGCCAGGGTTTCAGTTGACGTGGACAAGTTTCCTCCTGTGGTTGGCGTGGTCTGGAATGTCACGGTGTCTTCCCCGTTTGGTACGTTGCGAAGTTGGCCTCGGTGACGGTCTTGGCCTCCGGCACCGCTTCTTCGTACAAGCCCCAACGGTCCAGCACCTTGCCGTAGGAGCCGTCCTTGATCGCCGAGTTCAGGGCGTCAGTGATGGCCGGGGCCAGGCCGTTGCCCTTGAGCGTCGTGGCTGCCACGAGAGTCTCGGACGGCCAACCCGCATTCACTTTGCCTACGACTTTCAGGTCGTTTCGGGTGTTCTCCCGGTAGGACACCGACGGGTAAGGGGCGATGTTCAGGTCCGTTCGCCCGGAAGAGAGCGCAAGGATGGTGTCCGCGTCCGAGGAGTAGTACTGCAGGGTCGCGGGAGCCTTCCCCTTAGCCTCGAGTTCCTTGTTCCAGGCCAGGAGGATCTTCTCTTGGTTGGTGCCCGATCCCACGGAGACCTTGAGGCCGGAGATATCGTCCGCGCCCTTGATGTTGTAGTTGGACGTCTTCTTCGCTTCGAAGCCCATGTAGGCGGCCCGGTAGCTGGAGAAGTCGAACAATTTCACGCGGTCCTTGTTGATGCCGACGTTCGAGAACACGGCCTCGAAATCGCCGGACTGCGTCTTGAGCGGCCAGTTCTCCCAAGAGGTGACCTGTACGTCCAAGGCGAGGCCTAGCTTGTCGGCCACGAGCTGGGCGATGTCCACCTCGACGCCGATGGGCGTCTTGTCGTCCGTAGCGTGGAAGGACAGCGGGATGGATCCGGCCGTTGTGGCCACCGTCAGCTTTCCATCCTTGCTGATCGCAGCCGGCACAGCGGCTGCCGCAGCGGCATCCTTCTGGGCGCGGATGCGG
Source organism: Arthrobacter terricola (assembly GCF_004354015.1). Classification (GTDB taxonomy): domain Bacteria; phylum Actinomycetota; class Actinomycetes; order Actinomycetales; family Micrococcaceae; genus Arthrobacter; species Arthrobacter terricola. The sequence continues at coordinate 125,180 of NZ_SMRU01000015.1, forward strand.
TTCTGCTCCGGTGAGGTGTTGTAGACGACGCCGTTGCGGGCGGCGCTTGCCGACGGGCTCGCGCCGGCTGCGGAGGCGCCGGGGTCCGAGCAGGCCGCGAGCGCCGGAAGGACGACGGCGGGGAGCACGGCGAGTGCCAGGAGCCTGGCGGTGATGGGTGGCATTGTGGGGATTCCTCAGATGTTAAAAGCGGGTTCGATGACTTTTGAGAAGAAGGTGCGTGTGCGCGGTTCGCGCGGGTTCGAGAAAATTTCCTCGGGTCTGCCTTGTTCCACGATCTGGCCTTGGTCCATGAACACCACGGTGTCCGCCACATCGCGGGCAAAGCCCATCTCGTGGGTGACGATGATCAATGTGGTGCCCGAGGTCGCGAGTTCACGGATGACGTCCAGTACCTCGTTGACGAGTTCCGGGTCCAAAGCGGATGTGGGCTCGTCGAAGAGCAGGATCTTGGGGTCGAGGGCCAGGGCACGGGCGATCGCCACGCGTTGTTGCTGGCCGCCGGACAACTGCCGGGGGTAGGCGTGGGCGCGGTCCTTGAGGCCCACCCGATCCAGGAGTTCGAGCGCCCTCTCGCGGGCTTCCGCTTTGCTTCGGCGCTGCCGGCCATCCGGGCGGAGTGCGACGACGGGTGCTTCAGCTACGTTTTCGAGCGCGGTCAGGTGTGGGAACAGGTTGAAGTTCTGGAAGACCATCCCGATGTCCGTGCGCTGCTTGAGGATGTCCTTCTCACGCAGCTCGTGCAGTTTGTTTCCGCGGACTTCGTAGCCCACGAGTTGTCCGTCGATGGTGATGTAGCCGCCGTCCACCTTCTCCAGGTGGTTGATGGTCCGCAGCAAGGTGGATTTACCGGATCCGGAGGGACCCACGATCACCGCTACGCCTCCCGGCGGCACCGTCAAGGAAACGCCTTTGAGGACTTCGGTGCCGCCGAACGACTTGCGGACGGCGGTGATTTCCACCTGGCCGCGGGTTGGAGTGGTATTCATCCTTGGTTCCTGACGTTGGTGACGGCGTGGGTGGCGAGGAATTTCCGGGCTTTCTGCAGCGGCGTCAGCGGCAGGTTCCGGACTGCGCCTTTCGAATAGTGGCGCTCGATGTAGTACTGCAGGACGCTCAGGACCGAGGTGATGACCACGTACCAGAGGGTCGCCACGAGGAGCAGCGGCAGGACTTGCTGGGTGCGGTTGTAGATGACCTGCACGGTGTAGAAGAGCTCGGAGTAGGCCAGGACGTAGACAATCGACGTTCCCTTGACCAGGCCGATGATTTCGTTGAACGCCGTGGGCAGGATGGCTCGCATGGCTTGGGGCAGGACGATCCTCGTGGAGCGGCGCCAGGCCGGAATTCCCAGCGCGGCAGCGGCTTCGAGCTGGCCCTGGTCCACGGACAGGATGCCGCCGCGGATGATCTCGGCCGAGTAGGCGGCCTGGTTGAGGGTCAGGCCGAGGACTGCCGCAGCGAACTGGCTCACGAGCGTGGTGGTCTGGACCTCGAAGAAGCGGACGTCCGTGAACGGAATGCCCAGGCTGATCTTCTCGTACAGATACCCGAGGTTGTACCAAAGGAGCATCTGGACCAGTAGCGGCGTGGAGCGGAAGATCCAGGAGAACGTCCACGACACCGAGACCAGGAGCGGCGACGCCGAGAGCCTCATGAGGGCCAGGATGAAACCGAGGACAAACCCGAGCGCGCCGGAAATCGCCGTCAATTTGAGGGTCTCAATGAGGCCGTTGACCACCGACTGGGCTGTGAACCATTGGGCCACGACACCCCATTCCCAGCGGGGATTGCTCACGAGGGACCAGGCCATCGCTGCGACGCCAAGCGCCACCAGGACGGTTCCCACCCAACGCCACGGATGCCTGGCCGGCACCAGCTTGTAGCTGGAATAGTCGGCGTTGGCTGGCACCGGTTCGGCCGGTGTGGCGGTTTCGGCGCTCGCGGGCGCCGGTTCGGGTGCAGGTTGATGTGCGGACTGCGCCACTGTGGTTGCTGCTGAACTCATGCGCCACCTCGCTTCGGATTGACGGTTGACTATCGGATGGCTGTCAATCTAGGGGCGCACGGAAAGCGGTGGCAACGCGGAATTTTGCACTTCTTCACAGCTCTTCACGGGCCTTCACGGCACTTCATTCCGCTTCACATTGGCCGGGAATGCGTCCCTGTCTTGCGCCCGTTGACGCCGCGTGACGCGTGGTGAACGGCCGTTACCGGCTCCTCGACCGGGGCCGTTCGACCTCCCTAGGCTCAGGTACCACCAGCCACAGCCACCAGGAGTAGCCATGCCGCCCATCGCCCCCGCCATAGTGTTCATCGGCGGTGGTCCGCGCTCAGCGGGCGTCCTCGAACGCCTCGCGGCGAACAAGCCGGACCTCTTCGACGGCCCTGTCTCCATCCACGTCGTGGAACCTCACGAGCCCGGTTCCGGGAGGATCTGGCGCTATGACCAGACCCCGGGACTGCTGCTCAACTCGATGGCGGCGGACATCACGATGTTCACCGACGGTTCCGTGGCATGCGATGGCCCGGCGCTCGACGGTCCCGGCCTCGCCAGTTGGGCATCCGGCGTGCTTGACGGCTCCATCCGCGACGTCCCGCCCTTCGAGCCACACATCCTGGCGCAGCTCCGGGCCTTGGGACCTGATTCGTTCCCGACCCGCCAGCTGCAAAGCAAGTACCTCGAGTGGTTCTTCCGCCGGGCCGTCGCGGCCCTCGAACCCGACGCGACGGTGACGGTCCACCGGGACACGGCCACCGCCGTCGAGCACTGCTCTCCCGAGGCGCGCGACGCTCAAGAAAAGCACGACGGCGGCCCGCGCTACCGCGTGCGGCTCGCCTCGGGCGGTGAACTTGAAGCGGACCTCGTGGTCTACTCGCTCGGCCACACGAGTTCGAAACCGGACCCCGAATCGGCCCGGCTCTCCGACTTCGCTGCGCGCCACGCCGGGTTCCACGTGGCGCCGTCGTACACCACCGACGTCGACTACTCGGCGGTAGCTCCCGGCCAGGACGTCCTCGTCTCGGGCATGGGCCTTGCCTTCGTGGACCTGCTGGTGCTCCTGTTCGAGGGCCGGGGCGGTCGCTTCGAGGAAAGGCCCGACGGCGGACTCGACTACGTGCCGTCCGGAACCGAACCGCGGCTTTGGGCAGGTTCGCGCCGCGGAGTCCCGTACCACTCCAAGATCTTCTCGACGCTGCGTGGCGAGCCCGTCGGTCCGCCGCGCTACTTCACCGCGGCCGCCGTCGAATCGCTGCTCGAAACCCACGACGAACTCGATTTCCGTACCCATTTGTGGCCGCTCATCGCCAAGGACGCCGGCTATGCCTACTACCGCGAGCTGTTCACCGGCTATCCCGAACGGACCCGCGGCGGCTGGGACGCGTTCGAGCAGCGCTTCGACAGCCTCGATTGGTATAGCCGGGAACGGGAGGAGCTTGTTGAAGCCGCGGTTCCGGATCCCGCCCTCCGGCTCGACCTCGAAGTGCTGGACCAGCCCTTCAGCGGCTGCGCTTTCGCCGACCACGCAGCCGTGCAACGGGCAGTCGCCAACTACATCGAACGCGACCTCCGCCTGCGCACCGAGCCCGACCATTCGGAAACGTTGGCACTGTTCACGGCATTGCTGCGCGTGTACATGGAACTTGGGCGCTTGGTACCCCAGGAACGGCTCAATGCCCGTTCCCAGCAGGCGGTGCACGGTTGGTGGCACGGTTTCTTCAGTTTCGTCGATTCCGGTCCGCCGCCGCATCGACTCCGTGAGATGCTCGCCTTGCACCGAGCTGGATTCCTCCAGTTCCTCGGCCCGGGCATGTGGATTCGGCCGGACGAAGCCAGTGGCCGTTTCGTCGCCGGCTCGTTCCAGTCACCCGTGGTGGTGGACGCCGCCGCGTATATCGAGGCCAGGCTGCCGGCGCCGTCGGTATCCGGTTCGGCGAACCCCGCGCTCACGGACCTGCACGACGCCGGGTGGGGAACCGAACAGCGCCTCCTCACCGCGGACGGTCCGCACTCCACGGGCAAGTTGTTGGTCTCGGGCTCGCACGAGATACTAGCTCCCGACGGCGGACGGCAAGCAGGGCTTTTCGCCATCGGGCCGTGGACCTCCGGTTGGGGTGCGGGCGCCTTCGCCCGTCCGGGAACCAACGCGGCCCCGTTCCGCGAGAACGACGCTTTGGCCCGGCGGCTCTTCGCGGAACTGTCAGCCATCCGCGTTCAACCGTGCCGCCCAAGCAACCCGCAGCTCGCCGGGCTCCTCACGAAAGGCACGTCATGACCACCATCCCCGCCCCGCCGTCGTCGGGCCTTTCCGTCCTGAGCCTGCCTATGCGCGATCCCCGCGTCAAGCCGCTCCTGGACGAGCTCGCCGTCGAATACACCACCCGCTACGGCGACTTCTTCGGCACCGACGGCGCCGCACAAGAGCTGCGCAGGTATCCCGCGGAAGAGTTCGCGGCACCCCACGGCGCACTCCTGATCCTGCAGGAGGACGGGGAAACCGTGGCGGGCGGCGCATTCCGCCGCTATGACGCGAACACGGCCGAACTCAAGCGGATTTGGACGCATTCAGCGCATCGGCGTCGCGGCCTGGGACGCGTGGTTCTCGCGGAGCTTGAGGCCGAGGCTGCGCGTCGCGGCTACCGCAAGATCTACCTGACCACCGGCCCGCGCCAGCCCGAAGCCAAGAACCTGTACCTGGCCACGGGCTATTCGCCGCTGTTCGACCTCGACGCAGACCCGGAAACCATCAAGCACTTGGCGTTTACGAAGGAGCTGCCGGGCTTGGCTACCGACCGCTAGCGGTGACGTCCCGGCGCTCGGCTCCTTAGGCGTCCGTCAGGCGGAAGCCTCGCGGGCCGCTCCTTCGATCCTTGACCTGTGGGCGGCCCATTGCTCGGTGTTTCGCGGCGACAGGTTCGGGTCTCCCGGTCCCTTTCCCGCCGAGCCGTCGATGAGCTCGCGGAGAATGTCCGCATGCCCCAAATGCTGGGCAGTCTCGACGCACATGTGCACCAGGATCTGGTGCAGCGTCACGTGCCTGCGTTCCTCGGGCCACCAGGGCACTTCCCCCGGGGCGTCCAGTGGCAGCGCTTCGATGGTTGCGTCGCTGTGCTCGGCGGAGAACCGGTGCAGTTCAACAATGCTCTCGCGGCTTTCGCCCGCCGGAACCCAGAAGTCCGCGTCAGCCTCGGCACCTTCCTCGAACCACGGCAGCTCCCGACCGCTTGGCCGGCCGAACACCTCGCCGAAGTACCCGAGCTCCACGCTTGCCACATGCTTGACCAGTCCCAGGAGGTTGGTGCCGGTGGGGGTCATGGGTCTGCGGACGTCGTATTCGTCGAGCCCGTTGATCTTCGCGAGGAGTTCGCCGCGGCGGGCACGCAAGTATCTGAGCAAAATCGCTTTGTCATCCATGCCGGGCACTATACCGTTGCCCATCTGCTGGGTAGCGTTCAGCACATGGCCAAACTGATCTACTCCGGGATCATGTCCCTGGACGGGTACACCGCCGACGCCAAAGGAAATTTCGACTGGAGCATGCCGGACGAGGAAGTCCACGGCTTCGTCAACGAGCTCGAACGGCCGATCGGCACGTACTTGTTCGGACGGCGCATGTACCAAGTCATGTCCGTGTGGGAGAACATGTCCCTCGAAGGCGAGCCACAGGTCATGCGCGACTACGCGGAGTTGTGGAAGTCCGCGGACAAGATCGTGTACTCCACCACCTTGCAGGAGGCCACCACGTCCCGGACGCGCATTGAGCGCGAGTTCGACGCCAACGCGGTCCGGGCGCTGAAGGAGACTGCACCACGGGACATGTCCATCGGTGGCCCGGTGCTGGCCGCACACGCCATCAAGGCCGGATTGGTGGATGAGTTCCAGCTTTTCCTGAACCCCGTTGTCGTCGGCGGCGGACTGCGCTACCTCCCCGACGACGTCGACCTCTCCCTTGAGCTGCTGGAGGAGCGCCGCTTCGGCAACGGCGTGGTCTACCTCCGCTACGCGAAGCGCCAGTGAGCAGGTCACGGTTCACGCGCATCCTGCGCCGGCGTCGCTCAAACCGGGGCCGCGCCGCCGTCGGGCCCTATCCGGAAGTACGTCCCTCCGTCACGATGCCCACCTATGGCGAAACCGGCAGGTAACGTAAAGGGCGTGCAGGTGAGTCAAACGTTGGTCAGGACCGCGGCCGGATGGCTGCTCGGTCTGATGCTCGCTGTCGCCGCCGCGATCGTTTGCATCAACCTCGTCAGCAACTCCGTGGCCAGTCCGCAACAGCAGGTTCGCGAATACCTCAGCGCCCTCCAAAAGGGGCACGGCAGCGAAGCACTGGGGATCCTGCACGCCTCGGTACCCAGCGCCAACGCCGCCATGTTGGACGGAACAGCACTGCAGACGGCGGCGTCGAAAATCACCGACATCAAGCTCGGAAACGCCCAATCCCGTGGAAACAACCGGGTGACAGTCCCCATGGACTACAAGATCGACGGCAAAGGCCTCCACTCCGACTTCGTGCTGGAGCGGACCGGAACGGAATGGCTCTTCTTCGGCAAGTGGTCGTTCGTTCCCACCTCCTTGCCCACAATCGACGTTTCCGTGGTCAACGCCAACCAGGCAACCTTGAACGGCGTCCCAGTGAACCTGCCCAATGGCCGCAACAGCTTCGCCGTGTTCTATCCCGGCGACTACGAGGCAAGCCTCACCGGCAAATACTTCTCGGCACCGGCCACCAACACCGCGGTGACCGCAGGAACTTCAGCCCAGACGCCCCTCAGCCTCCTGACGAAACCCACCGACGACCTCATCAACGTGGTGAACGACAAAGTCAAGGAATTCCTGGACGAGTGCGCCGCCGATGCCACCAAGCAGCAGCGGCTCCAACCCGATTGCCCGTTCTACCACGTCACGAACAGCCGGGTGGTGGACGGAACCATCAAATGGCAGATCACCGAGTACCCCAAGGTCAGCATCGATCCCTTTGATGGCCAATGGGTAGTGGCCCCCTTGAATGGAAAAGCCCGCGTGACGGCGCGGGAAATAGACCTCTTCAGTGGACTCGTCGGCGACCTCAACGTCGTCCACGACTTCAGCTTCACCACGCGCCTGGACATCGGGGCCGACACCATCACGGTCACCCCGATCGTGAGCTCGTAGGGGCGGGCTTCAAACGCTGCGGCCCCAGCCGAAGCGGCCTAGTCCATCCCGCGCAGGTCCAACACCAGGCTAGTGTCGCCGTCGGCCTGAAGAACTACCGGGATGCCCCAGTCCTGCTGGTACAGGTGGCAGGCGGCGTGGTCGGGGATCTCGCCGTCCTCGGTCTCGGGGCCGTCGCAGGCGGCCGCACGGGCCGTGATGTGCAGGATCCCTTCGGGGACGTCACCGGACAACTCGAGGGTCCGCAGCAACCCCACGGACGTCCCGCCGCCGGAAACCAGCAGCTCGGGCGGCGTCGAGGAAATCTTCAACTGCGTGGGATCGCCCCAGCGATCGTCCAGTTTCTGCCCGGTCGGGGCTTTGAATCGCACGGTGAGGTCTAGGCTCCCGGGCGCCACAGGGCTCTTCGGCCGATGGGTCTGCGAAGCACCCTCGTCCACCTGCTGCGCTTCCTTGGGGATGGGCACCAGGACCAGTTCGTGCTTGTTCGATTCGACCACTACGAGCAGCGGGTCCCCGCTTTCGGGGTAGACCACGACGACGTCACTCGGCTCAGCGAGGCCCCTCGCCAAGGTGGAAACCGTCTTGGTCGTGGGATCGTAGCGTCGAACGGCACCGTTGTAGGTGTCCGCGAGGGCCACGGAACCGTCCGGGAGCACCGTGACACCCAAGGGATGCTGCAGCCGGGCTTCGGTGGCCTCGCCGTCGCGGAACCCGAAGTCGAAGAGGCCCTTGCCGACGGCTGTCTCCACGGTCACGCCGTCCTCGCCAACCACCAAGCGGCGCAATGCCGAGGTCTCGGAGTCCGCAACCCAAATGTTGTCGTCAGCATCAACGGCCACACCGGAAGGCTGCGCGAACCAGGCTTCCTCGGCCGGGCCGTCCAGCAGGCCCTCGAGCCCCGAACCAGCCAGGATCGACACTTCACCGCTCAGCGGCTCGAAAGCGAATATCTGGTGTGTGCCGGCCATTGCGATGACCACGCGCTGCAGCTTCTCGCTCCAGACAACGTCCCACGGCGAGGACAAGGACACACCGGTCCCCAGCCCCAGTACCCCGACGTCGATGGCGTCGGCCGCAAAGTCGGCCGGACCGCCGTCGGGATGTTCAGCCCATACGCCGGCACCGCTTGCCGTCACCCGGGCGGGACCGGCGTCGAGCAGGCGCTGTACGCCGTTGCCCGCGACGGTCTGCACGTAACCGGAGCTGAGCGTCACGCCGCGGAGGCGGTGGTTCACCGTATCGGCTACTACGGCCTCGTAACCGAGTTTCCACGCGAGTTCGGACGGAAGCACCGCCACGCCCTGTGGTTCGTTGAACTGCGCGAGTTCAGCCGAGCCGTCGAGGTAGCCCTTCGTGCCCGCGCCGATGACCCGTTCCACGGTCTTGAGGTCGGGGCGCAGCTCCACCAGCCGGTGGTGCCCCGAATCGACCACGAGGTAGTTGCCGTTGGCGAGCTGCGTCGCCTTGCCGGGGAAGCGCAAAGTGCCCGACGTCGGCACGGGAGCCACGTAGGGGCCGTCGCCGCGGTGGAGGGTCCCCTTGGCGTCGTGCTCGGCAACGAGCTCTTCAAGGAGCACAGCGAGCCCGTCTGCGTGCCCTTCGCCGGAGAGGTGCGCCACGATGTACCCCTCGGGATCGACCACCACGAGGGTGGGCCAGGCACGCGCCGTGTACGCCTTCCACGTGGCGAGCTCGGGATCGTCCAGCACGGGGTGGTGGATTTCGTAGCGCTCAACAGCGGACGCGAGGGCCACGGGATCGGCCTCGTGCTCGAATTTCGGAGAGTGGACGCCGACAGTCACCAGGACGTCGGAGTACTTTTCTTCGAGCGGACGCAGTTCGTCCAGGACGTGCAGGCAGTTGATGCAGCAGAACGTCCAGAAGTCCAGCAGCACGATCTTGCCGCGCAGCGCTTCCAGGTCCAGGGACTTCCCACCGGTGTTGAGCCAGCCACGGCCCACCAGTTCAGAAGCGCGGACACGCAGTTGGGTGCGTACGGTTTCGCTCATCAGCGTCCTTCCAGGTTGGTTTTGCTTTCCGGCTGCTTCACGTCCCGGCCAGCCATTTTGGCGTCGCGGTCTGCGAGCCGCGCAAACATATCGTTGTAAGCGTTCAGTTCAGCGTTGTTATTCCGGTCGGCTGCGCGGTCGGTGCGTTTCGTCTCGCGCTCATCCGAGCGGGACCACATCACCGCGACGCCGATCGCCACCAGCAAGGTGGGCACCTCGCCAATCCCCCACGCGATGGCACCACCCGTTTGCTGGTCAACCAAGGCTGACGGACCCCAGGTCCGGCCGAGGTTGCCAAAGTAGTCCGCCGCGAGCAAGCCCGTGCCGCCCATGATCGAAACACCGAAGAACGCGTGGAAACCCATGGTCGCGAGCAGGAGCAGCAGCCTCATAGGGTACGGCGCCCGGCGCGGCAGCGGATCGGTGCCGATCATCGTGAGGATGAAAATGTAGCCGGTAAGCGTGAAATGGAGGTTCATGAGCTCGTGGCCCACATGGTCGCGCATGGCCCAGCCAAAGGCGTCCGAGTAATAGAACAGCACAATAGAGCCCGCGAAGTTCGCGGCGGCGAACAGGGGGTGCGTGACCACCTGCGAGAACTTCGAGTGCACGAACACCAGCAGCCACTCACGGAGCCCGCGGGAGCCGTCGCCCCGGGCACCTTCGCCACGGGTCGGCAGGGCGCGCAACGCCAGGGTCACAGGCGAGCCCAGGACCAAGAACAGCGGCGCCACCATAGTCAGGGCCATGTGGTCCACCATGTGTGCCGAGAACAGCACGCGTCCGTAGACCGACGGCGGCCCTGACGTGATGTACGTCAGCACCACCAGACCGATCATCCAGAGAACAGTCCGGAACCAGGACCAGGAATCGCCGCGACGCCGGACCTTGATGACGCCCAGGATGTAGCTCACGGCGCCGAAGAGGACCACTGCCACCCAGAGCCAGTCGAAACGCCATTCAGTCAGCCAGCGGGCCAGCGTCGGTTCCGGAGGCAGTTCGTAACCGGACAGGATGAACGCCGGCGACGCGTCAGGCGCGTAGGTGGTGGGCTGCGGCGGCGCCGAGCTGCTCAGCGCGACGGCGAGTCCCGACGTCGCGCCCATGACAAGAAGTTCCACGAGGATGAGCTGCCACAGGACGCGGCGCGTGGTCATCGACTTGCGCCCCAGCTGAGGGATCACCCATTGCCGGTGCATGAAGCCGATCCCGCCTAGCACGATGGTGGCAAAGGCTTTTGCGAGGATGATCTGTCCATAGGGGCTACCGACGAGGGCCGAGAAAGTGTTGACCCGGATGCTCGCGTTCACGATGCCCGAGGCAAAGACGAGGACGAAGGCAAAACCCGCCAAGGACGAGAAACGGCGAAGCGTCTGCTCGGTGATGTCCTTGGTGCCGGTTCCTTTGTTCCCCGCCTTGGCACCGGGAAGGAGGCGCGACAGGATGGCGAGCATGATGATGCCGCCCACCCATGTGGATACACCCACGAGGTGAAGGCCAAGGGAGTTGATGGCGCCTTCGTGATCGCTTGAGCTGGCGGAGTGCCCGATCAACGCCGTGGGCACAAGCCCGCCAATAGCCAGGATCAAGGTCAATGCCAAGCCTGCCAGCGAACGGACGCCAAAGAGGGCCGTGGTGACGATCGCGGCGATGATCGTGACGGCGAGCCATGCCTGTCCGGTCTGGATGTCCGTCATGAAGTAGACCAGGGACGCGGTGAAGTCCGGGCCGCCGGAAATGCCTTGGCCGGCGATGTCCGCATAGGTGAAGACAAGAACCGCGACGGCGGAAAGCGTCCAGACCGCGCCAGCGGCGGCCGCTACGCCCAAAGCTCGGGCGAACGCCGGGTGTTCTTCGCTGTCCTTCGACCGGGACGCGTACCTCGGAAGGATGGCGACGGCGAAGATCAAACCGCCAATCACAGTGGCCACCGAGATGTTCTGGATGGACTTCGCCACGGGAAGGCCCCAGCGCACCAACGCGCCCGGGTCCGACACCTGGCTGGCACTTGCGGCGCCCGAGAAGATCAATGCTCCCACAAGGGCCAAGAGCAACACTGCGAAGCCCGCCAGCTGCCACGGCACGGAGATTCCAGCCGCAGCGGCGCCTGCCCTTGTCCCAGGCTTGGTGGCGGGCGAAGGGGTAGTGGCTGGAGTCTTGGCAGATGGCACCTATCCATTGTCTGCTAACGATGGCGGTGCCGCGAATCGGGCGCTTAAAGCAGGAAGGCGGCAACCCGTAGGTTGCCGCCCTCCTGAGGCATTCGCCGAAGTACTACTTCTTGGCGACAGCTGCCTTCAGCTTCGAGCCAGCGGTCAGCTTGACGCTGTGGCCGGCTGCGATCTGGATGGTCTCACCCGTCTGCGGGTTACGGCCGGTGCGTGCGGCGCGGTCGGTGCGCTCGACGGCCAGCCAGCCCGGAATGGTGATCTTCTCGCCAGCGGCGACAGAAGTCTCGAAAACTTCGAACAGTGCATCAAGCACGGAGTTGACTGCAGCCTGGCTGGTGCCAGCCTTGCCAGCTACCTCGGAAACCAGTTCGCTACGGTTCTTAGCCATTTGTGTCCTCCTGGACTTTACGATTTTGGAGCCCACACACGGCATGCGCGTGAGCCACTGTTCGAAAACTTACCAGCTTGGGCCCACGCGGCCAGCAAATTCCGCGTGTTTCCGCGCCTTTTTGACCAAATTCACCCCATATTGGGCGGTTTGGGGCCCCTTTTCCGCCACCGGCGAACTCCTGCGCCCACATCCGGGGCGGGTTTAGGGTGACGCTCGCTCATGTCCGGGCGGGTTTCCGGGAACGCGCGCTCACATCCGGTATGGGTAGGGGGCTTATGGCCCGCGGTGAGACGTGATGGGGCGTTCTCAGGATGAGGCTCATGGGTGAGCAGGGGTTGATGAAACGGCCGGGATAGCTGAGCGGGGGTTGTGTTGTTCCGACGCCGGCTCGGGTCCGGGCGGGTTTCCCGGGACGCCGGTCTGGGTGCCGGGTGGGGTTTTTGTGGTTAAGGTGGGAGACCCCCACACCGGGGTGTGGGGGTCTCGACCATTTTGAGTGTTGTCCGGCGGTGTCCTACTCTCCCACACCCTCCCGGGTGCAGTACCATCGGCGCTGTGGGTCTTAGCTTCCGGGTTCGGAATGGGACCGGGCGTTTCCCCCACGCTATGACCGCCGTAACCTTTTCACCCGGCCCTGCCCCCGGTGTTGGGGGTGGGTGGGAAAACTGTGGGTTACAACATGTGGTGTTGTTATTCAGTTATTTTGGTTCCGGTTGTTGTTCGGGAA
>NZ_SMRU01000016.1 GCF_004354015.1 Arthrobacter terricola
GGTCCTGATCATGCAGCCCGGCAATCCCTGCGGACTCGTACCGGCTGCGCCACCCTATGACCGTCGTCCGTGTCGCCCCGACACGCTCGGCGATCACGGTGTTCGACAGCCCCTCCGCGGCCAGCAGCACGATCCGCGCCCGCTGGGCGAGTCCCGCCCGTCCCGCCGAGGACCTGGACAGACGATTCAACGCCTCAAAATCACCATCACGAAGACCCAGGGCAGCAGCAGGACGATTGGCCATAACCAATCCTCCCAAACACCCAAACGTCTAGCTATTAACGACACGCGACACTAGGATCGAATTAGCAAATAATTCGAAAAGAGGCCCACGGATTCCGTGGACCCGTTCAAAGGAAACTTCGGTGAAAAAGATCGGCCAAACCAGCTGGATTTCGCATCCCACCCGCGGATCATTGACTGCGCGAACCGGATTCCACTGCCCCAGGAATGGCTTCTGGCGCCCGCTGGGTAGCCTCGTGGAGCCGCTTTTCGTTTTCGAAGGAAGCATCATGCCCACCCACGCCGGAAACAGCATCGAGTGGCACTTGGTCGACGCCCAGGGCCACTTCGGACTGGACTGAGCTTCCCCGCGACCCGGAAAACCACGCAAGCAAACCACGCAAGGCGCCCTGCCATTGGCAAGGCGCCTTTTTCGTGTCGGAAACCTGTTGTGTCCGGAAACCGGCGGAACGCCAGAGGGCCGGCCACCGCGTTCGGTGACCGGCCCGCCGTCGTACTCTTAGTCTTCGACCAGGAGGCCCTTGGCCTTGAGCTTCTCCGTCAGTCCGCACAGCTCGATGGTGGTTCCGCCTGCGTGGTACTGCTTGATGAGCTCGCGTTCAGCGTCGTCACGCGCCTGCGAAAGGGCGATGACTTCTTCTGCTTCTTCACGCCGCACTACGACGACGCCGTCAGCGTCACCGCGCAGGATGTCGCCGGGGTAGATGATTTCGTCGCCGAAAACGAGCGGGTGGTTGATGGGTCCGAGGGTTTCCTTGACCGTGCCTTTGATGCAGGTGCTTCCGGAGAAGACGGGCAGGCCGAGTTCGATCAGGTCCTGGGTGTCGCGCACGCCGGAATCCGTAACCATCGCAGCGATCCCCTTCGCCTTCATGGCGTTGCCCAGGACGTCGCCGAAGATGCCCGCGTCGGAGAATTCCTGCGCGCCAACGAGCACAACGTCGCCGGCCTGGGCGTAGTGGATGGCAACCTGCAGCATGAGGTTGTCCTGCGGTGCACACCGGACGGTGACAGCCGGGCCGCAGAAGGACATCGAGCGGTCGATCGGCTTGATTTTCGAGCTCAAGGCGCCTTTGCGGCCCTGGGCTTCGTGGATGGTTGCCGAGGAGAACGCGGCGAGCCGGCTCACGACGTCGGCATCCGGCCTCTGGAACTTGGTCTTGACGTGGATCATTTCCTGCATCTTTCTTCTTTTCTGTCCGCTGGGCGTTAGTTGAGGGCGCTGACGGCGTTGCGGATCGCGTCCACGCCGGCGTTGATGGTCTCCAGCGATGTCGCGAAGGAGATCCGGAAGTAGGGGCCGAGTCCGTAAGCAGAGCCTTGGATCACGGCAACGGAAGCTTCGTTGAGCAAGTACAGGGTGAAGTCCTGGTCATTCCCGATGACGCTGCCGTCCGGGGCCGTCTTGCCAATGACTCCGCTGCAGTTCACGTAGGCGTAGAAAGCACCGTCGGCGGGCGCCACTGACAGCCCTTCGATGGCGTTGAGGCCCTCGACGGCGGCGTCACGGCGCTTGCGGTAGACCTCGACGCTGTCGCGCACGAACGACTGGTCGCCGTTGAGGGCAGCGGCGGCAGCCGCCTGGCTGATCGACGACGGGCACGACGACGTCTGCGACTGCAGCTTGTTCATGGCGGCGATCAACGGGGCCGGCCCCACGCCGTATCCGAGGCGCCAGCCGGTCATTGCGTAAGCCTTGGACACGCCGTTGACCAACAGGATGCGGTCCCGGAGCGCGGGCACTGCGGTCACGAGGCTGGTCACCCGGCCGTCGCCGAAGTGGATTTCGTCGTAGATCTCGTCGGTCAAGATGTAGACATGCGGATATTCCTCGAGGACCGCGCCCAATGCTTGCAGTTCTTCGCGCGAGTAGACGGCGCCGGTCGGGTTGGACGGGGCGTTGAGGATGAGCCACTTGGTTTTGGGAGTGATGGCGTCGCGCAGGGCGTCCGGCGTGAGCTTGAAGCCGGCCTCCTCACTGCACGGAACAATCACGGGAGTCCCGTCATTGGCGAGGACCATGTCCGGGTAGGAGACCCAGTACGGTGCCGGGACGATGACTTCGTCGCCTTCGTTGAGTGACGCCATGAGAGCGACGTAGAGGACTTGCTTCGCTCCACCGCCGATGGTGAGCTGGTTCGATTCGTAGCGCACGCCGGTGTGGCTTTCGATGCGGCGGAGGATCGCTGTCTGCAGCTCCACCGTTCCGGTGACGGAAGTGTATTTGGTTTCTCCGGCGCCGATCGCGGCGATCGCGGCCGCCTTGATGTGCTCCGGTGTATCGAAATCCGGTTCTCCGACGGTCAGGTCGATGATCGGAATGCCTTCAGCTCGAAGTTCGCGGACGCGGGCGGCGGCCGCGACGCTGGCTGAGGACTTGATGCGGGTGACCCTCGACGCCGGCAGGTAGTCGGACATTGTCTCCTCCAGAAACATGGAACTCAGGATTCGCTTACCGAATCCCCCATTTCGAGACTAGGGACTGCAGGACGTCGTGGATAAGACATAATGTGCGTGGATTGATAAGCGGACCTTATGACGGGTTCGCGTTTTGGACGCTTTGGGTGCCGAATCGTCGAGTTCCCGGCGCAAATGGCCATCTTCCATGCGCTTTGCTTATGGGTTCACGCGGTATTGGTATTTCCGCCGGGCAGTGCGAGGTGCCTAAATTCGACTGATCAACCGTTCACGCCAAGTCCGCATGCAGAGTCCGAAAGGAAGCCAATGCCAGCCCATTCCGGGTCAGTCCAGGCTGGACCAGTCCAAAGCCGGTCGGCCACCGGAAGGTATACGTACCGCGCGAAGGCACCACGGTCCCAGTCCACTGCCAACAAGGAACACGCCAAGCTAACGGACGCCCTCGCAGCACATCGGCAGCTCCTTACGCACGCCTCGAGCGCCATCAGGACACTGACTTCAGCGCGAAACGAAATGATCGCCCAGGCCGTGGCCGACGGGCTCACGCTCGCTACCATTTCCGCGGTGACCCGGGAGAACCTCCGTAGCGTCCGAACCATCGCATTGGCTTATGACGAACTGCATCCGAGCGGATTTTCCCGCAGCGCCCATTTGGAGGCGCTGAAAGCCAAGAGCGAAGAACTGCTTGGCGCGGAACGCCACCGGGACCAGATCCTCGAGCGTAGGGAGGCCCTGATCCTGATGGCCTTCCGCACCAAGGCCTGCGACGACATCGAACTCGCTTCCCTGACAGGCCTGACGCCGGACCACATCCGCAGGACTACCCGGAAGGTCCGGCAGGCGGGCTAGCCGTTGATCACTTGTGGCACGCCGAGGTGTTTGAGGCCTTCGGTGCCGAATTCGAGGCCGTAGCCGGATTGTTTGGCGCCGCCGAAGGGGATGCGGGGGTCCACGGCGCCGTGTTTGTTGATCCACACGGTCCCGGCCTGGAGCCGGGCGGCGACGTTGCGGGCGGCGTCCAGGTCGGGGGACCAGACGGAGGCCCCGAGTCCGACGTCGAGGGCGTTCGCCATGGTGATGGCTTCCTCAATGGTGCTGTAGCGGATGATGGGCAGGGCGGGTCCGAACTGCTCCTCGGTCACGAGCGGGTTGGTGTTCTCGATGTCCGCGACGAGGGTGGCGGGGTAGAAGTTGCCGGGTTTGCTGGTGTCCGGGTTCCCGCCGGTCAGGATCCGGGCACCGGCGTCGCGTGCGGCGTCCACGAGGCGGGCGACGATCTCGTACTGGGCGCGGTTCTGCAAGGGTCCCAGGACGTTGGCCTCGTCCAGGCCGACACCCATGGGCATCGCGGCGGCCACGCTGGTCAGCTCGGTACAGACGGCCTCGTACAACGAGTCGGGGACGTAGAGGCGCTTCAATGCCGCGCAGGTTTGGCCGGTGTTGATGAACGCGCCCCAGAACAGGTCCTGGGCGATGGCTTTGGGGTCGGCGTCGGGCAGGACGATGCCGGCGTCGTTGCCTCCGAGTTCCAGGGTGAGGCGTTTGACGGTGTCCGCACTGGAGCGGATGATCGCCTTGCCGGTGGCGGTGGAGCCGGTGAACATGATTTTCCCGACCCCGGGGTGGGTGGCGAGGGCTTCGCCGACGTCCCGCCCGCCGGAGACCACGGTGAGCAGCCCCTCGGGGAGTTCCTGGTTGAGGACGTGGATCAGGGCGAGCACGGACAGGGGCGTGTATTCGGAGGGTTTGACCACCACGGTGTTGCCCATGCGCAGGGCGGGGCCGATCTGCCAGACGGTGATCATCATGGGCCAGTTCCAGGGCCCGATCGCGCCGACGACCCCGATGGGGCGGTAGTGCAGCACGGCCCGGGTGGTCCCGTCGTCGACGACCGTTTCAGGTTCCAGGGGTGTGGTGGCGGCGGCGCGCAGCCACGCCGCGCACGCGCCGACTTCGAAGCGGGCGTTCGGGCCGTTCAGGGGTTTGCCTTGCTCGCGGGAGAGCAGCCGGGCGAGTTCCTCGGCGGAGCGTTCGACGGCGTCGGCGGCCTTCAGCAGCGCCGCGGACCTGGCCTCGTGCCCGGCAGCAGCCCACGCGGGTTGCGCGGCAGCAGCGGCCGCGACCGCCGCGTCCAGATCCGCGACCGTGTGCACGGGCGCTTCACCGACCGCCTCACCAGTCGCCGGATCAAAAATCGTGCGGCTGGCCTGGCCGGGGGCAGCGGTTACCGAAGCCAACAACGAATCGTACGTCTCCAAGAAAAGCTCCTCAGTGCTTGTGGGTGTCTTGCGGGTATTCGGTGGTGTTCAGCACGCTGAGCCGCGAATTGAACGGCAGGATTACGGGTTCGCCGGCGGGATCGTCCCAGCCGAACATTCGCCCGATCGAGCGCTGTTCGCGGAGGTCGATCAACAACACGGCTTCGACCGTCATGACCTTTTCCGTCCAGAAGAAGATGTAGAGGTCCTCGGCCACGTCCCACATCATGCAGCGGTCTGTGTCGGCGAGCCCTGCCTCGCCGCCCCGGACGCAGTTCCATGTGAAAGTCCCGGGGTTCAGGTAGATGTGCTCGTAACTTTCCAGATCGCTGTAGCGGTAGAAGATCCGCTTTCCCACCAGCCCGGAGGAGCGCTCGTGGGCGGCGGTGAAATCGGTGGTGCTCCGGATCCTGCCGTCCACAGTGACGAACCGCGAAATGCCGGTGGTGACTGCTCCGGTGTTGCGGTCCCAGATGATGGTGACGTTCTCGCCGTCGACGCCTTCGCCTCGGACGAAGTCAATGATGAAGATGTCCGGACGCGCTTCGATGGCCTTGTACGCGGCTGAGCCGCCGTCCCATGCGACCGTCGCCGGGTCCGTGAAGACGTGCTCGACGGCGGTCCCGCCTTGTGTTGGGATGCTCAGCGTTGTGCCGGCGAGCGCGGGAGAGGCGGGGAGGGTTTGATCGCCGAATCCGTCCAGCATCGCGGACACCGGGGGCCACTGGTCTTCGGGGATGTAGTCCTGGATATCGGTTGAAGTCATGGTTGAGTCCTTTTCGAGTTCACGGAGGGCGTGTCTTGGGGTGTTAGAGAATTTCGGCGGCGTAGTCAATGGAGGGTTTTTGGGTTCCTCGGGCGAGGCCTGCCACGACGACGATCGGAATGCCAAGGAGGAGCCAGCGTGCGATTCCGCCTGCGCCGCCCAGGAGCGCGTCGTAGTTATCCAGCGTCAGGTAACCGATGACGATGAATGCCAGGAAGGACAGTGATGGGGCGATGACCGTGACCCATAGATTGTCGCGGATGCGGTTCCGGGCGAAGAACACAACGATGGCGGCTGACGTGAGCAGCAGGATGGTTATGAAGCCCGCCGTTCCCAAGGCCACGAACCAGGAGAAAACGGTGGCGATGGGGTCGGCTCCGGCCAGGAGGAACACGGTGATTACGGCCAGGACCACGATTGCGTTGACCAAGCCGGCGAAGGATGGCGCTCCTGTCCTGGAAACCGAAGAGAGCTTGGCAGGCAGTGCGCCGGCACGGCCGAGGGCAAAGAGGTACCGGGAGAACATGTTGGACAGGCCGAGGAGCATGGCGATGAAACTTGTGACAACAAGGACCTGCATGGCGACGCTCAGCCACGGACCGGCGCTGGCATTGGCGAGGTCGAAGATCATGCCGGAGGGATTGCCGGTTGCCTCAGCCTGGATATGGTCGATGCCGATCGAACCGCTGATGGCCCACGTGGACAAGGTGTAGAAGACTCCGACGAAGGCAATGACCAGGTACGCTGCCCGGGGAATGGTCCGCCGCGGATTCTTCGCCTCTTCGGCGAAGACCACCGTCGCCTCGAAACTCGTGAAGCAGGCGAAGGCGAACAACATTGAGATGCCCAGCCCGGGGCCGAAGACACTCGAGGCCGTGAAGCCTCCGAACGTGAAGATCCCCCATCCCTTCTGGGCAATAAGGGAAACAACGAGCGCGCCGACCACGAATGTTTCACCGAGGATCAACACCCCGAGCACTTTCAGGCTTGCGTCCACGCCCCGCATCGTCAGTCCGGCGGTCAAAGCCAGGACCACGATGATCCACACATAGACGGGGATCCCGACGCCGGTGAGGCTTTGAACGAGCTGCTGGGCGAACACCCCGAATTGGGACCACAGCCCGATCTGGAGGCTGAGGTAGGTAAGTATCGCGATGCCGGCGCCGGCCGTAGCCCACTTGTTGCCGAGTCCCTTGGCAATGTACGCGACGAAGCCGCCGGCGTTGGTGATGTGGTGGCTCATCCGGAGGTATCCGACCGAGAAGAGTGCGACCAGGAGGGCGGCGATGGTGTAAATCACCGGAGTTCCGGGGCCGCTCGCCGAGAAGAGGACAGGACTTGCTCCGACGACGGCGGCCATGGGCGCCGCTGCGGCGATGGAGAAAAACGCGATGGCCAGGACGCCGAGTTTGTTCGGTCGCAACCGGACTGCCGATGTTTCCAACACGGGCTCTGCTAATCCGACGCCGACTGCGTCTCGTGGTTCTTGATTCAAGGGAGGCTCCTCTTTCGGAAGCTCAAATGGCGGAATCGCCGCTGCTGATGAGGTTATGAACGCCCTGCCGTCGCGCATCTTTGCAACGATCTCGCGGGACCGGAAGTGCTCTTGAGGCCTTCCGTTTAGGTCTTCAGCCGGGATAGTGATCCCGGCCACAAAAAGAACTATACGTTTGTTTAGTTTCTGGTGTCAACGGGTCTCTGCAAACAATCGGACGAAGCTAGACTCGGCTTATGGGCCAGCCTTCGCGGAAATTACAGTACGGAGACGGCCGCGAGGCATTGCTCGCGGCCGTGATCGACGTCGTCGCCGAAAAAGGGCTGAGGGGTGTCACGTACCGTGCCGTGGCGGCCCGGGCCGGAGTGAACCACACGCTGGTCACCCATCATTTCGGTTCCATCGAAGGACTCCTGGCCGCCACCATGGAATGGGCCGTCCAACGCTCCATCCAGGAGACGGGGCTGGCCGGGATCGCCGATTTCGACGAAGGCTTCGCCGATTCGCTCATGGCAACGGTATCCGCCGAGCCGGAGCTGCAGCTTTTCCAGTTCGAAATGCTCCTGGAGTCCAGGCGCAACCCGAAGATCCTGCCAATGGTGGAAGGGCTCTACGACACGTATGTGGAAGCTGTCGAAGAGGCCTTGGCACAGCGCGGCCTTGATACAAGCGGCGAAGCCTCCCGGGCGATCTTCGCCGCCCTGGACGGTTTGATGCTTCAATTCCTGACGATCACCAGCCCGGCAAAGGTCAGGTCGGCCCTGATCCAGGTGGGAAGGCTCGTTTCCGGACTCCCGGATACCCCGGGTGATACGCCGAACCCCGCCGCCACGGAAAGCGCCTAGGCCAGGGAACCGTCCTGAATGGCGCGTGCGGCCTCAAGTCCGCTTTCGATGGCGCCGTCGATGAAGCCTCCCCAACCGTTCGCAAAACCGGAACCCGCGAAAAACAAACGCCCCTGCGATGCTTGGAATGCGGCCAACGCCTCGCTGAGGAATCCGGGTCGATGCATGGGCCACGTCTCTCCCGAAAGCGGATCCGCCGTCCAGTCATGGCTTGCGACCTCCAGGACCTCCTGGCCGGGCACGAGCAATTCGAGGGCAGCTTGCACCTGGACCAAATCCGTCGTGTCCAGCCGCGAAGCGTCGGGTCCGAACGCCACGAGGATAGTGTCCCCATCCGCCTCGTACTCGGTCTGGGCAAAGTTGAGCGGCCAATCGGCCGACCCCAGCGCAACAAAGGGCTGCGGCGTTCCTTTGACCTTGATCCAAGCTTTGGTTCCCTTTGAGACCTGCCCGTCGGAGACGGCCTTGCGGCTTGAATCCGGCAGCGGCGGTTCGAAGGATACGCCCGGCAGCGCTCCGAGCGGGAGGGTGCAGACCACGTGGTCGGCCTGGAAAACCGAACCGTCGGCCGCTTTGATGGTGGCGCCGTTTTCATCGTGCTCGACGGCGACGACGGTCGTGTTAAGCCGGACGTCGGAACCGGCGGCAATTTCCTGCAAAAGGGCCAGGGTTCCGCCTTGGAGCTTGTAGGTGGCGCAGGCTTCGAAGCAGATCTTCCAGTCCCCATTGGTGAGCGCGACCCAACGGAGCGCCTGGGTGAACGCGGCATCGTCGATAGGACCGTTGAAGTTCAGGGCCCAGAACGATTCGAGGATGTCTTTCGAGTAATCCGCGATGCGCAAGTCCGCGATCTTTTTCGCCAGCGACGTCGCATCGATATCGCTGGCGCCCAAATGCGCGAGGGGCGAGAACGGCTCAGGGAAGTACAGTCGCGAGTCCTCCATCAGCTGGCGGTTGGAGGCGTCGATCTCGTTCAGGAGTTGTTCCGGGCTGCCTTGGTGGCTCTTTCCGTCCGCCCACCAAAACGCGGTTTCCGGGACGGGGCTTTGCACGGTCCCTATCCCGTACCGCTTCATTTCGGCCCAGACGTACGGCTGGGTCCAGTGCACCCAGGTTCCGCCGATCTCGAGCGGCCTCCCCAGCCGGGTATCGAGCCACGTGCGCCCGCCGATGCGGTCCCGGGCTTCCACGACGATGACGGAGCGTCCGGCTTGGCGCAGTTCGCGTGCGGCAGTGAGTCCGGCGAAACCGGCGCCGATGATGACGACGTCGGCCTGCTCAGGCTGGCGTTTTGGCTGGCGTTTTGGCTGGCGTTCGCGCTGGCCTTCAGGCTGGCGGGTGTTTTCAATCATGATCAAGCCTCTGGTGATTCTCAGCGGGTTCAGGAGTAGACGAAGAACTCAGTGGTGGCTTCAACCACGGTCCAGCGGGTGCGCGCTCCCTTGTTGAACGAGGCCGCCGATCCCGGCTGCAGGTCGAAGCTGTCACCGCCGATGACCTCGATATGCAGATGCCCCTCGATGATGTGGATTGTTTCGTCGGCCTCGATGAGCAGCTCGAACGGCGCCGGGGCTTCTTCGGGCGTGACGTGCCAGAACCCGGCGGACAGGGCCGGGCGATTGCCGTCGCCTGGCCGGCGCACCCATTGCACCTGGCCAAGCTCGAACGGCTCGTATTTTGCGGGGTTGAAGGCCTCGTGGATGGTGAATTCGAGTTCAGACGTCGGGGTGGACATGGCTTCTCCATTGCAGTCGGTGGCGAAATTGAGCAAATGCTCAGTAGTGCCGTGTGTCACATCTAAGCATTTGCTTAGTTCTCGCGTCAAGACCCGCTAAACTCGGATCCATGGGAGAGCACGTCAGCGGAGGCTATGGCACAGGCAAAGAAGCCCTGCTCGCGGCAACGGTCCACGTCGTGGCGCGGAAGGGGCTGCGAGGCCTGACATATCGCGCCGTCGCAGAAATCGCGGGCGTCAACAACTCACTTGTGGCGCACCACTTTGGAAGCCGCGATGCATTGATCGAAGCGGCCTTGGATTGGTCAGTCAACCGCTCGATTGGATTGTCGGGACTTGAGAACCTGCCCACCAATGAAGAGGATTTTTGCGGCAGGCTCATGGCACTTATCCGCGAAAACCCGGATATCCAGACCTTTCAGTACGAAATGATCCTGGAAGCGAGAAGGCGCCCGGAACTCGCAGGCGCAGTCCGGCGCCTCTACAAAAGCTACATTTCCGCGATCTCCACCGGGCTTGGGCACATCGGAATCAGTGGTGACACAGGCGTGGCCCAGGCCGCGTTCGCAGCGCTCGACGGTCTTGTCCTCCAGCTCATTGCAGGCATGGACGAAGACGGGGTGGAGCGATCCATCCGGGTCCTGTGGGCGGCGCTGGCCCGGGCTACCGAGACCCCGGCCAGTTCAGAGCGCCCGTGATCCCGGAGCCGGTCACATCATCGGTTCCTTCTTCGCCGGAGGCGTCCGGCAGCTGAACAGTTCCTGGGGCCCGTTTCTCCGCTCGATGAGCACTGTCAACGAGCGGGCCGACGGCGGCATCGGCTCATAATGCTGGATGGACCGCGCACCAACATTCCAAATGCGCTTCACGCCAAGCACGTGGTCCTTCTCATCCGTGACAAGCAAGGGCGGGCTCCCCTGCCCTACCATCGGCCTGCGCTTCCAGCACAAGCTGACAACGGTTGCATGCTCCCAGAATTCCACTGCGGTCACGAAGAACTCGCGTCCCTCGTCGTCTCTGAACAGCCCGGACTGCGGGACGTAAACCGCCCGAAGGTCATATTCAGGGCGGGCTGGACGGCCATCAGCTGGCTGCTGCTCAAAAGCTGCGGCTTCTTGTGGGTTGACATCTGGTTGCGTGGACACGACTTGCTCCGTTGAATTATGGACGGTCCCCTCCTCGACCGCCCCCGGGCGGACCCGGGGTAACCTCCAATGTAACGCCGTCCAAGCATCCCGGAAAGGGGTCGGGCCGCGAAGGCCCGCCCACATTTCCGCTCAGTAGCTCGACGGCGTAGGACCTGCCCCAGGTACGGCCGTTCCGCCGTCGGGCGCTTGCGGGACGAACGCAGCGGCGAGTGCTTCGCTGCCGCGGGCGAGGAGTGAAACGTCGGCGCCGACCAGGACGAAGGAGGCACCTGCGTCGAGATAGGCCTTCGCGGTGGCGGCGACGAAGGCGTTGACGCCGGCCGGTTTCCCGGCTGCCGCGGCGGCGGCGAGGCAGTGCTCGACGGCGGCGCGCACCTTGGGGTGTTCCTGCTGGCCGAGCAGGCCCATGGACGCGGCGAGGTCGGAGGGGCCGAGGAAGATGGCATCGACGCCGTCGACCGCGAGGATCTGTTCGACGGCGGAAACCGCGGCTTCGGACTCGATCTGCACCGTGAGGCTGATGGTTTCGGCGGCCCGGGCGAGGTAGTCCGGGATGCGGTTCCAGCGCGCGGCGCGGGCCAGCGCCGAACCGACGCCCCGGACCCCGTGGGGCGGGTAGCGGATCGCGGCGACGGCGGCCTCGGCTTCCGCGGCGGAGTTCACCATGGGGATGAGCAGGTTCTGCACGCCCAAATCCAGGTATTGCTTGATGAGCACGGTGTCGTTCACGGGTGGCCGCACCAGAGCCTGCACGGGGTAGCCGTGCACGGCCTGGAGCTGGGCCAGGACCGATTCGAGGCCGTTGGGGCTGTGCTCGGCGTCGATGAGCAGCCAGTCCAGTCCGGACCCGGCGCAGATCTCGGCCACGAGCGGGCTGGCTGAGCACACCCACATGCCAGCGAGGGGGTGGCCGGCCTGTGCGAGTGCTTCGGGGAAGGTCGGGCCTAGTTGAAATGGCACGTCACTGCTCCCAAGGGTCCGTAGTCGGCGTGGACGGTATCGCCCTTGTACACCCAGAGGGGACGGGTGAAGGAGCCGGCGAGGATGATGTCGCCGGCCTTCATCGAGTCCCCGTGCGCGGCGATCTTGTTGGCGAGCCAATGCACGCCGTTGGCCGGGTGGTCCAGGACGCCGGCGGCGACGCCGGTTTCCTCCACGGTCTGGTTCTTGTACAGGATCGCCGAGACCCAGCGCAGGTCCACCGCGTCCGGCTTGACCGGGCGCCCGCCGACCACCATCGCGCCCATCGCGGCGTTGTCCGAGATGGTGTCCACGATGGTCCGGCCCTCCATTTCGATCCTGGAATCCAGGATCTCCAGGGCCGGAACCACGTAGTCGGTCGCGTTGAGGACATCGAAGATCGTGCAGCCGGGGCCTTTGAGGCCGTCCTTGAGCACGAACGCCAGCTCGACCTCCACCCGCGGGTGGGTGTACTGGTCCCAGGCCACCGAGCAGCCCGTTTCCAGGACCATGTCATCGAAAATCGCGCCATAATCCGGCTCGGTGATGCCCGTGGCGGCCTGCATGGCTTTGGACGTGAGTCCGATCTTGCGCCCCACCAGCGTGCGTCCGGCTTCCTCGTTCCGGCGGCGCCACAACTGCTGCACCGCGTAGGAATCCTCCACGGTCATCTCCGGGTAGCGCGCGGTCAGCCGGGGCACCGGTTTGCGGTTCCGGCCGGCCTCCACGAGCTCGTCGGCAATGGCCTCGATCGTCTTCGCGTCCAGCATCGGCTTAGACCTGTGCGCCGAGCTTGAAGCCTTCGACGGCGGTCGTGTCGCCGCCGTCGTCGGTCTTGCGGGTGTAGGAGAAGCCGTCGGCGCCGATCGTGACGGCCATTTCGGACTTGTCAACGCGTTCGATGACCGGCTGCGGGTTGCCGTCCAGGTCCAGGACGAGGGAGGCCTCGGTGTACCAGGACGGGACCACGGGGTTGCCCCACCAGTCGCGGCGCTGGTTGTCGTGCACGTCCCAGGTGACCGTGGGGTTGTCCGGGTCCCCGGTGTAGTAGTCCTGGGTGTAGATCTCGATGCGGTGCCCGTCCGGGTCCAGGATGTAGAGGTAGAACGCGTTGGACACGCCATGGCGTCCGGGGCCGCGTTCGATCCGGTCGCTGATGCGCAGGGCACCCATCTTGTCGCAGATCTGGATGATGTTGTGCTTCTCGTGCGTGGCGAACGCGACGTGGTGCATGCGCGGACCGTTGCCGCCGGTCAGGGCGGTATCGTGCACGGTCTGCTTGCGGTGCATCCACGCGGCGTACGTGACGCCGTCGGAATCTTTAATGTCTTCGGAGACGCGGAAGCCGAGGTCCTCGAGGTACTTCCGTCCCCGCGGCACGTCCGGGGTGACCTGGTTGAAGTGGTCCAGGCGGACGAGTTCACCGGCGGAGTAGAGGTCGTAGCGCTGGGTGAGGCGCTCGACGTGCTCCACTTCGTAGAAGAACTCGTACGGGAAGCCCAGCGGGTCCTCCACCCGGACCGAATCGCCCACGCCCTTGGTGAAGCCTTCCTTGCGGCGCTCGGTGCGGCAGCCCAGTTCCTTGTAGTACGCCTCGGCGGCGTCCACTTCGGCCGGGGACTTCACCCGGTACGCGAACGCTGCGACGGCGGCGATCGGGCCCTTGCGCAGGACCAGGTTGTGGTGGATGAACTCCTCGAAGGAGCGCAGGTAAATCGTGTTCTCGTCCTCTTCGGTCACATGCAGGCCGAGCAGGTCCACGTAAAACGCGCGGGACTTCGCGAGGTCCGTGACCACGATCTCCATGTAAGCGCAGCGGACAATGTCCGGAGCCGGAACTGATGGGGTAGGGATCGGGCCGGTGAAGGCGTTGCTCATGATGTTCTCTCTTCTTTGAAAGGCTTGGAGTTTGCGGGGATTAGCTGTCGCTGGTTTCTGCAGCGTCTACGACGTTGCCGAACTTGGGCGAGTGGGCTTCGTTGAGGGTGATCTGCACCGATTGCTGGGTGGTGTAGAAGTCCACCGAGCGGTAGCCGCCCTCGCGGCCAAGACCGGAAGCCTTGACGCCGCCGAACGGGGTGCGCAGGTCGCGGACGTTGTTCGAGTTCAGCCAGACCATGCCCGACTCGATGCCGTGCGCGAAGTTGTGAGCGCGTTTCAGGTTCGAAGTCCACACGTAGGCGGCGAGGCCGTACTTGGTGTTGTTCGCCAGCTCGAGTGCCTCTTCGTCGGTGTCGAAGGGCGTGATGGCGACGACGGGACCGAAGATCTCCTCCTGGAAGATCCGGGCGTCCGGTGCGACGTCGGCGAAAACCGTGGGTGCCACGTAGTTGCCCGTGGGGAAGCCATCGGCGCGGCCGCCGCCGGCGAGGAGCCGACCCTCGGACTTGCCGATCTCGATGTAGCTCATGACCTTGTCGAAGTGGTTCGGGTGCACGAGCGAGCCAACCTCGGTGGCGGGATCGCTCGGGAGGCCCACCACGATGTTCTTCGCACGCTCGGCGAAACGGGCCACGAAGTCGTCGTAGATGTCCCGCTGCACGAGCACGCGGCTACCGGCGGTGCAACGCTCGCCGTTCAAGCTGAACACACCGAAAACGGTGGCGTCGAGAGCGGACTCGATGTCGGCGTCGGCGAAAACGACCGCCGGGCTCTTGCCGCCAAGCTCGAGCGAGAGGCTCTTGAACTGGGGAGCGGCCGCCGTCGAGATCGTGGCCCCGGTGGAGCTGTCGCCCGTGAAGGAAACCAGCGGCACGTCGGGGTGCTTGACGAGGTAGTCGCCGGCGACACTGCCGGAACCGAAGATCAGGTTGAAGACACCGTCCGGCAGGCCGGCTTCGCTGAAGATCTCCGGCCACAGTCCGGCCGAGAGCGGGGTGTAGCTGGCCGGCTTCATGACCACGGTGTTGCCGGTGGCGATGGCCGGGGCGAGCTTCCACGATTCCTGCATGAACGGAACGTTCCACGGCGTGATCAGTGCGGCGACGCCGATCGGCTTGCGGTTCACGTAGTTGAGCTGGCGGCCGGGCACCTTGAACGCGTTGTCTTCCTGCGCCACGATCAGGTCGGCGAAGAACCGGAAGTTCTCGGCTGCGCGGCGGGCCTGGCCCTTGGCCTGGGTGATGGGGAGGCCGGAGTCGAAGCTCTCGAGGAGGGCCAGTTCGTCGTCGCGCGATTCGACGATGTCTGCGATCTTGTGCAGCACGCGGGAACGCTCGCGCGGCAGCATCTTCGGCCACGGGCCGTCCTTGAAGGCGCGCTTCGCGGCTGCGACGGCGAGGTCAACGTCCTCTGTTTGAGCAGAGGCAGCGGTGGCGTAGTTGGTGTTTGACACCGGCTCCAGGACATCGAAGGTCTTCCCGGAGATCGAGTCCACGAACTTACCGTCGATGTAGTGCTGGATGTGGGTGGGCAGGTTCTCGGGAATGTTGTGCTGCGTGGTCTCGGTCGCGGTAGGGGTAGTCATCGTTGAAATCCTTACTGGTGGTTGGCTTGGGCACTGCTACTTGGCTTGGGCGAGGTACGCGTCCAAGGTGGCGGTACGGTGCCGGCGTGCTGCTTTTTCGATGGTGTCGGCGTCTTCTCCTGCTTCAATGAGCTGCAGGAGCGCCTCGTGTTCTTCGACGGATTCCCGTGCACGGCCTGGGATGAACCGGAAAGTCGAGGCCCTCAGCGACGCCAGCCGGTTCCATCCCCGGTGCACGAGATCCAGGATGTGCGGATTGGGGCAGTGTTCAAAGAGGACGCTGTGGAAATCCTGGTTAAGGGCGGTGAACCGGACCGGATCGAAGTGTTCCAGGCAATCGCGCATCTCCTCGTTCACGGCCCGCGCCCTCGCGATCGCTTCCGGATCGATGAGCGGTGCGGACAACGCCGTCGCGGCGCCCTCCACAATGCTCAAGGTCTGCATGGTGTACAGGTACTCGGTGGGGTCGATCCCGGACACCGTGGCGCCGACGTTGCGCTCGAACTTCACGAGCCCCTCGGCCTCCAGGCGCCGGATGGCTTCCCTGACCGGGACCACGCTCACGCCCAGGTCCTCGGCGATCTTGGCCAGTACCAGCCGGTAACCCGGCGTGTAGGTGCCTTCCACGATGCGGGCCTTGACGGCGGCGTAGGCCTGCTCGGATTTGCTCCCGGTTTTGCTCTCGACGGCGATGTCAGTCACCTTGGGCTCCTTCCGGGCTTTCGACCCATTCTTCGTAGCGTGCACGCCATGAGGCGTTCATCGGGTACAGCCCGTCCACGCTGTTGCCCTGCTTGACCATCTCGAAGATGAAGGCCTCTTCTTTTTCCTGCTCGATGCACTCGTCCACGAGTTCCTGCGCGATGGCCGGCGGGATCACGAGGATTCCATCCGAATCAGCCACGATGATGTCCCCAGGCTGCACGGTCGCCCCGCCACACGCGATGGTGATGTCCGTATCCCACGGGATGTGCCGACGCCCGAGCACGGCCGGGTGCGGATTGGCGAAGTACGTGGGCATGTCCAGCTCGGCCACCGCGGAGAAGTCCCGGACACCGCCGTCGGTAATGATCGCGGCGGCACCGCGCGTCTGGGCCCGCAGCGCGAGGATGTCCCCCACCGTGCCGGTGCCCTTCTCGCCGCGGGCTTCCATGACCAGGATCTCGCCCTCGTTCACGGAATCGATCGCGCGCTTCTGGGCGTTGAAACCGCCCCCGTGGGTCTTGAACAAGTCTTCGCGGTTGGGAACATACCGCAGGGTCCGCGCGAGCCCGACGACGCGGCGGCCCGGACGGGTGGCCTGCAAACCATCGATGCTCACGTTGTTCAAGCCGCGCTTGCGCAGCTGGCTGGACAACGTGGCCGTGGCCACGGATTCGAGTTTCTTCTTCAGTTCTGGCGTCAGGACGCTTTCTTTTACGACGGCGGGAAGGCCGGCGGCTTCCCGCGAACCGTAGGCTTCCTCCCGCTGGGTGTCATCGGTCCGGGGTTGGGCACCAAAGTCCGCGAACGCCGTCGTACCCTCCGTCACCGTGGTGGTCAGCCGGCCGGTGCCGAGCCCGCCGCCGGTGACCTCAATCTCGACGACGTCCCCCGGCTGCGCGACCGACGCGCCGGCCGGGGTGCCGGTCAGGATGACGTCGCCCTCTTCCAGGGTGAGCAATTGGGAAAGGTCCGCGACGACCCGGGCGAACGGGAAGAGCAGGTCCTCGGTGGTGTCGTCCTGGACGAGTTCACCGTTATGCCAGGTGCGGATGCGCAGGCTGGCGGGGTCGACGTCGGACGCCGGAATCAGCGCCGGACCCACCGGGGTGAACCCGTCCCCGCCCTTGGAGCGCAGGTTGGAGCCCTTGTCCGCGTAACGCAGGTCGTAAACGCCGAGGTCGTTGCTGGCGGTGACCCACTCAACATGGCTCCACGCGTCCTCGATGCTCACGCGTCGGGCGGGCTTACCGATGATCAACGCGATCTCGCCCTCGTAACCGAGCAGTTCGCAACCGGCCGGACGCTCCACCGTTGAACCGCTGTGCGCCAAGGAGGACGATGGCTTCAGGAAATACGACGGCTGTTCCGGGGTACGACCGCGCTGAGCGGCACGGCTCGGGTAATTGATATGCACCGCGATGACCTTGCGGGCCGCGGCCAAGAGGTGGTCGGTGACCTGTTCCACATGGACTCCTCATCGAGTACGAAATCGTATACGAAAACTATGGCGCGGGAATGGCGGCTCGTCAACCCCCCGAAACCCAAGCCTTGTCACCCTCGTCACATCTGGCGTACAGTGTGAACAGAATTTGAAGTTCAAATAAAGAATTTTCAGTTCTATATTTGAACACTACACAATGAAGTGAGGAAATCCCGTGCAGTTCCACCACCATGGCTACGTATCCGGCGATCCGCGCGTCCAGCCAGCTGCCGGCGTCGGAATCAACCGCCCTGCGGACCTTCCGGACGAGGTTGACGTGCTCATCGTCGGCAGCGGACCAGCGGGCATGCTCACCGCGGCGCAACTCTCCCAGTTCCCCGGCATCACCGCACGCATCGTCGAGCGGCGCCCGGGCAGGCTCGCGATCGGGCAGGCCGACGGCATCCAGGCACGCAGTGTCGAGACCTTCCAGGCGTTCGGATTCGCCGAGCGGATCATCGCGGAGGCATACCAGATCACGGAGATGGCTTTTTGGAAGCCGGACCCCGCGGACCACGCGAACATCGTCCGCGCCGCCCGCGCCGTTGACGACGAAATGGGCATCAGCGAGTTCCCGCACCTCATCGTCAACCAGGCCCGCGTGCTCGACTACTTCGCGGAATTCATGGCGAACTCCCCCGCCCGCATGACGCCTGACTACGGCTACGAATTCCGCAACCTCCAGGTCACCGGCGAAGGCGAATACCCCGTCACCGTGACCCTTCTCCACACCTCCGGCCCCAACGAAGGCCAGGAACGGACTGTCCGGGCAAAGTACGTCGTCGGCGCGGACGGCGCCCGCAGCAAGGTCCGCGAATCGATCGGCTGCACGCTCGCCGGCGACCAGGCGAACCATGCGTGGGGCGTCATGGACGTCCTCGCGGTCACGGATTTCCCGGACATCCGCCTCAAGTGCGCCATCCAGGGCGAAGCCGGCAGCATCTTGCTCATCCCACGCGAAGGCGGCCACCTGTTCCGCATGTATGTTGACCTCGGCGAAGTCGGGGCGGACGACGGACGCGCGGTGCGCAACACCACCATCGAGCAGATCATCGCGAAGGCCAACGAAATCCTCCACCCGTACACGCTCGACGTCCGCAACGTCGCGTGGCACAGCGTCTACGAGGTAGGCCACCGCCTCACCAACCGTTTCGACGACGTCCTGCCGGAGGAGCGCGGCATCCGTTCGCCGAGGGTATTCATCACCGGCGACGCATGCCACACCCACAGCGCCAAGGCCGGACAAGGCATGAACGTCTCCATGCAGGACGGGTTCAACCTGGGCTGGAAGCTCGGGCACGTCCTTGAAGGCCGCAGCCCGGAATCCCTGTTGTCCACCTACTCGGCCGAACGCCAGGTCGTCGCGAAGAACCTCATCGATTTCGACAAGGAATGGTCCAGCCTCATGGCCAAGAAGCCCGAGGAGTTCGACGACCCCTCCGAACTCGAGGACTTCTACGTGCGCACGGCCGAATTCCCGGCCGGATTCATGACGGAATACGCTCCCTCCATGCTCGTCGCGGAACCCACGCACCAGGAGCTGGCTACCGGCTTCCCCCTCGGCAAGCGCTTCAAGTCCGCACCTGTCGTCCGGGTCTGCGACACGAACCCCATGCACCTTGGCCACCACGCAATGGCGGACGGCCGCTGGCGCATCTACGTCTTCGCAGACGCGGCGGCCGCGGGCGCAACCTCAGGCGTGTCGGACTTCGCCGAGTGGATCGCGAACTCGCCGGACTCGCCGCTGGCCGCAACGCCGTCGGGCGCCGACGCCGACGCCGACGCATGGTTCGACGTCAAGGTGATCTACCAGCAAAACCACGCGGGCGTTGACATCAGCGCCGTTCCGCCGGTGTTCAAGCCGCAGGTGGGGCCGTTCCAGCTCAACTACCTCGAGAAGGTCTTCGGCACCGATCCCGCGGCGGACATCTTCGACCTCCGTGGCATCGACCGCGGCGGCGCCGTGGTGGTGGTGCGTCCGGACCAGTACGTAGCGAACGTGCTGCCTTTGAGTGCGACGACGGAACTCGCCGCGTTCTTCGCGCCCCTCTTGCGTTCGGGGTTGCCGGAGTCCGTCTGACAATTACTCAGTAGCCGTGGCTTCTGTCGGTAGCTCGTCGTAATGTACGGGCATGGACATCATCATGGTTCCCGGGTTCTGGTTGGATGCCTCGTCATGGTCGGAAGTCACCCCGCCGCTTGTGGCGGCGGGCCACCGGGTCCACCCCCTCACGATGCCTGGTTTGGAGGCCATTGACGCCCCCAAGTCAGGCATCGGGTTGCGAGACCATATTGAAGCGGTTGTCGAGGCCGTGGATGCGGTCGGAAGGCCCGTGGTTTTAGTGGGGCATTCGGGCGGAGGCGCCATCATCCATGGCGCCGTCGACGCCCGGCCGGAGCGAGTGGTGCGGGCGGTGTATGTGGATAGCGGCCCCCTCGGCGAAGGCGGCGTCATCAATGATGAGCTGCCCGTCCAGGGGGACGCCGTGCCCTTGCCGCCTTGGGAACTCTTCGAAAATGAGGACCTTGTTGACCTTAACGAGGATCTGCGGGCCGCCTTCCGCTCCCGGGCCATCCCGGAACCGAAGGACGTGACGAGCGACAAACAACACTTGCATGACGTCCGTCGATACGATGTTCCGGCCACCATCATTGCCTGCGAATTTCCGTCGAGCCTGCTGGCTGAGTGGATCGAATCCGGGCATCCTTTCGTGGCCGAACTGGCTCGCATCAACGACGTCGAATTCGTCGACCTCCCCACGGGCCACTGGCCCCAATTCACGAAACCCCTAGAGCTTGGCGAAGCTATCCTTGCCGCGGTGGATCGGACTGTTTAATCCGACGGCTTGTTCCGGGGCGGAATCGGAACGGATCTTAGAGCGGATACCGCCTCAGTCCCACGACGCCGCCGGCGGCAATCATGGCTCCGCCGAAGGCAAGCAGCATTCCAGCCACGGAAAACGTCGGTGAAACCGTCGGAGCAGCTTGGCTCGGACCGTCGGTACCCGGGACTGCGACCGCCATGGTGCTTTGGCTTGAGGGTGACGGGGCAAGGGAGGTCCGCGGCGAAGGGACCGGCGTGGGCACCGCGGCAGTAGTCTCTGCAGGCTGAAGTTCCGCTGTCATCTGCGGCGGCGTGGACGCGCCAACAGTGGGACGTACCGTTCCCGGATCAGGCTGCGGTTGCGGCGGCAGCGGTGCCGGCTCAGTCACCGGCGGACTGGACTTGCCGCTTGGGCGGGGGCTGGGGGAGTTTCCCGGAGAACACATGGGCACCAGGCCCAAAAGTCCCCCCTGGTTGCAGGGTGCAGCCGTCGCAGGGCTTGCCGGGACGAGCAGAATCAGGCACCCGAAAAACACCAAAGCGCTAACTGTAACTCGGACCTTTCGGCTAGTCATGGGTTCGACTCTACCCACTGTGCGCATGCTTCCGACGAAAACCCCTGTCACCAATAGCCCCACCAGCACCATTCTGCGGGGTATGATCCCCGTGTGCCTTGGGGGAAGGTTCTTTACGGTCGCATCGCTGCCGCGCTTGTCCTCAATGGCTATGGCGTCAGTTGAATGCGGTAGTAGAGGAGAAGGCGATTACTGGCATCGGAGCACACCCAAGAACGTCCCGCAGGCGCAGGCATTTCCCTTCCTTCCTGCGTTTCCACCGGCTAGGAGCCGCGATCGCCGTCGGCCTGTCCCTCGCGTTGCTGCCCGCCCAGGCTATTGCGGCCCCCGCCCTTCAAGCACCGGTTCCGTCCCCATCCCCGAGCGCGGGAACCGCAAGCGACGCGCCGCCCTCGACGGGCGCAGCGACCCCCACGGAACCGGGCCCGACGGCGACACCCCCGACGGCGCCCACCTCGCCAACCGCACCGACCTCGCCAACCGAACCGACCGTACCGACGTCGTCGCCCACCTCAGCGGCACCGACGACGACGGCGACCCCGCCGGCCGCTTCGCCGTCGACTCCTGCTCCGGTACCCTCGCAGCCAACCGTGAAGGCGGCCGACTTCGCGGTCCCCGGCGCGATCGGCGCCAAGCACGAAAGCCTCGGCGGAGACGCCGGAGCCCTCGGACCCGCGATCGCAGATCAGCAGTGCGGGCTACCCGGCGGGGCATGCAAGCAGCAGTTCCAAAAGGGCTGGATCTACTACGTCCCCGGCCAAGGCACGTTCTATGTCTGGGCAGGGATCAACGGCCGCTACCAAATGGTCGGCGCGGACACCGGCAACTTGGGCTACCCGATCAGCGATGAGCAATGCGGACTGGCCGGAAGCGCTTGCTCGCAGCAATTCCAGGGCGGGCCCATCTACTTCGTCCCGGGATACGGCACGTTCGCCGTGTGGGGCGGGATCAACGGCCGCTACCAAAGCTTCGGCGGATCCGCCGGGTACCTCGGCTATCCAAGCAGCAGCGAACAATGCGGGCTTCCCGGAAACGTGTGCGCCCAGCAGTTCCAGCACGGCGGGATCTATTTCGTCCCTGGATATGGGACTTTCGCTGTCATCGGAGCGATCAACGGCCGCTACCAAGGCTTGGGCGGTATCAACGGCTACTTGGGCGCGCCCCACGGCGAGGAGCAATGCGGACTTCGCTTCGGCGGCTGCTCGCAGCAATTCACCGGCGGCAAGATCTACTTCGCGGTAGGTGCCGGCACCATGCCGGTGTGGGGAGGACTCGGCAGCTTCTACGACTCCCGGCACGCACAGGACAGCGTGATCGGCTATCCGACGACCGCAGAGGCTTGCGACGCAGCCGGGAACTGCAGCCAGAGCTTCCAGTTCGGCCGGCTCCAATGGATCAGCACAGGCGGCGTCCGCTACACGATCTCCACTGACGGCTACTGCCCGGCGCTGAACTCCGGCGCCGTGAAGTATTCGACTGCCGGCGCGCAAAGAGTTTCCTTGGCCATCGCGGACGGTTACCGCTCCACCCAGGTTTCCATGATTACGTGCGTCCGCCGGCCCGGCGACGGCCAATACGTCAAGGAATGGGGAGCAATAGGCTCAGCCGGAGAATCGGGGTTTGCCGGACCGGGCGTGGCCACTGGTCCCACGTGGCAGGCGTTCTCCCCCACCGGTTCCTTCACGGTGACCGAGGCGTTCGGCCTGGGCAACCCCGGAACCGCTTTGTCCTACCGGACCCTGAACCCGTTCTCGCGGTGGGGCGGCAGGCTGAACGCCAACTACAACCAGTATTTCGAGTCGAGCTCGGACATCTTCCCCGACGAGAACATGTGGTACTTCGCTACCCGACCCACGCATGACTACCGGCAAGGCGTCGTGATCAACTACAACCGGCCGCCGGATTCGCCGATCGTCATGAACGCCGGTTTTGCGATCTTCCTGCACGGAAACAACAAACCGACATGGGGCTGCCTGGCGTTCAACGACCCGGACCTGTTGCAATTCATGCGAACCGCGCAAGCGGGCGACCGGATCGTGATGGGAGTGGGCTATGACATCTTCTGGTAACCGCTGCGCGGGTGTCACGTTGTCGCTCGCAGTCGCGGCGGTGCTGCTGACCGCCTGCCAGGGCGGCCCGACGTCGGGCGCTTCCACTACGACGACGGCCGCCGCCCCCGCGTCCCCCCGCACCGACGTGACGGCAACCCCGGGCACGACGGCGATGGACGGCAGGACCCTCGAGTCCCCCGGAAGCCAGGCGTGCGCCTCGCCGACGTTGGAGGCCATCCGGCAGAAACTCGGCGACGTGGCGGCTCAGGTCCAGACCGGAACGGCGTCCGCAACCGAAAACCAAGGCATGAAGGAAACGACCTGCACCTTCAGCTTGGTGCCCGTACCGCAAGGACAGGATGCGGATCCGGGCAACGCACTGACGGTCTCCACCGATGTCTTTCCGGACGCCGATTCCCTCGCGAAGGTCGGGCTGCCCCGGCTGATGATGTCCCCCAACCCGGTGGACGGCGCGGGCGAGCGGGCCTGGTATGCCCGTAACCAGCTGTCCTCGAGCACGGAATACGTCCTCGAATCGGTTTCGAAAAACGTGGTCACCAGGATCACGCTCGCCCTTCCAGTCCAGGCCGCGCCGATGGATCAGCCGCAGGACAAACTGAGCGCCCTCCTCGAGAGCCGCTGAGGCGGGCTAGACTAGCACGCTCGGCTCAGGCGCCTTAGCCTGCCGGCGGGGCCGTGGATTCGCGGACCACCAGGTGGGTTGCGAGTTCCACGCGGTGTGAGTCCAAGGTGTCTCCGCGCAATTGGCGCATCACGAAGCGCAGGGCAGCACGCCCCATTTCTTGCAGGGGCTGGGACACCGACGTCAGCGGCGGGACGGATTCCTCGGCCTGGTATGTTCCGTCGAAGCCCACCACGCTCATGTCCTCGGGGATGCGGATTTTTTGCCGGCGGGCTTCGGCGAGGATGCCCAGGGCAATGCTGTCGCTCGCGGCAAAGATCGCAGTGGGTCTCGGTTCGAGCTGGAGGATGGACTTCATTCCGGCCACTCCGTTGTCGGGGCGGAAGGGACCCGAGAAGATGTAGCTTTCCTCAACGGCGACGCCGTCTGCCATGAGCGCGGCCATGTAGCCATGGAGGCGGGCCTGGTTGCATTCCGCGGCTTCGGGACCGCCAAGGAATGCGATCCTGCGGTGCCCCAGGCCGAGGAGATGCGCCGTCGCGGCTTTGCCACCGGCCCAGTTGCTTGCCCCGACGCTCACCACTTCTCCTTGCGGCGGGTTGAGTGGATCGATGACCACGATGGGTATCTGCCGGCGGTGGAACGGCTCCAATTCGGCGGCGCTGAAGGCCGAGGTCACAACGATCATGCCACTGCGCCCCTCGTCGACCATCCGCTGCGCCCGCTGCTCCGGGCTGAGGTGCGAACCGCGCTGCTGGCCGGTGACGTTAAGGAGGACCTCGACGTCGGACGCGGCCGCGTGCTCAAGCACGCCGTTGAGGACTTCCACCCCGTAAGCCGAGTTCAGGGTGTCGATCACCACCTCGACGACGGGCCGGCGCCAGACGGTGTTTTTCCGCTGCAGGGGCGACTTGTATCCCGTGCGCTCCAAGGCGGTGAGGACTTTGGCCCGCGTATCCGCGGCCACGTCCTCGCGCCCATTGACCACTTTCGAGACGGTGGGCGCTGAAACTCCGGCTTCCCGGGCGATGGCGGCCAGCGTCAACTTGGCGGGGCGCTCATTGCTAGCCACACATCACCTCGAGTCTTTCGAAATATTTCGCACACTCCAGTGTCGGTTTGGGCAGTGTTGAAGTCAACTGCTTTTCGGCAGGTCCGCCAAATACTTCGCCAAAAGACGCTTGACGGTGACGCGCACCACAGCTAAATTTACTTCACCGATTCGAAAATACTGTCGAAATATTTCGAACGTTTCCAGAAACAGTACCAGCGGCAGCGCCACCTCCCCAGAAGCGCTCCCGCACCAACAACCCGGGCAACCAGCGTCGAGCCCGAAGGACGAATGGAAAGCAAATGGTAAAACTCACGTTGCGTTCAGCAGCGATGGCCGTCACCGCCGCGGCAATGTCGATCTCCCTCGCCGCCTGTGGATCCGGCGGACCGTCGAGTGCGTCCGCGAGCTCTGACTCCGCAACCATGTGGGGGCTCACGGGCGGCAACCAGCCGGTGCTCCAAAAGTCCATTGACGCCTGGAACAAGGCGCACCCGGACGAGTCCATCAAACTCGACTTCTTCGCGAACGACGCCTACAAGACGAAGGTGCGTACCGCCGTCGGGGCCGGACAGGGTCCCACCTTCATCTACGGTTGGGGCGGCGGAGTGCTGAAGTCATATGTCGACGCCGGCCAGGTGGCCGATCTGTCCGACTTCATCGCGTCCAACCCCGACGTCAAGAGCCGGTACCTGCCGTCGGTGCTGAAGAACGGCGTCATCGACGGCAAGACCTACGCCCTTCCCAACAACAACGTGCAGCCAGTGGTGCTCTACTTCAACAAGGACGTTTTCGACAAGATCGGCGCCCAAGCCCCCAAGACCTGGGACGACTTGATGGCCCTCGTGCCGAAGTTCAAGGCTGCCGGGATCGCTCCGTTCTCGCTGGGCGGCCAGTCCAAATGGCCCGACCTCATGTGGCTCGAATACCTCGTGGAACGGATCGGCGGACCCGAAGTCTTCGCCAACATA
The DNA here is from genome assembly GCF_004354015.1 of Arthrobacter terricola. Taxonomy (GTDB): domain Bacteria; phylum Actinomycetota; class Actinomycetes; order Actinomycetales; family Micrococcaceae; genus Arthrobacter; species Arthrobacter terricola. Next base: position 25,635 of record NZ_SMRU01000016.1, read on the forward strand.
GCCGCCAACAAGCCAAATGCCTGGTCCGATCCTGCCGTGAAGGAAGCCCTCACCAAGATCCAGGACCTCGTTGACGCCGGCGGATTCGTGAACGGCTTCTCCTCGATCGCGGCCGACAGCAACGCCGACCAAGCCCTCCTCTACACCGGCAAGGCAGCCATGATCCTGCAAGGCGGGTGGATCTACCAAAGCATGAAGACGGACGCCGCGGACTTCGTCAAGAACGGCAAGCTCGGCTTCACCGCGTTCCCGAGCGTCAGCGGCGGCAAGGGCGATCCCGCCAACATTGTGGGCAATCCGTCCAACTTCTGGTCGATCTCGTCCAAGGCCACCGATAGCCAAAAGAAGGCCGCCCTGGACTACGTGAAGAGCGGAATGTTCACGGACGCGGATACGCAGGCCTTGATCGATTCCGGAGCGGTCCCCGTCACCACCGGCATCGAAAGCAAGCTCGCGGCATCGCCGGACAAGGACTTCCTGAGCTACCTCTACGGCATGGCCAAGAACGCGCCAACGTTCACCCTCTCCTGGGACCAGGCCCTCAGCCCGGCGCAAGGTGACGCGATGCTCGCGAACCTCGACCAGATCTTCCTGAAGAAGATCAGCCCGGATCAGTTCGTCTCCACGATGAACGCGACGATCGGAAAGTAGCCCGTGTCTGTCTCTTCCGCTTCTTCCCGACGGGTCCTCGAAAGGGGCCCGTCCGGATGGCTGGCCGCCCCGGCCCTGTTCTTCTTCCTTTTGTTCGCCATCATTCCGCTGGCGGGCGTCTTTTTCCTCAGCTTCACGAAATGGGACGGGCTGGGGGAAATCAAGCTGGATGGCTTCTCCAGCTGGACCACGGTCCTGACTGATCCGGTCACCGGCAACGCCCTGTGGGTCACAGCCAAAATCATGTTCTTCTCGTTCATCGTCCAAGCACCCATCAGCCTCCTGCTCGGCGTTTTCACTTCCGCTTCCCAGAAGTACCGGGCAGTCCTCGCAGTGCTCTACTTCGTTCCGCTGCTGCTGTCCTCGGCCGCCGTCGCGATCGCCTACAAGGCCCTGCTTGATCCGAACTTCGGCCTTGGGCCCGGGCTCGGGATCCCGTTCCTGGCCCAGGACTGGCTCGGGAACTCGGACCTGGTGCTGTTTGTGGTGGTCTTTGTCATCGCTTGGCAGTTCGTCCCGTTCCACACGCTCATCTACCAAGGCGGCGTCCGGCAGATTCCGGCCTCGCTCTACGAAGCCGCCCAGATCGACGGCGCCGGCCGCGTCCAGCAGTTCTTCGCCATCACTTTGCCCCAGCTGAAATACACGATCATCACGTCGTCCACGCTCATGGTGGTCGGTTCGCTGGCCTACTTCGACCTTGTCTTCGTCCTCACCGGCGGCGGCCCCGGCTACTCAACGCGACTGCTACCGCTGCACATGTACCTCACGGGATTCAAGGCCAACGACATGGGAGCCGCCAGCGCTTTGGGCGTCATCCTCGTGGTGATCGGCCTCGCCTTGGCCCTGATCCTGCAAAGGCTCGGTGGAAAGAACCGCAACGCAAGCCAATTGGAAGGTGCCTGATGGCCTCCACAACCCAGATCCCGGTGCCGCCGGCAACCCGCGTGGCACCCAGCAGTAAGCCGTCCAAACAGGGTCGCGGCCGCGGACGTGCACGTCCCAACTTCTTGGGAGGCCTGGGCGGTTGGCTGTGGCTCGCAGTCATCATCGTTCCCATCTACTACGTGGTGGTCACGAGCCTCAAGAACCAGGCCGGCTTCTTTACCTCGAACCCGATGCTGCCGCCCGCCGAGCCAACCCTCGACAACTACAAACTGGTGCTCGAGAACGACTTCGCCATGTATTTCGTGAACAGCCTGCTCGTCACTGTGGGCAGCGTGGTTCCGGCGCTCCTGGTCTCGTTCATGGCCGCTTATGCGATTGTCCGGGGCAAGTCCCGCTTCCTGGGCTGGACCAACAAGCTCTTCCTCCTGGGCCTGGCTATCCCGTTGCACGCAACGATCATCCCCATCTACTGGATGATCACCAAAGCCCACCTCTACGACACCTTGCTCGCCCTCATCCTGCCGTCCATCGCGTTCGCCATTCCCATCTCGGTGCTCATCCTGAGCAATTTCATGCGCGACGTTCCCAACGAACTGTTCGAGTCAATGCGGCTGGACGGCTGCTCGGACTGGGCGATGATGTGGCGACTCGCGCTGCCCATGACGCGTCCCGCCGTCGTAACTGTCGGCATCTACAACGCGCTCGGCGTCTGGAACGGCTTCCTCTTCCCGCTGATCCTGACGCAAAGCCCGTCCACCCGCGTCCTGCCGTTGTCCTTGTGGACATTCCAGGGCGAGTTCAGCGTCAACATCCCCGCCGTCCTGGCTTCGGTGGTACTCGCCACTTTGCCCCTGCTGGTCATCTACGTGGTGGCCCGGCGCCAACTGATCAGCGGCCTGACCGCCGGCTTCAGCAAGTAGAAGGGACTCCCTATGGCTACCCCCAAACCTTTGCGTGTGGGCATGGTCGGCTACGCGTTCATGGGTGCGGCGCATTCGCACGCCTGGCGGACCGCGCCCCGGTTTTTCGATTTGCCTTTGGACCCGCGGCTCACCGCGCTGTGTGGAAGGAACGACGACGGCGTCCGGGCCGCCGCTGCCAAGCTCGGCTGGGACTCCGTGGAGACGGACTGGCGGCGCCTGATCGAGCGCGACGATATCGACCTGATCGATATCTGTACTCCCGGGGATACGCATGCGGAGATCGCGATCGCAGCCTTGGAGGCGGGCAAGCACGTCTTGTGCGAAAAACCCTTGGCGAACTCAGTGGCAGAAGCCGAACGCATGACCGAAGTTGCCCGTGATGCCGCCGCGCGCGGAGTGTTTTCGATGTGCGGGTTCTCCTACCGCCGCACTCCAGCGCTGGCACTGGCCCGGCGCATGGTCGCCGAAGGCCGGCTCGGGCAGATCAGGCACGTGCGCGCCCAGTACCTGCAGGACTGGCTCAGCGACGAGAACGCGCCCATGACGTGGCGCCTAGACAAATCCAAGTCCGGTTCCGGGACCCTTGGCGACATCGGCGCCCACTCGATCGACGCCGCCCAATGGGTCACCGGGCAGAACATCACCGGCGTCTCCGCCGTGCTGGAAACCTTCGTCCACGAACGCCCCCTGGCCGGGAACCTCGTAGGCCTCGGCGGGCACGGCGACACGGACGCCGACGCGCCCCGCGGGACGGTCACCGTTGATGACGCCGCGATCTTCAGCGTACGGTTTTCTCCCGACGGGTTCGACGGCGACGGCACCTCGCCCGGCGCCGTCGGGGTTTTCGAATCCACCCGGTATGCGCTGGGACGCAAGAACGCGATGCGACTGGAAGTCAACGGCTCCCTCGGCTCGCTCGCCTTCGACTTCGAAGACATGAACGTGCTGTCCTTCTACGACGCCGCCGAATCCCCGGACGCCGGGTTCAGGCGGATCTTCGTCACCGAACCCGAACACCCCTACGTCGGCAACTGGTGGCCCACCGGCCACGGCCTGGGCTACGAACACGGTTTCACCCACCAAGTCGTGGACCTCGTCACCGCGATCGGCGCAGGCGAGCAGCCCTCGCCGTCGTTCGCCGACGCCTTGCAAGTCCAGCGCGTCCTGAGCGCCGTCGAAACCAGCGCCAGCGAAGAATCCCGCTGGACCAAAGTCAACTGAAATTGAGGAAGCATGACTGAGAAGAAGACCGCCCTCGTGGTTCGGGGCGGCTGGGACGGCCATCAGCCGATCGAGGCCACCGAACTGTTCATTCCATACCTCCGAGGGAATGGGTACGAGGTCAGGGTGGAAGAATCACCCAAGATATATGCCGATACGGAATATATGGCTTCGGTGGACCTGGTCATGCAATGCATGACGATGTCCACCATCGAGAAGGACGAGTTCGAGGGGCTGCGCACCGCCGTCGAGAACGGAACGGGCTTGGCCGGCTGGCACGGCGGAATCGCGGATTCCTACCGCAACACCTCCGACTACCTCCACCTCATCGGCGGCCAGTTCGCCTGCCATCCCGGCAAGCACCCGGACGAGCGGACCGGCGAGCAGTCCGACAATTACGTCCCCTATACGGTGAACATGCTCCCCGCGGCTGCCTCGCATCCGATCACCGCAGGGATCAGCGATTTCGAACTCGTCACCGAACAGTACTGGGTCCTGGCCGATGACTACATCGATGTCCTGGCCACCACAACGCAGAAGGTCCGCGAATGGGATCCGTGGCACCGCGAAGTGACCTCCCCGGCCATCTGGACCCGGCAATGGGGTTCGGGCCGAATCTTCGTGTGCACTCCAGGCCACCGGGTCGAAATCCTCCAGGACGCCAACGTCCGCACCATCATCGAAAGGGGCCTCCTATGGGCGAGCCGCTGAAAGTAGGCATTATCGGCTGTGGCGCCATCATCGCCCAGTACCTGGCGAGCTTCCGCCGCCTGGACGCGATTGATTTGGTCGCCGTTGCCGATCTCGACTTTGCACGGGCGCAAGCCGTGGCGGAATCCTACGACGGCGTTCGCGCCCTGTCCGTGGACGAACTCCTGGCGGCGGACGACGTCGAACTCGTCCTGAACCTCACCATCCCTGCCGCGCACGGACCGATTGCCCTGCAAGCGATCGGCGCCGGAAAGCACGTGTACGGCGAAAAGCCCTTGGCCGCCACTACTGCCGAAGCGCGGCTGGTGCTCGATGCCGCCCGGGAAGCCGGCGTGATGGTCGGCTGCGCCCCGGACACCGTGCTCGGCACCGGGATCCAGACGGCCCGCAAAGCGATCGACGACGGCCTCATCGGTGCGCCGATCTCCGCCACCGCCACCATGGTCACCCCGGGGCACGAACGCTGGCACCCGAACCCCGACTTCTACTACCAGCCCGGCGGCGGACCCCTGCTGGACATGGGCCCGTACTACGTCAGCGCCCTCGTCACCCTGCTTGGGCCGGTGGTATCGGTTGTTGGCGCGGCAAGCCACACCCGCCCGACACGCGTCATCGGTTCGGGCCCGCGCGAAGGCGAGGAAATCCCGGTGGACATCGATTCACACGTCACCGGCGTCCTCGTCCATGCCTCCGGTGCTTTGTCGACCCTGTTCATGAGCTTCGACGCGGTCAAGTCGAAGTCGGCGAATATCGAGGTCCACGGATCCCACGGCAGCCTCGCAGTACCCGATCCCAACCATTTCGACGGCGACGTGCAGCTCTTCGCGCTCGGCTCCGACGCCTGGGAGACCCTGCCGGTCTCGGCCGGGTACCTCGACTCCGGACGCGGCTACGGCATCGCCGACCTCGCCTCGACTGCCGCCGGGAGCGAGCCTCGGGCGGGCGGTCAATTGGCCTACCACGCGCTCGAGGTCATGGAATCCGTGCTCGCATCAGCGCACAGTGGCTCGACCATCGCCATCGCCAGCACCGTGGCACGGCCTGAGCCTGTCCCGCTGGTGGCCCTGGCGGGCGGGGTTTCTGTTGGTGGGGGTCCGGCCGGTGGGGCTGGTTCGGCTCTGGGGTGAGCCGGTAAGGCTTGCTGGAAGCCTGCTGCCTGAGGCGGCGGTCGACCTGAAGCGGCGGCGCGTGAATGCGCCGCCGCTTTTCTTCTATGCTGATGGCGATTGTGGCGCTTCCTGGCGGCTCCTTCAGGGGCTGGCGGGCCCTGAAGGAGACAAACCATGCAGAGTGATTCCTCACCAGCTACACACCTTCGCCTTGTGTGGCCGGAGTGGCAGGGCGCGGGAACTTCGAGCGTTCGGGACCTCGCGCCGGAGTTTCCCTTCGATGTTGCGCGCAGGGGTTACACGGTAGGCACGAAGGTCTTGGAGGCGGTACTGCCGGAACATGACGGGCCGACTGCCGTGGTGCCCGTCGACCTGGACAACTCCGGCCTTGAGGAACGGGATGGGATCGAAGCGAAGGCCGCGGTTCTCGATCAGCTTGATGCCGCTCTTGCGATCATTCGTGACCATTCCCCTGAGCGGATCACCACCCTGGGCGGTGACTGCGGGGTCAGCATGGCGCCGTTCTCCGCACTGATCGACAAGTATGGAACCGATATAGCCATCCTCTGGATCGATTCCCACCCGGACATGGGCACAGGAGAGAGCTCTTACCCGGGGTACCACGCGATGGTGGTGTCCGCGCTCACCGGGCACGGCGACCAGGAAATCCTCGACCGGCTCCCCGCGACCATCCCGGCAAGCAGGATGGCCTTGGTGGGAATGCACGACTGGACCGATGATTCCCTGCCTGCGCTAGCCAAGGAATGGGGAATCACTGTGTTCCCGCCCGAGCAACTCCGGCCCGAGAGCACGTCCCTCCTCGAGTGGCTGCGTAGTACGGAGGCTTCGCGCGTTGCCATCCATTTCGATGTGGACACCATTGACGCGAACGAAATCCAGCTCGGACTCGGCGCTGACCTAGGTGGCCTCACGAGCGCCCAGGCGCGCCGAGTCGTCTCCGACATCAACTCAGAGGCCGACGTCGTCGGCCTCACGATCGCGGAGTACATACCGCGCCAAGTCATGCATCTCCAGCAGCTCCTCGCGGGATTCCCCCTGATTGGTTAAGGCGCGGGTTGGTTGGGGCGGGTTGGTTAGGGCGCGTGTCTGTTGGGGGCGTGGCTGGCTCAGGCGCGTGGCTGCTCAGCGGAGACCTCTGCCAACCAGCCGGTACCCCCCGGCTCACGAATTTGCTCACCACCCGACAAATCCCGCGCCCACCAACTTACTCACGACCCTACAAATCCCGCGCTCACCAGCGCGGCGGCCTTTGCATAGTTCTCAATGATGTGGCCCTTGAAGTCCGGCTCCGGTGCGGCATCCAACGCCACGGGCCAGTCTGGCCGCGATCCTGCGAGCGCCCACGCGGCTTGGACGGCTGCGCCTCGGGCAACGTATTCACCCGGACTCGGCACCACGACGGGGAGCTCAAAGACCTGCGCCGCGATCCGTTGCACCGCAGGATTCTGGACTGCACCGCCGATCAGCAGCAGCCGTTCGGCGCGCAGTCCCTGGGAACACAGCGCGTCGAACCCGCCAGCGAGCCCGCACAGCATTCCTTCAATCGCCGCCCTCGCGATGTTCGGCCGGGTAGTGGAGGCGATGCTGAGGCCGTGGAAACTCGCCTTCACATGGGGCAGGTTAGGAGTCCTCTCCCCCTCGAAATACGGCACGAGCACTACACCGCCCGCACTCGGTTCGGCCTCGAGGGCGAGCTTGGAGAGTTCGTCGAAATCCACGCCGAGCACTCCGGCAATGGAGCTCAGCACGCGTGCCGCGTTCAGCGTCACCGTGATCGGGAGGTACTCGCCGCTGGCGTCCGCGAAGCCAGCCACGGTCCCGCTCGCATCATGTGCTGGAACAGAGTCAACGGCGAACACCGTACCGCTTGTTCCCACGGAAACAACGACGTCGCCGGCTTTGGCACCGAGGCCCAGTGCCGCGGCGGCGTTGTCGCCCGCGCCGACGCCCAGCAGGATTCCGTTGCCGTCGCCGCTTCCAGTTCCGGAAGGTCCGAAGCAGTCAGGGTGAATGCGGCCTGCGGTATCGCCAGGACCGAGCACTCGTGGCAGGATGACGATGCCTTCAGCGGGCTCCGTCGTCGACCCCGGCTGAGGCGATCCTCCGTCGAGTGAACCGCCCGAGGCTTCCCGGGCGTCTTGGCCGAACGCCAGTTTGAAGAGGTCGAGGTCGTAGCCGCCGGTCAGGGGGCTCCAGTATCCGGTACCGCTCGCATCTGACCGGTCCGTGGTCAGGGCGTCGAGGTTAGGCCCGAGCGGACTCACACCAGCTGGACCGTAGCCACGCAGCCGCCAGGTTAGCCAGTCGTGGGGCAAGGCGACGGCGGCGACCTTTGCCACGCTTTCGGGTTCGGTATCCCGTACCCACCGGACTTTGGTGATGGTGAAGGACGCAACCGGAAGTAGCCCGGTCCTTCGAGATAAGTCCTCGGCGCCCACTTCAGAGATGAGGTCGTTGGCCGCGCCCGCAGATCGCGTGTCATTCCACAGCAGGGCCGGCCGGATCACGTTCCCGTCGCGGTCCAGCAGCACCATTCCGTGCTGCTGGCCCCCGACGGACAGTGCACTGACATCAGACAGTCCGCCGGCGTCGTCGAACGCTTCAGAAAGCGCCCGCCACCACTCTTCCGGATGCACTTCGGTACCGTCCGGGTGGCTCGCCCGGCCTTCGCGGATCAGCGCACCGTTTTCCGCATCCAGGACTACTACCTTGCAGCTTTGAGTAGAGGAATCAACCCCGGCAACCAATGTCATGAGATCAGCGTGCTCCGAGAAGGTGTTCGATGAAAAGCTGCTGGAGCTTCACGAATCCGAAGCCTTTGCCACCGAAGTAGGCATCGGCGTCGAAGTCTTCGTAGGAGGACTTGTCGGCCCGCAGCTGCTCGTAGCCCTCGCCCGGGTTCAGCGTGGGTTCGTTGATTTCCGAGACGCGCGAAGCCTCAAGTGCGGCCTGGACCTCAGGATCGGCACGGAACGCCTTCGAGCGCTCCTTGAGGAGGAGGTAGGTCTGCATGTTCGCCGCAGCGGAGTCCCACACACCGTTGATGTCCTCGGTCCGGCTGGGCTTGTAGTCGAAGTGCCGCGGGCCCTGGTAAGACGGGCCACCGTCAGGGCCGCCGTTTTCGAGCAGATCGACCAAGGAGAACGCATTCTGCAGGTCGCCATGGCCGAACACAAGGTCTTGGTCGAACTTGATGCTTCGCTGGCCGTTCAAGTCGATGTGGAAGAGCTTGCCTTGGTAGAGGGCTTGGGCGATTCCGTGGGTGAAGTTAAGGCCGGCCATCTGCTCGTGTCCCGTTTCGGGGTTGATGCCCACGAGTTCCGGGCGTTCCAAGGTTTCGATGAATGCAAGGGCGTGGCCGAGGGTGGGAAGGAGGATGTCACCGCGGGGTTCATTCGGCTTCGGCTCGATGGCGAAACGGATGTTGTAGCCCTTGTCAGTCACATAGTCGCCAAGGAGGTTCACGGCCTCGCGGTAGCGTTCCAGCGCTCCTCGGATGTCCTTTGCTGCGTCGTATTCACTGCCTTCGCGGCCACCCCACATGACGAAAGTTTCGGCGCCGAGTTCCGCCGCGAGGTCGATATTGTCGAGCACCTTGCGCAGGGCAAAGCGACGGACGCCGCGGTCATTGCTCGTAAAGCCCCCATCTTTGAAGACCGGGTGGCTGAACAGATTAGTGGTAACCATGGGAACCACCATTCCGGTCGCCTTCAAGGCACCCTTCAGTCGGTCGATCTCACGCTGGCGGTCGGCGGCCGAGCATCCGAAAGGGAAGAGGTCATTGTCGTGGAAGGTGATGCCGTAGGCACCGAGGTCGCTGAGCCTGTTCACCGCTTCCACAGTGTCGAGAGGCGGGCGGGTGGCCGAACCGAACTGGTCCTGGGCCTCCCACCCAACTGTCCATAGGCCGAATGAGAACTTGTCTTCGCGAGTGGGCTGAATCGCCATTGAATGCTCCGGGTGGTTGTGTCGGGTGCCGCGGGTCGGTGGATTGACGAGCGGGTTAGCGAAAAACGAATTGTTTCGCTACCAAACATATTATGTATTCTGCGAATGTCAACCACTTCGTCCCGGAATCTTCAGGATCAAAAATCACCGAAAAACCCTGGCGCACGCGGACCGACCCTGTTATGTTGTTGAGGACATCAAATAGGGACGCAGGTCCTCGGAACGAAGGAATCAACCGTGACTGATCAGCTGGTGGCGGAACGCAACTGGGCAGGAAACTACAGCTACCTGGCACCTCGGATTGTCCATCCGGAGAGCGTGGCCGAACTCCAGTCACTCGTGGCCGACGCGCAACGAGTTCGCGCGCTCGGATCCCGGCATTCATTCAATTCCATTGCGGATTCGGCGGGCACTCTCACGGTGCTTGACCGTCTGGAGCCGGACATCCGGATAGACGCTGCCAACATGACAGTTACGGTGAGCGGCGGCACCCGTTACGGGACGCTCGCGGCGGAACTTCAGCGCCAAGGTTTTGCCCTCCACAACTTGGCCTCGCTGCCGCACATTTCCATCGCCGGCGCCGTCGCTACCGCAACCCACGGGTCCGGGGACGCCAACGCCAACCTGGCCGCGGCTGTCGCTGGCCTCCGAATGGTGACGGCGGACGGCAATCTCCTCACCGCACGCCGCGGGGACGAAGACTTCGCCGGCATGGTTGTGGGACTGGGTGCACTCGGCATCGTCACCGAACTGACTTTGGACATTCAGCCGAGCTTTGACGTCGCCCAGAATGTCTTCGAAAACCTCAGTTGGGAGCGTGTACTCGACGACTTCGACAACGTCACGTCCTCCGCTTACAGCGTCAGCCTTTTCACTGATTGGAGCGGCGAAACCATCGGTCAGGCATGGCTGAAACGGCGCAGCAGCGATTCGGTTCCGGACGTGTTCTTCGGCGGCACCCCCGCCACCGAAGCCCGCCACCCTCTTCCGGGCGTATCGGGCAGTAACTGCACGCAGCAGCTTGGTGTTCCCGGCCAATGGTCCGATCGGCTCGCCCATTTCCGGATGGAATTCACTCCGAGCCAGGGCGAAGAACTGCAAAGCGAATATCTGGTTCCCCGCGAGCACGCGGTCGAGGCCCTGCGAACCATGCGGAGGCTCTCCGACGTCGTCACTCCCCTGCTCCTCGTCGGCGAGATCCGCACGGTGGCAGCTGACGACCTCTGGTTGAGTGCCAACTACGGCCGCGACGGCATTGGACTTCACTTCACGTGGCGCCAGGATCAGCCGGCCGTCGAGGCCATCCTGCCGCTGATCGAATCAGAGCTGGCGCCCTTCGCAACAAGGCCGCACTGGGGCAAACTCTTCAACGCGGACGCTGCCGCAATCGCTCCCTTGTATCCGCGCTTCGCCGACTTCATCGCTTTGGCAAACCGCCTCGACCCGTCCGGAAAGTTCCGTAACGACTTCCTCGACCGCACGGTGTTCGGGAGCTGATATTGTCGCGATGATGCCCTCCCCAACCCGCAGTCCCGCCCTAGCCAGCGAGCCGGACCCGTCACGCCGCAACAACTTGGCCCTGCTCACTTCATTGATCCATCACAATGGCCTGCTCAGCCGAGCGCAACTCACTAAACAGACCGGGCTGAACCGTTCCACGGTAGGCACGCTGATCGGGCAGCTGGTGGATCTCGAAGTGGTTTATGAGGCAGCACCCTCCGGGGAGGCCCAAGTGGGAAGGCCGAGCCCCATCGTCCATCCTCGGCCGTCCATCGCGGCTTTGGCGGTGAACCCGGAGATCGACGCTGTAACTATCGGTTTGGTCGGGCTCGGCGGAAAAGTCCAGAAGAAGATCCGCTTCGAAACCGAGAGGATCCCCACGGCCAAGGAAGCTGTGAACATCGCTGCAGCAGTCATTGCGGGGATGCGGTCCGAGCTCGATACGGCCTACAGGATCACCGGGGTGGGCATCGCCGTACCCGGACTAGTCAACCTTGAGGACGGGGTGGTGCGGCACGCTCCGCATCTGGGTTGGCTGAACGAACCGGTGGCAAGCATGCTCAGCGAGGCCACCGGCTATCCTTGCCACGCTGCAAACGACGCCTCCCTCGGCGCCGAGGGCGAACTCCTTTTCGGCGCGGGCGCCGGCCAGCGCAATTTGATCTACCTCAACGGCGGGGCCAGCGGTATCGGCAGTGGAATCATTGCTGGTGGCGCGTTGCTTCGAGGCGCATCAGGCTACGCCGGGGAGCTTGGGCACACTTTCGTACGCACGTCCGGCAAACCGTGCCATTGCGGCGCCACCGGCTGCCTCGAAACCGAAGTCTCGCAATCATCCCTCTTTGAACTAGCCGGGCTCAGTGGAGGAGATGCCAGCCAACTTGAGGCGGCCCTCAGTGGGAACCTGAGCGAAGCCGTTGCCGCGGAAGTGAACCGCCAGCTCGAGTATCTTGGCATCGCGCTCCGCAATGTGGTGAACACCTTCAACCCCGAGTCGATCGTTCTGGGCGGATTTCTTGGCGTCCTGCACTCTTTATCTCCGGGCACGCTCGAAGCATTCATCGAGTCCCAAGCGATGGACGGCCCGTCCGGCGAAGTCAAGATCCACCGCGCCGCCCTCGGTTCGGATCTGATGATGATCGGCGCCGCCGAACTCGCCTTCACGCAGTTCCTCGCTGACCCTGCCGGCACCTTGTCCGCTCTTCCCTTGAATAAGGTCGACTTTGTCCATGCCGTCCTCCCCGACTAACACCGCGCCGCCCTCCCCAGCGCCGTCAGGCGACGAAGTGTCAGCAGCCGCTTCATCGTCCCCGGTAGGCGCCGGCATTACATCGCCCATGGGCGAGCATCACGAACTCAGGGCCACCCTTGGCGGCCGAAGCCAGCGGGTCGTAGTCACTGAGGTCGCCGCGAGCCTGCGCGAACTGCAAGTGGACGGCATCGAACTCATCCAGGACTACCCCACCGATGCCCAACCGCCTTGGTGCTCGGGGTGGGTATTGGTTCCGTGGCCCAATCGAGTGGCAGGCGGCGCATGGACATACGACGGCGTCGTCCAGCAGTTGGAGATCACTGAACCCGAGCTGGGTAACGCCCTCCATGGCTTGCTGACACGTGCCCCCTACCGCGTCTCAGCGCGCACCACGGACAGCATCACCCTCGCCGTCGGGATCTCGCCCCAGGCGGGGTACCCCTTCGAACTCGCGACGTCGGTCCGCTACCAACTCGTCGAGGACGGTCTGCTCGTTACCCATCGGATTGAAAACACCGGAAGTCATGCGGCGCCGGTTGCGATTGGTGCGCACCCGTTCCTCCGGCTCGGTACGGTGCCGACAGAAGAGCTCACGCTGTACATCAACGCTGATACCCATATCGAGGTGGACGAACGCCTCAACCCGAGCGGCATCACCACGGACGTGGAAGGCACGAAAAACGACTTCCGCACTGGCCAGTTGGTGGGTCGTGTGGACCTCGACGACGCGTGGAGTGGCGTCCGCCGCGAAGCCGACGGACGCTCCGTGCACTACCTCGAAGCACCGGACGGAAGCCAGGTCCAGATGTTCATGGACGCCTCCTTCGGGTACATCCAGGCCTTCACCACTACCGAGTTCGCCACCACCGGCGGCATGGTTACCGCCGTCGCCGTCGAACCGATGACAGCACCCGCGGACGCTTTCAACAGCGGTGAAGGGCTTCGTTGGCTCGAACCCGGGGACGTTTGGGAAGCCAGTTGGGGCATCCGGCACCGGCACCCTGGCGGTTCCAGGCTCGCATAGGTCCCCACGGCGGGCAACCCAAGTACCGTGCATATATAGGCAATTGCGAGATTTATGCGCGGGTCGCCGGCCAAACCCCGCGTCGCCAGCAAACCCTACCCCTCCCCAGGCCAGCCCGTGTACGACTCCGCCAGGTACGCCCGGGCATGCCGGGAGGAGACTACGGAGTGGAGTTCACCGATCTGTCGGGCGCGGCTGAAATCGTCGGCGTCCGGCGCGGTGTGGAGCATCGAAGTCATCCAGTAGGAAAAATGCTGGGCTTTCCAGACCCGTTCCAGGGCGCGGTCGCTGTAGGAATCCAGCAACCAAGAAGATCCGTTGCCGTAGAAGGAATCGAGGCCTTCGAAGAGCACCTTGACGTCGTGAAGCGCGAGGTTGAGTCCTTTGGCGCCGGTCGGAGGGACGGTGTGCGCGGCGTCGCCGGCGAGGAACAGGTTACCGTGGCGCATGGGGGTTTGGACGAAGCTTCGGAACGGCAAGACCATTTTTTCGAGGACCGGGCCTTCCTTGATTTCGAAGCCGTTGCCGTTGATGCGTTTGCGGAATTCGGACCAGATGCGTTCGTCGTCCCAATCGGCCACGTTTTCCTTGGGGTCGCACTGGAAGTACATGCGTTGCACGTCTTCGGTGCGTTGGGAGATGAGGGCAAAGCCGTTCGCGGAGTTCGCGTAGATGAGTTCGTCGGAGCTCCGCGGGGCTTGGGCGAGGATGCCGAACCAGGCGAAGGGGTATTCGTGGAAGTGCCGCTTACGCTTCGCTTCGGGAATCTGCGAGCGGCAGTGGCTCCGTGAACCGTCGGCGCCCACCAGGAAGTCGGCCTGGATCTCGAAGTCCTGTCCGTCAGCATCGGTGAACCGGACCGTCGGCCTGCCCTCAAGATCGTCGATGGTGGTGTCCGTGACGCTGTACCGGACGTCGCCGCCGTCGATATTCCGTCGTGCGGCGAGGTCGATGAAAACGTCGGTCTGCGGGTAAAGCCACACGGATTCGCCCACGAGTTCCTTGAAATCGATCCGGTGGCTTTCGCCATTGAAGCGCAGCTCGATGCCGTCGTGGCGGTCGCCGTCGCGCAGCACCCGGTCCGAAACGCCGCTGTCCACGAGCAGGTTCACGGAGCCGTGCTCAAGGATGCCCGCGCGGACGGTTTCGGCGATCTGCTGGTGGCTGCGGACTTCGATCACGATCGATTCGATGCCCGATGTTGCCAGCAAGTGGGAGAGCATGAGGCCGGCCGGACCGGCGCCCATGATGGCCACTTGGGTGGTGATGACTTTGCGTGCCACGGTTCCTCGCTTCGTTGCGGAGTGCGGTTGGAGTGCGGTTCCGGAGTCCGGTAATGCACACCAGTGTGACGCGCGCCCCATGCGAGGCGTTAGCCGAATTCCGATCAACGGAATTATTCGGCGAGTCGCCGGCCAATTCCTCGAGCCGCCGTCTGCAAGGCCGGCACCAGCGCCTGCAGGCGCATTTCCGCGAGGGGAACCACCACACCGAGCGCTGCCACCGTTCGCCGCTTCATGTTGCGGACGGGCACCGCGATCCCCCACGTGTCCGGATCCACCGCGCCCGCCAGCTGGGCATAGCCCTGCTGGGCGGTTTCGGCGAGAAGGTGGCGCACGACGTCGGCCGTCACCCTGCCGGCAGGGTCGCTGAACTGTTCGAGGTACTCCGCCTGACGCTCGCGGGGCTGGTTGGCCATAAGCGCAAGCCCGACCGAGGAAATGTGGACGGGCATGCGGCCGGCCACGCGGGCGCGGTTGGCCACCGAACCCCTGCGGGACAACCGCTCGACAAACAATGCCTCCCAACCATCCAGGACGGCAAGGTTCACGTTCTGGTTCAGCACCTGCTGGATGTCTTCCATGAACGGAACCGCGGCCTGGCGCAACGCCAAAGTAGGCGAATTGCGGTTGACGAGCTCCCAGAGCCTCATGCCCAAGCGGACGTTGCCGGCGGCACCGAGTTCCAGGAGCCCGTGTTCGGCGAGTTGGCGGACCAGCCGATGCGTGCTGGTGAGCGGCAGTCCCGCCGTCGCAGCCAGTTCCGAAAGCCGCAATGACGACGAACCTTCGGGAAAAGCCTCAATGATCCGCACTATCCGGTCCACCACGGAATCGCCGGACGCCGAGTTGGCCACGCACGCCCTCAGAATCCGGCAGGGAGCAAGCCCATTGAAATCCGGGCGGCGGCCTCGAGGATGTCTTCCTCGTCGGCGTCGACATCGCGGGCAGCCATCCCAAGCATGTTGATGGTCAGCAGGGCGAATCGGACCCTCAACTGATCTTCCACGCTGGCACCGGGAGGAGTGAGGACGGCGAAAAGCTCCGCGACGACGGCGGCCATCCCCTCTTCTTGTCCGGCTTCGGACTTGAGTTCCCTGACAAGCCGGTAGTTGGAGCCGAGGAAACGGAACATGCGCAGTCCTTGGGCATGCACGATCGCGGTCCACTGCTCAATCACGGCCCGGCGCAATTCCGCGCTGGGCTCCTGAGTCCGCGCCCAAACCACGAGGTCGGCAATTTGCCCGCGCATGGTTTCCATCAATGCGCGGACAATGTCTTCCTTGCTTTTGAAGTGGTAGTAGAGCGCGGCCTTGGTAAAACCAAGTTCCTCGGCGATCTGCCTCATCGACGTCGACTCGTAACCCTGCTCGGAAAAGAGGCGCAGGGCGACCGCCTGGATGTTTGCACGGGTCCCGCCCACCGACGGAACAGTCGCGTCGCTCAAAAGTGTCATGTGCGTACTTTCCTTGATACTCAGCCGGCTTGCCAACTAACCGGCCGGTAAGTACCATACTAACCGAGCGGTAAGTGGACCGCAAAGACATCTTCCTAAGGACTCCAACGCATGAAAGCTGAACAGGATCCAATGCCCGCCCGGCTATCGCCGCGGCAGATCGTGACCGCCATGAGCGGGCTCATCATTGCCATGCTGCTAGCCCAACTGGACAACATGATCGTTGCCCCGGCACTTCCGACCATCGTCGGTGAACTCGGTGGAATGGACCATCTCGCGTGGGTCACCACTGGATATGTCCTCGCGTCTACCGTAGCTACGCCGATTTGGGGCAAGCTCGGCGACATCTTTGGACACCGCCGCACTTTCATGACGTCGATCGCCGTGTTCCTCCTCGGATCGGCGCTCTGCGGAATGAGCCAGGACATGGCGCAGCTCATCGGTTTCCGCGCATTCCAAGGCCTCGGCGCAGGCGGCCTGATGGTCGGAATCATGGCAGCGATCGGGCTCATGGTCCCGCCACGCGAACGCGGCAAGTACCAGGGCATCATGATGGCCGTCATGCCGTTGGCCATGATCGGCGGCCCGCTGCTGGGCGGTTTCATCACGGACAACGCGTCCTGGCGCTGGGCGTTCTACGTCAACCTGCCCCTCGGCATCCTTTCCTTGGTGGTGTGCTGGTTCACCCTCAAATTGCCTAAGCAGAACCGGACGGAGAAGGTCCGCATCGACTGGTGGGGCTCCGCAGTATTGACCGTCTGGATCACCGCACTCGTGCTCATGCTCAGCTGGGGCGGAAGCCAGTACGACTGGAACTCGCCTGAAATCATCGGACTCGGCGCGATTGCCGCCGTCGGGCTCATCGTCTTCCTGGTGATCGAAAACAAAGCCGCCGAACCGGTCATCCCGCTTCGCCTCTTCAACAGCAGCAACTTCTCGCTCGCGAATGCTCTCGGTTTCATCGTCGGGTTCGCCATGTTCGGCGGCATCACCTTCCTGCCCCAGTTCCAGCAGTACGTCCAGGGCCAGTCCGCTACCAACAGCGGCCTCCTGCTGATGCCGATGATGATCGCCGCAATGGTGGTTTCGCTGAGCGGCGGCCTCGTCATCACCCGCACCGGGCACTACAAGTCGCTCCCGGTCATCGGGTCCGCGCTCATGGCTGTTGGACTGTATCTCTTCTCGACCATGGGCCTGGACACTCCGGCGTGGCAGTCGGGCGTCTACATGGCCGTGCTCGGCGCAGGCATGGGCTGCATGATGCAGACCACCAACCTCATCGCCCAGAACAGCGTGCAGATCACGGACATCGGCGCCGCAACCGGTACCAGCACCTTCGCCCGTAACATGGGCGGCTCCCTCGGAATCTCGGTCCTCGGATCGATCTACGCCAATCGCCTCACCGACACCATGGGCAACGGTGGCGGCGGCGGACTCCACCAGAGCGGACAGATCACGCCCGCAGCCCTGCACCAATTGCCCCAGGCCATCCAGGACCTGTTCAAGACCGCCGTGACCAACGGCATCCAGAGCGTGTTCCTGTGGGCCGCAATCGTGGCCGCCGTCGGGTTCGTCCTGGCGATGTTCATCCGCCACGTCCCGCTCCGCGGACACGCCCCGACTCCCACCGCGGCAGCGGAAGCCACCGCGGAAGAACTCGCCTTCTAGGAGCGCTTTCCTGGGGTGCGGGAATGGACATGTCCATTCCCGCACCCCAGCGCTGTTTAAGCCCGACGGCGGAAATCACCTACCGCCTCAACCGGCGGCGAGCGCCGCCCCGCCGAAACCCGCACCCCAACCCCGCACGACCCTCCACCACTAACACCCGCTCCAACGCCCCGGTTTGAAAGTGTTTACAAACTTGCAATGGCAGGGAAAACGGAACGCATTCTCCAGATTTGACAATGGATCAAGCCCTTTCCGGGGCGGAGGCACGCACGGGGATGGGAGTGGGGCATTGGCTGGTACGTCGGAAAAGACCGTCAAGACGCTCTGCGGCTACTGCGGTGTCGGCTGCGGGTTGGTCCTGGAGATCGGCAAGGACCCGAAGACCGGACGTACCCGTGCGATCAAGTCCATAGGGAACAAGGAACACCCCACCAACTTCGGTCGGCTCTGCACCAAGGGTGCCACGACGGCGGACATGCTCGCCGGTCCCGGACGCATGGAAACAGCGTTCATCCGCGGCGCCCGGGGCGAAGAGCCCAAGGCGCTCGACGTCGATGCCGCGATCAGCGATACCGCACGGAAACTGCGGGCCATCCTTGATACTCACGGCCCGGACGCCATTTCCCTCTATGTTTCGGGGCAGATGTCGCTCGAGGCGCAGTATCTGGCCAACAAGCTCACCAAGGGCTTCATCGGAACCAACCAGATCGAATCCAATTCCCGATTGTGCATGGCCAGTGCAGGCTCGGGATACAAACTCTCCCTCGGCGCGGACGGCCCTCCGGGCTCCTACCAGGATTTCGACAAGGCCGACGTTTTCTTCGTGGCCGGGGCGAATATGGCCGATTGCCACCCGATCCTGTTCCTGCGGCTCATGGACCGGGTCAAAGCCGGGGCGAAGCTGATTGTCGTGGACCCGCGCCGGAACAACACCGCGGACAAGGCCGACCTTTTCCTGCAGATCAAGCCTGGGACGGACCTCGCGCTCTTGAACGGCCTGATGCACCTCCTGGTGGAGAACGGGCACACCGACGCGGATTTCATCGCCGAATTCACCGAGGGCTTTGAAGCCATGCCGGAATTCCTGGCCGATTACACCCCAGAGAAAGTCGCCGGAATCACCGGCATCCCCGAAGCAGACATCCGCCAGGCCGCCCAGTGGATCGGCGAGGCCGGGGAATGGATGAGCTGCTGGACGATGGGCTTGAACCAAAGCACGCACGGGACGTGGAACACCAACGCAATCGTGAACCTGCACTTGGCTACCGGCGCGATCTGCCGTCCGGGCAGCGGCCCGTTCTCCTTGACCGGCCAGCCGAATGCGATGGGCGGCCGCGAAATGGGATACATGGGACCCGGCCTTCCCGGGCAACGCGCGGCCATCAACGCGGAGGACCGGGAGTTCGTCGAAAAGGCCTGGGGCATCCCGGCCGGAAGCATCCGTACCGAAACCGGGGCCGGGACCATCGACATGTTCCAGCGCATGGCGGAGGGACAGATCAAGGCCTGCTGGATCATTTGCACCAACCCGGTGGCCACCGTGGCGAACCGGAAGACCGTCCTGGCCGGCCTCGAAGCGGCGGAGCTTGTCATCACCCAGGACGCCTTCCGCGAGACCGAAACCAACGAATATGCCGACGTCATGCTTCCGGCAGCGTTGTGGACCGAGTCCGAAGGCGTCATGATCAACTCGGAACGCAACCTGACGCTGTTCCAGCCGGCCACCCAGGCGCCCGGCCAGTCGTTGCCGGACTGGCAGATCATTGCCCGGGTTGCCTGCGAAATGGGCTTCGCGGACGCGTTCAGCTACGCGAACGCCGAGGAGGTGTTCGAAGAGATCAAGGACTTCTGGAACCCGAAGACCGGTTACGACCTGCGCGGCGTCAGCTATTCGAGGCTGCGTGAAACCCCGGTGCAGTGGCCCGCAGCCACTGCCGACGGCAGCGATCGGAACCCGATCCGGTACGTCAACGACGGGGTGAGCCAGAAGCTCCTGGTCCGGGAGGACGGCACCGTCCCGCGGTTGGCGTTCCCGACGGCGTCCGGCCGGGCCTCGTTTTTCGCCCGCCCGCACATGGCCCCGGCGGAGATGCCCGACGACGATTATCCGGTCCTGCTCAACACGGGCCGGCTCGCGCACCAGTGGCACACCATGACCAAGACGGGAAAGGTCGCCAAGCTCAACAAGCTCAATCCCGGACCGTTCGTCGAAATCCACCCGGACGACGCCGATCGGCTGGGAATCGTCGACAAAGACCAGGTGGAGGTCGCTTCTCGGCGCGGCAGGGCAGTGTTGCCCGCCGTCGTCACGGACCGGGTCCGGCCAGGCAACTGCTTCGCACCGTTCCACTGGAACGACGTCTTCGGCGAGTACTTGTCCATCAATGCCGTCACCAACGACGCGATCGACCCGATCTCCCAGCAACCCGAGTTCAAGGCGTGCGCCGTCACCTTGAGCAAGGTCAAAAGTGCCCCCGCCGTGGAATACGCCGCAGCAGGGGCAGCCGAGGCACCGGCGACGCCAGCTTCGAACCACGAACCGATCGGTCCGGCACCAGCCATGGAGGTAGCAGCAGTGACACAAGGACAAGTGCTCGCACGGATCCTGGGCCACCAAGCACAACCCGCTCCGCAGTTCACCCCTGCAGGGCATGCCTACCTGTCCGGGATGCTCGCCGCGCTGGACGCAGGAGCTGCAAGCCTCACGGGAGGCGCTCCGGCCTTGCCAGCCAACGCACCCTTCGACTCCGCCACGCGCATGTTCGTTGACGGCATGCTCGCGGGTATGTACTCCCGCAGCTACGTCCCCGGCCCTGAAGCCTTGGAACCCAGCACCTTGGGACCCGCCGTCGTACGCCCCCAAGCCGCCACGGCTACCAGCACCCCGGCGATGCCGGCACCCGCGCCCGCGCCGGCCGCTCCGCCGTCGTCGTCTACCGAGCAGGAACCCGCAGCGCCTCCTGTCCTGGTCCTATGGGCTTCCCAGACCGGCAACGCCGAGGAATTCGCCGCCCAATGCGCGGCAGAACTCAGCGGCGCCGGGCGGCCAGCTGAGATGCGCTGCATGGACGACGTGGACGTCGCCACCCTCGCAGGGACGGCCGAACTGCTGATCGTCACCAGCACCACGGGCGACGGCGAAGCCCCGGACAATGGTTCGTCGTTCTGGGATGCGATCAGCGCCGAAAGCGCGCCGACGCTTGCCGGAACCCGCTACTCGGTGCTCGGCTTCGGCGACTCGAGCTACGACGATTTCTGCGGCTATGCCCGCAAACTCGACGCCCGGCTCGCCGAGCTAGGAGCAACACGGATCGCTCCGCGGACCGATTGCGAACCCGATTTCGAAGAACCGGCCGGAAACTGGCTCGCAACGATCCAGGTGGCCCTCGCTACCGAGGCCCCGGCCGACGTCGAGCCCGGCACGGCGCTAGCGGCGCCACTCGGAGTACCTTCCGAGGGCAGGGCCACCGTAGCCGCGCCAGCGCCCGCTCCCGCGAAAGTCCCGCACCTTGTTGAACCGGGCTCCGCGGAACCCTCCGGGTTCACTCGCAAAGCACCGCTTTCCACGCTCCTGGTCCGCAACGAAAGCCTCAGCCGCCCCGGAGCGTCGAAGGACGTCCGCCAATTCGGCTTCCACCTCCCCGAAGGTTCCCTGAGCTACGAGGCCGGCGATGCCCTTGGCGTCTGGCCCAGGAACAACCCCCGCCTTGTCGCAGAATGGCTTGAGCGCACGGGACTGGACCGGAGCACGCCGGTGACCCTTCCCGAACACGGCACCATGGCACTCGAAACCGCGCTGCGCGAACGCCTCGACATCACCAAGATCACTCCTGACTTCCTTCGTTTCGTCGTGGACCGCACTCACGACAAGGAACTGGCCTCCTTGCTGCGGCCAGAAAACAAGGCGGCACTTGCTGAGTGGCTCTGGGCCCGGCAACCCGCGGACGTCCTGAAGTCATTGAAGGTGCGGGCCACCGCCGACGAATGGCTCACGGTCCTCAAGCCGCTGCAGCCGCGCCTGTATTCGATTTCCTCAAGCCCGAAAACGGACCCCCGCGAAGTCCAACTCACCGTTTCGGCTGTCAGGTACGGCTGCGAAGGCACGCCTCGTTTCGGGGTCTGTTCCACATTCCTGGCGGACCATGTTGAAGACGACAACGTGTCCATCTACATCCAGAAGGCCAGCAACTTCCGCCCGCCGTCTACATCCGAAACCCCGATGATCATGGTCGGTCCCGGAACCGGAATCGCCCCGTTCCGCGGATTCCTGCACGAACGCCAGGCCTTGGGCCACACCGGACCGAACTGGCTGTTCTTCGGCGAGCAACACGCCGAGACCGATTTCTACTACAGGGACGAAATCACGGCCATGCACTCCGACGGGTTCCTGACCCGCCTGGACCTCGCGTTCTCCCGGGATCAGGCAGAGAAGATCTACGTGCAGGACCGCATGCGTGAGCATGGCGCCGAGATCTGGCGGTGGCTCGAAGCCGGAGCGCACTTCTACGTTTGCGGCGACGCCAGCCGGATGGCCAAGGACGTCGACAAGAGCCTTGCCGCGATTGCGATGGACCACGGCCGGCTAAGCGAAATCGAAGCCAAGGCGTACCTCAAGCACCTCGCCGCCAAGAAACGCTACGTGCGCGACGTGTACTGAGGCCAGGACGCCGCTACTGCGGTGCCCGCCACTTTCATCGCTTTGCCCAGCGCCGCCAGACCGCCGGAGCCACCACTACGGCGACACCTACAGCCGCGCCGATCACCGTTTCCACAATGCGGTCCCGCAGCAACAAGCCCGGATCCACCCGCGCCACAAGCAAGGTGGAAATCAAGGCAAGCGGCGTCACAAAGACCTGCGCCAAGAGGTACTGGCGGGCAATGAACAGCTCGGCGCCAAACTGGCACAACGCGATGACCAACACCATTTCCCACGGCACAGGGTTCAACCACAAAATTCCGGCGAGCAGCAGCAAACCCAGCACAGCGCCGGCGATCCTCTGGATGCCGCGGCGGATGCGGTGCCGCGTGGAATGGCCGACGAGCGGAACCACGGCCGCCACCATGGCCCAGTAGGTGTGCCCGAAACCGAGCCGTTCGCCAACCAGCGTAGCCAAGGTGCCGGCGAGCCCTGCGGCCGCAAGGTAACCACCGCCTTCAAGCCACGCCGCCCGCCGTTCGGGCCCGGTGTGCCGGATCCGCGGGGGCCGTTTCCATGGAGTCCTGTGGCTCTTGACCACTCGCGCAGACATGCCGATCAACAAGCACAGCACAGTGGTCAACACGGCGACCAACATGGCCTCCGCAAGGGGAGGCTGCGCCGGAATCGAGGCTATTGCCGCGAAGGCGAAGATATGAAACAGGGATCCAGCCGGACGGAGCCGCCACCATGCGGCGATTAGCGAACAAGCGCCGGCAACCGCCGTCGTCGACGCCGTCAGGAACCACGAATAAGCGACGGCGCCGATCCCCCACTGCTGCGCCACGCGAGCGGTCAACGTCGCCAACAGGATGACAACGAGCATCAGGCCGCCAGCCCGCAGTTGGCTCCGGAAGCGCAGGCTATGTGGTTCGTTCCGGCCGTAAATCCCGGTGAAGGCGCCAAAGGAAGCGAACACGGCGAGGTCCAGGCGCCCGATCAGCGTCAGCGCGATCAGCGGGACGAACACCCCCACGGCACAGCGAAGCGCCGGGTGATGGTCCTTGTTGCCCGGACCGATCCGGAACATCTCTGCCAGGACGCCCAATGGATCGCCTGCCTCCCTCTGCGTCTCGCGCAACGCGCTTTCTGCGGATAATACTGCCCGACGGCGGCACTGGCATCCGCTTCGAGCTTACGTTGGGCAGCCCAACGAGGGTGCATGGATTTCCGTTCAATGGAATGGCACGGGAGCGGCGGAGAGGCGTCGTGGGCGCTTCGATTGATAGGGTCGTTCCAGTTACCCGTGCCGGGCTGAGCACCATTCCGGCCACATCCCGTTTACCGATAGACCGGCACAGACACGCCAGTACCGATACCCCCGGAGGTCACCCATGCTCAAAGGATTCAAGGACTTCGTCCTTCGCGGCAACATCATCGAACTGTCCATCGCAGTGGTCATCGGTACCGCGTTCACCGCTCTGGTTGCGGCGTTCACCACCAACATCGTGAACCCGGTTGTCGCGGCCGCCGGTGGCGTAAACGCCGAAGGCCTTGGCTTCGCGATCTGGCCCGACAACCCCAAGACATTCGTGAACTTCGGCGCAGTAATCACGGCCATGGTGACCTTCATCATCACGGCCGCCGTGGTGTACTTCATCTTCGTCGCACCGATGAACAAGATCAACGAACTGACCAAGCGCCGCGCCGCCATCGCAGAGCCCGAGGAAGAGCCGATTCCCGCCGACACCGCGCTCCTCGTGGAAATCCGCGACCTCCTGACGGAACTCGCAGCTGCAAACAAGCAAAGCGACAACGTCCGCTAAGCTCCGGCCCGCTAAGGTCGAAGGCGCTAAGGTCCGGTGCACTTAGGTCGGGGGCGCCCGGCGGCGGGCTGACACACAGGGTATTCCTAGGTCGCCAGGCCTTCTCCGCGTCGCGTAGCCCGATGTGCGTCGCCAAGCGAAACCCTCGTCGCGCAGCGTTACCACCGTCTGCTGGCAATACCCTCGTCGCGCGCAGCACAACACTGAAGGCGAGCAACGCCGTCGGGCATTCCACGCCACCCTAATCGTCCGGCGACGCGGAAAATCCCTGGCGCGACAAGTATTCCGGTATCGCCAGGTCTTCTGGGCGTCGCACAGCCGGACGAGCGTCACCAGGCAAAACCTGCGTCGCGCGGTAAGGCCTACGTCGCGCGCAGCACCGCTCCGCTCGCACCGCGCCGCCGTCGGGCATTCCACGCCACCCTAATCGTCCAGTGACGCGGGAAATCCCTGACGCTACCAATATTCCGTATTCCGGTATCGCCAGGCTTTCTCCGCGTCGCCGGGCGAAACCTGCGTCGCACGGCACTAACCCGAACCACCGAACCGAGGGACCGCGGACACTGCTTTGGTATCCCACAGCTGGACCACGCAACCCCGAGCACCCGCAACCGCAAACCCAAAACCATCACAGTCACATTCCGTTTCTTCGATTTGCATACCAAATTCCTTGACAGTGCTTCGGGTCACATCTAACTTTGTTTTTGGGATCCCAAACCGGGATCCCAAAAACGGACTCAATGAACCGGCAGCGTCCTTCCTCCCAGAAACGAGGACCAGGCCGCTATAGCTGCCGCCGGCGAGGGTCCGATCGCGGCGGAAACCCGCCCGGCTCATACCTCCACGACGCTCCCCCGCACCTCACTCCCACGAAGGAGAAGCTGTGTCGCTCCAAAACACCGAAACAGCAAACGAAACATCCAACGAAGCAACACAAACAATAGGAAAAACCGGCAAGGACGGCGTGCAGCGACGCACGAACGTCCGCTGGAAACTCTTCATCCTGCTGCTGATCCTGGTGTCCGTCAACTACATCGACCGCGGTTCGATTTCCGTGGCACTGCCCATCATCCAGAAGGAATTCAACCTCGCGCCCGAGCTCGTCGGACTCCTGCTCTCTGCTTTCTTCTGGACCTATGCCCTGATGCAAATCCCCGTCGGCTGGCTTATCGACCGCTTCGGTCCCCGCAAGATGATCACGGCCTCGTGCATCGGCTGGGGCGCGGCGACTGCGGCCTCGGGCTTTGCCGGCGGCTTCCTGACCATGTTCATCGCCCGTCTGGGCATCGGCGTCACGGAGGCAGGCGTCATGCCGTCCGGCGGCAAGCTCAACGCTATCTGGATGCACCGCAAGGAACGCGGCCGCGGCGCCACCATCCTCGACGCCGGAGCTCCGCTGGGCGCAGGCCTCGGCGGCATCCTCATCACTTGGCTCATCGCCTCCACCGGAAGCTGGCGCTCTTCGTTCATCATTGCCGGTTTCGCCACGGTCCTCATGGGCGTGGCTGTGTGGTGGTACGTCCGGGACAACCCGCGCAGCCACAAGGCAGTCAACGACGCCGAAGCCGACTACATAGAGGCATCCCACGCCGAGGAAGACGCGGAAGC
The DNA here is from genome assembly GCF_004354015.1 of Arthrobacter terricola. Lineage (GTDB taxonomy): Bacteria > Actinomycetota > Actinomycetes > Actinomycetales > Micrococcaceae > Arthrobacter > Arthrobacter terricola. The sequence goes on from NZ_SMRU01000016.1 coordinate 51,357, forward strand.
GCAAAAGGAAGGCGCCAAAGGAAAGCGTGCCCTCCTCCCCTACCTGAAGTTCCGTTCGTTCTGGGCCATGTGCTTCGGCTGGCTTGGCTTCAACGGCGTGTTCTATGGCCTGCTGACCTGGGGCCCGCTGTACCTGGCGCAGGCCAAGGGCTTCAACTTGAACACCATCGGCTGGTCCACGTTCGTGATCTTCGGTGCCGGGTTCGTCGGTGAAATCCTCGGCGGAACCATCGCTGACAAATGGCGCGCGACCGGCGCTTCGGCGAACCTCGTCATGCGTACCCTGCTCGGTTTCTCCAGCGTCGTCGTGGTGGGCGGCCTCGTCGGGGTGACGGTCGTCTCCGACCCGATCACCGCCGTCGTACTCCTCTCCGTGGTGCTGTTCTTCCTTCGCTGGGTGGGCCTCTTCTGGTCCATTCCCGCGCTCCTCGGCGGCCGCACGAACGCCGGCGTGCTGGGCGGCGCCATGAACTTCAGCGGCAACATCGCCGGGTTTGTCACCCCGATTGTGGTAGGCCTGATTGTCGGAGCCACGGGCTCCTACACCTGGGCACTCCTGCTGTTTGTTGGGTCCGCGGCCATCATGGCCGTCTCCGTCCTGGCCTTGGACTACAACAAGCGACTCCCGGTCTAACTCGCCTGACCGGTCCGGCCCGCGGTCCTGAACCGCCGCGGGCCGGGCGCCACCGGGAATGCCGGGCGCACGGCCTCACGAACCACGAATGGAGCTAAAAATGCTTACCGCAGAAGACACGAACAACGCGGATCGCCCCCTCCGGGAATCCGTGCGTGACACCCTCCGTTCGAGGATCTTCGAGGGCCACTATGCGCCCGGCACCCGGCTGGTGGAACGGGACCTCGCCGCCGAATTCAACGTATCGCGCCTGCCCATCCGCGAAGCACTGCGCATGCTGCGGCAGGAGGGACTTATCCAGGAACGGGCGTCGCGGGGTTCCGAAGTGGCCGGACTCAGCCCCAAGGACGTCGAGGACTTGTTCGATGTCCGCCAATCCCTTGAAGTCCTCGCTTGCCGGCTGGCCGCGACCCGCGCGACGAACGAGGATCTCGAACACCTGGCCGGGCTCCTCGAGGAAGCTGAACGCTGCCTAGCCAAGGGTTCGATCCTTGAGGCACACCGCGCCAACAGCGAATTCCACGACGCCATCACGGCCATCGCCAACAACGATTTCCTTCGCTCCGCCCTCGAACCACTCCAAGGCCGCATGCACTGGCTCTTCCGCCACGTGAGTGACCTCCCCGAACTCATCCAGGAGCACCGCGAGCTCTACGCCGCCATCGCGAGCGGCGACCCCGGGCGCGCGGCAACCCAATCGGCGTCGCACATTGGAAAGTACCGCGAGCAGTTCCCCGAGAACCCGCCCGCCGCCCAACCCAAGTCACAAACCCGACCCAAGCTTCAAGACCGACTCAAGCTGCAAGGGAAATGAACATGAAACTGCTAGTCATCAACCCCAACATCAGCGAGGAAGTCACCGCGCTGATCGACGCCGAAGCCCGGCGTTCAGCGGGACCGGACACAGAGCTGATCGTCCGGACCGCAGGCCACGGCGTCGAGTACATCGAAACCCGCTTTGAATCCCTCATCGCCGCAGGCGCCGTCGCAGAAATCATCGCCGAACACAGCGGCAGCGATCCGGCCGCGGATCGGGTAGATGGCGTTGTGGTGGCCGCGTTCGGCGATCCGGGAATGCCGGCTCTCAAGGAACTGTGCGACGTCCCCGTCATCGGCATCACCGAAGCCGCCTTGTGCGCCGCCGCCCTTCAAGGCCAGCGTTTCTCGATCATTGCCATCTCGGACCGCATTACTGCCTGGTACCGGGACTGCGTGGAGCACTTCGGGCTCGGCGGGCGGCTCGCGTCAATTCGCTCCATCAACCAAAGCCTCAACGGCATCGGCAGCGTGCAGCGCGACTTCAAGGAAACCCTCCTGACACTCAGCCGGCAGGCCGTCGCCGAGGACGGTGCCGACGTCGTGATCCTCGCAGGTGCCCCGCTCGCCGGACTCGCGCGCGAACTTGAGGGACAAATCCCGGTGCCGGTTGTGGACGGGATTTCCGCGGGGATCCGCATGACGGAGGCCGTCGTGGCCCTCCAGTCCGGTTTCCACCGCCAAGGCGCGTTCGCGCCGCCGCCCGTCAAGCGCCGCCAGGGGCTGTCCGAAAACCTCGACGCCGCCCTGACCGCCATCCAGGCCGCCGCCAGTTCCGCGACTGGCACCCCAAGCGCCGTTCCGACCGGAAAGTAGGAAGACCGTGACTACCCACGATCTCGTCATCGCCCACGGCACCGTGGTCAACAGCTTCGGGCGGCAGGCCGCCCATGTAGTGGTCGACGGCGGCCGCGTCACCGAGCTCGTCGACGCCACCGAGCCGGTTCCGGCAGCCGCACGCACCATCGACGCGTCCGGCCAACTCGTGATTCCCGGCGGAGTGGACGGCCATTGCCACGTAGCCCAAGTGACCGGCCGCTTCCGGACCTCGGACGACTACCGCACCACCTCCACCGCGGCGCTGTGGGGCGGAACCACCACCATCATCGACTTCGGCATTCCGCGCGACGCCCAGGAATCGCCTTTGGACGCGGTCCTCAACAAGAAGCGGCTCGCGGAGGAGTCCCGCTGCGACGTCGCGCTGCATGGCTCCGTGGTCAGTTGGGACGAGACAGTGCCCTGGCAGTTGGAGCAGCTCGCCGCCGAGGGCGTCCGATCCGTGAAGATGTACACCACCAACCGCGGCTCCACGATGGCCGACGGCGACACGATCCTGAAAGTCATGCGCGAAATGGTGCGCCTCGACGGACTCACGTACATCCACGCCGAGCACGATCCGATCATCGCTGACTGCACCGAACAGCACGCCGCCGACGGCCGGATCGGCATCGAGCACCTGCATTCCACCCGTCCGGAGCTCGCCGAGGAAATCTCCGTTAAGGAAACCCTCGCCATGGCCGAATACACTGGCGCGCCGGTCTACTTCGTGCACCAGTCGACCCCGGGAGCCGTGGACCTCGTCACCGAGGCTCGCGTTCGCGGCCAGGAAGCATACTCCGAAACTTGCCCGCACTACCTCACGCTGGACGACACCGTCTACGGATCGACCTTCCCGGAGTGGTACGCGTGCTGCCCGCCTATGCGCAGCCCCGAAACCGTGGCCGCCCTAAAGGAGCGCCTCGCCGCAGGTGCCATCCACACGGTCTCCTCGGACCACTCCTGCTACGACCTCTCGCAGAAACGCGAGCGCACGGACGACATCCGCTTCATGCCGCACGGGCTGCCTGGCGTCGAAACCCGCATGCCCGTTACGTTCACCGCTATGGCAGCGGGCAGCACAGTGGAGGACTTCGTCGAGGTGTTCTCAGCCGGCCCGGCGCGCATCAACGCCGTGCCCGGCAAGGGCACCATCGCGCCAGGATTCGACGCCGACCTGGTCGTCTTCGACCCGGACGAAAAACGCGAGGTCGACGGCGGCGCTCTCCACATGGGAACTGACTTCTCGCCTTTCGAGGGGAAGACGCTGAGCGGCTGGCCCGCCGTCGTTGTCTCCGGTGGGCGCGTGGTGATCGACGACGGCGGTTTCCACGATCCCGGCCCCGTTGGCCGTTTCGTCCCCCGCAACGGGTTCATCGCTCACCGCGATGCCCTGTCCTCTGTCCAAGATGGCGTGTCCGCCATTTCCCTCTAGGAGCCACCATGCCTTCAAGCAACCGCCCCGTACGCATCGGCATGATCGTGCCGTCCTCCAACACGTGCCTTGAGCCGCAGAGCTACCGGATCCTGGGTGAGCGGAAGGATGTCACGATTCATTTCACGCGGATTCCGGTCACCCGGATCGCCCTGGACGATTCCTCGGACAAACAATTCGATTCGGCGGTCATGCGTGAAGCCGCCGGTTTGCTTGCGACGGCCGACGTGGACGTGATCGCGTGGAACGGCACGTCGGGTTCCTGGCTTGGTGCTGCCCATGACGAAGAGTTGGTGCGCGAAATCACCGAGGCGACGGGTATCCCTGCCACGACTTCCACGCTGGCATACATGGAGGCCTTCAGGACATTCGGCGCAGAGCGGATCGGCATGTTCACGCCCTACACCGAGGACGTCAACAACGCGGTCATCGAGGCCTATGCCCGCGAGGGAATCAAGACCGTGGACCATCGCCACCTGGACCTGAGCGACAACGAATCGTTCGGCCGGGTCACGGACGCAGAAATGCTGCCCGGGTCCTTGGAACTTGCGGCCTCGAACCCGGACGCACTGATTTACCTGTGCACGAACCTCTATGGGGCCAACATTGCCGCGGAGGTGGAGGAAACCACCGGCGTGGCTGTACTGGATTCAGTGGCCGTGACGTTGTGGCACTGCCTCAAGCTTGCCGGCGCCCCTTTGCTTTCGCCGCAGTGGGGCCGGCTCCTGGCAGAAATCCCCTAGGACTAGAGGGGCTTGATGTTCTCCGCCTGGGGGCCTTTCGGTCCCTGGACGACGTCGAACTGGACCCGCTGGTTCTCATCCAACGACCGGTATCCACTCGTGGCGATTGCCGAGTAGTGGGCAAAGACGTCCGCCGAACCGTCGTCGGGGGCAATGAAGCCGAAACCCTTTTCGGCGTTGAACCATTTGACAATACCTGTTGCCACGGCGCATGTTCCTTCTCTAAAACTGACTGACCATCGGCCTCACGCCCGACGCCCCCCGGACACATCCGTCCGCTTCCTCAAACCTACGGCCCGGGGTGCGGAGGCGCAAGGATATTTGGAGCCTGGCGGACGGTTTGCTTGGACTTCACGCCAACGGGGTCAGTCTGCGGCTTTGATGGCCACCGTGCGGTTTGGACGCCGCCACCTCTGGCGAATTTCCCTGCGCGCATGCAAGGATGATCCCTACACTCACAGCGGTTCAATATTGGGGGGACTATGACCGAGAGCACCAACCTGCCGGAAAACACCCAGCCGGAGGCTGGCCCGGGAGGGCCACGGCCCGAGTTTGGGCAAAGATTCCCGGAGGCCCCCGGCCCCCAGATCCCTTCCTGGCATCCCGAAGCAAGCCGCTCCCAAGCAGCGCCGCAGCCCGCGTTCCAAGCGTTCCCGCCATTCCCAGCACGACGTAGCGAGAACGTGGGACGTGGCGCACTGTTCGCGCTCCCGGCGATTCCCATCGGCGTCGTTTGCTGGCTGATCATTTGGAACTTTGGCTGGATCTCCTCGATTGTCACGTTTGTCGCGGCTGCCATCGCAGCCCGTTTCTACGTGATGGGCGCCGGGGGCTTGAGTCGAAAGGGCGTGTGGGTGGTGGCCGGAATTACCGTAGCCACCGCGCTGCTGTCCTTTGCGGCCGGTGTTTGGCTGGATGCCGCCAAGTACATCAACAGCCAACCGTTCTCCTTGATCACCAGTTCCGAGCCGTGGGACTTGATCGGCTACAACCTCAACAACAACCCGAATTTCGTCCCGTCATACATGGGGGACTTCCTGATGGCGCTGTTGTTCGCAGCGTTGGGCTGCTTCTTCACCCTTCGACGCCTTTTCGCTTCGACCAAGAACGGCTGACGCGCAGGCAAGGAACGCAGAAGGCCGGCCCGCACCGAGTGCAGGCCGGCCTTCCTGGCGCCAGGAAGACAGCAGAGCCTAGAGCAGCCCCGCCTGGGTCATCAGCTCAGTCACTTTGTCGCTATTGAGCTTGGCCGGGTCGATCGACGGCGCCTGGAGATCCTTGAGCGGAACGAGCTTCGGGTTCGCGGGCACGTCCGAGCCGACGGTGTATTCGAAGGAGTCGCCGGTCTGCAGGACCTGCTGGCCCTCCTTGCCCGTGATGAACTTCAGGAACTCCTGGGCTTCGGCCTGCTTCTTGCTGGAGGCAAGGACGGCACCGCCCGAGACGCTGACAAATGCGCCCGGATCCTGGTTCTTGAAGTAGTAAAGGGAGACGTTCTTGCTGTTCTCGCCGGTTTGGGCCTGGTCTACGAAGGAGTAGTAGTGGTACAGCACTCCCGCGTCGACTTCACCGGCATTGACCCCGGCGAGGACCGGGGTGTCGTCCTTGTAGGACTTGAAGTTGGTCTTCGCCGCTTCCAGCCACTTCTCGGTAGCGTCCTGGCCCTTGAGTTCGAGCATCGCGCTGACGATTGCCTGGAAATCGGCGCCTCCTGTTGACGCGCCGATGCGGCCCTTCCACGCCGGGTCGGCGAGGTCCATAAGGGACTTGGGGAGCTGATCCGCGCTCAGTTTGTTCTTGTTGTACGCGAGCACGGTTGAACGTGCGGCGATGCCCGTCCAGTTGCCCGTGGAAGGCCGGTATTGCGAAGGAACCTGGTCCAGGGTGGCCTTGTCCACCGGCGCGAGCAGGCCGGAATTCGCAATCCGCACCATAGCCGGGGAGTTTTCGGTCAGGAAGACGTCGGCTGGGGAATTCTTCCCCTCTTCGCTGAGCTGGTTGCTCATCTCAAGGTCGTCACCGTTGCGGAGCGTCACCTTGATGCCCGTCGCATTGGTGAAGGCTGCCACCCATGCGCCGGTGAGGTTTTCGTGCTGGGCGTTGTAGACCACGATGCTGTCGCCACCGGCAGCCGGGGCGCCGGAAGCGGAGCCCGACGTCGAAGCGGACCCGCCGCTGCACGCCGAAAGCGCCAGGAGCGAAGCCGAGGCGACGGCAATGGTCGTGGCAGTTTTGAAGCCGAATTTCATGGGGGCCTTTCAGATGTTCCGCTGGAACCGGAACAGTTGGGGGATGCCTATGATGGTAAGGCAAACCTAACTGTAATAAGAACACGTCCATGTTGCGTAATTATGGTCGCACTGGATCCGACTGTTACGCACTTGCCGTTAAGAGGGCGCTAAATCCCTGCCCCCTCGCGTAAGGAAACCATCAAGACCGACGGAGGCGCCCCCACTGGGTGCTCTCATGAAGGAGGAATCAACGGCCAGCCGACCTCTCCAGGAGCGGAGTTCACCATGAATCGCAATGCATTCACCCACACGACAACTTTCGACGCCGGGCTGCCGGGCTCCCGTCCAAATGACTTCGTGGTGGTGGATGACACTGGAGATTTCATCTACTACCCGTCCGAGGCGATCATGCTCGAAGACTTGGAGTACGTCGGCGAAGCGGCCAGCATCTTCGATCGTGCGGGCAACGACTTCCGCCTGGCCTTGGAGGGTGGCCGGAACCTGCGCCTCGGGGCGCCGTTCGGCACGGTTGAGTTCACGTGGCTCCGCCAAGCATGGAAGAGCGCACGGCACAGGGAGCCCAAGGATCATCGACTGCTCCGCTTCTACCCCGCGACATTGGACTCCCTCGTGGCCGGAATATTTGAAACCCTCACACTTGAGCTAGCCAAGGAAGCCTCCAAATCCCCATGGGTTGTAGAGGTCGAAGGGGAAGCATCCCACGTGCAGACCCTGAAGGACGTGGATCTCTTCCTCGGCAAGGTGGACCATCTCGAAAGGACAATGGTGGTGGATCCTTTCGGACACAACTACCGGCCAACGCGCCACGCTCCGCATCTCCTCCAGGCCATTGGCGCCCACGCCATCTTTTACGTCGAAATCGAAGGGCAACCAAGGAAACCGGAAACTCCCAGCTCCACCTAGGCCAGTATTCGTCCAGGTGGGTTACCGTCCCGTCGGTGTTCTGCGATAGTGGGTAAGCACCGTGTCCGCGGCGACTTCTTCGGAATCATCAACCCGCCTGACTCGCAGGCAAACACCAGGGAGTACTAAAAATGGCACAGTTCCTCATCACCTATCACGGCATGGGCCACCCCACACCGGAAATGATGGAAGCTAGCAGGCAGGCGTTCTTCTCTTGGGTCGAAACAACCGGCGGCGCAGTGACCGACCCGGGCGCTCCGGTCAACTTCGTAGCCCAGCTGGCAGCCGGCGAGCCCGCACCCGCCGCCGAGATAGCCGGCTACACGATCATCCAGGCCGAATCGCTCGACGCCGCCCGCGCCCTACTCGCCGAGCACCCCTTCATTGCTCGCGGGGGAACCCTACAGATCAGTGAGTGCCTCGGCGTCTGAACTACAAAGCCTTGACCGCGCTGAGCACTTTGGTCAGGGAATCCTTGGCATCGCCGAACAAAAGGGTGGTTTGCGGCTCGTACATGAGGTCGTTCTCGATCCCCGCGAACCCCGGGCGCGTCGATCGTTTGAGGAACACGACTTGCCGTGCATCGGCAACTTCCAGGATGGGCATGCCGTAGATCGGCGATCCTGCCGTGGTCTTCGCGGCAGGATTGACGACGTCGTTCGCGCCGACAACCAAGGCGACGTCCGCGGTCCGGAACTCAGAATTGATCTCGGCCATTTCCTTGAGCGACTCGTAGGGCACGTTCGCCTCGGCGAGGAGGACGTTCATGTGCCCCGGCATCCGCCCGGCGACGGGGTGGATCGCGAAATCGACGTCGATCCCCCGCTCCTCAAGCGCCAGCGCCAGTTCCGCCGCTGTGTGCTGGCCTTGGGCAACCGCGAGCCCGTAGCCCGGCACAATGATGACCCGTTGCGCGTAGCCCAGGAGCACCGCGACGTCCTCCGCGCTGGATGAACGCACCGGACGATCGCTCACCGCCGTCGAACCCGCCGTCGAGCCTCCCCTGAACGCGCCGAAGAGGATTCCCGCGACGCTGCGGCCCATGGCCGCCGCCATGGCCCGGGTCAGGATAGTGCCGGACGCACCCACCAAGGTGCCAGCCACCACCAACAAAACATTGCCGAGCACCAGGCCTGAGGCGGCCACCGCCAATCCGGTGAACGCGTTCAGCAGGGAGATGACGATCGGCACGTCCGCGCCGCCTACCGGCAGCACGAGCAGGACGCCGGCGGCGAGGCCAAGCAACACGAGCACCAAAGCGAGCGTAAGCGAGCCGCTGAAAACAACCCCGACGGCGGCAGCCACCGCAGCGAGCAGCACGGCTGCCATGAGGGGCGGGAGGCCGGGGAACACCACGGGGCGGGTGGTCATGAGCTCCTGCAGCTTGGAAAACGTGATGCCCGACCCCGCGAAGGACACGGCCCCCACCAGCAGGGTGAACACAATGGCTACCCGCACCGCGGCGTCCTCGGTGTGCCCGAGTTCGAGGAGCGCCACGAGCGCGGCGGCGCCACCGCCGACTCCGTTGAACAAGGCCACAAGCTGCGGCATCTGGGTCATTTTCACCTGGCGGGCAACGGGCGCGGCCACCCCGGAGCCAACCACCATCGCGCCCAGGATCCAAGGAACGTTGTCCATCTTGACCGAGAAAAAGACGGTGGCGACGGCGAGCGCCGCACCAAATGCGCCCACGAGGTTGCCCCGCCGAGCGGTCCGCGGAGAGTTCAAGCCCTTGAGCGCGAGGATGAAGCACACGGCCGCGGCAAGGTATAGAAGGGAGGTCCACACGGGATCGATGAGGGTCATCGCGTCCCTTCCTTGGCCTTGGCATCCACGGCTTCGGGCTTCTTGGCTGGAAGCTGCTTCTTGCGGCCACGGAACATTTCGAGCATGCGGTCCGTCACCACGAATCCGCCCACGAGGTTGGCGGTCGCGAGCACGACGGCGAGCAACGCCACGGCGAGCACCCACGGATCGGAGGCCTGCCCGGCCACGATGATGGCGCCCACCAGGATGATTCCGTGGATGGCGTTCGCTCCGGACATCAGGGGCGTATGCAGCGTGCTCGAGACCTTCGAAACCACTTCGAAGCCCACGAAGACAGCCAGCACCGTGATGGTGAGCAGCGCGATGCCGTCCATTAGGAAACCCCTTCATTCGCCGAATCTTTGGAGCCTACTGACTCGACGGCTCCCAGTGCCTCGGCGGTGGGACCGTGCCGCACCACGCCGTCGTGCGTCAGGCAGGCACCCGCCACCACTTCGTCGTCGAAGTCGGGAACGAGGGCGCCGTCGCGGACCATCAGTGCCAGCAAGTTGGCGACGTTCTTCGCGTACAGGCGCGAGGCATCCGCGGGCATCGACGATGCCGCGTCCTTCATGCCCACCAGGATGACCACTCCCTGGCCGTCCACGGTGGGAACCTCAAGGTCGAGGCCAGGCACCGAGCCCTCCACGTTTCCACCCGATTCGGCGGCGAGGTCGACGACGACCGATCCCGGGCGCATTTGCCGCACCATGTCGAGGCTCACCAGGAGCGGTGCCCGCCTTCCGGGGACGGCCGCCGTCGTGATCAGTACGTCGGCTTGGGCGACGTGCGGGGCGAGTAGCTGGCGTTGCAGGGCGCCGCGGTCCGCGCTGAGTTCGCGCGCATAACCGCCCGAGGCCTCAGCCGTTTCGACGTCGAGCTTGATGAACGTGCCGCCCATGGAGGCGACCTCGTCGGCGGAGGCGGGCCGGATGTCGTTCGCGGAGACCCTCGCGCCCAGCCTCTTCGCGGTGCCGATCGCCTGGAGCCCTGCTACTCCGGCGCCGAGCACCAGCACGCGGGCGGGCGGGATGGTTCCGGCCGCGGTCATGTACAGGGGGAAGAAGCGGGGCAAGCGCATGGCTGCCTCAAGCACGCAACGGTAGCCGGTCACGAGCGCTTGGGATGTGAGCGCGTCCATCGATTGCGCGCGGGAGATGCGCGGCACGAGTTCGAGGGCAAAGGACGTGACTCCCGCCTCTGCGAGCGCCCGGACGGTGGCAAGTTCCGACGACGGCGAGGCCAGTCCCACGGTGACCGCGCCGCGGTGCAGGGCAGCCGCCGTCGTTGGCTCTAGGGGCCGGACGTGCGCGAACACGTCAAGGGTGCCCAGCGCCAGGTCTGAAACGATGGCTGCGCCGGCTTGGCGGTATTCCTCGTCGTGGTGTCCCGCGGCCGCTCCGGCACCTCTTTCGACGAGCACTTCGAGTCCCAGCGCCGCCAGTTGCTTGACCGTTTCCGGCGTCGCAGCCACACGCCGTTCGCCCTCCAGGCGTTCCCTCGCTATGCCGAGTTTCACCCGTGCTCCTTTCCCGAAACGTCCCCGGTCCGAGCCATCGTTGGCTTGAGTCTAAGGCTGGAAAGGCCCTGGCGGGAGGGGGCATGCCTGCGGCCGTGGCCATTCACATCTGCCGTAGGCTCCACTAAGCTCGCTGTGGCTGGGAGCCTCCAGTTACCGTACCGTCGATGAGCCGGTTCCGGCCGCGCCGTCGGGAAGGAACACAGCTATGGCAACGTACAAGATCGGATACTTCGTCGGCAGCCTTTCAAGCCACTCCATCAACCGGGTCCTCGCCAAGGCGCTTATCAGCGTGGCACCGGAAGAGCTTGAATTCACGGAGATCCCCATCAAGGACCTTCCCCTCTACAGCCCGGAGTACGACGCCGAGTACCCACCTGCGGGCCGTGCGCTCAAGGACGCGATTGCGGCGTCGGACGGCATCCTGTTCGTCTCTCCCGAATACAACCGTTCCATCCCCGGTGCCCTGAAGAACGCGATCGACTGGGGTTCCCGTCCTTGGGGTACAAATTCGTTCGCCCGCAAGCCCACGGGCCTCATCGGCACCTCTCCGGGCAGCATCGGAACAGCCGTGATGCAGTCCAACATGCGCAGCGTCTTGAGCTTCCTCGACGCACCGCAACTCAACGCTCCGGAGGCCTACATCAAGTACGACGCCGCGGCTTATGCCGAGGACGGGTCAGTCTTGAATGAGGGCACGGCCGCGATGCTGCGCCACTTCATGGAAGAGTACAGCGCCTTTGTCCAACGGGTCCTGGCCGCCAACGCTCCCGGACACATCGGCGATCAGCATCCGGACAGTGCGAAGCTGACGCGCTAGCTGCGCTGCCGTGTGGTAATTTTCGCGAGGATCAATAGCGGCTCGTCCGTCATCGGGAGCCATGTCATTTCGGGGATTTCATGGTTTCTTTGCGTGCAAGGCTGCGCCGAAAGGCCGCAGGGCTCGCCGTTGCCTTGGGTGTTGTGCTGGTGGTTTCGGGACTCGCCGCGCCGAGCGCAGTCGCTTCGGTCGAAGGGGGACCGGCAACCACGCCCGTCGCGGTGACGGGGACCTCGTGGCAGCCGAGCACCCCGGGCGCGTTCATTCCCATATCGCCTGCCAGGCTTCTCGACACCCGCAATTCCGCGCCGGCGGGCCCGGACGGAACTGTGTCCTTCCAAGTGGGCGGCGTCAACGGCATTCCGGCCAACGTCGCCGCCGTGGTCTTCAACCTCACCGTCACGGCCCCGCAGTCCTTCGGGTTCATTACGGCGTACGCCTCGGGCGGCAACCGGCCGAACGCGTCCAACGTGAACTTCTCGAGCGGCCAAACGATCCCGAACTCGGTCACCGTTCCTGTGGGCGCCGACGGGAAGGTTGTACTCTTCAACCGCTCGTCAGGCACCACCCAGCTCATTGCGGACGTTTCCGGCTACTACCTCCCGGGAACACCCACGGCCGCGGGAGCGTTCGTCCCCATCACCCCGGCCCGGCTCCTGGATACGCGCGGCTCCTCCCCTGCCGGTCCTGACGGGACGGTGTCCTTCCAAGTCGGCGGCGTCGCCGGCATTCCCGCGAACGTTTCCGCGGTGACGTTCAACCTCACGGTGGTGAGTCCGACGTCGTTCGGGTTCATTACCGCCTACGCTTCCGGAACGCCGCGGCCCAACTCGTCCAACATCAACTTCGCGGCCGATCAAACCGTGCCGAATTCGGTGACAGTGCCAGTGGGCGCCGACGGCAAAGTGGTCCTCTTCAACCGCTCCTCCGGTGCCAGCCAACTGATCGCCGACGTCGCGGGCTACTACCTTGCCGGGACCCCGACGGCGCCCGGCGTCTTCGTTCCGATAACGCCCTCGCGGCTCCTTGATACGCGAAACAGCGCACCCGCCGGTCCTGACGGTATTGTGTCCTTCCGCGTGGGCGGCGTGAGCGGGATCCCCGCCAGCGCGGCAGCAGCTGTCTTCAACCTCACCGTGACAGCCCCGCAATCGTTCGGGTTCATCACCGCCTACGCCTCCGGAACCCCCCGCCCTAACGCGTCCAACATCAATTTCTCGACGGGCCAGACCATTCCGGGCTCCGTCACCGTTCCCCTCGGTGGCGACGGAAAGATCGCCTTGTTCAACCGCTCCGCGGGCGCCACCCAGTTGATCGCCGACGTCGCGGGCTACTTCCTCGCCGGATCGTCAAGCAGCTCTCCGAGCACGTGGGGCGACAACCGCTCGAGCCAACTCGGCAACGGGACCGTGCCTTACGTTGCCGCCCCGGCGGGTATCTCCGGCTTGTCCGGTGTCACGGCGATCGCGGGCGACGGCGCCACGACTTTCGCGTTGTTGTCTGACGGGACGGTCCGGGCGTGGGGCTACAACGGGCAGGGCCAGCTCGGCAACGGCACCACAACCGACAGCGGTAGTCCGGTGCAGGTCAGCGGGCTATCTGGAGTCACATCCATCACGATCAACGGCCGCACGGCATACGCCCTGCTGTCCGATGGGACCGTCCGGGTGTGGGGAGACAGCGCCGCCGGCCAGCTCGGCACCGGCGTCACCTCCAGCAGCACGCCGATCCAGGTTCCGGGGCTCTCCGGCGTCGCGTCCATCACGGCCACCTATAACGGAGCGTACGCCGTGCTGCGTGACGGAACTGTGCGATCGTGGGGCTCCAACTTCGTCGGCCAACTTGGCAATGGCACCACCGGCACGGGCAGCAGCACGCCGGTCCAGGTCTCCGGCCTCACCAGCGTCGCATCGATTACGGCCAGCGATTTCACGGCGTACGCGCTCTTGTCCGACGGCACCGTCCGCGCCTGGGGAGACAATTCGAGCGGCCAACTCGGCAACGGAAGCTCCGCTAACAGCAGCAACGTTCCCGTGCAGGTCTCCGGCCTTAGCGGGGTAATGTCCATTGTGGCGAGCAACTCGAACGCGTATGCCCTCCTGTCCGATAAAACGGTGCGGTCGTGGGGCGTGAACGGATCGGGCGAGCTCGGCAACGCAACCACGAGCGACAACAACAGCCCCGTCCGCGTCCAAGGCTTGAGCAACGTCGCATCCATCACCGCGAGCAAAGGCACCGGGTATGCCGTCCTGGGCGACGGGACCGTCCGGGCATGGGGCGCCAACCAGGCCGGGCAACTCGGGAACGGAACCACCACTAACAGCACCGCCCCCGTCCAAATCCCAGGCATCACGGGCGCAGCCTTTGTCTCCGTGGACAAAGCAAACTCCACCACGATGGCCGCGTATGCCGTACTTCGCGACGGAACGGTCCGCGCATGGGGACTCAACCAGGCCGGGCAGCTCGGCAACGGATCCACCAACAACAGCACTAGCCCGGTGCAAGCGAGTGGTGTTGCCGGAGCGACCGCCATGACGGTTGGGAGGGGAACGGCGTTCGCGTTGCTGGCCAACGGGACAGTCAGCGCGTGGGGCGACAACTACAATCGCCAACTCGGCGCGTCCGGATCGACCTCGTATAGCAGCGTGCCGGTTGGCGTAGCGGGACTCAATGGGATCTTCATGGCAGCCCAAGGCCAAACCACGAAGTACGCGGCGCTCACGAACGGATCCGTTTGGGCGTGGGGCGGAAACGGATTCGGCCAGCTCGGCAACGGTACGACGACGGATAGCAGCGTTCCCGTCCGGGTCACCGGATTGTCCGGTGCCGTCTCCGTGGCCGCGAGCGGGAGCACGGCGTACGCATTGATGGCAGACGGCACAGTGTGGGCTTGGGGCGACAATTCGTCCGGACAGCTGGGCAACGGAACACAGACCAACAGCAACACTCCGGTCCAAGTCACCGGGCTCAGCAGCGTGGCCGCCATCACCGTCAACGGCGGATCGGCCTACGCGCTGCTGAGCGACGGCACGGTCCGCGCGTGGGGATCCAACCAGTCCGGCCAACTGGGCAACGGAACCACGACGGATAGCGCCGTCCCTGTCCAAGTCCAAGGCCTGGCTCGCGTTTCGACGGTCTCGGCCAGCTACGGCAGCGCATGGGCGGTACTGGCAGACGGGACCCTCCGGGCCTGGGGGTTCAACGGCTACGGCCAGCTTGGCAACGGGAGCAAGTCCAACAGCAGTGTCCCGGTCCAGGTGAACGGGCTCGCCGGCGCAGCGTCCTTCGCGGCGAACGGCGGAACGGCGTACGCAGTCCTCCGGAACGGAACGGCCTGGGCGTGGGGCTTGGGAACTTACGGCGAACTCGGGAACGGCAGCACCGCCAACAGCAGCGTTCCCGTCCAGGTCCAGGGCCTCACTGGAGTTGCCAGCATTGCCGCCAGTGAAGTCTCAGCCTTCGCGGTGCTCACGGATGGAACGGTCCGGGCCTGGGGCGCCAACTGGTATGGCCAACTTGGCAATGGCACCATCACGAACAGTTCCGTTCCGGTCCAAGTGCAGGGCCTCGCAGGAGTGAAATCCCTCAGCGCCAGCATCTACGATGTCTTCACGCTGCTCAGTGATGGAACGGTCCGCGCCTGGGGCTACAACGCCCAAGGCCAACTCGGCAACGGCAACACAATCGGCAGCACCGTGCCCGTGCAAGTGCAGGGCGCGGGCGGCGTGACGAGCCTGTGGATGTAGGCGGACGCGTCCTAGTGCTTCGCCGCGATGTCCGCCGAGATCAGGCCGGCCGTGCGCACGATTTCATCGCGGACCGAGTCTACATAGGCCTCAGGATCCGGCTGGGCTGCGACGTTCTGGGCCTGGAGCGAGACGTTGACGGCGGCCACCACCTTGCCGGCCGCGTTGCGCACCGGCGCTGCGACGGACATGAGGCCCAACTCCAGTTCCTGGTCCAGGACGCACCAACCTTGGGCACGCACCCTGTCCAGCTCAGCCAGTAGCTCCGCACGCGACGTCAGGGTTCGCGGAGTGAGGGCCTTGAGCTCCACCGAGGACACGTACTCCTCGAGCTTCGGTCCCGGGAGGTCCGCCAGGAGGACGCGCCCCATGGACGTGGCATACGCCGGGAAGCGGGTTCCTACAGTGATTCCCACTGTCATGATCCGGCGGGTGGCCACCCTCGCCACGTAGAAGATATCCGCACCGTCCAGCACGGCGGCCGACGTCGACTCCCCCAGCTTCACGGACAGCTCCTCAAGGTGCGGCTGCGCGAGCTGGGGCAAGGACAAAGCGGACAAATACGAGTAACCAAGCTGCAGCACCATCGCCGTCAGCGCGAAGGTCTTGCCGTCCGTGCGGACGTACCCCAGTTCCACCAAGGTGTGCAGGAACCGGCGGGCCGTGGCCCGGGTAAGGCTGGTCCGCGCCGCCACTTCGCTGAGCGTCATGACGGGGTTGGCGGCGTCGAATGCGCGGATCACGGAGAGCCCGCGGGCCAGTGATTGAACGTACTGGTCGCTCGCCTGCGGCGAACCGGCCTGCGGCCCTCCGGATACTGCTGCGTCGGTCATGGTTACCAATCTTATGGGTCGTTTCAAACCCCGACGGCGGCCACAGCCTTGAGCGGGACCGGCACCAGGGCTTGGAGTTCTTCGAGGGTGCAGCCGAAGGTTTCGCGCACGCTGACGCCGTCCGGTCCGGTGAGGAACACGGCTTTGTCCGTGTACACGCGGGTCACGCAGCCGACGCCGGTCAACGGGTAGCTGCACTGTTCCACGAGCTTGGAGGCGCCGTCGCGGGTCAGCAGGGTCATCATGACGAACACGTCCTTGGCACCGGTGGCCAGATCCATGGCTCCGCCGACGGCCGGGATGGCGTCCGGCGCCCCGGTGTGCCAGTTGGCGAGGTCGCCCGTGGCCGAAACCTGGAAGGCGCCGAGCACGCAAATGTCCAAGTGTCCGCCGCGCATGATCGCGAAGGAATCGGCGTGGTGGAAGTACGAAGCGCCCGGGAGTTCGGTGACGGGGATCTTGCCCGCGTTGATGAGGTCGCCGTCGATCTCGTCCCCATGCGCTTCGGGGCCCATGCCGAGCATGCCGTTCTCCGTGTGGAGGGTGATGTTCTGCTCTTCGCTGAGGTAGTTCGAGACGAGGGTCGGCTGCCCGATGCCCAGGTTCACGAACGAACCGGGTGCGATGTCCCTGGCCACGAGGGCGGCGAGCTCGTCACGGCCAAGCGGCGTTGCCGACGTCTGCACATTGGTCTGGATGCTCATATCAGGCCACCTTCACAATGCTGTTGACGTAGATTCCCGGGGTCACCACGTTTTCCGGGTCCAAGGCGCCGATCGGGACGATCTCGGAGACCTGCGCAATGGTGTGTTTCGCCGCGGCGGCCATGATCGGCCCGAAGTTCCGCGCGGTCTTGCGGTACACGAGGTTGCCTTTGCGGTCCGCCTTGAGTGCCTTGATCAGCGCGACGTCGGCATGGATGGGTGTTTCGAAGACCTGCCATTTGCCGTCCAGCAAGCGGGTTTCCTTACCCTCGGCGAGCATGGTGCCGTAGCCGGTGGGCGTGAAGAACGCGCCGATGCCGGCTCCCGCGGCGCGGATCCGCTCGGCCAGGTTGCCTTGGGGAACCAGTTCGAGTTCGATTTCCCCGGCCTTGAACTTGGTATCGAAGTGCCACGAATCGGACTGTCGCGGGAAGGAGCAGATCATCTTCCGGACCCGCCCTTCCTTGATCAGCAACGCCAAACCCTGATCGCCTTGGCCGGCGTTGTTGTTCACCACGGTCAGGTCCGTAGCCCCCGAATCCAGGAGCGCGTCGATGAGTTCGAACGGCTGCCCGGCGTTGCCGAAGCCGCCGATCATGACGGTGGATCCGTCCTTGATGTCGGCAACAGCTTCGCCCACTGTGTCAATGAAATTCAGCATCGCGTCTAGCCCTTCACTGTTTGTGCCGAAATTCCGGCAGTGACGTTCTCCAGCACCACGGCCAGGCCCTGCCCGACGCCGATGCAGATCGCCGCGACGCCCCAGCGCTCCCCCGAGGCCTGCAGGCTGCGCGCCAAGGTTCCGAGGATCCTCGTGCCCGAGGCACCCAGCGGGTGGCCCATCGCGATCGCGCCACCGTGCCGGTTCACGATCGTCGGGTCGATCCCCCACGCGTCGATGCAGGCCAAGGACTGCGCGGCGAACGCTTCGTTAAGTTCAACGGCGCCAACCTCCTCCCAGCCGATGCCCGCCTTCGAGAGGGCCTTGTTCGCCGCTTCCACCGGTGCGAAACCGAAGAACTGCGGATCGTTGCCGTGCGCGCCGCGACCGGCGATCCGGGCCAGCGGGTCGAGCCCCAGCAGCCCGGCGGCACTTTCGCTGCCGATCCACGCCGCGGAGGCGCCGTCGGACAGTGGCGATGCGTTACCCGCGGTGACCGTGCCGGATTCCTCGGCCCGGAACACCGTCTTCAATCCGGCCAGCTTCTCCGCCGTAGAACCGGCGCGGATCCCCTCGTCCCGGACAAGGTCTGTTCCCGGAACTGCGGTCACCAGGTTGTCGTAGAACCCTTCGTCCCACGCCGCGGCGGCGAGGTTGTGGGACGCGGCGGCGAACTCGTCCTGCCGCTCCCGGCTGATGCCGTACTTCTCCCGCAACCGCTCCGTGGCCTCGCCGAGGGAAACGGTCCACTCTTTCGGCATGGCCGGGTTCACGAGGCGCCAACCCAGCGTGGTCGACGCCAACGTCATGTCGCCGGCCGGGTAGGGCTTGGCCGTCTTCGGCAGCACCCACGGGGCGCGGCTCATCGATTCGGCACCGCCAACGAGCACCAGATCGGCGTCGCCGGCGTTGATCTGGCGCGACGCGATGATCGCGGCATCCAGCGATGAACCGCACAAGCGGTTGACGGTGGTCCCCGGAATCGACGTCGGCAGGCCAGCCAGCAGCGTGGCCATACGGGCGACGTTGCGGTTCTCCTCGCCCGCGCCGTTCGCGTTGCCGAACACCACCTCGTCGATCCGCTCAACATCCAGTCCCGGAGCGCGCTTGACCGACTCACGCACCACGTGCGCCGCGAGGTCATCCGGACGGACCCCCGCAAGGCCGGCGCCGAACTTCCCGAAAGGCGTCCGCACGGCGTCGTAAACAAAAGCCTGGTTCATGTGTTCCTCAAATTCTCGTTGGCCCCGGCTAGCGGGCGTCCTCGTCCAGCGCGGCGAAGACCTGTTGCGCGGTTTTGAATGCGGTGTTGGCGGAGGGTACTCCGCAGTAGATGGCGGTCTGCAGCAGGATTTCCTTGACTTCGTCCCTGCTTAGTCCGTTGGTCATGGCGGCGCGGATGTGCATGGCGAGTTCTTCCCAGTGCCCATGCGCAACCATGGCAGTGATGGTGACGGCCGAGCGCATGCGCCGGTCGATCCCGGGCCTGGTCCAGATGCCGCCCCAGGCGATCCGGGTGATCATGTCCTGGAAGTCGTCGGTGAATTCGTCCTTGTTGGCGTTCGCGCGGTCAACATGGGCGTCGCCGAGCACTTCGCGGCGGACCACCATGCCGGCGTCGTAGATTTCCTGCGAGGTTGCCCCGCGCTGGACCGCGCCTTGCGATTCAACTGCGCCCAGCGCAGAATCGTGGCTCATTTTCCGATCCCTTCCATGAAGTTCCGCATCAGGTCCGCGACCACGGCAGGCGCCTCCGCGGGCGCAAGGTGCGCGACGCCGTCGAGCGCTACCGACACGGCTGACCCGCCGCCGGCGTTGATTCCCGCCGCCGTTTCTTCAGCGAACGACGGCGGAACCACCGTGTCCTCGACGCCGGCAATCGCTTGGGTCGGGACAGTAACGCCGCCGAGTTCGGAGCGGACATCGAAAGCGGCGAGGGCTTCGCAGCAAAAGGCGTAACTGAAGCGGTCGGCATCGCGCAGGGAGTGCAGGAGGCGGCTGCTGACAGCGGGCTCGCGGTCCATGAACCCAGCCGCGAACCAGCGCTGCGCCGAACCCTGGATCATCACGGCGGTGCCCTGCGAACGGACAACTTCGGCGCGTTCCAGCCAGCCCTCCGGTGTGCCGATCTTCGCGCCGGTGCATTGCACGGACAGGGACTTGAGCCGTTCGCCGTGCTTGATGCCCAACTGCAGGCCGGTGGCGCCGCCCAAGGAAACACCGGCGTAGTGGAACCCCGCTCCGGGCGCGATCGAATCCACCAGGTCCACTACGGCTTCGGCCAACTCGGCGACGTTGAACGTTTCCGAGGCCGCGGGCGAGACGCCGTGGCCGGGAAGGTCCCAGCCGACAACGTCGAACTCGTTGCCAAGCAATGTTGCCGCCTCGGTCCAGAGCACCGTGGACGTCCCGAGCGATGGCCCCACCACCAAGAGGGGCTTTTCGCCGAGGGTCCGTTGCGGGGACAGCAGCACGGCCTTGATCTTGGGCTTAGCCACGGTTGGCCTCCTTCGGAATCCGGGTGGTTACAGGGTTCCCGGCATACTCCGGGAAAGCAGCGAGGATGCGACGGGCGATTTCGACGGCCTCGCCCACGTAGTTCGCGGGGTCCAGCAGCGCGTCGAGTTCGGCGTCGGAAAGCTTGTCCGCGGGCACCACTTCGCGGAGGAGCCTGGCGTACAGCAGGGATTGCTCCTCTTTCTCGGAGTGTGTACCCGCGGGGGCTTGGAGCGTTTCGTCGACGACGGCCTGCAGCCGGGCTTTCGCCTCGCCGTGGTCCGTGTCGAGGAGCGGTACGACGACGGCCATCACCTTCTCGCTCAAGAGCAGCGGCCCGGAAATGTCCAGGTTCCGGCGCATGGCATCCGGGAAGACACGCAATCCGCCCGCGAGCTCCTTGAGTTGGGCGGCTGCACCCAGGGTGAGCCTGAGGAGTTCGCGCAAGGCCGGCCACTCGCTGTGCCACGCCCCGTCCGGACGTTCGTCGTTGAAATTCGCGGCAGCAGTGTGCAGTTGTGCCGCGAGGCCTGGAACCTGGAGCGCCGCGCTACGGACAAGGATGGAAAGGACCGGGTTCTGCTTCTGCGGCATGGCCGAGGAGCCTCCGCGGCCCGCAGCCAGGGGCTCGCCAAGCTCTGCCACTTCGGGCCGACTGAGGAACAGCACGTCGGCGGCCATCTTGCCGAAGGAGTCCGACAACGCCGCCAAGGCATCGCCTACCGCGGTCACGGCGAGGCGGCTGGTCTGCCACGGAGCCGGAGCCGAAGCCAAGCCAAGCTTTGCGGCCAAGGAGTCGGCGAGGTCGAATGGGCTCAACCGTGAGTTGCCGGTGAGTACCGCGGCCGAGGCCAAAGTTCCTCCAGCCCCGCCGAACTGCACCGGAAGCTCAAGTGATTGCAAGCGGCGGGCGGCGGCGGCGATTCCTTGGAACCACTGCGCGGCCCTCAGCCCGAACGTGAAGGGGAGCGCGTGCTGGGTCAGGCTCCTGCCCACACACAGCGTGTCCGTATGGTGTTCCGCGAGGGCGGCGAGCGCCGTCGTCGTTCCCTTTACTTCGGCGAGCAACGTGCCGCGGACGTTGCGGATCATCACCATGAGCGCGGTGTCCAGCACGTCCTGGCTGGTCAGGGAGGTGTGCACGGCGGCGCCGGCACCGACGTGGCCGCGTTCCGCGTCGGCGGTTTTGACGTTCTTCCGGAGTTCGGCGAGGAGCGGGATGACCGGGTTTCCGCCACCTTGTGCCCGTTCGGCGATCGAGGCGACGTCGTAGTGCGCCGGATCCGCGGCGTGGGCAACCACGGCGGCGGATCCCGCGGGAGCCAGCCCGGCGTCTTCAAGCACGGACGCCCAGGCGGCCTCGACGGCGAGGATCGCAGCGACGACGGCGTGGTCCCCGGTCAATGCGGCAACCAGGGGCGACGCCGATACCGGGCTGAGGAGCCCGAAATCGCCGTCGATGTTCATTTTGAGGTGCCTTCGACGTGTTCGAAGTCGAGGAAGACGGTCTCGTCCTTGCCCTGAAGTCGTAGGTCCCACGTGAGTCCGCCATCGGCGTCGCGGCGGGCGATGAGGGTCTTGCGGCGCTCGGGTTCGAGCGAGCTGAGCAGCGGATCGGCCGCGAGGGCTTCCTCGTTCTCCGGCAGGTAGATGCGGGTGAACAGGCGGTTCATGAGGCCGCGGGCGAAGACGGCCACCGAGATGAACGGCGCCGCCGCCGGTTTCCCGGGGATCGCCGGGGTGGTGCCGGGATTGACTGTGGTGAAGGTGAAGACGCCGGAGTTGCCGACGGAAGCGCGGCCCCAGCCGGTGAAGGTGTAGCCGTCGCGGACCAGGGAGCCGGTGCGCTGGACCACGTTGCCGTGGGCGTCGGGCTGCCAGATTTCCAGGATGGCGTCGGGGATGGTTTCGCCTGCGCCGTCGTACACGGTGCCTTGGAGGCGGATGCTTCCGGGGCTTCCCGGGGCCAGGAGTTCGTTGTCCTTGGTGAACGGGAGGGCGTAGCCGTAGAACGGGCCCACGGTCTGGCCGGGAGTGGGGGTCAGCTTGCTCATGTTCCTACTCCTCGTCCGCGGCGTCGCCGTATGCTTCGTTTTCGGTCCAGGTCCGCTTCGACCCGGTCAGGACAATGTCCCAGTTGTAGCCAAGGGCCCATTCGGGGCTCGTCAGTTCGTGGTCGTACGTGGCCACGAGGCGGTCGCGGGCGTCTTGGTCCACGATCGACTGGTAAATGGGATCCAGCGGGAACAACTGGTCGCCGGGGAAGTACATCTGGGTGACGATGCGCTGCGTGAAGTCCGTGCCGAACAGGGAGAAGTGGATGTGGGCTGGCCGCCACGCGTTGAGGTGGTTCTTCCACGGGTAGGCGCCGGGCTTGATGGTGGAGAAGCGGTAGGAGCCGTCCGGTCCGGTGATGCAGCGTCCGACGCCGGTGAAGTTCGGGTCGAGCGGCGCCGGGTGCTGGTCGCGCTTGTGGATGTACCGGCCGGCGGCGTTCGCCTGCCAGATTTCCACGAGCTGTCCCGCTACGGGGCGGCCGTCGCCGTCGAGCACTTTGCCCTGCACGATGATCCGTTCGCCTTGCGGTTCGCCGTTGTGCTGGATGGTGAGATCCGCTTCCAGCGCGTGCACGTCCTGGTGCCCGAACGCGGGCGAGAACAGCTCGATGGTTTCCGGATCCGCGTGGTGCAGGCTCTTGGTGGGGTGCCGCAGGATGCTGCTCCGGTACGGGGCGAAGTCGAGCCGGGGCTGCGTCTCGGGCTCGGCACCGTCCTTGAGCGCCCGCGCGTAGGCCTCGCCGATCGCCTTCATCTCGGCGCTGAGGTCCGCTTGAGTCTCGACGGCGGTGTCCAAGGGAGCGTGCCCGGCATGCGGTTCAGCCGCGGGTACGAGCTCGTCGTCTTGGTGATGCCCGGCGTTTGCGTCTAGCAGCACGGCCGGCTCCTTTCGGGTGGGTTTCGTTCGGTTTAGTTGCGGTGCAGGTGGTCGTATTGGACGGCGTGGCGCACGGGAGCGTTGGGGGCTCCGTAGCCGTCGTAGTTGCCGCGGCGCTCCACCATTTCGAAGAAGACGCTGCCCACGGTGGCCGTGTAGAAGTGCAGGAATTCGCCGTTGGCATCCCGGTCGTAGAGGAGGTTGAGTTCCTTGAGGGTGGCCAGGAAGTACGGGTCCAGGGCGAAGCGCGCGTCCAAGTCCTCGTAGTAGTTGGCCGGAATCTTGAGGAACTCGAGACCGCGGTCTTGCGCTGCCCGCGCGGTGGCCACGAGGTCCTGAACCGCGAAGGCGATGTGCTCCTGGTAGGTTTTGCGGCCGCCGTTGCCTTGCTGGCCCGGTTCCTGGTGAAGCAACGGCGCGAGGTTCAGGACGAGGCGCACGGAACGGTCTGAGGTCTGCATCACTTGCGAGCGCACCAGGCCGCTGGGGCTCGGCACTTCGGCAAACGGCTGTGGTTCCAGCGTGAGCGCGCTCGTGTAGAAGAGGACGGCCTCGTCGAAGTGCTGCCACGGCTGGGCCAGGTTCACGTGGTCAATCACTGCCGGGTCCGCGGCGTCGCGGTGTTCCGGGCCTTCGCCGAATTCGCTGCCTTCACCAAATTCGCCAGTCCAGGCGGCGGTGCCGTCGGGGTTGCCTTGGCACAGGAAGATCTCCGTGGAGTCCGGGGCGGCGATGCCTTGGAAGACTTCTTCGTCGGCTTGGACCTTGCGCGGTACCACGGGGGCCTTGAGTTGCTGGGCACGGGCTGAGGCAATCACGGGGGAATCGACATCGAACCCCAACGCCGTGATCGCCGGCTCACTGTGCGACGGCGCTTGTTCGTTGATGATGACGCGTGCGTGGCCCATGGACCAGAGCTGGACGTCCTTGGTGCGGTGGCGGCCGTCGAATTCGAAGCCAAGCTGGCCCAGGAGCGTTTCGAGCTGCGCGGGTTCGTCGGTCTTGACCTCGGCGAAGTTGAAACCGGCGGGTTCGGCAACCTTGGGGAGCGTGGCCAGTTCCATCGGATAACGACGGCGCCCTGCCGCCCGGGTGCCCGTGTCACCGTTGCTGCCTCCCGCCGTCGTGATCGCCGGGTTCGCTTCGAGCCACTTGGCGCTCTGTTCCTCAAGCCAGATCAGCGAGCGCATGGCGTCGACGGCGGTGCGTTCGACGTCGGACTGCCGGAAGACATCGTTGAAGACCTCCAACGAGACCGGACCGGAGTAGCCGGCGCGGACAACGTGGCCCATGAACTTCGCGAGCTCGAACTGCCCTTCGCCCGGGAAGACGCGGTAGTGGCGGCTCCAGGACAGCACGTCCATGGAAAGTTTCGGCGCGTCGGCCACCTGGACGAAGAAAATCTTCCCGGTCTGGATGTCCTCGATGGGCGCGGTGTCCCAATCGCGGGAAAGGATGTGGAAGGAATCGAGGCACGTGCCAAGGTGCGGGTGGTCGACGGCGGACACGAGGCGGTGCGCGTGCTCGTAGTCATTGACGTATTTGCCCCAGGCGAGCGCTTCGTACGCCACTTTGACGCCGTGTTCGCCGGCCAGCGCGGCGAGTCGGGAGAGTTGCTCGGCCCGGAGGTCGTCGTCGTCGATCGTGGCGGTTCCCACGTTGGTGCAGACCAGGATGGTGTCCATACCGAGGCGGGACATGAGCTTGAACTTCGCGTCCGCCCGGCGCAGGTTCTCTTGCAGTAGGTCCTCGGAGACGCTGTCGAAGTCGCGGAACGGCTGGTACAGGTCCAGGCTGAGCCCCAGGTCGGCGGCCATCTTCCGGATGTCCTCCGGGCTCAAGGACGAGGTGACCAGGTCCTGTTCAAAAATCTCGATGCCGTCGAAGCCCGCGACCGCGCAGGCTTGCATCTTTTCCTTGAGCGTTCCGGACAGGCAGACCGTGGCGATTCCCGTGCGCATCAGTGACCCGCTCCCGCGAGCGCCTTGGCTTCTTCGGCGCCTACAAGTTCCAGGAAATGTGCCCGCATCCGTTCGGGATCGGCGTCGCGGCCTGTGAAGATGCGGAAAGCGTCGGCGGCCTGGCCCACTGCCATCCGGCCGCCGTCGAGCACCCGGCAACCCTTGGCCTTGGCTTCGAGGACCAGCGCGGTTTCGATCGGACGGTAGACGATGTCCGCTACCCAGTGGCGGGATTCCACGAGGGACATGTCCAGTGGCAGGCCGGGGTGGGCGGCCATGCCCACCGGGGTGCAGTGCACCAAACCGTCGGCGAGCGGCATAAGCTGCGGCAGCTCCGCCGTCGTGCGCGCCGTTATTGTCCGGTCCGGGAACAAGGCGGAAAGCTCGACGGCGCGCTCCGCACCGCGTGCGGGATCCACGTCCACGAGGTCCAGCGTCTTCACGCCGGCGGCGAGGAGCGCGTACGCGACGGCGGAGCCGGCACCTCCGGCGCCGAGCTGGACGACGCGCTCCAGTCCGGCATCGGGAAGGCCGCTCTCGAGAGCGGAACCGAAACCGGAAAAGTCGGTGTTGTGGCCGATGAAGCGGCCGTCTTCGATCAAGACCGTATTCACCGCACCGAGCCGGCGCGCGTCGTCGGAAATCTCGTCAAGGAACGGCAGCACCAGTTGCTTGCACGGATGCGTGATGTTGAGGCCGTTGTAGCCGAGCCGGGACGCGGCGACCAGCAGGTCCCCGACGGCGGAGCCCGGCAGGGAGAGCTCCAGCAGGTCGATGGGCCGGTACAGGTAGCGCAGCCCCTGGACGTCGGCCTCCCTCTCATGCATGGGCGGCGTCAGCGAAGGGGTGACGCCTTCGCCGATAAGGCCCACCAGGAAGGATTCGGCTCGGTTGCTCATACTTCATTGCTCCTTTGACAACTGCACCTGCGGATCGGCTGGCGCTGGCTTCCATGCGTGGCGCGGGCCGCTTCGTCGGGCGTTATGGATCAGACTACACAAAATGTTCATATATTGCACTAGTGTTCTTATCGCGAACAAAAGTGGCACGCAGCAAGCGCCTTTAGCGCTGCGGCAAGCGGTCCGCGAGCTCGGCGGCCGCGCTTTTCAGCAAGGGGACGACGGCGATGAGCTGCTCCACTTCCATCCGGAACACCGGGACTGCCGTGGCAAGCGACGCGAAAGCGATTCCCTGTGAGTTGAGCACGGGCACGGCGACGGCGCGCATGCCCACCTCGTTCTCCTGGTCCATAAGGGCATAGCCCCGGCGGCGGGTCTTCTCGATCTCCTCGCGGAAAACCTCCCGGTCCGTGATGGAGAATTCCGTGAGCGGCTCGAGTTCGATCTCTTCGACCAGTTCCTTGCGTTCCACCTCGTCGGCAAAGGCAATCAGCGCCTTGCCGACCGCCGTGGTGTGGAGCATTCCAAGATGCCCGGGATCACTCGTGACCCGGAACATCTGGGGTCCGTCCACCTTGTTGACCGTGAGGTGGTGGTGGCCATCGCGGACGGAAAGGATGGTGGCTTCGCCAGTCCCTTCGGTGACGCGCTGCAAGATGGGCCGAGCCGTGCCGGCAAATCCGTGATGGTTGGACACCCGCTGGCCCAACTGGAAGACGCGAAGCCCCAGGTGGTAGCGGCGGCCATCGGCCTCGTAGTCCACGAATCCATCGCGGGTAAGCGACCCCAGCAGCCGGTAGGTGGTGCTGAACGGCAAGTCCGCCTGGCGCGCCAACTCGGAAGCGCTCGCCCCCTTCGGCTCGTTGCCAAGCAATACGAGGAGGCCCAGGGCCTTTCCGATCATGTCGGTTTTTGTGTCTTCCTTCACATCCATAGCTAAATGCTCCCACATCGTGAGAGCTATATCTAGATGGTGAGTAAATCTCTTGACAAGTGACTGTGCTCACAGCCATCATTGCTGTATCGCACAAGTAGCTCTCACATTGTGGCTACATTGTGAGTTTCACTGCCGGAGCCCCGATCAGCGTTCAGGCACGCAATATCCAGCCAGATGCGACATCGCCGTCACACCAAAGGAACACCATGAGCCACACGATCCCGTCTACGGAGCCGGGCACTGCTGCCACTGCAGGAACGCCGAAGAAGGCCGCTCTCGCCAGCTTCCTCGGCAGCGCCGTCGAGTACTACGACTTCTTCATCTTCGGTTCGGCGGCGGCCTTGATTTTCCCGCACGTCTTCTTCCCCAGCGCGGATGCCAACGCGGCAATCATGTCGTTCGCGACGTTCGGCTTTGCCTACGTCGCACGTCCTGTCGGTGCGATCATCCTGGGGCACTTCGGAGACCGGATCGGCCGCCAGCGCGTACTCATGTTCACCCTCGTCCTGATGGGCGGCGCAACCTTCATCATCGGCTGCCTACCCGATTTCAAGGCGATCGGATGGTGGGCACCTGCACTCCTGGTCTTTGCGCGCCTCTGCCAAGGACTTTCCGCCGCGGGCGAGCAAGCCGGCGCTTCGTCCATGACGCTTGAACACGCTCCGGACAACCGCCGTTCCTTCTTCACTTCGTGGACCCTGACCGGAACCCAGGGCGGGCAAATCCTCGCCGCCCTGATCTTC
The DNA here is from genome assembly GCF_004354015.1 of Arthrobacter terricola. Classification (GTDB taxonomy): domain Bacteria; phylum Actinomycetota; class Actinomycetes; order Actinomycetales; family Micrococcaceae; genus Arthrobacter; species Arthrobacter terricola. The sequence continues at coordinate 79,015 of NZ_SMRU01000016.1, forward strand.
ATCCCCGTGGTCGCCCTGCCCGACGACGTCAAGTACAGCATCGGCTGGCGCATCCCGTTCTGGCTCAGCGCCGCCGTCGTCGTCGTTGCCGTTCTCATCCGACGCACCCTGCACGAGCCGCCGGCGTTCGAAGAAGCTAAGAAGAACAACCAGATCGCCAAGCTCCCGGTTGCCGACCTCCTCCGCCAGCACTGGGCCGACGTCCTCCGCGTTGTCTGCTGTGCCTTTATCGCCGCCGTGAGCACTGTCTTCGGCACACTGGCCATTGCCTACGCCAAGGACGTGGCCCACGTGAACAGCACCATCACCCTGTGGCTCGTGGTCGTCGCCAACATCGTCGCCCTCGGCACCCAGCCCGTCTTCGGCACGCTGGCCGACCGCATCGGCCGCAAGCCCGTCTTCATCTACGGCGCAATCGCCAGTGCGATCATGACCCCGGTCTTCCTCCTGACTCTCGAAGGCGGCAACGTGCCGCTCATGTTCCTCGTGTCAGTGGTCTACTTCTCCATTGGATACGCCGCCGCCAACGCCGTCTGGCCTTCCTTCTACGGCGAGATGTTCAGCACGAAGGTCCGCTTCTCCGGCCTGGCCATCGGCACGCAGCTCGGCTTCCTCATGGCAGGCTTCGCCCCGGCAATTGTCACCGCCATGGGCGGCACCAAGGCTGGCGGCTGGGTCCAGATCAGCGTCTTCACCGGCGTCATCTGCATCATCGCCGCTGTCTCGGCCCTCACGGCCCGCGAATCGTTCAAGACCCCGACGGCGCAACTCGGCTTGAAGTAAGGGCCCAGCTTTACCCTTCCACGATCCATCGCCGCGTACGTGTCGTTTTGACCACTCAAAACGACACGTACGCAGCGATGGATTTTTTCGTGCTCCTAACCCGCGCGAAACCACTGTGCAACATTGCCCCGCCACACTGGAATAGCCGGCAAACGCAGGCAGCTCCAGCCAGGGAGGCCATCATGTTGAAGGATGTATCCGCGAAGCCCACACGAATCCGTACACTTGACCAGCTGCACCGCGGCGACCAGATCGAAGCCCGCCTCTCCGTCGGCCCCTCCTACGATGACGTGGTCATCCGCAGGGGCAGCGTCCAGGAGACGGCCCCGGGCATCGGCGTCGTCTGGATCATGGATCAGCTGACCGGCCTCCGCAAGGCCATCAATGCCGACGAATGCACAGTCTGGCGCGTGGCCTGAGCCGCCCGCACCCCGGTTTTCAGCCGCCGGCCACGGATTGGATGATCAAAACCTCCTGGCCGCCCACAACCTCAGTATCCAGGCCCTTGAGACGACGAACCTCCTCGCCATTCACGTAAATATTCACGTAGCGGCGGAGGGACCCGGTTTCGTCCCGGAGCCGACGGGCCAGCACCGGGTAATCCCGGGTGACGGCATCGAGCAAGCTTTCCACGGTCACAGCGCCGTCGGCGGGTGTAGTCAGACAGGACTGCCCGCCGGCGAGCGGCTGGAGAACGCTCGGCAAAACAACCGTAATGTCAGGCAAGGCCGGTCCTACGCCGGAAGACTCGTCGTGGCCGCGGCGGCGGCCTGCTCGACCGCTTCCTCGACCGCCTCCTCGGGTGTACCCCCGGTGGCGGGGACGCCGGAGACAACAGCGGCGCGGACACACAAGACATCCGGGAGATGTGAGGCAACCTCCTGGAACGTTTCGCCTTCGTCATCGCTGGCGTAAACCGAACCACCACGGGTTCCGAAGTACACCCCGACGGGTTCAGCAGTATCCACCGAGGCCGCGTCACGGAGCACCGCGTTGTATTCGTGGTCCGGCAACCCCACGTCCAAGCGCTTCCATGTATGTCCAGCATCGTCCGTGCGATGGACCGCGAGCCGGCCGTCCGGCGGGATCCGTTCGCTATCCGCTTTGATGGGCACCACCCAGGCCGTACCCTCACGCCGCGGGTGTGTGAGCATGACAAAACCGAAATCCGCGGGCAGGCCCTCGGCGATCGAAACCCAGTTCTCGCCGTTGTCATCCGTGCGGTAAACGCCGTGGTGGTTCTGTGCGTACAGGCGGCCTTCGACGACGGCATCCGCAGCGATCTTGTGCACGCACTGGCCAAACTCGGGGTTGGGATCCGGCATGAAGTAGGCCGAAATCCCCTTGTTGCGCGCCTCCCAGGAGGCACCGCCGTCGAGCGATCGGTAGACGCCGCCAGTGCTCATGGCGACGTGGACGTTTTCCCCGGACGGATTGACCACGATCGAATGCGCCGCCGCACCGCCATACCCGGCTCCCCAGTCGCTGTGGTGCGGGTGCTCCCAAAGGCCCCGATTGAGCTCAAAGTGCTCGCCGCCGTCGGTGGACTTCCACACCGAGATCGGCTCGCAGCCGGCCCACACGACCCCCGGCCTCGCGGCGGAATCGGGGTAAATCTGCCAGATCCGTTCAAGCGCGGCATCAGTGCCTTCGGGAAACTTGATGGCGCCTTGCTCGGGCTCGGTCCACGTTGCGCCGAGATCGTCGGAATGGACCACGGTGGGCCCCCAGTGTTCGGAGCGCACGCCCACCATGATCCGCGGGGTGCCCCCACGGGTATCTATCCCGATGCTCGGGATCTCACTCATGAGGAAATGCGGGCCGGAAAGGGACCACTGTTTTCGGTCTGAGCTGCGTGCCAGCCACAGTCCTTTTTTAGTCCCGATCGCTAAGACATAACTCTCTGCGGTAGCCATGAACCCCATGCAACCATCACCGTGCGGGAGCCGCAACGGTTTTTATGCGCTGGCTCGGCGCCGAGTATTGGCGCTGGCCGTTGGCGCCGAGTATTGGCGCTGCGCTGGCGTGAGCCAGGTTAGTCGACGAATTCGGACTGCGTCTCGATGAAGTCCCAATCCGCGTCGCTGAGTCCGCCCGCGAGGTCATCCGGGTGCGGACCGCCTGCATCGGCTATGCGTTGCAGGACTTCCAGCGGAATTTCCGTTGAACGGAGGTTCTCCCGCAGCCACTCCTTGCTATTAACGTCAATATCCAGCCACCACATGAAGATCTCCACGTGGACCACCCCTTCCTTTGCAGTTACAACGCTAGGCCTGCGTGAGGTGCTCGACAAGGCCTTGCGAAGCTGTTCAAACCTGGTCTCCGAAGCAACAATTGAGTATGGCCTCGGAGAGTTTCAGTGGTCGCGTTCCTTTGGTGCTCGGCGTCTTACCGGGCCAGCATCCCCATGTTCTCCGCACGGCGCGGGACCTCGCCCTCAGCCTGGCCGCCCCCTTGGTCTGTGCCTACGTGGATGAGGCAAGCTACCTGGTGGAATGGGACCCCACCAAGGAAACGCACCGCATGTCGCTGCACCCAGGGAAGGTGGACGCCGACCTCGCGGCCGTGCGGACCGAACTCCGCACCCAGATCCAGGAGGCCGCGGGCGAAGCTCGAGTGGACTGGACGCTGCGCCTTCTTGCCGGCGATCCCGCACGCGCCATTGGCCGGCTGGCCGACGACATCCAGGCTTCCATGATCATTCTCGGGTGCCCCGAGCCCGGGCTGGGGCACAGGATTTCCGAAGCCTTCAACGGTTCAGTCGCCACGTGGCTGACGCGACATCAGAGCCGGCCCGTGCTTTTGGTCCCAATCCCCCGCCACGAACGCCGCAGTTCCCACGATCCCGCCGCGCCAAGCACGGATCGCCGCGAGGCTCCTCCCGGCCCGGAAAAACTAAAGTGAAAGTAGTAATTCAGATCGGTAGCGGAAGGCCGTCGGGCCACGTAAGCTGATTGTCAGCAGGAACCGCAAAGAACCTGCTCCAAAGTCCGCTCCGGAGTGCGTATCCCCCAATAACGCACTCCGGAGCTCTTTTTTAACGCGCGTGCTGGCTGCCGCTGCGTGGCCCCAGGACCCCCATGGATCGCTGCCGGGAGGCCCGCTCCTGACCCTGTTTGGCCCGTTAAAGGCCCGCAAAATCACGACTCGCCGTGTCGCAAGCGCTTTCCCAATTCAAAGAGGGTCAGGAAGCCGGCGCCTCCATTGTTGCCCAAGGATTTGCGCTAGGTTTTACATACCCCCTGGGGGTACTTGAACTAATACCCCTAGGGGGTATAGCTTAGGACCATGAGCACGGTTGAACTGAACCCGCCGGAAACTAAATCGGTCGACGTGGAAACTGTCGACGTGAACGCCGTGGACCTCGCGATTGGCCCCACGGGTGTTCAGGTCGAGGATGGGACCCATTCGCCACACGGCTACTCGAGTCACAAGGACGCCTACCTGAAGCGCCTCAAACGTATCGAGGGCCAGGTGCGCGGCATCGCGCGCATGGTTGAAGACGACAAGTACTGCATCGACATCCTCACCCAGGTCTCTGCGGTCACCAAGGCACTCCACGCCGTGAGCCTCGGCCTCGTTGAGGAGCACATCGGCCATTGCGTTGCCGGAGCGGCTTCCGAGGCAGATCCCGATCTTCGAGCCGAGCAAATCGACGTCAAGGTCAAGGAGGCAACCGATGCCATCGGGCGCCTGCTGCGGTAACCCCGCAAGCAATCACCACCCCACCATCCAACTCACCACCAAGGAGCACACAATGGGCCGCACCGCCACCATCCAGACCAACGTCAGCGTTTCCGGCATGACCTGCGGGCACTGCATCTCGGCAGTCAGCGAGGAAATCGAATCCCTGGCCGGTGTGGAACTGGTTGAAGTCGACCTCAACCCCGGCGGGCTCTCCAGTGTCACCATCACTTCTACCCAGGAGCTGTCGCCGGCTGAAATCGGCGAAGCTGTTGCCGAAGCCGGCTACCTGGTAGTTGCCAATGAGGCCTAGGGGCCACTCGTGACCAACCAGGACATCTTGCACCAAGCGGGAACGCGCATACTCGAGCTCGACATCGAAGGCATGACGTGTGCATCCTGCGTGGCCCGCGTTGAGCGGAAGCTCGGGAAGCTTGAAGGCGTCGAAGCGTCGGTCAATCTCCCGCTCGAGTCGGCGCAAGTCACCGTCCCCGCCAACATCACGGACCAACAGATCGTGGACACCGTCAAAGCCACCGGCTACAAAGCCCGGATCCGCGGAGCGGGACCCACCGTGCCCGCGGCGGACGTCCAGCTCGACGTTCCGGAGCATCACAATCACGACGCCGGAACGCAGCTGAACGGGATTGCCCACCACGTCCCTGCCGGACATGAACATAACTCCGGCGGAGGCACGGGCGGCGACCATATGTCCCATGGGCCGGCCGCACATCAGTTGCGCCCTCGCCTGATTGTCGCAGCAATCCTGACGATCCCGGTTTTCGCCATTTCGATGGTTCCCGCCTTCCAGTTCCCCCAGTGGGGCTGGGTCGCCGCGGTCTTGGCCCTTCCTGTAGTGAGCTGGGCCGCGTGGCCGTTCCATCGCGCCGCAGCCATCAACGCCCGGCACTTCGCCTCGACCATGGACACCCTCGTCTCCATCGGCGTACTTGCCGCCTACGTCTATTCGTCATGGCAACTCCTCGCCAACCCCATGCTGACGGAATACCCCGGCATGGAGTCGATGCCGGGCATGGGCGACATGGGAAACATGGGGGGAATGAGCGGCGGCTTGTACTTTGAGGTTGCCGCGGTCGTGACCACGTTCTTGCTCCTGGGCCGCTATCTCGAAGCCAACGCCAAATCCAAGGCGGGCGACGCCCTCAGGGCCTTGCTTGATTTGGGAGCCAAGGAAGCAACCGTGCTGCGCGACGGCGTCGAGCACAAGATCCCGGCCGAACACCTCGTGGCCGGAGACGTCTTCGTGGTCCGCCCCGGCGAGAAGATCGCCACGGACGGCGTGGTGACGGGCGGCGCATCCGCCGTCGACGCTTCGCTGGTCACGGGTGAATCCGTGCCGGTCGAGGTCGGCCCCGGCAGCCAAGTCACAGGTGCCACCATCAACACATCCGGACGGTTGATTGTCCAGGCAACACGCGTCGGCTCGGACACCACCTTGGCGCAAATGGGACGGCTTGTCAGTCAGGCCCAGACGGGAAAAGCCCCGATTGCACGGCTCGCCGACCGAATCAGCGCGGTCTTTGTTCCCCTTGTCTTGGTGACCGCTGTTGTCACATTCGTGCTTTGGTTCGTCCTGAGCGGGGATCTCAACGCGTCCTTCACGGCGGCGGTGTCTGTACTGGTCATCGCGTGCCCGTGCGCTTTGGGCCTCGCGACCCCTGTCGGGCTTCTAACCGGAACCGGCCGTGGCGCCCAACTCGGCATCCTCATCAAGGGACCCCAAGTCCTCGAGGATACCCGCACCGTGGACGCAATCCTCCTGGACAAAACGGGTACAGTCACCAGCGGCAAACTCGCCGTGGGTGGCACGATTGCGCTCAACGGCCACTCCCCTGCCGATGTCCTGACTCTCGCGGGCGCAGTCGAGGCAGCGTCCGAGCATCCCATCGCCCACGCGATTACAGCCGCCGCCACCTCGGCGTTGCCTGGTACCGGTTCGCTGCCGGCCGTGAAGGACTTCGATTCCGCTCCGGGCGGCGGCGTCCGCGGGGTCGTCGCGCTGAACGGATCTCGTCCCGGCGATGCAGGGATCGAGGATGAAGGGATCGAGCACGAGCAGCTGGTCCTGGCTGGCCGAACCGCTTGGTTGGAACAGAACGGGATCTTCCCCGATCCGGCCCAACAGGAGGCATTTGCCGCCGAAGAAGCACAAGGCGCAACTGCCATCTGGGTAGCCGTTGACGGAACACCTGTCGGGATTGTGACACTGAGGGACACCATCAAACCTGGATCGGCCGCCGCTATCGCGAAGCTCAAAGAGCTCGGCATCCGTCCTTTGCTACTGACTGGCGACAATGCCGCGGTCGCAGCCCAGGTGGCTGCCGCCGTCGGAATTGCTCCGGAGGATGTGCGGGCGGGCGTCCAGCCCGAAGGGAAAGTGGAAGCCGTTCGGAACCTCCAAAGCCAAGGCTCCACGGTGGCCATGGCAGGAGACGGAGTCAACGACGCCGCAGCCTTGGCCCAAGCCGACCTCGGCATTGCGATGGGTTCCGGCACGGATGTCGCCATCGAGGCTTCCGACCTGACAGTCATGGGAAGCGATCTCGGTCAGCTGGTTCAGGCCATCGAACTATCGCGGAAGACACTCGGCACCATCAAGACGAACCTGTTCTGGGCGTTCTTCTACAACGCGATCGGAATCCCGGTGGCAGCCTTGGGCCTTCTCAACCCAATGATTGCAGGAGCGGCCATGGCGGCGAGCTCCGTCCTGGTGGTCGCGAACTCGCTGCGCCTGCGCTCCTTCGGGAGGTAGCAGTTCGAGCGGTAGCTGTTCGGACGGTAGCCGTGCCAGTTCGGACGGTAGCAAGCGCAGGGCCGGCGGGTCTGCCCACTTCGGGCGGCACGCCGGTCCCCGCGCGTTGCGGGCTACCCTTCTTCGCTAGGGAAGTTCCGCCAACCGCCGGTTACGCGGTTCCGAAACGAACAGCCGCACGGGCCTTGGCTTTGGCCGCCTCGTCGTCACGATTGCGTGCGGGCGCGTGGGTCACCAGAGCATCGAGAAGGTGCTGCGTGGCATGGGCGATCTCCTCGACGGCCCGGGCGAACGCCTCCTCGTTGGCCTTGGAAGGCTTGGTGCTGCCACTGATTTTGCGGACATATTGCAGGGCGGCAGCTTCAACCTCCGCTGAGGTAGCTCGCGGCTCGAAATTGTGAAGGGTGTGGATGTTGCGGCACATACCACCCATGCTAGGCCTAGCGTCCCCGGGAAGGGATGCCCGCAAGCAGTCCTACATCGACTCGGAAGGCACAGGCTCGACGTCGTTCGCGTGATCAAGCTCGGAGGCTGCGGCTTTGCCCGGCTCGGCGGACCCCAGCCGGTCGGCCCGCAGTTCGTCGATGCGGACAAGGACCACGCCGCAAACAATCAACGCACCGCCCAGGAGCTGGATGGTCCCGGGCAGTTCAGCCAGCAACAACCAGGCCCAGACTACGGCGAACAACACTTCCGTCAGTGAGACAAAGGACGCGACCTTCGAGCCGAGGCTGCGCGCGGCCATGATCCCCGTGACATAGGACAGGACTGTCGCCAACAAGATCAACCCGGCGAGTGAAACCCACCACGGAGTGGTCCAGGGACCCAAGTGCGTATCAGCGGACGCAAAGGTCATGGACAGCAGCCCGGTGCCGCCGGCAACCCACACGAGGACCGAGCCCACCATGAGCCCGCCAGATGCGAGGACGATTGGCGGCAAGGTGTCGTTCTGCTTGGCGGTGATGAAGAAATAGATCACGAGGCAAACCGCTGCAGCCAGCCCCCAGAGGACTCCGACGAAGTCCACTTTGACCGAGCCCGTGAGGTCGAGGACCAAGATGAGACCGCCCAGGGAAAGCAAGGTCCCCACCGACGTAAGCGCGCGCGGGCGCCGTCGGGTTGCCATCCACAGCCACAAGACGATCAGGGTAGGCGCGAGATACTCAAGCAGCAGGGCCACTCCCACGGACAGCCGTGAGACAGCGTTGAAGTAGAAAAGCTGGCACCCGGCCACGCCAATCACCCCGAACAGCAGGATCGTGAGCCAGTTGTCCTTGAGCTGGTGCCACCGTCCGCGAAGGGCAATGATCGCGGGAATCAGCAAAACCAACGACGCACCGGTCAAGCGAACAGCCACGGCCGAGCCCGGCGTCCACCCGGTTTCCAGCAGGGACTTGGCAAAAGAACCAGACAAGCCGAAGACCGCTGAAGAGAAGAGGGCGATCCCCACGCCAGATGCCATGAGGCGCGGAGCACCGGTCCGAGTGGTTGCAGCCGACACAGCAGCCTCCTGTCAGGAGTAAAATGGGTTACGCTGCTGACAATACTCCCGAAACATGTAAGGAGTCAAAGTGCTTTTTGCACCTGACACTGAAGTGGCCCTTCGTAGCCTGGTCAACTTGATCAATACGGCGGCGAACGGCACCGAATCCCTCACAGGCGTCGCCGAACTGCGCGTCTTCCTGGACACCGAAGGATTCACGGGCAGCAGGGAAGGCAGCGAGGCCGAGTTACTCAGCGTGAAACGGCTGCGCAGCCAGCTCGCAGCACTGTGGACCGCCAATGAAGAAACCGCGGCAAAGGGCGTCAACCAGATCCTCACCGACGCACGCGCGCTCCCCCAATTGGCCAAGCATGACCACCTGGACTGGCACCTTCATGCCACCCCGCAGGACGCTCCCCTCGCGGATCGCATGGGGACGGAAGCGGCCATGGCGCTTGTGGATGTGATCCGCAGCAAGGAAATGGACCGCTTGCGGGTTTGCGCGGCCGACGATTGCGATGCCGCCGTTCTCGACCTCAGCCGTAACCGTTCCAAGCTTTATTGCGATACGGGAAACTGCGCCAACCGCACGCACGTAGCTGCTTATCGTGCCAGGAAGGCCTCAGGCTCCGAATAGGCGCGCGGGATAAAACCGTCACGGCATGCAAATTTTAGCGGCGTACGACGACGGCCTGCCGCGGGTTTGCGGGGATGCGGCGGCGGGAAGGCTCCAAAAAGGTGCGTGGCGTGACGCCCACCAAAGCAACGCCCGCCAAACAAACCTCGCCAAAGCAACCCCCGCCAAAGCGAAAGGCCAGCGACGCTTAGTGGGTTTCGGCGTCGGGCGCTTCCGCGTCGCCAGCCGGACGCTGCATCACGGGGCCGTGGCTCGGCTTCTTCGAACTCAGGTTGATGCCGGACCCCTTGCCGAGATGCTCGGCGTTCTCCTTGTGGGTCATGGACAGCATGGCCGCCAGGACCAAACTGACGATGAACGCGATACCCGCCCCGGTGAAGGCAAGATCGAAGCGCGGGGTGCGGGCACTGCCACCCGAGGCGAAAATCAGCACCGCAAAGAAGACCACCACGCCCCAAAACGCGGAGAACATCAGCGGTCCTTTAACCGAGGTCCGCATCTTGCGCGGCTCTCCGGGTTTCTGGTCAGCCAAGATCAATCCTCCAATGTGGCGTGGTTGCCGGCGCCATGCGCGCCCACGAAGTTCTACTCAGAAAGTTCTACGCAGAGTAGAACGTACGACTACTAGTTTACGGCCTCAATCGAGGGGGTTCGCCCATCGTGCCGAAGGCTCAGCCCGGAAAGCACCCACAAGACCCCTGAAATGATCGCGCCACCACCGGCAACACCGAGCAACGCGTGCGCTCCAAGGTCGATGAAAAACGGCAAAGCCACAGCGGTCCCGATCCCCACTACGCCGGAAATAAGCCAGTCGCGGGCTAGTGCGTGGCGGCCACGGCGGGCTAATCCACGAACCAGTTCAAGGACTCCGAGGACCAACAGCCCCACGAGCGCGGAAATCGCCACCCCGGTATCGGACTGCGTAATCAAAGCCCCCACGCCGGCTGCGCCAACTACCACCGCGGCGGCTGGCGGCACGCTGGCAGCCAGGAAAGCGGAGCCCGCGGTGGCCAAAAGGTAGAGACCGGTGGCCCAGGCGAGGACCTGCACCGACGGTGAGCCCCAAAAGACCGTGACGGCGCCGAACACCAGCGCAACAACGGCACGAATCAGGACGGGCTTCCAGAGTGCGGAGGCCGTCGGCGTGGACGAAGCTGCTGAAGAGGCGGGGAAAGTCACCCGTCCAGTTTAGTGCGAACCAAGGACCATCCATTTATCGGTCCGCGCGCGCAGCCCCAAGGTGACGCCGCGCGCCAGCATGTAGCCCAGCGCAAACGCGAGCCACAACCATACGAGCCCCGCCGCGCCGTCGGGCCTTATCAGGTGGACGGCCGCCAGGAGCGGCGCATAGACCGCGAGGTTCACGACGCCGGCAATCGCCAGGTACCGCGCGTCGCCCGCGCCGATCAAGACGCCGTCCAGGACAAATACGTAACCGGCGAGCGGCTGCCCTACGGCGAGCACCCACAGCGCCGCGGTGAGCGCGGACTGGACGCCGCCGTCGGAAGTGAAAAGGAAGCCCACCCACGGAGCGCCGGCAGCAAGGAGGACCCCTGTCACCACGCCGAATCCCGCTCCCCAGCGGATCATGGTGTGCGTGAGTTCGCGTGCCCGCATCGGACGGGAGGCCCCGAGTTCCTTGCCGATAAGGGCCTGGGCGGCGATCGCCAGGGCGTCCAGCGCGAAGGCCAGGAAGGAGAAGATGGTCATCGCGAGTTGGTGGGCGGCCAGGTTGACCGACCCCTGCGCGGTGACCACAAAGACCGTCGCGAGGATGGCCAAGCGCAAGCTGAGGGTGCGGAGCATGAGCCACGAGCCCACGGATGTCATGGTTCTGATGCCGCGCCAATCCGGCCTGAGGGATACGTCGTGGCGACGCGCATTCCTGCCCACCATCACGAGGTAGACCGCCGCCATGGCCCATTGCGCGATGCTCGTGCCGATCGCCGAGCCGGCCACGGAGAGGTGTACGCCGTAGACAAGGAACCAGTTGAGGCCGATGTTTACAGCGAAACCGGCCGTCGCCACCACCAAGGGGGTGCGGGTGTCCTGGAGCCCTCGGAGCACACCGGTTCCGGCGAAAATCAGGAGCATGGCCACGAGGCCGGGCATGGACCAGCGCAAATATTCCACCGCATATCCGCGGACTTCGCCGTCAGCTCCAAGCAGCCCGACGAGCGGCTCAGCGGCGAGGAAGCCCGCCACCGCGAGAACTGTACCCAAGAGCAGAGCCAGCCACACGCCGTCGCGCCCTGCCGCGAGCGCTTTGCCGAGCTTTCCGTCGCCGATTGCGCGCGCCACTGCCGGAGTCGTCGAATATGCCAAAAACACCATGAGTCCGACGGCGGTGTACAGCAGGGTGGAAGCTAGCCCCACGCCGGCCAATTGCGCGACGCCGAGGTGCCCCACAATCGCGGAGTCGGCCAGGAGGAAGAGGGGTTCGGCAATGAGGGCGCCGAAAGCAGGAACGGCGAGCCGCAGGATCTCGCGGGTGTTTGAGGGCGCGGCGGGACGGGTCACTGTTTCGGGCACCTATCCAGCGTAGCGGGGGCTTGGCAGACGCTCGTGGCAGGTAGGGCTTAATTGACACTTCAAGCAAAGTTCGCAACCCTTAAGTTGAAGCTTCAATAAATTTGGCTCCGTCCGAGAAGCTTTGAGACAGCCATCCGCTACCCGAAACGGTGCAAACACATGAAACAGTCCACCCTGACCAACACAGCCCTCACCGTCCTGCGCGTCATCGTCGGCTTCATCTTCGCCGCCCATGGCTGGCAGAAATTCACCGAATTCACAATCCCCGGCACGCAGGGCGCCTTCGCCAAGATGGGCGTTCCTGCCGCCGACGTCGTGGCTCCGATCATCGCGACGCTCGAACTGGTCGGCGGCATAGCGCTGATCGCCGGCGTTCTGACCCGCGTCTTCGCAGTACTCCTTGCACTGGACATGCTCGGCGCACTGGTCCTGGTCCACGCTCCCGCCGGCCTGTTCGCCGACAAGGGCGGCTACGAACTGGTGCTTGCCCTCGCCGCCATAGCCGGCGCGGTCGCCCTCACCGGCGCCGGGCGAATCTCGGTGGACGCCGCCGTCTTCGGCAGGAAGGGTTCCAAGCTGGCGATCCTGGCGTAGATTCGCGACGCACGATCCGCAAACTGCCCCGCGACCCGCACGCTACCCCGCGACCCGCACGCTACCCCGCGACGCGCACGCGGCCTCCCGACGCGCATATGGACTGGCGACAAGGGAATTCCTAGAGCGCCAGTCCATTTCCGCGTCATAGGTCAATCTGGGCGTCGCCATCTCGTCATACAGCGCAACGGCATCACCGCCGTCGATACACTCACGTCATGAGCGAGCGCCCCTCCCATTCCGTCACGCTGCGGTTCCTTGCTTCCCCCACCGACGTCGGACACAGCGGATCCGTCGACGCCGGCACCGTCCTTGAATGGGTCGACAAGGCCGCATATGCAGCCGCCGTGGGATGGGCGAAGTCCTATTGCGTCACTGCGTACGTCGGCAACATCCACTTCGCCGATCCCGTGAACATCGGGGACATGGTGGAGGTGGAAGCCACCATCGTCTACACCGGCCGCTCCTCGATGCACATCCGCACCATCGTGTCCTCGGGCGACCCCAAGGGCGGCCCCGCGACCATGCGCAGCCAATGCTTGGTGATCTTCGTGGCCGTCGGTCCGGACGGACGCCCCGTTCCGGTTCCGCAATTCGAGCCGTCGACGGCGGAGGAGACTGAGCAGCGCGACAACGCCCTGGCGCGGATCGCCGTGCGGGAACAAATCGTCGAGGCCATGAACGCCCAGGAATATACCGACGCCGGTACGGCCGAGCGCGTCGTCCTGCGGTTCATGGCGGCGCCCACTGATGTGAACTGGGGCGGGAAGGTCCATGGCGGCATCGTCATGAAGTGGATCGATGAAGCCGCCTATGTCTGCGCTTCCCGATACTGCGGAAAGGACACAGTCGCCGTGTTTTCGGGCGGCGTTCGCTTCTACCGCCCGCTCCTGATCGGGGACGTCGTGGAAGTCGAAGCCCGGCTCGTCTACACGGGCCGAAAAGGGATGCACATCGCAGTGCACGTGCGCTCGGGAAACCCGAAGAACCGCGAGATGAACCTCACCACGTACTGCCTCACGGTGATGGTCGCGAGGGATGCAAGCGGCGCTGCCGTGCCGATCCCGCCATGGAAACCGAAGACCGACGAAGACTGGCGGCTCCACGCCCACGCCCGCGAACTCCTGGAAATCCGAGGTCGAGCGCCAGGCAACCGCCTGCCCGACCACCTCTTAAACGGCAGCTAGCCCACCGGATGTGAGCTGGCGTCGCGGAATTTTCGGCGAAAAGTGAGCTGGCGTCCCGCCAAAACCCGCCAGACGTGAGCGAGCGTCCGTGGCCGCTTAAAACGAAGGGTGCAGTGGCCGCCCCCAGCGGTGGCCACTGCACCCTTGTTAGCTGCCGCTGCTAGACGCGGACGGCTGCTGGCTGCGGCTCCAAGGCACGTGCCTCACGGCACCCTTGTCTGCCGAAAGCGCGAACGCCGCGTAGGCGCGCAACGCGGGGGAAACCGCGCGCTCACGGTTGCGCGGCTGGTAGCCCGTGGTCGCCTCGAGCAGTGCACGACGGCGGTCAAGTTCGTCGTCGGACACTTCCACCGTGATGGAGCGGGACGGGATGTCGATGGAAATCGTATCGCCGTCCTCGATGAGGGCGATCGCTCCGCCTGCGGCCGCTTCGGGGGAAATGTGGCCGATCGACAGCCCGGAGGTGCCGCCGGAGAAGCGGCCATCGGTGATAAGCGCGCATTTCGCCCCGAGCCCGAGGCCTTTCAGGAACGACGTCGGGTAGAGCATTTCCTGCATGCCGGGGCCACCGCGGGGGCCTTCGTAGCGAATGACGACGACGTCGCCAGCTACGATCCGCTTGCTAAGGATTGCCTCGACGGCGTCGTCCTGCGATTCAAAGACGACAGCCGGGCCGGAGAAGCGGAAGATCGATTCGTCCACGCCGGCGGTCTTCACGACGCAGCCATCAAGGGAGATGTTCCCCCGAAGGACTGCAAGGCCGCCTTCAACCGTGTGGGCGTAGGCGATCGAGCGGACGCAACCGTTCTCGGCGTCGGTATCCAGGCTTTCCCAACGCTCGGACTGGGAGAAGGCCGTGGCGGAGCGGACGCAACCAGGGGCCGCGTGGAACAACTCGACCGCTTCCTCGGTGGCTTGGCCGCCGCGGATGTCCCAAGCGTCAAGCCAGGAGCGGAGGTCGGAGCTGTGCACGGAACGCACGTTGTGGTTGAGCATGTCTCCTCGGTCGAGTTCGCCCAGGATGGCGGGGATTCCGCCGGCGCGGTGGACGTCCTCGATCAGGTAGGTGCCGTTGGGCGCCACCTTGGACAGGCACGGGGTGCGGCGCGAGATTGCGTCGATGTCCTCGAGGGTGAAGTCGAGTTCGGCTTCCTGGGCTGCGGCGAGCAGGTGCAGGATGGTGTTCGACGAACCGCCCATGGCGATGTCCATGGTCATCGCGTTTTCGAACGCGGCGTGGCTGGCGATCGAGCGCGGCAGGACCGATTCGTCGTCGTCGAAGTAGTGCGCCTTGGTGATGTCGACGATTGCCTTGCCGGCGTCCTCGTAGAGGGCGCGACGGGCGGTGTGGGTGGCGAGCGTGGTGCCGTTGCCCGGCAGCGAGAGGCCGAGGGCCTCGGTGAGGCAGTTCATCGAGTTGGCCGTGAACATGCCCGAGCAGGAACCGCAGGTGGGGCAGGCGTTCTCTTCCAAGGTGAGCAGATCGGCGTCGGAGACGCTTTCATCCACGGAGTCGGCGATCGCGCTGATCAGGTTCAGGCGCTTGCGGACGGTACCGTCGACCAAGACGGCGGTGCCGCCTTCCATGGGGCCGCCACTGACGAAGACCGTAGGGATGTTGAGCCGCAGGGCGGCCATCAGCATGCCGGGGGTGATCTTGTCGCAGTTCGAGATGCAGATCAATGCGTCGGCGCAGTGGGCGTTGACCATGTATTCCACGGAGTCGGCGATGAGCTCGCGCGACGGAAGCGAGTAGAGCATGCCGCCGTGGCCCATGGCGATGCCGTCGTCCACTGCGATGGTGTTGAATTCACGCGGGATGCCACCGGCCTCGATGATCGCATCGGAGACGATCCGTCCAACGGGTTGGAGGTGCGTGTGTCCGGGGACGAATTCGGTAAAGCTGTTCGCGACGGCGATGATCGGCTTTCCGAAGTCGGCTCCATTCACGCCGGCTGCACGGAGCAAGGCTCGTGCGCCGACCATGTTGCGGCCGTGGGTGACTGTCCGTGAACGTAGTTGTGGCATTCGACCAGTTAACCAGTCCCGTCCCGCAGCTTGAAGACGCTCCCGATACTAGTAGTGGCAGTGCTAGATTTGGTGGAATGAGTGAAGAGCGCAGGCGGGAGTTGGGCCAGTTCCTGCGCGACCGGCGAGGAAACCTGGTTCGGGCGGAATTGGGGTTGCCGCCTATCGGACGCAGCCGCACCCTGGGGCTCCGGCGCGAGGAGGTCGCCTCCTTCGCCGCGGTGAGCGTCACCTGGTACACGTGGCTCGAACAGGGCCGCGAAATCAACGCTTCCCGGCAAGTGCTCGAAGCGATTGCGCGGGTGCTCGGCCTGACTGGCGCGGAGAAGTCTTATCTACTGGCCCTGGGCGGGTACACCCCCGTGCCGACTGCCCATGCCGGCGTGGTCGAGGAAACGCCGGCCCACCTGCAGCGGCTGTTGGACACCTTGGAATTTCCGGCTTTCGCCGTAGCGCCCGATTGGGGCATTGCCGGCTGGAACCGGGCCTACGCCGGCCTGTATTCGCGCATCGCCAGTGTCGACTTGGCCGACAGGAACCTCTTGTGGCTGATCTTCACGGATCCGCACTTGCGGGAGATGCTCCCGGACTGGGAAGAGACGTCACGCCATTTTGTGGCCGAATTCCGGGCGGAGGCCGGCGCACGGCTCGGCTCCGAGGCCCACACCGCGCTCATCAATCGCTTGGTCGAAGCCAGCCCCGAGTTCGCGAAACTCTGGGGAGACCGCGGCGTGGAACGGTTTGCTTCCCGGCAGCGCGTGTTCCTGCACCCCGCGGTAGGCGAACTCATCTTCGAGCAGCACCGGCTGGTCCCCTCGGACGCCCCGGAGCTGCATTTGGTCATGTACGCCCCCGTTCCGGGCACTCCGACGAGTGCGCGGATGCGGGAACTGGCGGAGGTTAGCGCCTGACCTCAGCTGGCCGGCAGAGTCCGTACGGGAACGTGCGTCCGCCACGGCACGGCGTGCTCGTAGGACTTGGCAATTGCAAGCACCCGCGCGTCCGACCACTCCGGTCCCATGATGTGGAGTCCAACGGGCTGCCCGTCCGCATAGCCACAAGGAACGCTGATCCCTGGCATCCCGGTGAGGTTCGCCGCGGAGAGCATGCGCAACGCACTTGACAGGGAGTCCTCCCCCGCACCACCGGTCAGTTCGGAGGACATCGAGCACGCGAGCGGAGCGACCGCAGGAAGAGTCGGCGACACCAGGACATCCACACCGGCGCGGAGCATCGTTTCAGGGATGGACTTCCGAAGGTGGCTTCGGACCTGCCAGGCCAGCCGGATGTCATCTTCGGTTGCCAACGCTCCAGTCTCGATCATGACCCGGGTGGCAGGCAGGTACCGTTCTGCCGCTGCCGCCAAACGCTCCCGGTGGTGGTCCGCCGATTCGGAAAGCGAAATCGCCACGCTCGCATGGAGGGACAGGTCAAGCCCGGGCAGCGGCAAGTCAACAATCTCGAAGCCGAGGTCCGCGAACACCACCAGGGCTCGCTCGACGGCGGAGAGGACGCCTTCGGTGACGCCCCAGTCGGACCACAGCTGCCGGTCAATCCCGAGCCGGATACCCTCAGGAACCTGCCGGAGCCTGGCAGAAATCCCGCCTCCCAACAGTGCAAGGCCTTCCGGTTCGGCCATGCCCTCGAACATTGCGGCGCAGTCTTCCACGCTTCGCGCGATCGGACCCACGTGGTCCAAGGTGTGGCTCACATTGAGTACCCCGGAGGAAGATACGGCACCGCGGGTGGGCTTCAAACCCACCAAGCCGTTGACGGAAGCCGGGTTCCGGACCGATCCCCCGGTATCCGTTCCCAGGGCCCCAGGCACGCTCCCCACAGCAACGGCCACACCGGACCCAACACTGGAACCGCCGGCATACCTTTCAGGATCCCAAGGATTGCGCGACGGCGGTATACCTTGCCCAAAGGCGAACTCGTGCGTCTGGAGCTTTCCGAGCAGCACGGCACCGTTCGACCGCAGCCGTCGGACCACGCCCGCATCAGAGACGGCGATGTTGCCACGGAGACTTTCGGACCCGCCTTCGGTCGGCATCCCCTGCACGTCCATGACGTCCTTCACGCCCAAGGGGATTCCGTGGAGGACACCGGCAAACGTCCCGGTCGCGGCGAGCGCGTCCGCTTCGCGGGCCAACGAGCGTGCGCCGGCTTCGTCCACGAAAGCCCAGGCACGCGCGTACTCTTCCGTCTCCTGGATGCGCGCGAGGAGCGAGTCGAGGAGTTCCACTGCCGACAACTCCCGCCGCCGAAGGAGAGCAGCGGCCTCGACCAAGCCGAGCTCCCAGGCCGCGGTCACGCCGACAACTCCGCGAAAGCCGACCTCAACGATTCCATCCCCGCGCGAAAGTCCTGGTACGAGGATTGCAAGGCCGGGCCGTCTTCGCGGGCGATCGCGTCGCCCACCAACTCCCGAACAATCCGAAGCTGCCCGTCATCCAGGGCATCCACAGCGTCCAACGCGTCGCTCACCGGTGCGCCGCCGTCGTGAGCTTGCCGTCCCGGACCACGGCGACGCCGTCCACGAAGACCATCCGCACGTCGCGGAAGTCATCGGCCCGAGCCGCCACGACGTCGGCGGCTCGGCCGGCCTCCAGGCGTCCGCTTTCCGGGGCTATCCCAGGGATAAGGTCGGCGACGCCCGAGGTTGCCATCGCAACAGCGCCGGCCAGCGACCGATGTCCGCGGGCCACGATGTCCTGGACGGCGGCAATCAACTCGTCATGGTCACCGTCGTGGCCATAGTCGGTGCCGATCACCGTGATGAGTTCGGGTTCGCACAGCAGCAGATCCCAGTGCTCCCGGGTTGTGACAGTGTGCTTGCGGTGTAGGAGATCGAAGACCGACGCTTCGGCCGGCCAACCCGTTTTCCGTCCGAGGACAGCCAGTTCGCGGGCCTCGTCAGGGGTGTGCGAAGGATGGTTTGCATGGGCGGCGATCACCGTGGTTCCGCTTCCCTCAAACTCAAACATCAGTTCCCGCAAGACGCTGGCCGTGGCCGAGGCGCTGTGCACGATTGCAGGCACGCCGAACGTCGCCGCAGCACGCACCCCTTCCCGGATCCCTTCGATCGCAGGGTTGAACGACGGCAAGACTGAATCCGTCACCAGTTTTGCGAGCTGGGTTGCCGTGAAGGCCTCCGCGAGCCCGGCCGCGTGGGCGGCTTCGGCGAGCGCTTGGACATCGAACGCGCTGACGTCGATGAACCGGCCCAGGACCGCCTCTTTGATGTGGCGGGCCTGGTCGATGGAGATCCGGATCCCTGAAGCCTTGCGGATGGCTTCCGGGATGTAGAGGAGGTCCTGGCCTCCTCCGCCAAGCGTTTGGCCTCCGCCCAGCTCCCCGATGGCGACAGCACCGTCGTCGAGCATTTGCCCTACGGTCAGTTCGTACGCCTCGGAGGTTAGGCCCTGTCCATCGGCCCGGGAAGCCGCTTCGAGGCAGTGCGGCAAGTGCGTGGTGGCTCCCTTGACGTGGACGGCGTGCCGGCGGTCGGCTTCGCGCACATCGTCCATCGACGCAAAACCGCACAGGTTGAGGACCGTTGTTGTTCCCGCGAGGAGGTGCCTGTCCAAATTGCCCATCCAGCGGTCCGCCGGGAGCGCATGCGCCGCGCTGGGAAACAGGGCGCCGGGGGTCACTCCATGCGTGTGGCTGTTGATGAGGCCAGGCATGACGATGCACCCGGATGCGTCGATGACTTCGCCGTCGAAAGGTTGGCCAGCATCCCAGCGATTGAGTATCTCCGCGATCCGGCCATGCCGAATGACGACGGCTCCTGCTTCGATGACGGAATCCCCCACGCCCGGTACAACGGTTCCTCCGCGAATGAGCGTGGACATTCGATCCCCTCTCGGCTATTTTCATCATATCGAAGTTTGCTTCACTATAGCCGCAAGGGTGCGGCTTCGGAACCCCCGAACGGAGAACCTGATGGCAGTGCCGCAGACGCAGCGGGATTTCGTCGGATACGGCGAAAATCCGCCTTCATTCAGCTGGCCGAACGGGGCCCGCGTAGCAATCTCACTGGTCATCAACGTGGAGGAAGGTGCCGAGCGCAGCATTGCCCGAGGCGACTCCGCCAACGACCTCGGCGCACATTGGATTCCCGCCCGAGGGTCCGGTACGCGGAACCTGACGCTGGAATCTGCCTTCGAATACGGCGCCCGCGCCGGCATGTGGCGGCTTTTGCGGATCCTGCGGAAACACCACGTCCCCGCCACGGCGTTCTGCTGCGCAGCCGCGCTGGAACTCAACCCGCCCGGCGCCGCGGCCCTGGTTCGCGATGGCCACGAGATCGCCGATCACGGCTACCAATGGGACACCCACACCGAACTCGACGACGATGCCGAGGAGCGCCTCATCCTCTCCTCCCGCGACGCCATTCACGCCAGCACCGGCCGGATGCCTACCAGCTGGTACTCGCGGGACGGCCTCAAACCCGGAACACGCCCGGTGCTCGCCAGGACCGGATTCTCCTACGAGTCCAACAGCTTCAACGACGACCTGCCGCATTGGGGTTCAGGACCGGGCAATCCGCAGCTCCCCATACTGCCTTACGCCGGCGACACCAATGATTCCGGGCTTTTCAGGCAATTCCCTACCGCGGCAGCATTCGAAAAACACCTGACTGCCGCCTTGGAAATGCTCCTCGACGATACCCGGTGCGGCCCTTCGGTCATGAGCGTCGGGCTTCACCCGCGACTCATCGGCCGCCCCGCTTACGCGGTGGCCTTGGACCGTTTCATCACCCATGCGCGCGGCAGGTCCGCCTGGTTTGCGACGCGACAGGAAATCGTGGACGCGTGGGTCCGGATTACGACGCCGGAACGCACGACGGCGGCCTGCCCGCCGCCGTCGTAGGGTCACCGCCGTCGTAGGGTCACCGCCGTCGTAGGGTCACCCGCACATCAGTGCTCCGCCAGGAGGACGCCCCAACCGTGAATCGGACGGGCTGCCCGCGCCACCCGCAACAGGTGCCACACGGTGGCGATCGCACTGTCTACCACCGGAATGCCGAACTCATCCTCCAAACCGGGCACCAAGTAGCCCGAACGAAGGTTGGTTCCAACGCACACCACGGCGTCGACGTCGCGCGCAAACGCCGGCCTCGCCATCGCCTCGATGTCCGCGTCGGCCAACCGCGCAATCTCCGGGTTGCTCATGGCCGAGGCCGGAACCGACACCGCTTGCACGTTGATGCCAAACCGGTCGTACTCGTCCCGGATCTGGGCGGCGATAGCGGCAGGTCCGGGGAAGAGAAGCCCCACCCGTGTTGCCGACAAAGCCGCAAGGGCCTCGACGACGGCCACGGAAGCGGTGGTCGCCGGGGCCCCGCAAACCGTTTCCAATTCCGAACACAAGGCCCGGTCGCCGCTGATCCCCGTCCATGATCCTGACGTGCCATGGAACGCGATGGCCTGCAGTTCCGCATCCGCCAAGAGTCCGGGAGCGCCGCCGAGGACCCCCAGGTCCACGGCGTCGTCAAGGCTCGGCGGCAGGCGGAACCTGCTGTAGTGGACCCCTAAGTCCGGCTGCCCGGCAAGGATCGAGGCAGTGAGCGTTTCAGCATTCGAGTTGCTTGACGGGACAAGGACCCCAAGCCGGGTGAGGGGCCCGGGAACCCCGGCCACCTAGTGGGCCTTGCCCAGTGAAGGCGGCGTGGAGATTGCGAGCATCACCGCGGCCGAGGACGTGTGGTTGCTCCACCAGTGCGGCAGGGAAGCGTCGTAGGTCAGGCTGTCGCCCGCTTCCAGAAGGAAGTCCTGGCCTCCGACGGTCGCCACCAAGGTGCCGGCCTGGAGGATGACGCACTCCTCGCCCTCATGCGAGTGCGGCACGTGGGCGCCGTCGAAGTTGGCGGGAATGGTCATGTTGATCACGCCCAGCTTGCGTTCGGAGTCGGGAACGATCAGCTCCATGATGATCCCCTGGGAAGGGATCTCGATGCGACGCCGATCGGCCCGGCGGACCAGCATGTGGTCTTGGCCTTCGTGAGGGTCCGTGAACATGCTGGCCAGCGGCAACTCAAGGGAGTTGGCCAAACGGAGCAGGGTCGCGAAAGAAGGATTGCCGATTCCGCGTTCGATCTGGCTGATGAGCCCGGCACTTACGCCAGCGCGTTCGGCAAGTTCTTCCACTGTGAAACGGCCGAGGCGTTGCTGCTTGATCATCGCCCCGAGGTGGGCGATCCAGAAGTCTCGTTCCAGGGACTCGGTTACTTCGCTGCCTGCGGTGCCCGTGCCTTCCACGACGACTCCTTCACTAGTCCGCGGTTTTGCGTCAGTATATCGAAGATAGTTTCGTGCCGGGGCCTTTTTTACAGCCCTCAATTCGACCGGCATTCCGCCTCCGCCCAGCGCGCTCATGCTGCCCCCAGATCGGCAAATCCTGCCAGGAGGGAGGCAACTTCCTTCTCCCAGTAGACCGCGCAACGGTCGGCCCCGCGATTGAAGACCTCGGCAGCGGAGGCGATTCCGGGAGCCGGAAGGCCGATGCTGGAACCGGCGCCGGACACCACGTCCACCACCCGCTGGACTGCCTCCTGCAAGGCTTCGGCCCCCTGTTCTCCATGGCGGAGGAGGTCCGCGGCGAGGTCCGTCGGCCCCACCCATCCGCCACCGAATGCCTCGCTGTCCACGAATTCCTTGACCCGTTCGACCGCTTCAACGGTTTCGAACAAAACCGTGACCACAGGCGCAAAAGAGTAGTCGGTGCCGAACCCCGATGCCGGGGTGACTTGCCTCGGACGGGATCCATGGGGCGCGTACCGGGTCGCCTCGAAGGCGCGCTCCAACTCGTCCAGAGTGCGGACCTGGGGCAAGACGATCTCTGCGACTCCGGTATTTGCGAAGGCAAGGATGGTGTCGTTCTTCAGGTCCGGCACGCGGACAGCCACCCGCACTCCGGAGCCGGCCAGGCGCTGCACGACGTCGGAACATTGCTGGACGGTGATGCCTGTCTGTTCTGCGTCGAGGACCAGGAAACCCACACCGGTACGGGCCAGGAGCGCCAGCAACGTCGGGGTCGGATCGGCCGTGATGATGCCAACGTTGCGTTCAAGGGCTTGCGAAGTCATGGAATATTCCTTTTGAAGGTTCTGCGACGGCAATGAAGGCGTGGGCGGGTCACTCGTCGGGGATGAATTGCCAGTCCGCTGGTTTGCTTACTCCGACGACGAGGTCAACGTCCTCGTCGCCATCATTGGTAAGTCCGTGGGAGGTGCCTCGGGGAATGTAGATGGCATCCCCGGGTTTTGCCCGGTACGTAGTGCCACCAAGGTGAACCATCGGAGTGCCGCTGATGACAACGTAGAACTCCGAAGCGTCGGGGTGGTGGTGGCACAAGTGGTGTTGTCCCGGCAGGATCTTCCCCCAACTGACGCACAGGTCGTCCGAGCCGCTGAGGTCCCTGGAGATGAGCGTACTGACCAAGCCTTGATCCCGCTGGCCCTCCAAACCCACCTTGTCCAGTGCCGTGAAGCCCTGCTCGTGCACATTGTGGACCAAGCGGGCGAGGTCGACGGTTTCCTGGCCGATGCCGCCCATCACGCCACTCCCTCGAAGGCTGCAGTCCTCGCGACGTCGGCCTGCACGGGAGGGTGTTCCATCCACCACCGTGCGATTTCTTCGCGCGTCGCGAACCAGACGCCGGGCTGTGCGAGGGCGTATTCCAGGAAGCGGCGTACACCGTGGGCTACGCTCGGCCGGCCGCCGATCCGCAAGTGCAAGCCTACGGACATCATTTTGGGCACGGTCTCCCCCTCGATCAGGAGGCAATCGAGGGAATCCTTCAACACGGTGAAGAAGTCCTCCGCCGTGCCGAGGCTCCCGTTGCCCCAGAAGCGGGCGTCGTTAGTGTCGCCCGAATAGGGAATTACGAGATGCCGGCGTGGTCCGGCCTCCACATAGTACGGAAGATCGTCAGCGTAGGAATTCGAGTCGTACAGCACGCCCTCTTCCGCCAGGATGGTCCGCGTGTTCTCGGTAATGCCTTCGCGGACGTACCAGCCCACCGGCCGGACTCCCGAGACGGCCTCGACGGCGGCCAGGGACTTGCGGATTTCGCGCCGCTCCTCGTCGGGCTCCATTCCCACGGTTCCCCGCCACTTGTAGCCGTGGGCGCAGATTTCGTGGCCGTCACGCACGATCGCGCGAGCGGCGTCGGGGTTGCGTTCAAGGGCGGCGCCGCAAGCCATGACGGTTGCCCGGACGTTGTATTCGCGCAACATCCCCAGGTAGCGCCAGATTCCTACCCGGCTGCCGTATTCAAAGAATGATTCCTTCATGAGGCTGCGGCGCGAGGGGTCCGCAGCCCAGCCTCCGAATATCGAGACGTCTTCGTCCTTCTCATCACCGGCTTCGATGGAGCTTTCTGCGCCTTCTTCGTAGTTCAGCACGACGGAGACAGCCACCTTGGCACCCTCGGGCCAAGTGACGACGGGAGGGTTCTCCCCATATCCAATCAAGTCCCGCATTGTCTCTCTCCTTGCTTTTCGTTGGCATCCGCCGCAGCAGCCTGCCACGGCTTCCTGCTGTTGCCGGGTCCCCAGGATCGCGAGCGCTTGTCCGCGGCAACCGACGCCCGAGTTTTCATTATATTGATTAGTCTTCATTCTAAAGAGGTCGCCCTTCATAGACCTTCCGATGGGCGGCCAACGAGGTCTTGAGCATTCCCTCCACGTCGTCAATGACGTTCCCGTGGGCAGGGCCGATGAAGTTGACCGAAAACGCCTCCAGGGTGTCCTCGATACCTTGGAAGGCCACGCCCACATCGACGAATTTGGTCCAGTAGAGTGCACGGCCCGTTCCGTAGGCAGCCTGCTCCACCGACGGCGGCGCCGGCATCTCGCTTGAAAGCAGGCGGCACTGCCCCGGCAAATGCACCGGCTCGTCGTCCTCCGCCGAAACGGGAACGTCGTGGATGAAGGAAAAGCCATCGGAAACGAACATGACACCCGCCCCGGAGTCATAACCCCACAGCGTGTTCTCCAAGTCGCGGATATACGCGGGGAGGAAATGGAACGTCCGGCCGCCCAGATCCAAGGAATCACCGGCGAGCATGCTCCTCAGGCGGTGGGCATGTTCCGGAAAGTGGAGAAAGTAGTCACGCACATTTCCCACCACAACCGCGGACGGGTACCTCGAGAGCAGGACCGGAAGATTGCCCGCATGCGGGATTTCCGGATGCGTGGGGAAGACAAAGTCAAGAGTCCGGCCGGCCAAGGCATGGTCCAGTTGGGCCAGGACGGTTTCGCGGTGGGCGGGATCTCCGGTATCCACCAGGACGGTGGCTTCCGAACCCATCACCAGGTACGACGACACGTGGTAGTGGACCTCCTGCCCTTCGGCATTGGCGGACAGACAGCCTCCCAGCCAATGGACACCTTCGGAAAGAACGCGGCCCACGGCGGGCTCGCACCCGGGAACCACAGAACTCATTGGATGCCCACCTTCCTGATCGCCGCTGCCAATTCCAAGGCCTCCCTGAGGCACCTGCCTTGACCGACAAAGGGCACACCGTAGCCAGGCCCTATGGCCTTGACCTCGCGCCGCCGAACGATCTCTTCAACATCACCCGCGATGTCACGCGTATCCGCCTCAGCGAACCACTGGAACTTTCGCAGGCCGGCCTCTGCCGCAAGACCGTCCGGCAGGAGGCCTGCATAAGAGCCGTGCGTGAAAGCGTCCGACGTCAGCAGCGCGCCGGATTCGTGATCGAATATCCACAACGTCGGCAGGAGCCGCATCAGCGGCGACACAAACTCCAGGGTCAGGCCGTCGAGGACTTCGACGTCGAGCGCCGTTCCCGGATTCACCATGATGCGCCTCGGCTCCGCCGACGACCTCGGGACGGTGATTCCGCCCGTGTACCAGACGGATTCGACCTTGAACCTGGCTTCGATGGCGGGAACGTTCAGGCAGCATTCCATTTCCGTCCGGGTCAGCACAATGGCCACCGGTTCGCCCGGATCGAGGAGCATGTCCAGTTGGGCCACGATTTCTGCCTCATGCAGCCGGACGCCGGTGTCAACAGCACCGAGCCGGCGCTTCCTTTGATGAGGTAGCAGTTGACGGGCTGTGTGGCCTTGACGCCCGGGGGACACCAACTGACATTGTGGTCCAGGAAGATCTCTCCTCCCAAACGGTAAACGCGGTCCGGAACGAGGCTGTGGACGCCGTCGATAGGGACGGCTGTGCTGGTTGTTTGTTGATTCATCGAGCTTCCCTCCCTCCTTTACCCGTTGAATCTCCTAGGCAACGCCCGCCGAATCCCACACCGCCAACGCCTCGTCCACCGTGCAGACGTCGTGGCGGGCCTTCATGACAGTCATGGCCGCATCGTGGACCACGGTGTCGTACGCGCCAACCGCATCCTCAAGCAGTACGGCGTAAAAGTCGTTGTGCACGGCATCGCGCAGCGTTGCTTCAACGCAACCGCCCGTGGAAACACCAACCAGCGCAACCGACTCAATGCCTTGGCTGCGCAAGAGGAGCGCCAATTCCGTTCCGACGAACGCACTCGGGCGGCGCTTGGTGATGATGACCTCGCCGTCCTCCGGCATGCACTCGGCACAGAACTCCGTGGCCGGATCGCCTTTGACGCTCAGCTTGCCAAGGTCGATGGGCCGCCCATTGGCGGCCGTATACAAAGCCCGCAGCCAAGCGGCAGGCGAGCTGCCGCCGTCGGGCAGGTTTTCGACGCGGATATGGAAGACCGGCACCCCGTTCTTCCGCGCCGATTCGATGGCCCGCCCGCAACGTTTGGCGACGTCGGGCATCATGCTGAGGTCGTGCCCGGAGTCCCCGATAGCGCCGCCGGCGTAGACCGCGCCCTCCTGCATGTCGATCACGACGAGTGCAGTGGTGGCGGGGTCGAGCAATTCCTGCAGGGTGTCGCGGACCTGCTTTCCGCAGATTTCAATCATGGAAAGTTCCTTTGGGTGTGTGGTGCCGGCCGGGCCCGACGGCGGTCGGCCGGCACCAGCTCGCGGCCCAGGGCCGCTTCGGTTGAGAAAGGACTGCCGGCGGCCTAGCGGCCGAGGGCGTTGAAGTAGATTTGGCCGTTGGTCAGCGGCACCGCTCCGGTCAGCCCGGTCTTGGCGACCAGGACTCCCTTGGTTTCGACCAGCGAAAGGATCGGTGCGCCGTCGTCGACCAGTCCGGCCATCTTGTTTAGGAGGGCCGTGCGCTTGTCCGTTTGGGTCTCCGGAGTAGCGGCGAGCTCGGCGCGGGCCTTGTCGAAGTCGGGGTTCGACCAACCGGTCGTGTTGCTCGGAGCACCGGTCCCGTAGAACGCGTAGCTGTAGAACGCCGGATCAGCGATGACGATCGGTTCCGAGTAGAGCACTGCTTGATAACGGCCTTCAATGAGCGCCGTCGAGAAATCAGTGGAGCTGGCAACGTTCTGCAGCTGGACGTCGATTCCTACTTCCTTGAGCATCGATTGGATCAGTACCGCGGACTTCGCCGCGACCGGACCCGGCCGCGTTGCGCTGTAGCTCAGGGTCAACGGGAAGCCATTGGGGTATCCGGCATCAGCGAGGAGCTTCTTCGCCCCCGCCTGGTCGAACTTGTACACGGGAGAAGCGTCGACCCCAGGGAAGATGGATGCGGCCGGTTGGCCATAGCCCGCGTAAGCGCCCTTGACCAAAGCATTGCGATCGATGGCCATGGAGATCGCGTGGCGAACGTTGGGATCTGCCAACGGACCGGTCTTGGTGTTGAACATCATGGTGTCGCGGGTCTGGCTGGGGCAGTTGAGTACAGTTACCCCTGGCGTCTTTTCCAAGGACTTGTACTGGTCGTAATCAAAGCCATTGGCAACCTGCACCTCGCCGCTCTCCACCAATTGGCTTCGCGTCGCGGTGCTTTGGACCGCCTTGACCACAACCCGCTTGACAGGGCCCCGCTCGCCTTCCCACTTCGGATCGGCAGTGACGGTCAGGGAAGCGCCAGGAGTGAATTCCTCCAGTTTCCAGCCGCTGTAGTCGGCGAGGTTCTTGGAAAGCCAGGCATTCGCCGTCGGGTCGTCGGGCGTTACGTGCTTCTTGGCTTCCACGCTGTCATGTATGTAGAAGAGGTTGTTCTGCAGTGACTGCACCGTGTAGGAAGTCAGCTGGGTGGTGTTGAGCTGAACCGTATGGTCGTCAATCACTTTGACCAGGTTGTCGATGTTGAACCCGCTGCTCTTGAGCGTTCCCTTCATCACTGGCTGGCGCTTCATGCCGATGTCCAGGCTCCACCGGACGTCCTCGGCCGACAGCGTGTTCCCGTATTGGCTTGTGAGCTTGCGGAGGGTGACCACGATGCCGGTACCGTCGGCGCTGGGTTTCACGCTCTCGGCGAGGCGGCCTGAAACCTCGGTGGTCGGGGCGGGGCAGGACTTGCCGTCGCCGACGCCCGGTTTGTACTCGAGCAGTTGGGAGCCGAGGCCGCTAAGCACAACATGGGAGGCGCTGCCGCCCCACGGTGCCGGGGTCAAGCTGTCCGGAAGGGCTCCGACGGCAACAACAACGTTGTCGACGGATTGGACGGCCGCCGTTTGGGAGGTTGAGCCCCCACAGGCGACAAGGGACAGGGTGAGGGCGGCAGCGGCGCCCCCGGTAAGCAAACGCAGACGTTTCATAAGGTGACTCCGTTTATTGGGGGGGAAGCTACGATTGTGCGGTCTCGTAGCGGTAAGCCCGCTTGTGGCCCGCCCTGATGATGGGTTCCACGTCGCGGATGTTGCTGATGAAGTTGCCGTGGGTCGGAGCAACGGACTTCACGCCGATTTCATCAATAAGATGAAGGACGCGGTCATAGACTGCATCGGCGTCGTTGGCGAAGCGGGCCCAGTAGAGGGCGCTTCCGGTGAAGAACGCGGCGTTCTCGACGGCGATTGGAACCTGCAGCTCGCTGGTGGTCAAGCCGCACTCGCCCGGGAGGTGTACCGGGTCTTCGTCGTCGAGCTCGGGGCGGTGCATGTAGCAGAAACCGTCGGCCGTGAAGAGCACTCCGGCTTCCGGCACGAATCCCCATTGGGTGTTGGGCAGGTCCCGGATGAGGGCCTCCACCACCATGAACTCCTGTCCGCCGAGGTCAATCCGGTCTCCGGGCACCCTTGCGTGGAGGTTGGGGACGATCTGGGGATAGAAGAGATGGTAGTCGCGGATATCGCCCACCACCTGGATGTTCGGGTATTTTTCGACGAGCCTCGGGAGGTTTCCCGTGTGGGGAAGCTCGGGGTGGGTAGGAAAGACGTAGGTGAGTTCGTTCCCGTCCAGCAGTTCATCGAGGGTGCGGGAAATGATGGGCCAACTGGACGGGTTGCCGGTGTCGACCAAGATGGACGAGTGCTCCCCCTGGACAAGGTAAGTGGAGTTGTGGCCGTGGATTACCCGGTCCGCCAAGTGGAAGGGAAGGCAGGAACTCATCCACGTGACGCCGTTGGCGACGCTGCGCGGAAGGTCGCTGCTCATCGTTTCTACGAGTTGTTCTTCCATGGGGATCTCCTAAGCAAACTGGGGGGTGAGGGCGTCGAGCATGAATCCAAGGTGCCGGCGCACCACATCCCGTCCTTTCAGGACGCAGCCGCGGGACGGGGCGATGATTTCCGGGTCCAGGGCGTCGAACTTGTCCTGGAGCCATTCCCGCAAGGGCTCGCAAGTGGACCGCGGAATCCATTCGTACTTCGCGTAAAGATGCCCCGCCACCTGTTCCACAGTGGTGGCGTCATCGGCTGTGGAGTCGATGACCCTCTGGCCGTCCGGGCGGTCCATGACACCGTGGGTGAAAGTGTCCGAGGTGAAAAGGGTTCCGGTTTCCTTGTCCCAACCCCAGAACGTGGGGAGGAGCCTGAGCAGCGGCGCCTCAACTTCCAGCACGCGGCCGTCAGCTATCGCGATTTCCGCTGCCCGGGCCATGGAATCGCCTTCTTCCGTCCGCTGGGCGTCGATCTGGTGGCGTCGTCCCCGCAGGGCCAGCCGGCTCAGGTCGTCGAACGCGTCGAACGGGTTGATGACTCCTCCCGTGAAAAGCCGCTCAATATCGAACCGGCCGGCGATGGGCTCAAGGTTTGACACGCAGTCCATCTCGCTGCGCGTGAAGAAAATGGAGACTCCCCCGCCTTCTCCGATGAGTCCGGCGAGATCGTCCATGATCTCCTTGCTGTGCACAGCCAATCCGGAGTCGACCAGGAGGTGCGAGGTGCCCTCGGTCAAGAGGTAGGCGTTTGAGGGCTGGAATCCGGTTGCACCTTGGGGAACCCAGCTCACCCGGCCGTCAAGCGGGATGGTTCCGCCGAGGACCGCCAACTTATCTGCCTGCAATGAAGTGAACATATCTTCAATCTATTGAATATCGAATGTTTGTCAAGGATTATTTCAGTTCTTCGGTCCGGCCGTGGGCGCAGATCCGGCTGTGGGCGCGGGTACGGGTCCGGGCGCGGCCGGACGCAGCTTCGATGGCTTGCGGGCTTTGCGTAGTATGTTGCCGCGCGTCCGTGGATCCAGCAGGGTGATCAGGGTATCCAGCAACACGTAGCCCAGCAGGCTCGTAGCGCCCATGATGAGGACGAATCCTTGGATCACGGGCACATCGCCCTTGAGCACCCCGTCCAACGACCAGCCGCCGACGCCAGGCCAGGAAAACACGCTTTCGACGATGGCCGCACCGCTGAGTGCCGCGGCAAACAACAGCACCATGTAGGTCATGAGCGTTCCGCGGACGTCACTGAGCGCGTAGCGGAAGACCTGAAATGGCTTCAGTCCGCAAGCCCTCGCGAACTCGATCTGGGGAGAATTCAAGATTTGGAGCAATCCTGTCCGCACTGTCTTGCCAAATGGGGCCGCGAAGAACAAGCCCATGGTGACAATCGGCAATGCGGCCCTGCCCATGATGGATTGAACCGCGCTCCATTGTCCGGCGATCACCGCATCCAAGGCCACCGATCCCGTCACCTTTGGCGGCGGAATGTCGGAACTGGAGAGCATCCCCAACGGCGCCGGAGCCAAGTGGAGTTGCTGGTAGAAGATGAAGAGGAGCAGAAGTCCCAGGACAAACTCGGGCATCGCCATGAGGATCGAGACGCCCGCGGTGAATGCCTTGTCCGCTCCGCGCCCGTAGCGGTAGGCGGCAAGGGTTCCCATTCCCATTCCGATCAGCAGCGCCAGGATCAGGCCTGGGATGAGGTAGACCAATGTATTGGGCAACCGCGTCCAGATCTCTCCCGAGACCGAGCTTCCGGTGAAGAACGAGTGCCCCAAGTCCCCGTTCAGGGTGCGGCCCATGTAATCCAGGTACCGTTCCAAGAACGGCTTGTCCAAGCCCAGCTGGGCATTGATTCGCGCGATGTCCGCGGGAGTGGCGTAATCGCCAAGGAGAGCCACCGCGGGATTACCTGGAAGCAAGGAAACCAAGCCGAAACTGAGCGTGATGAGTCCCAGCAGGAGCAGGATGGCGATGGCAATCCGGGAAAGGATGTAACGGATCACGCCATGACCTCCTGCGTACCGGGGTTATAGGGAATCGGAGGCATGGCTGCCGACATGAGGGCCTTTGTGTAAGGCTGCTGCGGATTGGAGAGGACGTCATGCGTTGATCCGATTTCAACGAACCGCCCACGGTGCATGACGGCCACGCGGGAGCAGAAATGGCGGACCGTCTCAATATCGTGCGAGACGAAGACATACGTCAGTCCGCGCGCCGCCTGCAGCCTGGAAAGCATGCGCAGGATGGACGCCCTGATGGTCAGGTCCAGTGACGACGTCGGCTCATCGAGCACCACCAGCGCGGGGTCCGTTACGAGGCACCGCGCGATTCCCACCCGCTGCTGCTGGCCGCCGCTGAGGTTGGCCGGGCGGCGGTTCAGGAAGTCCTGGGAGAGCCCCACTTCCTCCAGTGTCTCCGTGACACGACGCAGGCGTTCGGCACGGGAGCCGTAAGTCCTGGCGACAATCAATGGCTCCTCGACAATCTGGCGGATAGTGAGGCGCGGGTTGAGCGAAGCGAACGGTTCTTGGAAAACAATCTGCCAACGCCGGCGCCGCTTCCGCAGCTGCGCCTTGGACAGGGCACGAACGTCCTCGCCTTCGAGGAGGATCGTGCCGGAATCGGCCTCGCTCAGCCTGAGGATCAGGCGTCCAAGCGTGGATTTTCCCGATCCGCTTTCGCCAATGATCCCCAGGGTCTCACCGCGTTCAACCGAGAAGGAAATACCGTCCACTGCTGCCACGGGCAGACCCTGCGGACTTCGGAACGTCTTCCGGACGTCCTTCAATTCAATGATGGGCATGTCAGATGCTCCTGGATTTGGAGAGTTCGGTGGCCAGCAGGGCCTCGGCGGCCTCCGGCTGGACCACCGAATTGAGCAGCGAGACTGTGTAAGGGTCCTTGGGTTGGACAAAGACTTGCGATACCGGACCTTGTTCGACGAGGCGGCCCCGATACATCACCAGGACCCTGTCGCAGTAGTTCGCCACCACCCCAAGGTCGTGGGTGACGATCAACATTGACCGTCCGCTCCCTTTCGTCAACCGGGTGAGCGTATCCAGAACTTGCCGCTGGACGGTCAGGTCCAGCGCCGTCGTCGGCTCGTCCGCTATGACGAGACGCGGGTTGAGGTACAGCGCCATGGCGATGACCACCCGCTGCGCCATGCCGCCGCTGAGTTCGTGGGCGTATCCGCGCATGACCCGCTCGGGGTTGTCCACGCCGGAGGAAGCCAGCAACTCCAAAGCCCGGTCACGAGATCCGGCGTCCACGCCGACCCCGTGCGCCTTGGCGATGTTGCTGAACTGCTTTTCAATGCGAACCACTGGATTCAGTGCACTGAAGGGGTTTTGCGCAACGAACCCGATCTCCCTGCCACGAATGCGGCGGATCTGCCGCTCCGGCAACTTAAGAAGGTCTTGGCCGTGGAATTCGGCGGTGCCCGCCGTTACGCGCCCCGGCGGCATGAGCAGTTTGATCACGGACCGCACCACCGTGGATTTGCCTGAACCCGATTCACCCACGACGCCGACGATCTCGTTGGCGCCGACCTCGAAGGACACGCCGTGCAGGGCACGGGTGACGCCGCTTCGGGAATGGAATTCGGTCACGAGGTCCCGCACCTGAAGTCCTGACATCACCGAGCCCTTTCCACTCGTTCGATCTTGGTTTCAATCGCTCCGGCGATCACATTGAGTGATCCGATGGCCAGGAGCATGGCCAAAGTGGGAAACGCTGCCGCCCACCACTCGCCGCGGATCAGCATGCTGGCGCCGTCGTTGATCATGGCACCCCACGTTGGCGTGGGCGGCTTGACCCCTACGCCCAGGAAATTCAGTGCGGCAATGGTTCCGAGTGCGTTAGCCGCCGTCAAAGTTGCTTGCACCAGGACAACGCCATACGCGTTGCGGAAGACGTGGTTGAACGCGATGCGAAGGGGTGAGCAGCCGATCGCAGCCGCGGCTTCCACATAGCGGGCCGAACGAAGTGCCATAGCCGCAGCCCTCGAAAGACGGACAAAGCGCGGGGCCGCGACAACTGCGATAGCGAGCACGACATCCGTCGCCCCGCCGCCAAGGAGCTTGATGGAAACCACTGCGATGACGATGATCGGCAGAGCGGCGAACGCGTCAATGACCCGCATGATGGTGTCCCCCAGCTTCCCGCTGGTGGCAAACAGGCCCAACGGGACACCAACCACCAAGGACAATGCCGTAGCAGCCAAGGCTACGGGGAGGTCCAACTTCGCCGCTTCGATGGTCCGCGAGAAGACGTCCATTCCATTGCCGTCAGTCCCGAACCAGTGTGTTCCGCCCGGCGCGATCCCGATTGCGTCCGTATCCGGTTGCAACGGATCGTGCGGGAGCGGTGCGAACATTGCCATGAGCGGTAGCCCCACCACGATGGCGACTGCGAGCGCGACCATGATGGTGTTGGACCGGTTGAAAAGGAGCGTCTGTCCGCGACGCGCCCACTGCGTGACCCGGAGGCCTGGAGAAGTGCGCGGAAGCCCTTGGATGCTCATGGAGCCTCCCTTTGGAGATTGATCCCACTCATAATGTATTGAAGATTGTCCTGACTCAGGACCGACGGTCGGTGCATCTTTTGGCTCCTATTCAGACCTCGAAGAATAATCCGCTCATATCAAAGTCTCGTCACTTTATTGAATGTGACTGTAGCCGCAAGTGTGACGAATTGCACTCTTTTCCCGAAAATCAGGGACCGGGCGGCCCAGGAGCCGACTGTGGAAGGTATCCGGCACCCCCTTCCCCAGCAGCCCCGAGAGGCGGGCAATGTGGCCGCGAACGCCGCGCGGAGCTATTGACACCGGGAAGAACCAACTTCAATATAGTGAGCAAGTCCCGACTGTGATGAAGCTCGGGTGCTGTCGATGCCGCCAGCACCCCACGAAGTAGATGAGGAACGGAACGAACCATGCCCAACTTTCAGGAATCAGCAACCGCGGTAGCCTCCTACCAGGAGAAACGCGATCAGCCTGTCAAGTACTTGCTCCGTGACGGCGAACTGGTGGACTACGACGACGCCCGGCTTCACGTACTCAGCACCTCGCTCAAATACGGAGTGGGCGTCTTCGAAGGATTCCGTGCCTACTGGAGCGAGGACGAGCAGCAGCTGTACGCATTCAGGGTGATTGACCACATGAAGCGACTGATTGATTCGATGCGCGTGGTTGAGATCGATGGTCCCCAGGACATTGAAGAACTCTCCGAACAGCTACTCGGGCTCATCCGGGCAAACGGCCTGCGGAGCAACCTCCATATGCGCGCACAGGTCTTTGTGGATTCCAAGGACGGCAAGCCGGAGGACACGGGCCCCTCCACAGTGTTCATGGCCGCCATTCCGATGGGGAACTACTTCGGCGGCACAGGCCTCAACGTCCAGATCAGCAGTTGGGCGCGGCTTTCGGACCGATCCATGCCACCGCGGGTGAAGTCGATCGCCAATTACCAGAACGGCCGGCTCGCCCTGCTGGAGGCCAAGCGGAACGGCTACGACGCGGCCCTCCTGCTGACGGAAGGTGGACACGTCGCCGAAGGCGCCGGTTACAACGTCTTCATGGTGCGCCAGGGAAGGCTGTGCACTCCGCCAGCAACGGACAGCATCCTCGAAGGCATCACCCGGGACAGCGTCCTGCACCTGGCGCGGACGGAACTCGGCCTCGAGGTGGACATCCGCCCCATCGACCGTACCGAGCTGTATTCCGCCGACGAAGTCTTCGTGTGCGGCAGCGCGGCTGAAGTCAACCACGTGGCGTCCGTGGACCGTACTGCCATCGCCAACGGACAAGCGGGCGAGATCACCCGGAACCTCCAAGAGCTGTATCGGCAAGCCGTGATCGGGAAAGTGGCCGCGGACCGGAACTGGGCAACGCCCGTTTACGCGTCCTAGGGGGCACCTGATGGAAGAAACGCAAACGCTGACGCCGCGGGCACGCGTCGGCTTCGAAGGGGCTTCGCTGACCTTTGAATCCGCTGCCGATCCCGTCCTCACCGTGGACCAGGGCGAACATTTCTGGTTGGACGCACGAAGCCTGCTCACTGGAGGCCTCTTCGAAGAAACCGGCGAATACGAAAAGTTGTCCATTCCCGTCACCGGCCCGGTCGCTGTCCGGGGCGTGAAACCGGGCGACGCCCTGCGAATCGACGTCCACGAGATCAAGATCGCCGATCGGGGTGCGATGGTTACGCTTCCCGGCCGCGGCGGCTTCACGGGGGGCCTCGGCAGGTCCGGCCATGTGGTGGACATCGCGGATGGCTACGTGGAGTTCGACGGCGACACCAGGATCCCCGTCCGGCCGATGGTCGGAAAAATCGGAGTGGCGCCCGCAGGCCCTGGCCCTAATTCGAGCACCGTAGGTATCCATGGCGGAAACATGGACTGCAAGGACGTCACGGCCGGTGCCGCCGTCGTCGTTCCTGTCCAAGTAGCCCAAGCGATGGTGTACGCAGGCGATTTGCACGCAGCCCAAGGCGACGGCGAATGCTCGCTGACCGCCGTCGAAGTCGAAGGCAGCGTGCGGCTCTCCTGCACGATGATTCCCGACGGCGGCCGGCCAGTCGCGCCGCTTCGGCGCCCGGTGGTCATCAGCGGCGGTTCCGTCATTACCATCGGCGACGGCGACACCTTGGATGAGGCGGCGCGGCTCGCCTTGGACGACATGCTGGAACTGCTCCAAAACGACCGTGGGTGGTCACGCGAGAAGACCGCGATGCTGCTTAGCTCGGCCGCCGACGTTTCCGTCTCGCAGTTGGTCAACGCCCGCCTGTCGGCCAAAGTGTCGTTGGCCGCCCGCTATTTCACTGCTGAACCCTTCTCCCTCGAATCTTCCAACACTATGAATGCGCAGGTTTCCGATGCTTGATCTCCTCCTGACCAACGGGTTGGTCGTGACCCCCTCCGGCGCAGAACGCCTGGACATCGGCATTGCCGAAGGCAAAATCGTGGCACTCCGCGCTTCGGGCGCAGGCGCGCCCGAAGAAGCCCGGCGGGTGGTGGACCTGAATGGCCAACTGGTGGTGCCTGGCGGCGTCGATCCGCACGTACACACCAACTCCGTCCTCCCGACGGCGGCCGAGAGCGGAATCATGTGCTTCGGTCCGGACCGCGTCAGTGAAGGTGCCATCTACGGCGGCACCACCACCCTGGTGGACTTCGCGCACTGGAAGCCAGGAGATGAACTGTCCGAGTCATTCGCACGGAAATCGGCGGAGTGGTCCGGTTCGACCTACACGGACTATGCATTGCATGGGACGTTCAAGGAGCCGGAGATCCCGTTCGAGGTCCTCGAGCAGATCCCTGACGCCGTGGCGAACGGTCATGGCAGCTACAAGGTGTGGATGACGAATACCACGCCAACCAGGCCGAAACAGAAGACGGACTTGGGCAATATGTGGGGCTTGATGGAGCAGACAGCCGCCGCCGGGGCCATGCTTGCCGTGCACGCCGAGGACGACGACATCGTCATGTACTCGTACAAGAAGCTCCAGCACCAAGGCAATACCGGCATCGAGTACATGCACCATGCCCACAACAACCTGTCCGAGAAGCTCTCCTTCCAGCGGGCCATTACCTTGGCCCACCATGTAGGCGCTCCCATCTACCTGATGCACGTCAGTGCGCGCGAAGGAGTGGACGCCATCCGCGAAGCGCGGGGACGCGGGCAGGCCGTCTACGGGGAAATCCTTCCCCACTACGCGTATTTCACGGCCGAGGACTACCGGCAGGAAAACGGCGCAATCTACCACACCTACCCATCGCTGAAGTCGGAAACCGACCGCGATTCAATGTGGGAATCGTTGCTGGAAGGATCGCTCAGCACCCTGGCGACGGACGGCGTGTGCACCGACCTGGACGTCAAGACGCGCGGGAAGACGATCCTGGATGCCACCGGCGGGCACGCAGGCGTGGAAATGCGCATGGCCGTCGCGTACACCGAGGGCGTCGCAAAACGTGGACTCGACCTGACGCGGTTCGTGGACATCACTTCTGCGAATGCCGCGAAAATCCTTGGCCTGTACCCGCAGAAGGGCGTCATTGCCGTTGGCAGTGACGCCGACCTGGCCGTCCTGGACACCACGGTGGACCGCAAGATCACAGCCTCTGACCTCCACGAGGCCGATTACACACCGTGGGAGGGCTATCGCGTGGCCGCATGGCCGAGCATGACCGTGCTGCGGGGAAAGGTCATGGTGGAAGACCGCAAACTGCTGGGCGGACCGGACGGTTCACTGCTCAAGCAGCGCGTTTCCAGCGACGTGCTCAAGCGTCCGGCCTGCTGAACTGCGGTTTCGGGGTCTGGGCCCCTCAGCCGACGTCGTACATCTCGTAGTCGTCGGTGGTGATGGTGCCGTTGGTTTGGATGTTCAGGCCCCAACTGATTCCTGACGCGCCGGACGGCAGGGGTGGCGTGGTCCAGGTGGTTTGCGTCCAGCTGGCCGTCGCACCGACCAGGGGGCTTGCCGTCCAGTACTGCCAGAACCCGTTCCCGATCCGGTAATAAAGCTCAAACTGGGTTGCCGCCGTCGACTTGTACCAGGCCTTCAGCTGATAGGTATGTCCGGGGGTGCCAGTGGGTGAGCAGCCGCCCAAGTCCAGCGCGGGCAGGAGCTTCGCGTCCCCGGACGCGTAGCCGCTCAGGGTGAGCTGTTCGGCAACCGCCCCGGTGTGGCCGGGGGAAACGACGGTAAAGGTCGGGGTGTTGGTGCCGTAGCCCCCGGCTGCCCAGCATTGCGGGATGGTGTTGACGAGTGTTTCCAGGCTCGGGTTTTGGATCATGTTGGTGCCCGGTGGTGGCGGTGGCGGGACCGCCGGGCCCTGGACTGCCGGCTGCTGGGCGCCGCCGATGACCTGGTCCACGGTCTTCACCGCGACGGTGCCGGCTGCCTTTTGCTGCGCGAGCCAGGTCGCGAACTGGGTGAACAGGGTGGGGGTGATGGTCAGTGTCGGGTCCGTGCCGACTGCGATGTGGTGGAAGGTCAACTGGACCCAGCCACCGCCGCCCGCCTGGGCATGGGTTACCTCATTCTCCAGGCTCTGCAATGTCCAGGTGCTGTCTACCTCATCCGGGGCCGCGGTGTCATAGGGGTTGGCCGGAGGAATGGTTTCCGCCACCGGAAGCGTCGCGGAGGCGGGGTCCGGGGCGGCAATGTCGCCCAATCCCCGGGCACTGTTGAACCCGCATTGCTTCACCAGGGCCTCCGTGGCCGGATCTTCGGAAGCGAAGGGGTAGGCGAAACTGGTGACTTTGAAGCCCATGTTCATCAAGGCGACACGACCGTCACAGATCTGTCGGGTTGATTCGGCAGGAACCAGGTTCACCAGGTCCGGGTGGGTGACGGTGTGGCCTCCGATCTCGTTGCCGTCGGCGGCGATCTGTTGCAGGTTCGCCTGGGTGAGGTAGCCGGGCTGGCCGATCCACCCCGAGACGGTGAAGAAGGTGCCGGTGAGACCGAGGGATTTCATCGTCTGTTCGGCAGGAAGCTGGTCCGCGTTGGTGTCATCGAATGTCAGGGACACCACGGTATTCGCCGCGGCCTGCGCCGGGCCGGCGAACACCACTGCATATAGGAAACCGGCAACCACCAGCGCTACGCTGCCAAATGCCCACCATCTATGCCGCAAGCGCACAACCGACTGTGTCCGTTTAACGTTTGGCCGTGCACGTCCCTCGTGCGTCCGTACTGCAGTCCAACTTTGCTGATTCGCGGGGCTCACGATCAGCTCCTCCCCAGTCCGACTCCCAGTCCAGGCAATTCACTGGTAGCCGTGATGCTTCGTTGATGTTCCGTATAGGTGTGCGGCCTGAAAGGAAATTGGCCTTTGATCCGGCGACGGCACTGAAGTGCCCTGGATTTGTTCGTACTTGCGCACTTGGAACGATACGGCCAGTAGGAAGCGTAAAAACGAGTATCCAGCACTCGTTCCTTCCGGCGTTCTGTTAGGTAGGGCAGCTGATGTGGCTAGTTAGTCAGTTCAGCCGCGCTAAGCCCGGAGCCCACGTGTTCAAGCCGGAGAATACCGGGGTTCAGCCAGCGAACCCCGGCCCCTCCTGCGTCCGGCCCCGATACTGTATCCGTCAGCGGGCAAGAACGGCGAGTGTGCGCTTCGCCGCGATGGGCAACGCAACGAAGCGCTAGTTAATAACGGGCGAGGGATGATCCAAGTTAAGGAGGTCGAGCATGGCAAGGCCGAGCCGGAGCCGGTCTGCACCTTCGGAACCTTTGGGGGCGCCGGTCTTGACTCCAAGGAAATTGAGCCCGTCCGGGAGCTGCTGCAGCAGCTCCCGGACTCCATCAGCGTCGAGCAGCGACGCTGGCTCATCCGCGGCGAGGCCCCCTTCTACCAAATCCCGGGCTACTTCCTCACCGGCGCGGCCGCCGCGACTGCCTTCGGCCTGATCAACTCACTCGGCAACCTCGGCGGATTCGTCGCACCTACTGTGTTTGGCGCACTCAAGGACGCCACCGGCAGCTACACCATCCCGAGCTACCTCATGGGCGGCATCCTGATCCTGGCTGCCTTGCTCACGGCATTCCTTCCACGGATGTTCAAGTCCCTGCAGCCGGCGCAGCCAGGCCACAACGCAGTCGACGAGTGATGAGCACCGGGCGCCGCACACCACGAAGGCACGGACCCTTGTAACGAAAGTCCGGCTCAGTGGATTGGGCTCAGGTCAGTCACGTGCCCACACCAGGGGGCTCATCGCCTGCTCGCGTTCGTGCTCGGGGCCGAGCGGAATTCCGGAGCGGTCGCGAAGCATCAGCGTGGCGACCAGGCCGATTGCTGTCATTGCGACGAGGTACAGGACGATCGACCATGAAGTGCCGGTGGCTTGCAGCAGGGCTTGAGCGATGGTCGGGGCGAACGAGCCGCCGAGTACGGCGCCCAGGGCGTAGGTGATGGAGACCCCCGAAAACCGGATGGACGCCGGAAACAGCTCTGCATAATAGGTTGAAATCGGACCGTAGGCGAAGCCGATGCCGACGGAGAGGATCAGCAGCCCAAGCAGGAGCATCCAGATGTTGCCGGTGTTGGCCAGGGGAAACAGCGCCACGACTCCCACGAACTGCGCAGCCCATCCGATGATCAGGGTATTACGGCGGTTGATGCGGTCAGAGACCACGCCAGAAAGCCAGGTCGAGGCAAGCCACGCAACAGAGGATGCGGTGACGGCCCACAACACCGGCTCAGGTTGGAGGCGGACGGGGCCCGTGGCTGCAGTCGCGTAGTTCTGGATATAGCCGGTGGTCATGTAGCCAGCGGCGTTGCTTCCGGCGAAGACAAGTGCGGCGATGACCACCAGTAGTGCGTGCTTCCTGAAGACCTGGACGATGGGCATTCCCGCCTGTCCGCGGTGTTCGGCGATCTGCGCAAAGACGGGGCTCTCCTCGACCCGGCGCCGTATGTACCAGCCAACGAAGATGAGTGCTACGGAGAGGAGGAACGGCACCCGCCAACCCCACTCGAAGAACGCCGCTCCGGGGGCGATCATGCTCATCACGGCAGTGACGCCCGAGGAGAGCAGCAGGCCCAGCGGAACGCCGATCTGCGGCGCCGCCCCGAAACTACCGCGTCGCCTGGTTGGTGCCTGTTCAACAGCCATGAGTGCTGCCCCGCCCCATTCGCCACCTGCGGAGATGCCTTGCAGGACACGCAGTGCGATCAGGATCAAGGGAGCGGCGAACCCGATCGACGCGTAGCCAGGGATGAGTCCGATCAAAGCGGTGGACGCTCCCATGAGGACGAGCGTGGCCATCAGGACTCCGCGGCGGCCGTACTTGTCGCCAAAGTGCCCGGCCAGGAATGCACCCAGGGGCCGGAAGAGGAACGAGATGCCGACGGTGAGGAACGCAAGGATTGTGGCGAGGCCGGGACCGGCAGGAGCGAAGAAGAGCTTGCCGAACACCAAGGCGGCCGCGGTGCCGTAAGTGAAGAAGTCATACCATTCGACGGTCGTTCCGACCACTGTGGCGAAGATGATCCTCCTCGGACCGGCGGCGGGCACAACGCGCCCGGCGGAAGCAAGAGTAGGCTGACCTATCGAATTCATAGCGAAGACTCCTTTGTCGGTGGCGAACAGCGGTGACGGCACTGCGTACGGTCTGCTCGGTGTTCGAAAATCAGGATGAAGGAGTCAATAGTCAAGTACAACTGAGCATAAATGCTTGATTAACTCAGTTTTGCTTCTGATTTAGGCGCTGGACGCCTATTCGTTCGCTTTTCCGCTCGCACGTGCTGGCGTCCACTGGTGCTCAGCGACGGTCAGGCGCGCGTAGTCGACCAGCGCCTGGGCCCGGTCAGAAAGCCGGACCGGACTCGGCCAGGCGATGACGACGGATTCCGCGGAGAACTGGGGGACGATCCGCTTGGCCACCACCCGGCGTCCCTCGTAGCTCTCATCGTTGGCAGGCTTCTGAATCAGCACGCTGTACCCGAAGCCGCGGGCCACGAGTGAGCGGACAAGTTCGAAGTTCGATGTCCGGTGGGCGATCTTCGGCCGGACGCCCGCACGGCTGAACATGTGCAGGGTGTGGTCGCCGCTCGGGGGCAGGTCCAGGAGGATCAGCGGGTCCTCCAGCACGTCGGTCAACGAGATGGATTCCTCCCCGGCGAGCCGGTGGTCGGCGGGAAGCAACACGTGGACCTCGGTGTCAAACAAGACCACGTGGTCAAGATCGCCAGGCATCCCGAAGTGATAGCCGATCATTACGTCGATTTCCCCGCCTTGCAGCATGGGCAGCAGGTCATTCACGGTGCCGTCCACGATTCGGAGTTCAAGACCGGGATGCGCGTCGCGGAACCCTTCCATCAGCGGGGGCAGGACTGTTGCGGCCAGGGTCGAGTAACACCCGACGCTGACCGGTCCGCGAAGCGGGCCGCCGAAGCTGCCCACGCCGCGGCAGAGTTCGTCCGCTTCGCGAAGCAGCCTGCGCGCCAACTCCACGAGATACGTTCCGGAAGGCGTCAGGGTCAGGCCGCGGGATCGCTGCCTGATGCAAAGGTGGGCGTTCAGCGCGGTTTCGAGGTCCCTCACCGCGAGGGCAACTGCATTGGGCGTGAGGTACAGCGCTTGTGCCGCCGCGGCGAAAGACCCGTGATCAGCTGCAGCGCAAAACAGTTCCAACTGGCGCAGGGTGATTTTTGATGCGAGCTCCATAACTCAATATTACTTCGCACTAGGCTCATATTTGCTCAGTTGTACTTCGTTTGGTGGGCGCCCAGACTGGATGAAACATCGCAAAAGTACGAAGGAGTGCTGATGAAAGCACCAACAAGGGCGCCTGTTGCCGAATGGGTCGAGGCCGAGCAACTCTTCCGCGACCCCTATCCCACATACGCACGGCTGCGCCGTGAAGCTCCGGTCGCGTTTGTTCCCCACATGGACCGTTACTTCGTCACCACCTTCCGGGAGTGCTTCGACGTCGAGATGGATCAGGCGACCTTCAGCTCGCGCGAGAATGCGGATCATTCGACAATGATCCGATCGATGGGCAGGCCCCTGTTGCGCAAGGACGATCCGGCGCACAAGGACGAGCGCAACGCCATGGCACCCGCCCTGCGACCAGTGGCCATCAAGAAGCACTGGAACACGGTATTTCGCGCCAATGCCGAGAAATACATCCGCCGCCTGCGGGATGCCGGTAGCGAGGCCGACCTTTGCCGCGACTTTGCCGTGCCGTATGCGGCCGACAACCTCAGCGCTGTGATCGGGCTCCACAATGTTGCGGCGGAGCAGATGATGCACTGGTCCCACACGCTGATTGCCGGCACCGCCAACGTCACGGACGATCCGGCGGTGTGGGTTGAGACCGACTCGGTCCGCGCGCAGATAGACGAAGCGATCGACCAGGCTCTCGCAAGGGTGTCCGGCGGCCCCGGCCCCTCAATGATTTCGGCAATGCTCGGCGCCGGCTTGGATGAAGAAAGCCTGCGGGCGAACGTGAGGCTGACAATTTCCGGGGGGATGAACGAACCGAGCCATGTCATCTCCAGCGCCGTGTGGGCGCTGAGTGCCTTCCCCAACCAGCGCGAACTTGTGCTGGCAGGTCGGCGGACGTGGCGTGATGTCTTTGAAGAGACTGCGCGTTTTCAGTCCCCGGTAGGGATGTACCCGCGGCGCGCCACCCGGGAGACAGTCCTCAACGGCGTCCTCATTCCCGAGGACGCCACCTTGGCACTCATCGTTGCATCGGCCAACAGGGACGAGGCGCGGTTTGACCGTCCCGAGGTTTTTGACCTCAACCGGGACAGTACCTCGCACCTTGCCTTCGGCAACGGCACGCATATCTGCGCAGGCAACTGGGTGGCACGCGCCATGGTCGGCGAGATAGCCCTTCCCGCGCTGTACTCCGCCTTCCCTGGCCTGACCGCCGTCGAACCCGACAAAACAGATTTCCACGGATGGGTCTTCCGGGGAACCAGCTCGCTTCCCGTCGCATTGTCTGCCTGACCCCATCCAGCGACACATCGGACTACAACAGAGGATTTGCCATGATTATCGACATTCTTTTCGGCACTGAAAGCGGCAACGCCGAGCTCGTCGCCGAAGACTTGGCCGAGGCGCTCGGCAACGAGCACGAGGTCCGGGTCATTGATCTCGCCGACGCCGACGTCGACGGGTTCCGCCAGGACTCCCTCTACCTGATCATCTGCTCGACGCACGGCGAGGGCGACCTCCCGCAAAGTGCGGAACCCTTCGCCGCGGCGGTTCGTGAGAACAGCCCCGACCTCGCAGGAGTCAGGTACGCGATGTTCGGCCTCGGAGACAGCACCTACCCGAACTACGGCCGCGGGGGCGAGCTCATCGACGAGCTCCTTCAGGCTCACGGCGCGACGCGAGTCGGCACGTTCGGCCGGCACGATGCCGCAGGCCGAGCGGAGCCTGGCGATCTCACCGCGTCATGGGCAAGCGACGTGCTCCTTGGAGCCCGCCTGCCTGTACCAACCGCTTAGCTGTCCACATGTGCGATTCCGGCCTGACCTGGACGGTCAAAACATCGTTCGTGAGGTACATCGAAAGCATGAAGGACGGACACGTCGCAGTCGCTGGCGGGGCCCTACGGTTGGAAGACGGATCCTTCCACTTCCCGCTGGCTTCCGGCACGCCCCGGAATGGACTCGCGTTCGGCGGATCCGTGCACTTCACCGGGCACTTCGGCATGCTCTCGCTGGCCATTTCGGCGCCGGCGGTGGTCAGCACGGACGACGGACTGGTTCTCTCGATTGCCGACGACGAACCCGGGGAACGCCGTCCGTTCGTCATTCTCGGAAAGCCCGGCCAATATCCCGGGCACGTGGAATTCCCTTCTCCGGCCCTCACACCCGCCGGGGCCGAATTGTTTTTCGACAACTACCGGCCCGGTACCCTTTTCGACCCCATTTTCGTCATGCCGGGGCTGCCCAGGCAGGCGGACTCAAAGCACCAGGAAGTGTGGCATGACTAAACAAGGACTCCCGGCACCCATCGCCGACTGGGTCACGATTCCCGAGCTGTACCGCGACCCTTTCCCGATCTTCGAGCGGCTCCGGTCCGAGGGTGGCGTCCATTGGGTTCCCGCCGTGAACAGGTATTT
Organism: Arthrobacter terricola; assembly: GCF_004354015.1. Lineage (GTDB taxonomy): Bacteria > Actinomycetota > Actinomycetes > Actinomycetales > Micrococcaceae > Arthrobacter > Arthrobacter terricola. The sequence continues at coordinate 123,796 of NZ_SMRU01000016.1, forward strand.
GGTGACCTCCTACGACGCCGTTCATGCCACCGAACTCGATCAGGGCACGTTCTCGGCGGACGAGGAAGGCTCGCTCATGATCCGGGCGATGGGACATTCCATGCTGCGCCGGGATGATCCTGGACACTACGCAGAGCGCAAGGCCTGGCAGCCTGCGCTGCGGCCGGGAGTTGTCAAGAAAACCTGGATGCCGTTGTTCGAGCGCAATGCAGAGCGGTACCTGCGAGAGTTCATGGACAAAGGCCCCGGCGCGGACCTCGTTTGGGATTTCGCTGCTCCTTATGCCGCGGAGAACCTGCGTGCCGTGATCGGATTGCACAACGCCACCCAGCAGGACCTCCAGCGCTGGTCGCAAACCATGATCGACGCCACCGGCAACTACGCCGATGACCCCGTTGTTTGGGCGAAAGGAAACGCTTCGTTCAACGAAGTCGACGAAGCACTAGATGAAATGCTCGCCTGGCACGTGAAGCACCCCGACAACAGCCTCCTTTCGAACCTGCTCGCCCTCCCCGACTACCAAATGCCGCTGGCAGCGATACGTGCCAACGTAAAAATGACGATCGGCGGCGGCCTGAACGAACCCCGTGACGCAATCGGCGTGGGCATGTGGGGCCTTCTCACCCACCCCGGACAACGGCGGCTCGTCGAAACCAACCCGGATCTGTGGGACGCGGTCTTCGACGAGACCATCCGCTGGGTTGCCCCCATTGGCATGTACTCCCGCCAGACCACGCGGGATGTCGTCCTTGAAGGGATCCGCCTTCCCGCGGGAGCCAAATTGGGCATCTGCATCCTCTCGGCGAACCGCGACGAAAAAATATGGAAAGAACCCGCCGCCTTCGATATTTCCCGGCAGGCCGAAGGTCCGCACTTGGCGTTCGGCAAGGGTGTCCACGTCTGCCTGGGGGCGTGGGTCGCGCGCGCTGAGGTTGCCGCCGTCGCACTGCCGAAACTGCTGTCCTCGCTGCCCGGGCTGTCCCTCGATCCGGGGAACCCGCCGGAGGCTGGCGGGTGGGTCTTCCGCGGCATGACCCGACTTCCAGTTACATGGAGCTCCACCCCGACCGCCGCGCCTTGCAAAGCCCCCCCGAGCATCGCGATTGTCGGCGCCGGCCCCTCGGGTTGCTACACTGCCCAGGCTCTGCGCCGCACCTTCCCTGACGCCGATCTCGTTGTCATAGACGAACTCCCCACCCCGTACGGGCTCGTGCGGCACGGAGTCGCCCCCGACCACCAAGGCACCAAGGCAATCAGCCGCCAGTTCGCCCGCCTTTTCGAGAAGGACGCCGTCCAATTCATCGGATGCACGCGGGTGGGCACGGACATCAGCTTGGATAGGCTCACGTCCGCATTCGACGCCGTCGTGCTCGCCACCGGACTCCACCAGGACACATCCCTGGACGTTCCCGGAACGACTTTGGACGGCGTCCACGGGGCCGGGAAGATCACCCGGCTACTGAATTCCCACCCGCACGAGGTCCGGCCCGCCCCCGGACTTGGCACCTCAGTGGCGCTCGTCGGCCAAGGAAACGTGGCGATCGACGTCGTGCGCCTGCTCGCCAAGAAAGACTCCGACCTCACCGATTCGGACATCGACGACGACGCCCACGCCCGGCTCACCAATGGGCTCCGCACCATCCACGTCATCGGCCGGTCAATGCCGCCAACGGCCAAATTCGATCCGGTAATGCTCCGGGAACTTGCCGAACTGCAGGGTGTCGAGCACATTGTCCACGGCGTGGACGAGCGCGACCTCGCCGCCGCCACGGACCCGCGCTCCGCCGTCGTGCTTGAACTGCTACGCCGTCCGCACACCGACGCGCGGCTCCGGGTTGAATGGTGGTTCGGCTACTCCCCCACGCGGATCAACGACCTGGACGGGAACCGCCACGTGGCGAGCATCGGCATCGAAAACAAGGATGGAACAGGGCTTGAGCTAAAGGCCGACAGCATCATCACCGCCATCGGATTCCAAGCCACGGCCGGACAACAAATCGTGGACGTTGACGACGCCGCTCGGGAAAGCGGGCGCATCCGCAAGGGCCTGTACGCGGCCGGATGGACGCGCAGGGGTCCCAAGGGAACGATCCCCTCCCATCGGTCCGATTCGAGGCAACTGGCTGAAACCATCCAAGCCGACATTGCCGGGCCTGCGCACAAACCCGGCCTGGCGGCCGTCGAACGGTCCCTTGCCAGCTCGACAAGCTACGACGGTTGGCTCCTGATCGACGCCAACGAGACACGCAACGCGGCTTCCGGCCGGGTCCGCCGCAAAATCAGCGACTTGCGCGAGTTGCAGATCATCGCGGGGTCGGCGCTGAGCCTTTCCGCCGTCGAACCCGCCATCCCCGATGACGCGCCCGATGACCCGCCCGCGAATGCCACGGAAGGCGAGCCCGTCAACGTCGTGTTCGCGACGGAGTCCGGCAACGCTGAACTAGTCGCCGAAGAACTCGCAACGCACCTGGAAAGAACCCATGACGTCCGCATCGTCGACCTCTCCGACGTCGGAGCGGCAGCCATTGACTCGTCCCGGTTCACGATCATCGTCTGCTCAACCTATGGAGACGGCGAGCTCCCCACGCGCGCCCGCCGTTTCCATGAAGACCTGCTTTCGGCCCGTCCGGACCTCTCCGGACTCCGCTACGCACTTTTCGGCCTCGGCGACCGCAGTTACGCGCAGACTTACTCCCGTGGCAGCGAAATCCTCGATGAGACCCTGCAGTCCCTTGGCGCATCCCGCATCGGTGACGTCGGCCGGCACGATGCCGCCGGACGGGACCTGGCCCCGGGAGTCGCCGTCGGCTGGATCAAGAAAGTGTTCGAATCCGTGCCGGCGTCAGACGGACCCGGACGGTAGGGTCTTCCCCAGAATCTGTTCGTAGAGGCTGATGTGGTCAGCGACCATGCGTGCCGCGCTGAAGTTCCGCTCGACGGCGGTGCGGCACGCCTTCCGGTCCAGCGCAGTGGCGCTACGGGCCAGGCCCGCCAGTTCGTCCACGGACCCTAGGTACCCAGTGACGCCGTCGGAAATGATCTCCGGAGCCGCGCCGACCGGCGTGCCCACCACGGGAGTTCCCGTGGCCAGAGCCTCGATCATGACCAGCCCGAAAGGCTCGGCCCACCGGATCGGATTGAGGAACACGCTCGCTTCACCCATCAGCGCATACTTGTCCGCATCGCTGATCTCACCGATCAATTCCTCATTACTGCCCAACAGCGGTTGAATGACTTCCTCGAAGTAGCGCTTCTCGTCGGGCGCACGCATTTTCACCGCAATCTTCAGGGGAATCCCGGCTTCCCGGGCGATCGCGATCGCCTCTGCAACGCCCTTGTCTGGCGACATTCGCCCGACAAAGCAGGCATAACCGCCCTTCCCGCTCCCTTCGGGAACGACGGACAGGTCCATGCCGTGATGAATGATCCTCGCCACCGGAAGCTCCGGAACACGGCTGACCTGGTCGCGGGAAATGGCCACGATACTGACCGTTTCCGCCGCGGCACGGTAAATATCAATCGCCGGCGGAGTCAGAAGGGAATGAATGGTGGTCACCACGGGCGCCGCGACCAAACGGCTCCCGTAAAGCGGACCCGCGAGGGTGTGGTCGTGGATGAGATTCACCCCGCCCATCCCGCGATACGCGCGCACCACGTGGCTCAACTCGGAAAGCGTGAACCCCAGCTCCGCCGGCTCCGCGTCCCTCATCCCGGGAGCCCGCGGCACCGGACATTCGCTGTCTGCCGGGGCGGCCAGCACAACCTCGTGCCCGGCCGCGACCAGCCCCCTGGCCAGGCTGTCGACAACCCTCTCCGTGCCCCCATAAGTAATCGGCGGAACCGTGATCCACGGCCCCGCAATCAGCCCGATGCGCATCCTCGCCCTCCACGGAAACGTCAGGACCGCCAGCGGTCCCTCCGTTGATCGTCGCCCCCGCCTGCTCCGGAAGGCACGAGTGACGACTACTCGGTTTGCCCTCGCGGTGGAGGGTTTGGTGCCGGAGGGGGGTGTCGACGGCGGTGCTCGCCTTCGTTCCTCGCCTCCCGTTGACCGGGCTCCTTGCACGGGCCTAAATTGACGAGCAAGATAGCTCATCAATTCGCGCTTCAGGGCGGAGCGACCGACCTCTCAGCAGACAAGCGAGGACACCGGTGAAGCAGTCTCATATCTCCGACGACGACGCGGACGACACCACGCGGAAGCTCACGATCGAAGAATTACTACTTGAGAGCCGGGCCGGGCTCGAGCGTGTTCACCCGGCGGACCTGGAGCGTGAGATGACAGCCGGCGCCCTTGTTGTTGACACACGACCGGTCGAACAGCGTGAACGCGACGGCGATCTTCCAGGAGCAGTCGTCATCGACCGCAACGTTCTCGAGTGGCGCCTCGATCCATCCAGCCCCCACCGGCTCCCGTTCGCCGGCGACCCTACTCGGCGGATCGTGATCGTCTGCAATGAGGGCTACAGCTCAAGCCTCGCTGCGCACACCTTGCAACGGCTAGGGCTGACCCGGGCAACGGACCTCATCGGCGGCTTCCAAGCCTGGGCGGCGCTTCGTAATCAGCCACATCAACGCAATGAGTCCCACTGAGTCGGTTTGCCAATTGGTTGAAGCTATGTCGACAACCATGAATGTCGAATGGGACCGGGCTTGGAGGTCTACAAGGGGCGGGACACCACAACTTATGTGGCGGTCGCGGCGGCCACAGCCACCGTCAGCCCGCGACGATGACGTCCTCGGCCTGGTTCCGCAGGTGGTTTAGGTCCTCAGCGCTCATCTCGGCATCGGTGACGATGGCGGCAGGTACGTCGATGCCGCAGATCTTCACGAAGCCCACGCGGTTCATCTTGCTGGAATCGACCGCGGCGACCACCCGGTCCGCGACACCGACCGCGGCTTTCTTGACCGCGGCGTCGTCGGCGTTCCACTCCGTGAACCCGTGCTGAAGGGAGATGCCGCTCGCTGTCATGACGTAGGCATCGAAGTGGTGGCCGCGCAGGTAGTCGATGGTGTCCGCACCGCTAAGGCTGAGTTCGGCCGGGCGGACGGATCCGCCGGGCATGATGAGGTTTACAGTCGAGGACCGCGCGAAGGCCCAGGCGACTCGGAGGGACAGCGGGCACACGGTCACTTCACGGTCAACGAGGACTTCGGCCACGGCCAGGCCCGTGGAACCTCCGTCCAGGATGATGGCGTCGCCGTCGTCGATGAGCGACGCGACGCGTTCGCCGATGAGCCGCTTCCGATCGGCGTTGATCTTCTCCCGCACCGGGAAGGGAGGCTCGTAGCTGCTGCCGAAAGCCAGCTTGGCCCCGCCGTGGAAGCGCTGCAGAACGCCATCGTTCTCCAACATTTCCAGGTCTCTCCGGATGGTCATTTCGGTGACCCCGAGCCGCATTCCGAGCTCGTTCACCGTCGCTTTGCCCGTCTCCCGCAGGATCTCGAGCACCCCCTGGTGCCGGCGTTGCTTAGCGCTGGTCATCTCTTGCTGCCACCTCTCAGGCCACGTTCGATAGCTCAATTCAAACACTTTCCGCACACCATTGACAATCGGATTAACACAAAATATTGTCATTCGAACAGAAATAATGTTTGAATTGAATCCGGAAGCACATAGCCCGGATCGCCTGAAGGAAGTTGGACCATGACTGAAATGACTCCGTTTGAGCTGGACATCGCGGAGCAACCGGCGGCCCTGAGGCGCCTGGCTGAAGCGGACCTTCCGCAGCTCGAAGCAATCACCGGCCGGCCGTGGGACAGGATTGTGCTGACGGGCATGGGTTCCTCGGACTACGTGGGCATTCCCACCTGGAGGACCCTCACGGCTTTGGGCCTGCCCGCCCTGATCATCGATTCGGGCCAGCTCCTCGACAACCCGGGAGCCATCACGCCGGACACCCTCCTGATCGCAACGTCCCAATCGGGCGCAAGCGGGGAGGTCGTCGAACTCCTGAACCGGCGCGACGCCGGCGCGATCGCCCCGGCCGCGCTGTTGGGCATCGCCGATCCCGCGGACAGCCCCCTCGCGGAGGCGTCGGATGTCTTCCTGCCGTTGCAGAGCGGACCCGAAGCCACCGTCAGCACCAAAAGCTACCTGAATTCCATGGCCGTCCACCGCCTCCTCGCGGCGGCATTCGCCGGAGAGCCGGCCGAACGCGTACGCGAAGACATCGCAGGGATGGCCCGGATCACGGAGCAACTCATCACCGGCGTCGACGTGAAGGACATCGCCGCGGCAACCGCCCTCCACCCGCAACGCCGCCTGGTGTTCGTGGGCCGCGGCGACGAATCGGCAACATCCCTCTTCTCGGCGCTCATTACCAAGGAGTCCTCCAAGGTTCCCGCCGAAGGATTCATCGGCGGACAGTTCCGCCACGGACCGTTCGAACTCGCCGGTGACGGCCTCACTGCCGTGCTCTATGGCATGCGCCAGGACACCCCGGACGAAAGCCTGCGTCGTTTGGCCACGGATCTCGTGGCCACCGGCTCGCAAGTTGTTCTCGTGGGAGACGAACAGATCCCCGGAGCGCTCACCGTTCGCGCCAATGGCACCTCCCCGCTGTCACACCTCGCGGCAAGCAGCGTGGTCGCAGAACTCCTTGCCGTGAACCTCGCCCAGGCGAACGGCGTGGTTCCGGGCGAATTCCGCTATGGCAGCAAGATCACGACGGCAATCTGATGAACACCCCCGCCAACCCTGAAAAGCTGCGGATCGGCGTCGACCTCGGCGGCACCGGAACCCGCTTTGTCGCGATCAATCAGAACGGCGATGTGGTGTCAAGGCTTTCCATCGCCACTCCGGACAGCTTCACGGAAGAATCGGCCGCCTGCTTCCTCTACCGGCGAATCCGGGGCATCGCCGAGGGTCGGGCGATCGCATCGATCGGCATCGGGGCCAGCGGCCCGGTGGACCCCGAGGGCGTCGTCCGGAACCCGGACACCCTGCCGGCTTTCACCAATACGCCGTTGGTGCCGGAACTCGCCGAAGCCTTCGGCGTGCCGGTCGCGATCGACAACGACGCCGCCTGCGGAGCAATTGCCGAGCGGCGGGTGGGTGCCGCCCAAGGATCGCCGAGCCTGCTTCACATCACCCTGGGGACCGGGATCGGCTCCTGCTTGTTGCTTGACGGGAAGCCGTTTCGCGGATCGGACGGCATGCACCCGGAAGGTGGGCATATCGCCGTCGGGATCAAAACCGAGCCGTGCTACTGCGGGCGCCGATCATGTTGGGAACAGGCTGCCTCGCGGCAAACCCTGCAGCGGACGGCAGCTGAAATCCTCGTGTTGAAACCCACCGACAGGACCGCGCTGGCAGAACTGGCGAACAGGGCGATCGCCGGGAACGAGCAAGCCAGGGCCGTCTTCAACAACTACGGGACCGCCGTCGCAGACGGGCTCGGCACCCTCCTGGCCGCCTATCGGCCCCGCAATGTCGTCCTGGGCGGTAGCGCCGCGGACCACTACGAGCTGTTCGTGGACAGCCTCAGGGAATCCTTGGAGCGGCTCGGCGTGTGGATCCATTTCGTAGAGCTGGCCAAGACAAAGCTCGACGACTTCGGCGGCGCAATCGGCGCCGCATACCTGGACTCACCCGCCGGACAAACGGCCCGAAACATCGGGTGATCCAGCCATCGCAAACGTAGTTCAAAGGAGAGCATTATGTTGACCAACCAAAAGGACGTGTTGCCGCCGTCGGCGGACAAGACGCCGGACGCGGGCCTGCAGCGCGGCTCGATCGGCCTCGGCGGCACCTTGATGCAGTCGATCGCACAGATCTCGCCTACCCTCGGCGTTTTCTACACCATAGCTTTTACCACAGGCCAGGCCGGAGCGTCGGCGCCCCTGACTTATTTGGCAGCCTTCCTCGTCTGCTTGGTGATCGCCGTCCCCATGCTGGGACTGGCCCGCCACCTGCCATCAGCCGGCGGCTTCTATACCTATGTATCGGCCGGCATCGGCCCGAAGGCCGGATTCATGACCGGGTGGCTGTACGCCATCATGGTCACGATCGTCCCCGCGGCGCTGGCAGCCTTCACCGGGGCCGTGCTCGCGGACGAGCTAGGCTCCAAGTACGGGATCGGGATCCCTTGGTGGACGTACGCGGCTTTGATCCTGGTCATCTGCTTTGCCTGCGCCTACCGGGGCATCGTCATTTCCATCAAATTCCTCGTGGTCATGACCATCTTCGAAATGGCGGTCGGCCTGGGCCTGGCAGTCACCGGCATGCTCCATCCGGGTCCCGGCGGCATGAACGCCGATGGCTTCAACCCTGGCAACGTCCAAAACCCTTCCGGTTTCTTCCTCGCGGTGGTCCTCTCCATCTTCGCCTTCACCGGTTTCGAGAGCGCAGCCGCGGTGGGCGATGAGTCCAGGGACCCCAAGCGCATCGTGCCCAAAGCCATCATCGGCTCGCTCTTGCTGATCGGAGCCTTCTACGTCGTCACGGCCTGGGGCCTGCAGATCGGCTGGGGCACCGCCGACGTCGACACCTTGGCCGCCTCCCCCACGGCCCCCGCCTTCGTTCTGGCCGACCGGCTCTGGAACGGGGCCTCGATACTGGTCCTCATAGCCCTGGTGAACTCAGGCCTCGGGGTCTGCGTCGCCTGCACCACCAGCGCCACCCGTACGATCTACGGCATCGCCCGCACGGGTGCCCTCCCTGGATTCCTGGCCCGTACGCAGCCCAGGCACCACACCCCCATCACCGCCGTCTACCTGCAGTCGGCCACCGCACTCGGGATCTGCCTGGCTGTCGGCATCCCGATCGGCCCTTACAACCTGTTCAACGTCCTGGGCACAACCGGCACGTTCGTCTACATCCCCATCTTCATCCTTATGAACATCGCAGCCTTCATGTTCTTCCGGCGAAAGCACCCTGAGGAATTCAACATCCTCGCCCACGTGGCGGCGCCGGTCATCTCCACCGTTGCCTTGCTCACCATCGCCTATTTCAGTCTCGTCCCGCTCCCCGACTTCCCCGTCCTCCTCGCGCCCTTCCTGGCCTTGGTCTACATCGCACTCGGTGCCGCCGTCCTCGTCGGCCGCAACCTGCGACCCGGAAAACGCGACTGGATGGCCCGGGCCGGCGAACTGCCCGACGTCGACTGACGCGCCGCCGTCGTACGCCAACCCCTGAACCACAACGCAAGTACACGCACTACCCACAGGACATGATGAACCCCATGGAACAACTTCCCTCCTTCGCCGACACCGTCGTCATCGGTGCGGGCACCGGCGGCGCCGCCTTCGCCGGAACCCTCGCCACCCACAGCAACGAAACGATCCTGCTCCTGGAGGCAGGACCAGACTACGGCCCCCGTTCCGATGGCCAATGGCCCGCCGACATGCTCGACGCCCGGTCCATCCCGCTCTCCCACGACTACGACCTCCATTCCCGCAGGTCCTCCGGCGAGGGAACCCTGGACCTGCCCCGCGCCCGGATCCTGGGCGGGTGTTCCGCCCACAACGGCTGCACCGCCTCGGTGGGCGCGCGGTTTGAGTACGATGAATGGGCCGCCGCCGGGAACCCGGGTTGGGCAGCGTCCGACGTCGAGCCCCTCCTTGACTGGGTCCGTGACCGTTTCCGGGTCCGCCGATACACGATGGACGAACTCACGCCGCCCCAACGCGCCTTCGTCAACGCCGGGATCGCCACAGGGCTGCCGTTCGCAGACGACCTGGACCACATCGAAGCGGCCGAAGGCATTGGACCGATGCCTGTCAACATCGTTGACGGCACCCGTTTCAACAGCGCATTCGCCTTCCTCGACCCGGTCCGCGACCGCCCCAACCTCACCATCGCGGGGGGCGTCGACGTCCAAAGGATCGACATCGCTGACGGCGAAGCACGCGGAGTCTTCGTCCGGCACAACGGAAACGACGCCTACATCAAGGCAGGCCGCGTAGTGTTGGCCGCCGGCGCCTACCACTCCCCCGCACTGCTGCTGCGCTCCGGCGTCGGACCCTCCGACGAGCTATCCGCGCTCGGCATCGCTGTGCAGGCCGCCCTGCCCGGCGTCGGCAAACACCTGCTGGACCACGCCTGCATACAGCTGGACTTCGCCGGACAACCAGGCCTCACTGACGAACTCGCCAAGCTGCCCTGGAACCCCGACGAACAAACCGTCGGGCGAGCTAAATCCAGCGTGTGCGACGACGGTCCCTACGACATCCACGTCTTCATGGTCGCCGGCGAGAACAGCGGCCACCCCGGCTTGCCCCCGATCACCCTCTACGGCGGTGCCATGCGTGCCCGCTCGGAAGGTTCCGTCACCCTGAACGCCGACCTCGACGTCGTCAATCCGGTCATCGACCACCGCTACGGAACCGACCCCGCCGGCTACGACCGCACCGTCCTCTCCGAGGCCCTCGAGCTACTCGAATCCATGGTCGCCCAGCCCGAACTCGCCGCCGTCCTCGGGGACCATGTCCCCGGGGAAAACGCACCCCTTGACGACATCGTGAACTACTGCCACCCAGCCGGTAGCTGCAAGATGGGACCCGCCACGGACCGCACGGCCGTCGTCGGCTCCCACGGCAACGTCTACGGAATCTCGGGCCTCTACGTTGCCGACGCCTCAATCATGCCCACCATCACCCGCGGCAACATCAACCTCCCGACCGCGATGATCGGCGCACGGATTGCCGCCGGACTTCTCGGCATCGACCCCCGGGCGCTGACGGCGACCAGCACCGTGTAAGCCGAAGCCCCGGCTCCCCCTTCGGGCTTTCACCCCCGGCAACGCCCGGTGTCCCTCACCACCACCGACGGGACGCCGGGCGCCGTCGCACCGCCCGCCGCATTTCAGGTGTAGCTTTTGTCGCGGACGGCGAGTTGCTGGTCGAGTCCGGCCAGCAGGATGTCCAGGCCCTCTTCAAGTTGTTTCTCCCCGTCATAGTCCAGCAGTTCGGGGGCGAGGTGGCGCAGGTGCGGGAAGTCGCGCAGGGGAAGGCGCTGGAGTCCCAGGCGCAGCAAGGCTTCGTTTTCCTCCGGGTCCGCGATCAGTTCCTGCAGTTCGTTCAAAACATGGCCGTAGAGGAAACCGTAAAACGCCCGGGAGATGTGCAAGGCATCGGCCGGGAGGAACCCGGCACGGATCAGGATCCCCAGGATCTGTTCCAGCGGGCGCAGGGTCCCGGGCGGGCGCAGGCCCAGCGGTGTGGACAACGAGCCGGTCACCAGCAACGGCACAGCGTTCGGGTGGCGCAGGCACACCCGGCGCAGCGCATGTGCGATCCGGCGCAACTGCCCGTGCCAATGCAAGTCATCCGGGAACGTCTCCAACTCGTCCAGGACGAGTTCGGCGACCCCGTCCAGCAACTCCTTCCGCCCAGCCGCGTGCCGGTACACGACCATCGGATCACGGCCGAGCACCTGCCCGAGCCGGCGCATGCTCAACGCGTCCACCCCGTCGGCATCCACCAGCTCCAAAGCCGCATCCAGCACCATCCGGCGGCTCACCGGCCCGGCATTCTCACGCGCCGGCTTTGTTGAACCTTCCATGACCATCTCCTGCCGTTCGCGGCCCCTCGGAAGCCCGAAAAACCCCTTACGTCGCCGCAGCCATAGGCCTACAGTGTAGACAAAGTAAGAATCCTACGGCTCCTACCTACAGTGTAGTACCAGTGGGAACCCTGACCTAGCCTTCACGCGGAGCCACGGACTACATCCTCAACACCTACCCGGCCCTCCCCTAAGAAAGGCAGGAGCACGCGTGCGGGACGAGGCGAAACTCATTGACGCCGCACCATCCCGCGCCCACTCTTGGAAGATGGCCACCAAACTGTCCGAGGTGATTGTCGGGACCTTCCCGCAATTGCGCTACGAACCCACGCCCAAAAGGATCCGCGCGAGCATTGGCGGGAACGCCGTCGTCGACACCCTGCACGCCTGGCTGGTCTGGGAGCCGAGGCGCATTACGCCGGTTTATGCGGTACCGGAGGAAGAAGTGCTGGCGGAACTCCGTCCCGCGGGTGCACCAACGGCCGACGTCCCCGAGGTCGCCGTCCGGATGTCCGCGGGCGCGCCTCCGTCGTTCGATCCGCGAACGGGATTCGGCCGGCACACCACTCCCGGCGAGCCGCTTGACGTTGTAACGGGAACGACGGCGGTGCCCGGCGCCGCGTTCCGACCCGATGATCCGGATCTGGCCGGGTATGTCGTGCTGGACTTCGCGGCCTTCGAATGGCGGGAGGATGACGAGGAGATCCTCGCACATCCCCGTGACCCGTTCCACCGCGTGGACATCCGGGCGTCGTCGCAGGCGGTGACGGTCTCCCTCGACGGCGTCACGCTCGCGAGCACGAACAGTGCGCAACTCCTGTATGAGACGCTGCTTCCCGTCCGTTACTACTTCCCGGCCGAGGATGTGCGGCTGGACTTCATGGAAGAGAGCGCCAAACGGACTGCGTGCGCGTACAAGGGCGAAGCCAGCTACTGGACGTATCCCGGCAGCGAGGGTGGCAAGGACATCGCGTGGAGCTATAAAAGGCCTTTACGCGACGCCGCGCAAATCCACGGCCTCGTGAGCTTCTTCAATGAAAGGCTGGACGTGACCGTCGACGGTGTCCTGCAGCCACGGCCGGTGACGCCTTGGTCGCGCCCGCAGGACCGTCGGGGATGAAGGCGCGCAGCGGTGGAAAATACTTTGTATGAGGATTGAACTTCTGTACATCAACGAGTGCCCGAACTCGGACGAAGCAGCCCGACGCCTCAACGAGGCGCTGATCGCATTGGGGCATCAACGCGGGGAATTCGACCTGCGCCTGATCGACACTCCGGCAGATACCGTCGGCACTGTCTTCGCCGGATCCCCGACGATCACCCTCGACGGTGCAGATATTTTTCCCGGCGGAGCGGCAACCAGCGACCTCGCCTGCCGGATCTACCAAACCCCGGGTGGCCTGGCGGGCCTGCCGACCGTCGACCAAATCAAGCAGGCACTCACGGGCCACGGCGTTTAGGGCCACTGCAGTTCAGGGCCACTGCACCGGCCGCCCTGGGGATTACGACGGCGGTGCTCTCACCGGTAGGTTCACACCGCACGGAAGGTTCCCAGCGCTCCTTTAGGGGTCCAGGACATTCTGGATCTGTCCTGAATCTCCCCTGAATAATGGATGGTCCCGAAATCCCAGGCTTCGAAATTGCTGGTATCAGTCAGGACGTCAATGACCCTTACCGGCGCGGCAGCTACGAATTCCCAAGCCTCAAAACACAGCATTCAAAAAGCCTAACTGCCGCCTGGTGGGCCGGCTGGCTTTCTTAGCCACGGACCCGGGATCGGCGGAATGATTCTGCTCACGTTCCTTAGCCGCGAAGGGTCTCCGCCCTGTGTTGAGCCGTACCCTGCAATGGTCGAATGACTAACGTCTTTTGTAATACTTAGTGCTGACGCTGTCACAAACCGGATTCTTCGAAGCGGAAAGCCTGAACTGATGCGGTCAGGTAGACCACAGGTTAACCCTTTGCAACCACCCCGCTCCAGCCTTGCCGCGGACAAGCCGCGAATGATAATGTCACGCTGGCTCTAGTGTCGCGTGTCGTTAATAGCTAGACGTTTGGGTGTTTGGGAGGATTGGTTATGGCCAATCGTCCTGCTGCTGCCCTGGGTCTTCGTGATGGTGATTTTGAGGCGTTGAATCGTCTGTCCAGGTCCTCGGCGGGACGGGCGGGACTCGCCCAGCGGGCGCGGATCGTGCTGCTGGCCGCGGAGGGGCTGTCGAACACCGTGATCGCCGAGCGTGTCGGGGCGACACGGACGACGGTCATAGGGTGGCGCAGCCGGTACGAGTCCGCAGGGATTGCCGGGCTGCATGATCAGGAC
>NZ_SMRU01000017.1 GCF_004354015.1 Arthrobacter terricola
GTTCGCGGCGCTGAAAGACCCTGTCTCCCGGGAGTACTACGACCGCAAACGGGCCGAGGGCAAACGGCACAACCAGGCCTTGATCGCCTTGGCCAGACGCCGCTGTGACGTCCTGTTCGCGATGCTGCGCGACGGAGTGCTTTACGAGGCGCCGCAAATCAAAGCGGCCTGACAAAACCCCCACATTAGCCGGCATCCCCGGGACGCCGGTCGATACCCCGCGACCAAAACCCGGACCGACAACCGCCAAGAAAAACTGCTCCCACCCGCTTGACAAAGAACATAGGGACACCCCCCTGACGGCGGGGGGCTTCCCACCGAACAGCACCAAAGCACATCGATCGGAGCCATCACCATGACCGCGCCCCTCGTCCGCAATACGCAACGGATCGATCGGACTGCCGAGAGCCCGGAAGGCACGAAACCACGGCAGAAGCGGTTTATCGCCAAAGCGGCGACGGTCGCGGCCCGGGTGATCACAACAACTGTGATGGTCGCGGCGGTGGCAGGGTTCGCCTTCCTCGCGGTCGGACCCCGCGTCCTGGGCTACCAGACCTCCACCATGCTCACCGGCTCCATGTCCCCGCTCATCAACCCCGGCGACGTCGTCGTCACCGTCCCCGTCCCGGTCTCCGAGCTCAAAATCGGCGACATCATCACCTACCACATCCCCGTGCAGGACCAACGCGTCGAAACCCACCGCATCGTGAAACTGGATGTCAACAGCCAAGGCACCGCGACCGTCCAGACCAAGGGCGACGCCAACAACGGCCCCGACCCCTGGACCGCCACCCTCGCAACCCCCACGGTGGACCGCGAAATCTTCACCATCCCCCACCTCGGCAACGCCATCCGCGCCCTCCGCGACCCCATCGTGTTGAAGGTCCTGATGTACGGTGCCCCGGCGGCCCTCGTGGGCATGCTCCTGGTCTCCATCTGGCGCAAAAAGCCTGAAAACACCACCACCGAACCAACTCAGCCCACGCTGGATCGTCGTCCGCTCAAGCGTTTGGCCAAGGAATTGCGGAGCAAGGAAGCGGCCAACAAGTTCGCGGCAACGTACACCCGGATGCTGCCGGTCCGCGTTGGGCGCATCAGCGAAGCTTTGAGCGCCGGTGACGATGCTCGTGCCATGGACGCTGTCCTCAGCCTCAAGACAAGTTCCGCGATGGTCGGGGCGCTCGGAATGGAAGAGCATTGCGTCCGCCTCGAACGCGCACTGATTGCGAGGGACCGCGCCGCGGCCGAGACTGCAGGCGAAGGGATCGAGCGGCACCGCCCGCAACTGGAAAAGGCGCTCGGCGCTACCGCCTGATCACGGGCCCGACGGCGGTGACCACCCGCCGTCGCCTCTTCACCGAAATGACGTACAAAGTGTAAGCATTTCGCGCGATAATTCGGCCGGATTTGTACACAAAGCATAGGTGTCGCCTGACCAGTTGTCAGGGTGGGTTTAGGACTGTCAACGTGAGTCATCCCACAGCTCTTCGTGAAGGAGATCACCTTATGACCACGATCAGGCCCCACGCGTCCACCGTTGAACGCGTGCCCCTGCGGTCCGCATTGCACGACCTTCCCGCATACAAGCCCGGCAAGGCCGCACCGGTTTCCGGAACCACCCAGTACAAGTTGTCCTCGAACGAGAACCCGTATCCGCCACTGCCGTCGGTCCGGGACGTCGTTGCCGAAGCCGCGGCAGGCATCAACCTCTATCCGGACATGGCGTGCACGGAAATTACGGAAGCGATCGCGAAGCGCTGGGACGTCCCTGCGGCCTCCGTGAGTTTCGGCGCCGGTTCAGTCGAGGTGGCTTCCCAGATCATCCGCGCGGTGGCCGGCGAGGGCGACGAAGTGATCTTCGCTTGGAGATCGTTCGAGGCGTATCCCATCCTGACGGGCCTTGCCGGTGCAAAGGCCGTCCACGTTCCCTTGACCGCTGACGAACGCCACGACCTTCCGGCAATGGCGGCTGCTGTGACCGAACGGACCCGGCTCATCTTCGTGTGCACGCCCAACAATCCAACCGGAACCTCCGTGACGGCCGACGAGCTGCATGCCTTCATGACGGCCGTTCCGCAGGACGTCCTGGTTGTCATCGACGAGGCCTACGTACATTTCAATGTGGACGCCGCAGCGGCCCACGGAATCGACTTCTTCCGCACCTATCCGAACGTAGTTGTCCTTCACACCTTCTCCAAGGCCTACGGACTGGCCGGCCTACGCATTGGTTACGCAATCGCGCCGGACTACATCTCCGCTGCCCTCCGCGCCGTCGCCATCCCGTTCGGCGTCTCCGCGCTCGCCCAGAAAGCCGCGCTGGCAAGCCTCGACGCTGAGGACGAAATCGAAGCCAGGATCACTTCGCTGGTCACTGAACGCGAAAAGCTCCACGCCGAACTGCTCAGCATCGGTTGGGACGTCTGTCCTTCCGAAGCCAACTTTGTGTGGCTCCGCACGGGCGAGGCCACACAGGAACTCGAAACGATTTTCACGGAGGCCGGCGTCATTGTCCGCGCCTATCCGGGTGATGGCATCCGGATCAGCGTCGGAACTCCCGAGGCGAACCGGCAAGCGGTCCAAGCGGCCAAGGCTGCCTTCAACCGGCTCGCAGCGGAAAGGTAAGAACGTTGAACTCGACAGTAACCACCGATTCGCCCCGATCCAGCACTCCTGCAACCGGGACCGTCCGGGGACTGAAACCCCGCCAGCTCACCATGATGGGCCTGGGTGGAGCCATCGGCGCGGGCTTGTTCCTCGGCAGCGGCAAAGGCGTCGCGGCCGCAGGACCGGCCATCCTCATCTCATACATCGTGGCCGGAGCGTTGGTCGTCCTCATCATGTGGATGATCGGCGAACTCTCCGCAGCCAACCCGGCCAGCGGCGCATTCTCGACCCACGCGGAAACCGCCTTCGGACCCGTCGCCGGATACACCATCGGGTGGCTTTACTGGGTCCAGTTGGCCGTTGTTGTGGCAGCGGAAGCCGGAGGCGCGGCAGCGATCCTGACCGGCGTCCTTCAATCCGCCCCGGCCGGGACGCCCATCCCGCCCACGTGGCTCCTGGCCACCGTGTTCATGGCGGCGCTCACCGCAGTGAACATGTTCGCAGTTTCCAAGTATGGCGAATTTGAATTCTGGTTCGCCTTCATCAAGGTCGCCGTCATCCTTGCTTTCCTCATCGTCGGCGCGCTGCTTCTCTTGGGCGTTCTCAACGGAAACAGCCCGGGCCTTTCCCACTTCACCGATTTCGCCCCGAAAGGCGCCGGCGGGATCGGCGCAGGATTGCTGATTGTGATCTTCGCTTTCGGCGGGACGGAGATCGTGGCTATTGCAGCGGGCGAAACGAAGAACCCCGAAAAGAGTGTGGCCACTGCCATCCGCACAGTCGCTTGGCGGATTTGCGTCTTCTATGTCGGTTCGGTGTTCATCATCGTTTCGATCCTCACCCCGGATGCAGCCAACTCCCCGGAAGGCCCCTTCGCCGCCTTGCTGAATGTCGCAGGAATGCCGGCGGCTGGAACCGTGATGGCCTTGGTTGCGGTATTCGCCCTGCTCAGTGCCCTGAACGCCAACATTTACGGCGCTTCACGCATGCTGCATTCCCTTGCCCAGCGGCGGCACGCCCCGGCGCACTTGAAGAAGACCGGCGCCAACAACGTTCCCCGTGCCGCAGTGCTGTGGACCGTAGTCTTCGGTTTCATCGCCGCCATGCTCGAAGCCATCTTCCCCGGAAAGGTCCTTGAGACCCTGCTGGCAATCGTCGGTTCAACCATCATCGTCATCTGGGCAGCCATTGCCGCCTCCCAGATCAAGCTCCGGCGCAGCAGGGACCTCGCCGCAACGCCGTCCGCGGCCCCTGCGACCTACCGGATGCCGCTCTTCCCTTACTTGTCCTACACCGCCGTCGGGCTGTTGGTGCTGATCGTCATCGTGGCAATGCTCGACGACGGAACGCGCACCCAGCTACTGCTCACCTTTACTGCCACCGCGCTTATCGCCGTCAGCGGGGTCGTTGTTACCCGCCGTACGACCAAAACCGCAGAACACCAGGAAGAACCAGTACTCCAGGAAGAACGCGTATGACCTCCGAAATCCGGCCCAAGGTGATTGAGGTTCCCATGCCGTTGTCGCTGGAGAACACGCCTTGGAAGTTCCTCATGCCGGCAAGCCGGAATTAGGATCCGGAACACTTTGGCGGGCTGGCAGAACGTGCCAGCCCGCCACTCAAAGACGACCTCGCTACGACCTAACGCCCATGGCTGACCGAGCAATCGGCAATTTACCCGAGCAGTCTGACGTAAATCTCATTGGGTGAAGATTTCTTTGGCGACGGTGATTGCGGACATGGCTTTGGGCCAGCCGGCGTAGAACGCAAGGTGGATGATGGTTTCCTTGAGCTCTTCTTCGGTGAGGCCGTTGGTCTTTGCCCGGGCGAGGTGTCCGCGAAGTTGTTCGGTGCTGCCGCTGGTGATGAGGCTGGCGACCGTGATGAGGCTGCGGTCCCGCGGGGAGAGCTCGCTGCGCTCCCAGATGTCGCCGAAGAGCACGTCGTCGGTGAGTTCTACGAGTTTGGGGGCGAAGTCGCCGATGAGTTGCTGGGCGCGGGTCTGGTTCGTTTCAGTCATGAAGATAACCTTCCGGGTGTGGGCTTGAGTATTTGGTTGAGGGTCAGGGTCGAAGGAGCCCTGTGCGGCGGAGCCAGGAATCGAGGGCAGCACCCGCGTCCTGGACTTCTTCACCGCGGATGGCGAGTCCTTCTCCGATGACGGCGCCGGGGCAGGTCCGGGCGTAATCGCGTTCTGTGGTTCCGAGCCCGCTCATGGCGTGCGTGGTGACGGGGTGGATGGTTTTGCCGGTGAAGTCGTGGCTTTGGGCGAAGGTGGTCATGATCATCGGTGCCCTCACGTTCCAGATTCCACTGGCCAGCAGGACTGTGTCGTACTGTCTGATGGAGGGTAGCGGGTTGGCGATGCCGGGCCGGGAATCGCTGTCCTGCTCCCGGACGTTCCTGGCCACGGTGGCGTCGTAACTATCCGGGTAGGGCTCTGCCGCCTCGATCCTGTGCACGTCACAGCCTGTCCGGTCTGTGATCATGCCGGCGAGTACTTCGGTGTTACCTATGGTGATGTTTTTCCGGCCGCCGTTGAAGTAGTTCTCCCCGGCGCGTGAGAAGCAGACCAACAGGACCTTGCCGGATGTCCCCGGTGCGGGGCCGGTGTCTTGTGAAGGCATGATTTTGGGTGTTCGCGTCGGCAAGGATTAGTCGATCCGTCGTCCGCCGAGCCAGGAGACTTTCTCGGGGTCGCGGTGGTCGAAGAAGAGGCTGGTCCCGGTGTCCAGGGCGGCGATCCGGCCCATCTGTTCGCCGGTGAGGGTAAAGTCAAAGACGTCCAGGTTCTGCGCCATCCGTTCGGGCCGGACGGATTTAGGGATGACGACCACTTCGCGCTGGATGAGCCAGCGCAGCACGACCTGGGCGACGGATTTGCCATGGGCTTCGGCGATGCTGCTAAGGACCGGGTCGGTGAACAGGTTGTTCTTCCCTTCGGCGAAGGGACCCCAGGACTCGATCTGCACGCCCCGCTCACGCATCAGGGCCTGGTCGGTCCCGCGCTGGTGGAACGGGTGGGTTTCGATTTGGTTCACCGCAGGGACGATCTCGTTGTGGTCGATGAGGTCCACGAGGCGGTCGGGGTGGAAGTTCGAGACACCGATCGCACGGGCGCCGCCTTCCTTGTTGATCTCCTGCATGGCCCGCCATTCACTGTAGTAGTCACCCAGGGGCTGGTGGATCAGATAGAGGTCGACGTAGTCGAGGCCGAGGCGGGCCAAAGAGTTTTCGAACGCGCGTTTTGTATCTTCCTGGACGTTGCCGGCCGGGGCGTGCTGGATCCAGAGTTTGGTGGTGACGAACAGTTCCTCGCGGGCGATGCCGCTGGCTTTGATCGCGGCGCCCACGGCTGCTTCGTTGAGGTAGGAAGCAGCCGTGTCCAGGTGCCGGTAGCCGGCTGCGAGGGCGGCTTCAACGGCGGCCTGGGTTTCTTCGTCGGGGATCTGGAAGACGCCAAAGCCCAGGATGGGCATTTCGACGCCGTTGTTCAGGGTCACGGTTTGCATGGATTTTCCTTTGCTTGGATGTGGGCGGGAAAGGCTTTATCGGGTTGCCCGGGTGTGGGCCGCTGCGTAATCGGCGTCACTGACGGGTTCGAGCCAGGTGGCGCTGTGGCCGTCCTCGTGCTCGACCATGGCCAGGTGGCTCATCAGGCTCCCGGGCGTGGCACCGTGCCAGTGTTCTTCACCGGGCGGGGTGTGGACGGTGTCTCCGGGCCGCATGAGGATCACCGTGCCGTCACGTGTTGCGACGAGTCCGGTTCCTTCGGTGCAGTGCAGGGTCTGACCCAGCGGGTGGGAATGCCAGTTGGTCCGGGCTCCGGGGGTGAAATGCACCAGGGCTGCCGTGAGCCTTGAAGGTGCTTCTCCCGTGTGGAGGGGGCTGAGGTAGACGTCTCCGGTGAACCTGCCGGCAGGGGCCTTGGTCGTGGGCGCGGGCTTGTTCAGTTTCATGGTGTTTTCCTTTGCTCGTGGCGCAGCGTCAGGGAGGCGAGGATGAGGAGGATGAGGATGGCGGCGGTCCAGCCGAGGCTGGTGCGGAGTCCTTCCATGAAGCCCTGCCCGCTCAGGAGGGCGCCGAAGACCGCCACGCCGAGGGAACCACCGACTTGCCGGGCGGTGTTGACCACGCCGCTGGCCGTCCCGGCGCGTTCGGCGGGAACATGGTCCATGACCAGGGCGATGATCGGGGGCACGGTGAAGGACCCGCCAACACCGACCGGCACCATCATCACGGCGACGACCAGCACCGGGGTGTCCGCCGGGAGCAGGCAGAGCCCGGCAAGGCCGACGGCCATGATCAACTGCCCTGCCGCGATCATGGCCACCTGACCGAAGCGGGCCATGAGCCGGGCCACGAGCGGGTTGAGCAGGGCAACGAGCGCGGTCATCGGCAGGAACAGCAGCCCGGTCTCCAAGGCGGTGGCGCCGCGCTGTTGCTGGAAGTACAGGCTTTGCAGGAACACCACCCCGTAGAAGGCGGCCATCGTGGCCAGTGCAACACCCAAGGTGGTCGAGACAGTACGGGACCGGAAAATATCCAAAGGAAGCATCGGTGCCCGGGCCTTGAACTGCACCACCATGAACACCGCCAGGGACACGGCACCCACAGCAAAGACACTAAGGATTCCGGGGCTTCCGTACCCGGCGGTAGCGCCCTCGATGATGCCGTAGGTCAGGCTTGCCAGGGCTAGGACGGCGCTGATCTGACCGGCCCAGTCGAAGGGCATCGGCCGGCGCGGTGAGCGGGCCACCCGGGAAAGGACCACCAGGGCCAGAACCCCGACCGGGAGGTTGACGAAGAAGATGAGCCTCCAGTGCACCCCGGTAAGAACACCGCCAAGCACGGGGCCGGCAGCGGCGGCAACGGAACCGCCCAGACCCCAGTAGACAATGGCCCGGCCGCGCTGCACGGCGTCGTGGTAGGCCTCCCTGATCAGGGCCAGGGACGCCGGGGTGATCATCGCCGCCCCGATGCCCTGCAGGATGCGGGCTGCGACCAGCACCGGGAGGTTCGGGCTGAACCCGCAGGCAGCGGATGCCACCGTGAACAGGATCATTCCGATCCCGTAGGCACGGCGTGCCCCGACCCTGTCAGAGAACGTCCCAGCGAAAAGCTGAAGAGCGGAGAACATCAGCGTGTAGCCGGTCACCACCCACTGCAGCCCGGCCAAACCCCCGCCCAGATCATCCCGGATCGCGGGCAGGGCCACATTCACGATCTGCGCATCAAGGGCAACAACGAAGAAGCCCAGCATGGCCACGGCCAGCGAAGCACGCGGCCGGGCCGTCACGACCGAAGGGCTGAGAATTGTCACAGGCATGGTGTCCTTTCCGGACAAGAAGAAGCAACTGATTCAAGAGAACCAGCCCCTTCACCTGCGCGGGAGTGCCTGTTGTGCGGTGTACTGCCAGTTCCTGTTAGGACCCTGCGTGGCGTCGTAGCGTAGAGGAATGGACAACACCACCGACGTCCGCGAGTTCCTCATGAGCCGCCGATCACGCATCACCCCCGCCCAGGCCGGGCTGGCCGCGTACAGCGCCACCCGCCGGGTCGCCGGGCTCAAACGCGAAGAAGTGGCCTTGCTGACCGGCGTCAGCACCGAATACTACGCCCGCCTCGAACGCGGAAACCTCCGAGGAGTCTCCGACTCTGTCCTGGACTCCCTGGCCCGTGCCCTGCAACTGGACGAAGCCGAACGCGCGCACCTGTTCGACCTCGCCAAAGCCGCCGCACCGTCCAGCCCATCAGGCAGCCGGAAGGCACGCCCCGAGGTCCGGCCCAGCGTCCAGCGGATCCTCGCCGGCATGACCGGTACTCCCGCCTACGTCCGGAACTCCCGGATGGAGATCGTGGAAGCGAACAGCCTCTGCTTCGCCCTCTACACCGGCATCCTCAGCCCCGACACCTTGCCGTTGAACCTGGCCCGGTTCATGTTCCTGGATCCTCGTTCCAAGGAATTTTTCGTCGAGTGGGAAACCCTGGCTGACGATTTCGCCGCGGCCCTGCGCACCGAGTCCGGCCAGAATCCCCGCGACCGTCATCTGAACAGCCTCATCGGCGATCTCGCGGCCGGAAGCACGGAGTTCTCCACGCGGTGGGCCCGACACAACGTCCGCTTCCACCGCACCGCACGCAAAACCATGCGGAACCCCCTCGTCGGCGAGATTGAACTCACCGGTGACGCACTGGTCCTGCCCGGGGAAGGTTTGACGCTCATCGCCTACACTGCCGAACCAGGCAGCCACGCCCAGGAACAACTCGACTTCCTCGCCAGCTGGGCCATCACCGGGAAGCGCTCGGGCGGCCATGCTCCTACCGGCTCCGTATCGGGCACAGGAACCGAAAGTGATGTGCAGGCCTGAACTCACGGGGGACCGACGCCTCAATCCGCACCGGTCGCTGCCCTAGCAAACCTCGAGAATCATGATTTGACGCAGATCCTCAACGGCTAAGCGTTACTGCGGCTCCCAACGGAACCAGCGGATCCCGATCACGGCAAACACCACGATGTAGCCGAAGCACACAAGGAGGGCGCCCGTCTCGGTTGCTCCCCACGTCGAAAGGCTCAGCACACCGCTGAACAAGTTGATCAAGGCGCCCACAGGCGTCCATGCGGCGATGTTCTTGAAATCATCGCCCAGGATGCCTGTGGAGCCGAGGATCCCCACCAGGATCAGCAGGATGAACAAGACCCGGCCGATCGCGTTGATGGCAGTGGCCGACTTGACCAGTCCGACGAGTGCCTGGCCGATGCTGAGGAACACCGCCCCGCCAAGCACCGCGACGGCGAGAAGCAAAAGGTATTCGCCCGGCGTGTAGTAGGTGTCGTGCATGATGCTGCCCACCACCAGTACGACGATCCCGACAACCAGACTCGTCACTAGCTGCACGCCGAGGCGGCTCGCCATGATGGCCCACGTGGGTGTCGGCGTGACGCGAAGCCGTTGGAACACCCCGGCTTCGCGGTCACGCGCCACGGTGATCGAGTACCCGATGAGCGCCGAGGACAACAGGCCATAGGTGATCGCCATGCCGATGAGGAAGCCGGTATTCCCCAGCTTGCCGCGGTTGGTGGTCACGAGGATGACGATGGGCAGAATGAAGTTGAGGATCAGCGCTTGCCGGCTGCGCAGCATGACGGTGGTGTCTGCCCGCACGAGGGAACGCAAGGTCAGCCCGATCGGCGGCCTGGGAGGAGCAACGGTTTCAGTCACGGATGGCACTTCCTGTCAGTCCGATGAAGACATCTTCCAAAGTGACGTCGCCGCGCGAAACGGCGAGTACGCGTGGATCCTCGCGGTGCATCGCCACGAGCTCATTTGGCGCACCCAAAGCCTGGAGGCGGCCACGGTCAATGATCGCGACTCGGTCACAGACCGCTTGTGCCTCCTCCATGGAATGGGTGGTCAACAGAATGCTCCCGCCCCTTCGGCGTGAGCCCTCGATCCGGTCCCACAACTGGCGACGGGATTGCGGGTCAAGGCCCGACGTCGGTTCGTCAAGTAGGAGGATCGGTGGATCGTGGATGGTGGCCACCATGAGCGAAAACCGTTGCTGTTGGCCGCCCGACAGCTTCTTGAACGGCTTGGCCGCTTCCTGCGCCAGCCCCGCGTCGGCGAGCCGCTCGCGCAGTTGCCGCCGCTGGAGGTTCAACCCGTACAGTCCCGAGTACAAGCGCGCGAGTTGCTCGATGGTCAGCTCCGATTGGAAGCTCGACGCCTGGAGCTGCACGCCCAGTTTCGCTTTGACGGAAAGCGCCGATCGCTCGGTGTCGGCACCATCGACGGTGACCCGTCCGCCGTCGGGCTTCCTAAGCCCTTCAATGACACTCAACGTGGTGGTTTTACCGGCCCCGTTGGGGCCGAGGAGCCCGAAGATCTCGCCTCGCCTGATGGAAAAGCTCAAGCCGTCGACGGCGGTCTGCGCGCCGTAGCGCGCCACGAGGTCTTGCACCTCAAGAATCAAAGGGCCTTCTGCATCGCTCACCCGGGCTACCTCCATCGTCGGGACGCCTCCATCACGAGCATAAGCTCGCGTCTTCTGGATGTGCGGTACCCGGGCGCTGGGAATGTCCTGTGAATCGGCGGGTGAGATCTCGGCCCCTTGTACGCTCCAAAGGGCCGAGATCTCACGTCAGGACTAGCGTGCCTTGCTGTGCATCACGTGCTTGGTGCGCGAGTAGTCGTCCAAGGCATACGCGGAGAGGTCGCGGCCGTAGCCGGAGCTCTTGAAGCCGGCCCAAGGCATCTCGTTGGCCAGCGCCAAGTGCGAATTGACCCACACCGTGCCCGCGTCAAGGCGGGAGGAGATATCGTGGCCCAACTGCGCATTGAGGGTCCACACCGAAGCCGCAAGCCCGTACGGGGTGCCGTTGGCTCGAGTCACTGCTTCTTCCTCCGTGGAGAACGTCTCGACCGTAACCACCGGTCCGAAGATCTCCTCGCGCGTGCAGGCGGCGCCTTCGGGGACGTCGGCCAGCACGGTGGGCGAAATGAAGTAGCCCTGCCCGGCGAGGGCTCCGCCGCCCAAAGCCGCGCGCGCGCCGTCGGACTGTGCTCGTTCAAGGTGCCCGAGGACGCGCTCGTAGTGCGCCTTCGAGATCATGGGACCGATTTCGACGTCGGACCCCGCGGTCGGCTCCCCCACCACCAAGGTGCTGACCTGCTCGACGAGGAGTTCGGTAAAGCGCTCGGCCACCGACTCGTGAACGAGGACACGGGTGCCGGCGCCGCACTCCTGGCCGGAGTTCCAGTACCCGGCCGCGCGGAGGGATTCGGCTGCGGCGGCGAGGTCGGCGTCGGCAAAGATGACCACCGGGGCCTTGCCACCGAGTTCGAGGTGGACGCGCTTGACCGTGTCGGCGGCAGCACGGGCGACGGCGCGGCCGCTGTTGACCGAACCGGTCAGTGCGATCATGTCCACGTCCGGGTGCTCAGCCAGCCGCTGGCCAACCACGGGGCCGAGGCCCGTGACGATGTTCAAGACGCCCGCCGGCAGCAGGTCCGCGATCAGCTCCGCGAACTTCAAGGTGGTCAGCGGGGTCTGCTCGGACGGCTTGAGCACGATCGTGTTGCCCGCGGCCAGGATGGGCGCGATCTTCCACACAGCCATCAGCAGCGGGTAGTTCCACGGCGTGACCACGCCGACGACGCCGAGCGGTTCGCGAAGGATGACGGACAAGTGGTCCTGGGCGTATTCACCCGCCGCGATGGAGGTCTGGGCCCGGACGGCCCCGGCCATGAAGCGGAACGAGTCGATGGACGAGGCGACGTCGTCCTCGGACACCATGAGGGGCTTGCCGCAGTTGAGCGATTCCAGCCGTGCCAGCAGGTCCGCGTTTTGGGCGAGCCGGTCGGCAATGGCCAGCAGGATCTCGGAGCGTTCCTTCGGAAGCTTTCGTCCCCAGGCTTGGCGGGCTTCGACGGCGGCGGCGACCGCGACGTCGACATCTGCCGCAGTGCCTTGCGGCACCTCGCAGATGGTGGCCTCGGTGCAGGGATCCACGATCGGCTGCGTCTCACTTCCGGATCCCGCTTGGAATTGCCCGGCAATGAAGTGCTGCGTGGGAGGAAGCTCGCCCGCCGCAAGGATCTGGGTAGGTTCGGCCGGGCGCCGCACGACGCCGGAAATGGTCTCTGTTGATGAAGTCATGATCGCTCCTGTTGGTTGATGGAAAGGGTCAGGCGTACGCAGCCTCGAGCTGCAGCTCGGCAACGAGCTTCCCGAGGCGGGCCACGGCGTCCGGGGCAAGGTCCTCGATAGGACGGCGGGGCGAGCCGATCGGGTGGCCAAGCAGCCCGAGCGTGGCTTTGACCGCCGGCACATACGGCAAGCTCAGGACGGCGTCGATCAGCGGATAGATCCGGGCCCACTCGGCCTTGGCCGCCGAGAAGTCACCGGCCGCAACCGCCCGTTGCACAGTTACGATCTCCCGCGGCACGATGTTCGCCGTACCGGCCATCACCGCGGCCGCGCCCTCGGTCAGCGCCGCGAGGATCAGGCTGTCCCAGCCGACGATTGTTGAGATGTAGTCGCTGTGGTGGTGGATCAGCTGGGTGGCCTGGCCCATGTCACCGCTTGAGTCCTTGACGTAGCGGATGTTCTCCACCTCGCGGGCAAGCGTCCCCACCGTGTCCGCATCGAGGTTGATCCCCGTCTGCGGCGGCATGTTGTAGAGCATCACCGGCACCTCCACGGCCTCGGCCACGGAGCGGAAATACCCTTTGGCCTCGGACAGGGAGAGCGGATCGTAATACGGAGACACCACCATGATCACGTCGGCACCGCATTCCTGCGCATGGCGGGACAAGCTGACCGCCTCCCGCGTGCTGGTCGCACCGGTCTGGGCAACCACCGGCACCCGGCCGGCGGCATGCTCCACGACGGTCTCCACCACCAAGCGCCGCTCGTCGGCGCTCAGCATCGCGAACTCGCCCGTGGAACCGCAGGCAACCACCCCGTTGACGCCGCCCTCAATTGAGCGATCCACAAGGTAGCGCAACCCCGCGACGTCGATCCCGCCGTCGGGCGTGAACGGTGTGGCGAGGGCGGTGAGGACACCGCTGAGCATCTTCGTTCCTTTCGGCTGGGCGGCCGGCATCAGTTGAACCAGCTATCTGCGGCTTTGCGGTTCTCGGCTGTTTCCAGCCACTTCTTGGCGCCTTCTACCGGGTCCTTGGCCTGGCTGACGTCGAGCATGAGGCTCGAGAACTGATCGTCGGTGATCTTGAAGTTCCCCATCCACTTCGCGACGTCCGGGTTCTTCGACGCGAATTGCTTGGACAGCACCACGTAGGAACCGTCGGGCTTAGGCCAACCGCCGAGGTCGTCCTGCAGGACCTTGATCGGCATGGAGGCAAACGCCCAGTGCGGCGTCCACAGGGCCGCCACAAGGGGCTGGTTTTTCGCCGACGCGTCCTTCAGCGCCGCGAGGGTTGCGGGGGTGCTTCCGGCGATCAGGTTGAGCTTGTCGGTCGCACCGTACTTCTGCAGGACCTCCGGCAGAATCTTCATTTCGCCCGAGCCTGCTTCGATGCCGAGGAGCTTGTTTCCATACTTCGAGGCGTTGTTCACCACCTCGCTGATGGTGTTCTCGGGAACCGACTTCGGCGCCACGAGTACCAAGCGGTCGTTGTTGAAGAACGGCTGCGGCAGGATGTCCAGCTGGTCCTTGTACTTGTCCACATAGGTTCCGTGCGTGGTCGGCAGCCAGGCGTTCAGGTAGCCGTCAAGGTCGCCGCGGGCAATTCCGGAGAAGCCGGCGGCGAGGTCCACCTGCTTGGTCTGGAGGGTGTAGCCGTGCTCCGAAAGCAATTCCTGCCAGAGGCCGGTGACGGCGACGTGTCGTCATAGCCGGCCACGGTGGCCACGGTAACGGTCTTGGCGCTGGGCTGGGAGCCGGCGGAACTGACTCCGGAACACGCACTCGCGCTTGCAAGGAGGGCGGCACAGCCAATGAAGGCTGCAATTTTCTTAATCAAGGTCTGACTCCAATGATGTGTAAGGGGGATGGGGAAGGCTTAGTTTGCAGCTACTTAGTTGGCAGCGGTGGTGGCGGCTTCGCGGGCAGCTGCCGGGGTGGTTGTGGCGGCGGCGCGTTGTTCCTTGCGGACACGCCTGCGGCGAAGGACGTCGCCGAGGGACTGCGCACCGCCGGTAACGCGGTCCAGGTAGACAGCGAGGATGACGACGGCGAGCCCGCCTTCGAAGCCGCGTGCGGTATCGAGCTGGGCCACGCCCTGGACAACCACGCCGCCGAGGCCACCGGCACCGACGAGCCCGGCGACAACCACCATGGACAGCGCGAGCATGATGACCTGGTTCACCCCGGCCATGATCGACGGGAACGCCAGGGGAAGCTGCACGTCCTTGAGGACCAGGCTCCTCTTCGCGCCGAACGCCGTCGCGGCCTCAAGGAGCTCGACGTCGAGCTTGCGGATGCCCAATTCGGTAAGCCGCACGGCAGGCGGGATCGCGAAGACGATCGTGGCGGCGATTCCTGGGACCATGCCCACGCCGAAGAAGAAGACCGCCGGAATCAGGTAGACGAAGACCGGCATGGCCTGCATGAGGTCCAGGATCGGACGGACCACCTTGCTCACGGTGTTGTTCAAGGCCGCCCAGATCCCCAACGGGATGCCGATGGCGAGGGAGAACACCACGGAGACCAGCACCACGGCAAGGGTGGACA
Source organism: Arthrobacter terricola (assembly GCF_004354015.1). GTDB lineage: Bacteria > Actinomycetota > Actinomycetes > Actinomycetales > Micrococcaceae > Arthrobacter > Arthrobacter terricola. The sequence continues at coordinate 14,804 of NZ_SMRU01000017.1, forward strand.
TGCTGTCCGTCCAGAGGCCCATCGAGTAGATGAGCAAGAAAGCCAGCACCGAAAAGACGCTCAGGCCCACGCTGCGGGTCAAGCCCGCTGCCGCTGCCACCAGGAGCGCGATGATCAGGAAAGGATGCAGGCCGATCAGCACGTTCGCCACTTCCCCCACCAGGAGGTTGATGAGCCAGGAGACGGCGTTAAAGAACCACCCGAAATTGGCCAGCAGCCAGTCGATCAGAGCGGCGAACCATGTTCCAACATCAAGATGCATTACTGAACCCCTTGGGTGCGAGGGCCGCGAAGACTTCTTCCGCGGTCACTTTTCCGATTGGCGCGCCGTTCTTGTCGACGACGGCGGCCCAGCCCGCTCCCGCTGCGAAAATCGGCAGCAATTCGTGCAGGACAACGTCCTCCTGGACGCGTTCGCCGGGCTCGCCGACGGCGGCGGCTCCCGGGGCGGTGGCGGCTCCCGGGGCGGTGGCGGCTCCCGGGGCGGGTGCGCCTGCCGGGGCGGGTGCGCCTGCCGGGGCGGGTGAACGGCGGGCGACCATGCCGGCCGTGATGACGCGGCTTCGATCCACTTCGGCAACGAATTCTTCGATGTAGGGATCCGCCGGAGCTTCGAGGAGATCCAAGGCCGTCCCGTTCTGCATGTCCTTGCCTTGCTTCATGACCATGATCCGGTCGCCCAGGTACATCGCTTCGTTGAGATCGTGGGTAACAAAGAGGATGGTCTTCTTGAAGTTGCGCTGAAGCTTGATGAGCAGTTCCTGCATGTCCTTGCGGATAAGCGGGTCAAGGGCGCTGAACGGTTCGTCCATAAGGAGGATTTCGGCGTCGGTGGCCAGCGCCCTCGCGAGCCCGACGCGCTGCTTCATGCCGCCGCTCAGCTGGTCCGGCATCGCGTGGATGCGGTCCCCCAAGCCAACGAGCGTCAGCGCTTCCGCGGCCTTGGCTTCCCTGGTGGCCTTGTCCACTCCGCGGACCTTGAGGCCGAAGGCGACGTTGTCCACCAGGGACTTGTGCGGGAACAGTCCGAAGTGCTGGAAGACCATGTTGATGGTCTGGTTGCGGTAGGCGCGGAGTTCGCTGGCCGGCAAGGAGCGGACGTCTTTGCCATCTACGGTGATGGTTCCGTCGCTGGCATCGATCAGCCGGTTGATCATGCGGATGATGGTCGACTTGCCCGAGCCGGACAGGCCCATGATGACGAAGATCTGGCCCCGCTCCACCTCGAACGAGACCTTGTCCACGGCCGTGAATCCCTTCAGGGGACGCCGTCCGAATAGCCCCGAGCGCCCGGACTTTGTGAGCTGGAAGACCTTGGTGAGGTTTTCCACACGGATGAACGGCGCTCCGGTTTGCTTGGCACCCACCGTCCGGTCCGCCGTCGTTGTCCCAAGTTCCACGGTGTTCACGGGGTCCTCCCGGCGTACTCGCCAAGAGGTCGCGCCTCGGTGATGCGGTTCATGGATCACTTCCTTGTGTTCACAGATTGAACTAGATGGTTACGGTGTGAACAACGATAGAGTGGTGGAAGTCACAGGGTCAAGAGGCTGGGGCGAATTAGGCCGAACTATTGCCAGACCTTGACGGAATGAGTGGCGCAGGTCATAATTTGAACACTCCGCTTGATATTTGAACGCCACTGCAGTTGATAGATTCGCGAATCTTGGACGCCCGCTCACGTCCGGCGGCAGAATTCCCGACGCCCGCTCACGTCCGGCGGCAGAATTCCCGACGCCCGCTCACGTCCGGCGACAGAATTCCCGACGCCCGCTCACGTCCGGCGATTTTCCCGGCAGGATGGGCCCGGTCATTTGGATATTTCCATCCAGACGGGAGCGCGGATTGAGGCGGTGGGCTTGGGGGTGCGCGGCACTAGCCGATAGCCTGATGCGACAACTATCCGGAAGGCCTCGCCCGTGACTGACCGGGACTCCCAGTCCAAGAACACCATCAGCTCCAACAGGTCGGTGGCGCGCGCCATCAGCGTGCTGCGGGCGCTAGCGGCGAGCCCCAAGGGAACCACTGCCACAGAGGTGGCAAAGATGGTCAACCTTCCGCGGCCTACAGTGTTCCGGCTCTTGTTGACCTTGGAAGAGGAAGGGTTCGTCGACCGGACGGACACCCTCTTTTCGTTGGGCTGGGATTTGGCCCGAGTCGCGAGCGCTGTTGATCCTTCAGCGGGCCTCGTCGCCAGGGTCAGGGATACGGTCCACACCCTCGCAGAGCAGCTTGGCGAAACCGTCACCCTCAGCCTGCGCCAAGGCCTCTTCGAATATGAGCTCGTCCTCCAGGACGCGCCGCGTTCCATCGGCGTGACGATGTCAGATATGCGCGGCATGCGCTGGCCCCATTACGCCTCGGCGACGGGAAAGTTGCTCTTGGCGGAGCTCACTCCCGAGCAGGTCCGCAGCGTCCTCGGCACCGATTTGCCGAAACTGGCCGCAAACACGATTACCGACCTCGGCCAGCTCCAGACCGAGATCGAGCGAGTGCGCATCCAAGGTTGGGCAATGATCGACGACGAACTCGAGGACGGGATTGTTGCCATAGCCGTCCCGCTTCGCGACAACGTCGGCCAATTGTTCGCCGCCCTGGCGATGGTGGCGCCGAAGCACAGGATCGACGGCGAAGAAACCATCCAGCGCAACCTCGGGATGCTTTCCGATGCGGCCAAAACGCTCACGGAGCAACTGACAAGCACCATGCCGGCGAGCGCCTAAGCATCCTTTCGGCATACTGGCTTCGGGGCCCCAACGCGCGCGCAGATATGACACCCCTTTGGGCAACCACCGCGCACATGACGTGAGCCGGCATCGGGAAAAACCCGACCGAATGTGAGCGAGCGTCGGAAACCGCCCGGCCACCCCAAACGCTCGCGCAGATATGACACCCCTTTGGGCAACCCCCGCGCACAAGACGTGCGCCGGCGTCGGGAAAAACCCCACCAGACGTGAGCGCGCGTCGGAAACCGCCCGGCCGCCCCGGACGCCCGCGCAGATATGACACCCCTTTGGGCAACCCCCGCGCACAAGACGTGAGCCAGCGTCGAGGATTTAACGGCGAAACGTGAGCCGGCGTCGGGGATTTGGGGGCATATGTGAGCGGGCGTCTGAAGGGGCTGGGAACGCCTTGAGCGGATCTTTAAGCAAACTTGATGGAACCCTGACCGGATCCCTGCACCGTCCTAAAACGCATGGACAACACTAAAACCAACAACAACAAAGGCAGCACAGCCACCACAGACAACAACAAGAACAGAAACGGAAACGACCATGGGCCTGAACCTGAAAACCACCACCGGCAAAGTCATCGCCTCCCTGGCCCTCGTCGGCACCGCCGCCGGCGTCGCAGGACTGGGCACCTACGGCGCCTTCACCTCCTCCACCTCCGCTTCCGCCGCCGTCGGGTCCGGCACCGTCAACATCGCCCTCGGCGCCACGGGAGCCACCAACCGCCTCTCCGTCGCCGCCACCAACATCGTCCCCGGCGACACCATCCAACGCGCCGCCACCCTCACCAACGCCGCCGGCAACCAGAACCTTTCGGCGATTACGCTGACCACTTCGGCCCTGCCCACCTCCAAACTCGACACCGACGCCACCAATGGCCTCCAACTCACGGTCGACAACTGCTCCGTCCCCTGGACCGAAGCCGGCACCGCTCCCGCCTACACGTACACCTGCTCCGGAACCACCACCAACGTCCTGGCCACTCGGGCTGTCACCGGCGCCAACATGGCCCTGGCCAACCTCACCTCCACCACCGCAGGAAGCACCGACAACCTGCGCGTCACCCTCACCCTGCCCGCCACTGCGGACAACACCTTCCAGGGCCTGAACAGCACCATCGCGTTCAACTTCACCGGAACCCAACGCACCGCCACCAACAAGTAACCGAACCACCCCTCCCGCCCTCCGCCGTCGAATACTGGGAAACGACGGCGGAGGGCACCCCGTTTGCTGGCATAATGCCCCGAGTGAAAGCCGTGGACCTTGCGTAGAAGCCGAAGCGCCGCCGACGCCGCGAAGACGAGTGTCTTCGCGCGCATCGCAGCTGTGCTCGCGGCCGCCACGGTCCTGGTTTTTGCACCCGGCATCGCACAAGCCGCCTTCAACACCTCCACGGGATCGGCCCTCCCGGTCGGCACCGCCTCAATGGCATCCACGGCCACCGTCAGCGCCAGCTGCACCGGCTCAAACCTCGCCATCACCGTCACGTCGTGGGGACTCGCCGATCCGCGTTTCCTCGGCCAGATCACCATCACCAGCGGCGGAAGCACCGTTTTCACGGGCACCAGCAACCAGGCCGCCGGCGGCAGCTACACGCCCAAGATCACGCCCCACACGGGAACCTGGAACTGGTCGGTCATCAATGTGTACTCGATCCCCAACAGCAACAACGCCTGGACCGGGCCGGGCGTCACCGGTTCCTTCACCTGCACCTAAGGCCGCCCGCGCCGCTGGGCCCCGGGCCCGGAAAGTAACCTTCCAGCGAAACGGCCCTCCAACGTCGGACAGGCTTTATATATTGAGAGCATGACCCAGATTTCCGGCGCCACCCAGCCGTCCACGCCTTTGGTTCCTCCCGTCGCGAAGCAGGTGCCAACTACACGTGAGCACCACGGCGATGTGTTCGTGGACAACTACGAATGGCTGCGGGACAAGGAATCGGTTGAGGTCATTGAGCACCTCAAGGCCGAGAACTCTTACCAAGAGGCGGTCACGGCGCACCAGGAGCCTCTGCGGGAAGCGATTTTCCAGGAAATCAAGGGCCGCACCCTTGAGACCGACCTCTCCGTCCCTCACCGCAAGGACGATTGGTGGTACTACGCCCGCTCGGTTGAGGGCCAGGAATACGGCATCCATTGCCGTATCCGGGCCGCGAACTCGGGCAACGCCGTTGCCGACTGGACCCCTCCGGCGGTGGAACCCGGCGTCGAACTTCCCGGCGAGGTGATCCTCCTGGACGGCAACGTCGAGGCCGAAGGCAAGCCGTTCTTCGCGGTCGGCGGGACGGCCGTCACGAGGGACGGCAACCTCTTTGCCTACGCGGTGGACAACGCCGGCGACGAACGGTTCACGCTCCGCATCAAGGACTTGAGGACGGGCGAGTTGTTGCCCGACGTCGTGGAGAACATCTTCTACGGGGTGGCCTTCTCCCCCGACGGCACTCAGATCTTCTACACGGTGGTGGACGATTCCTGGCGGCCCTACCAGGTGAAATCGCACGTGCTGGGGACTCCGGTCAGCGCGGACGAGGTAATCTACCAAGAGGACGACGTCGCCATGTGGCTCGGCTTCGAGCTCTCGGCCGACCGCCGGCATTTGGTGCTCAGCATCGGGTGCTCGGAATTCAGCGAAACGCGCCTCATGCGCTTGGACGAGCCCGACGCCGGATTGGTCACCGTGATCCCGCGCGACGAGCGCATCCTCTACGAAGCCGAGCCGTTCCTCCTGGCCGGCCCTGATGGTCAAGAGACCGAAACCATCCTGCTGACCCACAACAAGGACGCCATCAACTCTATGGTGTCCATCGTCGACGCCGACGAATTCATCAAGCCGCTCGCTGAGCAGCGCTGGCGGACCGTCGTGGAGCATTCCGACGCCGTTCGCGTCAATGGCGCGGGCGTCACTTCGACGCATTTGGTGGTTTCCGTGCGGCAGGACACGATCGAACGCGTGCAGGTACTGCCGCTCGAGGGGCTGGGGACGGCCGCGCAAGGTACCGCCGTCGAGCCCGCCTTCGACGAGGAACTGTACACGGCCGGGGTTTCGGGTTCGGATTACTCCGCGCCGGTGATCCGGATCGGCTACACCTCCTACTTCACGCCGTCGAGGGTTTACGATTTCGTGCTGCCGACCCCCGAACTGCCCGGCGGCGAACTCTTGCTCCGCAAGGAAAGCCCCGTTCTGGGCGGCTACTCCGCCTCCGATTACGTCGCCACCAGGGAATGGGCGACGGCGGCCGACGGCACGCGCGTCCCGCTGTCCGTCCTGCGGCACGTTTCCGTCCAGGAAGACTCCACGGCAGCGGGCCTGGTGTACGGCTACGGTTCGTACGAGGTCAGCATGGATCCGGGCTTCGGGATCGCCCGGTTGTCCTTGCTGGACCGCGGAATCGTGATGGTCATCGCCCACGTGCGCGGCGGCGGTGAACTCGGCCGGCGCTGGTACGACGACGGCAAGAAGCTCAACAAGAAGAACACCTTCACGGACTTCATCGCGGCAACCGATTGGCTGGCGGCTTCCGGCTGGGTTGCACCGGACCGGATCGCCGCGATGGGTGGTTCTGCTGGCGGACTCCTGATGGGCGCGGTGGCGAACCTCGCGCCCGAAAAGTACGCCGCGATCGTGGCCGCGGTCCCGTTCGTGGACGCGCTCAACACCATCCTGGACCCGGAACTCCCGCTCTCGGCCTTGGAATGGGAAGAGTGGGGCAACCCAATCACGGACCCCGAAGTGTACGAATACATGAAGTCCTACACCCCGTACGAGAACATCCGTGCTGTGGACTATCCGAAAATCGCTGCGGTCACATCGTTCAACGACACCCGCGTGCTTTACGTCGAACCCGCCAAATGGGTGCAATTGCTGCGCGCGGAAACCACGGGTTCGGAACCGATTGTCATGAAGATCGAAATGGACGGCGGCCACGGCGGTGCTTCGGGCCGTTACGTGCAGTGGCGTGAGCGCGCGTGGGATTACGCGTTCGTCGCGGATTCACTTGGCGCAATTGACCTGCTTCCGGGGGCCGGCCTGAAGTAACCTTCTCAATTGGAAGCCAAACGGACCGTAGGAGTTGCAGTGGATAGTCCCGTGTCGAAAGAAACGCCGCTCCACGCATTGGTCGCGGACCCTGATCCGGTCCGTTTGGCCGAGACGTCCGAGTCGCTCACCGCGGCCGGTTTCCTGGTGGATTCAGCGTCCGACGCCGGTTCGCTCGCCGCTGCTTTGGAGGCGGCGCCACACGATCTGGTGGTGTTGGACAACGGGCTTCGCGAAACCGTTGGCAGCCGTGATGTGCCGGTCCTTTTGATGGTGGATCCCGAAGACGAATTCGATGTGGCCGCCTTGGACATCTGGACGGCCGCCGATTACGTCTACAAGGCGCAGTCTGCTGATTTCAGAGCCCATAGGGCGTTGGTCCTGGTCACGCGCGCGTCCGAGCGGATGCGTCGCCATGCGGAGGCTGAGACACTGCGCGGGAGGCTGCGGAACGTGTCCGCGGCCATGCGGTCCACGATCGATCCCGACCGGATTGCCCGGCATTTGGTGGACGGAATCGGCGAGGCCTTGGGCGCGGAGCATGTCTGGTTCACTACCTTTCCGGATGCCCGCGTCACCCAAGTCAGCGCAGAGTGGAACGCTCCTGGACTATCAAGCGGAATCCTGCCGCCGGAACTCAGGGATCCCGTGTCGACGTTCGACCTCGCGGCACACTTGTGGGCCGAAACCGAGGTACAACACCCAGCCACGCGGACCGGCGGAGGCGGGACGGAAGGTGACGGCCCGCCGTCGAACTCCCTTGTTGTGCCGTTTGGCGAGGGTGACCTGGTGCTCGGAGTCATGTGGATCGCCCGCCCGGCCACGGTCCGCGAATGGACCCGCGCCGAGATCGGCTTGATCCAGCACGTGTCCGGGAACCTGGCCTACGCGCTGATGCAAAGCCACTTGATCGGGGCGCAACAACAAGTCATGCTCAAGCTCCAGGAATTGGACCAAGCCAAGACCGACTTCCTTCATACGGTCAACCACGAGCTCCGGACACCGCTGACATCCATCACGGCGTACGTGGACATGATCCTTAACGGCGCGGGCGGGGAGATTCCACCGGGGGCCAGCCGGATGGTGGAGGTTATTTCGAGGAACACCGAGCGGCTCCGGCGGTTGATTGAGGACATGCTCACTGTTTCGCACCAGGACAGCTCAAGCGACCTCAAGTTCAGCAGAGTGAACGTGGGCACCATGCTCAAGCTCGTGGTCGCCGCACTGCAACCCCTTGCCGACGCCCGCTCTCTGTCCCTGAGCGTGGAGAACGCACCCGGAACCGTCACCGTCCAGGCTGATGAGGCGAAGCTCGAACAGGTCTTTTCCAACATCGTCAGCAACGCCATCAAGTTCACGCCCGACGGCGGCTACGTGGCTGTGAGCAGCGGCATCGCCTCGGAGCCGGGGGAATCTCCGAGCGTGGTGGTGCGGGTTGAAGACACGGGAGTGGGTATCCCCGAAAAGGAACTGAGCCAAGTGTTTACACGCTTCTTCCGCGCGTCGAACGCCTCAACAGCCGCCATACCCGGCAGCGGACTCGGCCTGGCGATCGCGCACGACATCGTCAAGCGCCATTCGGGCGAGCTGGATATCGAATCCGGACTTGGCGTAGGAACCACGGTCTTGGTCAAACTTCCGCTGGACACAGAAGACTAGGTTCAGTCACGCGGCTTGGCCGCAAGCCGCCAGGCTGCACAAAAATCAACACCGCCCCTCGCTGAGGCCAGGGGCGGTGTTGAAGCTGAAGTTGCCTCGTGGGCTTAGTTCGGCCACCAGCCAATTTGCGTGGAGTACACCGTCGTAGTGGTGCCGGTGGAAATAGTGGTTCCGGTGGTAACGGTGGTGTCATGGCTGGTCTTCGGTGCCGCGTTGGCCGGAGTGACGAACCCGCCAAGGGCCAGCAAGCCCGTCATGAGAAGTGTTATGGCAATTTTTTTCATACAGTGCTCCTTCGAGCCATCGACGATCCGGAGGGTGACCCCTTCAGCTTAGGAACGCTACTTAAAGGTTCCCTTAAGATCGCCTCAGTTTTCAGCAGACTTTGCCGCCAGCCGATATCCGACCCCACGGACCGTCTCCACCCACCGTGGCGACATGGCCGAATCGCCGAGTTTCCGGCGGAGATTGGCGATGTGTACCTGGATGGCACGTTCCTCGGATTCGCTCACGTAAGCACCGGTTTCGTACTCGCGCGCGTGGAGCCAGCGGGCCAACCCTTGGGTGCTCCGGACCACCCGGCCTGTCTCCATCAGCGCTTGGAGGATGTCGAACTCGGTGCGGGTCAACTGCACCTCTTCGTTTCCGATCCGGGTTGTGCGCGTAGCCACATCCAGGTGGAGACCGTTGTGTTCCATTCCGGAAGCTTCCGGGCCCGGTGCATTGGCGGCGTCCGGCACGGGTGCCACGGCGCTTGCCTGAGCACTAACTTGCTGGACAGCGGCCGTTTGCAGGACAGCGCCCGACGGCGGCAGCTCCGCCGTCGTAATCGCTCCACCTTGGTTGGTCAACAGTTTGCTGCCACGCGGCCTCCGCAGGAGGGTTTCGACCCGGGCCTGCAGCTCGCGCGGGCGGAATGGCTTGGTGACGAAGTCGTCCGCGCCAACCGACAATCCCTGGAGGGTGTCTACCTCACGGGCGCGGGCCGTCAGCATCAGGATGTAGGCGTCGCTGAATTCCCGGACGCGGCGGGTGACTTCGATGCCGTCGATATCGGGAAGGCCGAGGTCCAGCGTGATGACGTCCGGGTTGTGGCGGCGAACCGCATCCACCCCGTCAAGCCCGTTCCCGGCCGCGTAAACCTCAAGTCCGGATGCCTCAAGGACTGCATGTACTACTTCGCGGATGTCGTCGTCATCCTCAATTACTACGGCAACGCCCGGTGCGCTCACGTTAAGATCCCCATCTCTCATGTTCAGCCCACCTTAACTCCAGGCATGCCTGGTATGGCCACGTATTTCAGAGTACGTCATACAGCAAGCTTCAGGCTTGTTTTCGGGCCCGCCACTCGGAGTCGAGCATGGCGTAGATGACTTCGCTGGACCATTGGCCCTTGTAGTGCCAGTTGTCCACGAGTTCGGCTTCGCGGCGCATGCCCAGCCGTTCGCACAGGCCGGACGAAGATGTGTTCCGGGCATCCAGCTTGGCATCGATCCGGTGGAACATGAGCGTCTCGAAGCCAAGCTCGAGCACGGCCTCGGCGGCTTCGGAGGCGTACCCGTGTCCACGGCTTTCCGGAGCGAGGATCCAACCGATCTCGGCCTGGCCCGTGCCCGGAAGCCATTTGAGGACGATTTCCCCGAGCAGTCCGGGCATGTCCGCACGCTCGATGGCCAGGCACACCCAATCGCCTTCCTGCTCGAACGTGAAGTTGGCGTAGCGGCCCAGCGCCTCCATGGCTTGCGTGAGGCTCAGTTCCTGCCGGAGGAGGAAGCGCGCCGTCTCCGGCAAGGACTGGTAGGCGTGGAATGGCTCCAGGTCGGTGGCTTCGAATCGGCGGAGGATGAGCCTCGGCGTCCGGAGGGGAAGTTCGATGAGCGGCATGGTTCGAGGCTACTACCCCTCCTCCCCCATCCATTGCTGAGCAAGTGCCGTTTTGACGCCCCAAACGGCACTTACGTGGGCCCACGCCGGCGAGGGCCCCGGCCTGAGCTTGCGAAGGCCGGGAGCCGGTGGGGAGCATTGGATGGAGGCTCCAAACCCGGGCCCCTCTTGACAGTTCAAGCGATCTGGGATTACCTAATGAACATTCGGTAAATAAAGCTGGAGGCAATGACGCATGGTTGAGACCACCCTTTCTGGCGCAGCGCAGCACCAGATCCTCAAGAACGACTACGCCTCTGAGTGGATGGGCCTTGAGGTGCTCAAAGTCAGTGACGGGCACGCCACCGTCCGCATGACCCTGCGCCAGGAAATGCTCAACGGCTTCGGCATGGCCCACGGCGGAATGATCTTCGCCTTCGCCGACTCCGCGTTCGCCCTCGCCTGCAACCCGGCCAACCCCACGCCGTCGGAAGCCGACACCATCACCGTGGCTGCCGGCGTCGACATCAACTTCCTCAAGCCGGCCTATCAAGGCCAGGTGATCACCGCCGTCGCAGACCGCCGCGCCAACAGCGGACGCAGCGGACTGTACGACATCCAGATCTTCGCGATCGACAAAACGGAACTGGCAGCCTCCGGCTCACCCCAGGATCCGGGCAGCTACGGCGAGCTCATCGCCGAGTTCCGTGGCCGCAGCCGCACAATCTCCAAGAAGTAGGAAGACCATGACACAGAACACCGTCGCCGCTCCGGACGCCCCCGTGCTGGATCGCGAAGAAACCATCTCCCGCGACGAACTCGAGGCCCTGCAGCTCAGCCGCCTCCAGCACACTGTGGCCTACGCCTACGACCGCGTCCCCCTGTACAAGCGCAAATTCGACGACGCCGGCATCCACCCGAGCGATCTTCGCGAACTGTCCGACCTCGGCAAGTTCCCCTTCACCACCAAGGAAGACCTGCGCCAGGAATACCCCTTCGGCATGTTCGCCGTGCCCCAGAACGAAGTAGCCCGCGTCCACGCGAGCTCGGGCACCACGGGCCGGCCAACCGTCGTCGGGTACACGAAGAACGACCTCGCCAACTGGGCGGGCCTCGTTGCGCGTTCACTCCGGGCTTCCGGCGTGCGACCCGGCATGAAGGTCCACAACGCCTACGGCTACGGATTGTTCACCGGCGGGCTTGGCGCACACGCGGGAGCCGAAGCGCTCGGCTGCACCGTCATCCCGATGTCCGGCGGGCAGACCGAACGCCAGATCCAGCTCATCCAGGACTTCAAACCGGACGCGATCCTCGCGACGCCCACGTACCTACTCACCATCGCCGACGCCATGGCGCACATGGGAGTGGATCCGGCGTCGACCTCGCTCAAGTACGCCGTGCTGGGCGCCGAGCCGTGGACCGAAGAAATGCGCCACGAACTCGAAACCACCATGAACATCAAAGCCTGCGACATCTACGGCCTCTCCGAAGTCATGGGTCCCGGCGTCGCTGGCGAAGCGGTGGAAACCCAGGACGGTTGCCACATCTGGGAAGACCACTTCCGCCCGGAAATCATCGACGCGTTCAACCCCGTGGTGGGTACCGACGCGGTACTGCCCGACGGCGAACCCGGCGAGCTGGTGTTCACCTCGCTCACCAAGGAAGCTCTGCCAATTATCCGTTACCGCACCAAGGACCTGACGCGGCTGTTGCCCGGAACGGCACGTCCCGCGCACCGCCGCATGGGCCGCATCACCGGCCGTAGCGACGACATGATCATCCTCCGCGGCGTGAACCTCTTCCCCTCGCAGATCGAGGAAATCGCCCTGCGCATCCCCGAGCTCAGCCCGCACTTCCAGCTCGAACTCACGCGCCCGGAAGGCAAGCGCATGGATTCGATGACGGTCCGGATCGAACGGCGTGAGACTGTAACGGTCGAGCAGAGTGCGACGGCGGCACGCGCCTTGCAGGAGCAAATCAAGATCCACGTGGGTTCTTCGTGCACGGTGGACGTCGTGGAGCCCGGCTCGCTCGAGCGGTCCAACGGCAAGCTGCGGCGCGTCTACGACCTGCGTCCAAAGAGGTAACGTACCGCCGCGTGGCGGGTCCAACCGACCGTTCATGAGAAAATGGCCAGCATGCCTAGCGAAACAGCAACCAAGCGGGGACGCCCCGGATACGACCAGCAATCGGTGCTGCTCATCGCCGTCGACGTCTTCAACCGCCACGGTTACGACGCGACGTCGATGGGCATCCTGGCCGAAAACCTCGGGATCTCAAAGTCTGCCATTTACCACCACGTACCGTCCAAGGGCGATCTTCTGAAGCTCGCCCTTGAGCACGCATTGGGTGGGCTTGAGGCCATCCTGGAACAGCCGGAGGCGGTCACTGGTGCGGCCGACGCGCGGCTTGAATTCGTGCTGCGGCAGACCATCGCGGTGCTGGTGGAGAGGCTGCCGTTCGTTACGCTGCTCCTGCGCCTGCGGGGCAACACAGACATCGAACGCGACGCCTTGGAACGCCGTCGGGCTTTCGACCACAAGGTAGCCGCGCTCATTTCCGACGCCCGGGAAGAAGGCACGCTGCGCCAGGACATCGACCCCCGCACCGTGACCCGGCTCCTGTTCGGGACCATCAACTCGATCGTGGAGTGGTACAAGCCGGGCGGATCCCTGTCCCCCGAGCGCCTCGCCGACGACGTCATCACCATGGCGTTCGACGGCCTCCACGCGTCGGTGTAGCACCCCCGGTTCGCCATTCCCGCACGCCCGCTCACGTCCGGCGCCCTGTCCTCCAACGCTCGCTCACACATACGGCCAGATGACAGAACGCTCGCTCACTAAAAGTGAACGAGCGTTCTGCGTACTTTGGGTGCTTTTCAGTCAATCAGAGCTGGTATTCGGCTTGGATGCCAAGGCTTTCATGAACGCAGAGGACGTTGTTTTCCGTGTCCATGAACCAGGCGCAACGATCGGCGTCGGTAGTACAAATGTGGTGTTCGGTCTTGAGATCGGGGAGATCGTAATCCCGGAATTCGACGCCGCTCGCCTCCATTTCGTCGACTGTCCGCTCGATGTCGCTGACTTCAAAGGAAAGGGCAGTGTGCGATGAGTGCATGCCGTCCTTGATGGGCATCAACTGCAGCATGGGGCCGCCTTCGATGCCAAACAAATCATTTCCATCCCAAGTCATGCCGCGATGAGGAAGGCCGAGTTTCTCTGCGTAAAAGCTGCGGGCTCGGGCTACGTCGTCGACGGGCAAGACGGTTGTGGCTGTTCTGAGTGCTAGGTTCACTTCGCCACCTCCTACGCTGAAAATCTTACGCCGGGCGGGCGCGGAAAGAACTTGTGAGCGAGCGCCGGCCCAAAACCCGACATACATGAGCAAGCGCCGGCCCAAAACCCGCCAGACGTGAGCGAGCGTCGGAAGGGGGCTACTTCTCGACGAGGGTCAGCACGTCGTAGGTGGCCACGATTTCGTCATTCTGGTTGGTGAGCACGGCGTCCCAAGCAACCTCTCCATACGAGTCGGTCTCGCGTGGGGTGATCTTCTTGGCGGTAAGGGTGACCCGGATGGAATCGCCTGCCGCCACCGGCGTGATGAATCGCAGGTTCTCGAGACCGTAGTTGGCCAGCACGGGACCCGGCGCGGGCTCCACGAACAGTCCGGCCGCCCAGCTCAGCAGCAAATACCCGTGGGCGACGATTCCCGGGAAGAACGGGTTTGCTTCCGCGGCTTCCTGGTTGGTGTGGGCGTAGAAGGTGTCGCCGGTGGAATTGGCGAAGGCCGTGATGTCCTCCAGCGTGACTTGCCGCAGCTCGGAGCGCACGGCGTCGCCAATCCGCAGCGAGTCGAGCGACTTCCGGAACGGGTGGGTGCCTTCGGTCTCCACCGTGAAGTTGCGGTCAGCGCCAGTGTGCCAGACGCCCGTCACCGCGGTCAGCATGTTGGGAGATCCCTGGATGGCGGTGCGCTGCATGTGGTGCATGACAGAACGGATACCGCCAAGCTCTTCGCCGCCGCCCGCACGTCCGGGGCCGCCATGGACAAGGTGCGGTACGGGTGAGCCGTGGCCGGTCGACGAGCGGGCGTCCTCCCGGTTGAGCATCAGGACACGGCCATGGTGCGCCGCGATTCCGGTGACCAGCGTGGCGGCGACCGCGGGATCGTTCGTGCATACGGATGCGACGAGCGAACCGCCACCGCGGGCGGCGAGGCGGACGGCGTCGTCGAGGTCCGAATACCCGATCACCGACGAAACCGGACCAAAGGCCTCCAACGAGTGGACGGCTTCTGAGTCCACGTCAGCCCAGCTCAGGACGACCGGCGACATGAATGCGCCTCCCTCGACGACGCCCACCGCGCCGCCCTGAGAGGTGACCGACGGCGAATCAAGGGTTCCGTACGCGAGCTCACCGCCGGCGTCGAGCATTGACTGGACGGCGGCGCGGACATCGGCGAGTTGCTCGAGCGACGCGAGGGCGCCCATCGTGACGCCGTCCGCACGAGGATCGCCGAGCACGACGCGTTCGTCAACCCGCGCGCCGATGGCGGCAACGACGTCGGACACCAACTCCCGGGGCACGATGGTGCGGCGGATCGAGGTGCACTTCTGCCCGGCCTTGACCGTCATCTCGGTGACGACGGACTTAATGAAGGCGTCGAATTCGGGGGTGCCGGGAACGGCGTCGGGCCCGAGGATCGCGGCGTTGAGCGAATCGGTTTCCGAGGTGAAACGGACGCCGCCCTGGACCACGTTGGGGTGGGATTTCAGGGAGTTGGCCGTCGACGCCGATCCCGTGAATGCGAGGAGGTCCCGGTAGTCGAGGTGGTCCAGAAGGTTGCGGGCCGAGCCCGAAATGAGCTGGAGCGAGCCTTCGGGCAGGATCCCGGAATCGACAATTGCCCGGACCACTGCCGCGGCGACGTAGCCCGTGGGGGTAGCCGGCTTCACGATAGTGGGGACGCCTGCGATGAACGCGGGCGCGAATTTCTCGAGCATGCCCCACACGGGGAAGTTGAACGCGTTGATCTGCGCCGCGACGCCGGGGATGCGGGTGTAAATGTGCTCGCCGGCGAATGATCCGTCGCGCGAGAGGATTTCCATGGGCCCGTCCACGACGACCTGCGAGTTCGGCAGTTCGCGGCGTCCCTTGGAGCCGAAGGTGAACAGCACGCCGATACCGCCGTCGATGTCCACCATCGAGTCGATCTTGGTGGCCCCGGTCTTGAAGGACCATTCGTAGAATTCCTCGCGGCGGCCGTTGAGGTACTGGGCAAGTTCCTTGAGCTTGAGCGCGCGCTGGTGGAACGTCAGTTTGCCGAGTTCCCGCTGGCCGACGGTTCGGCCGTAGTTGACGACGCCGGCCAGGTCCAGTCCGTCGGTGTTGACCGTTGCGAGGACCTCGCCTGTGCTGGCATCGCGGACGGGGATGCCCGCGCCGCCGCTTGGGGTCCACCATGCGCCTTGGACAAAACTGGGCACGGTTTCAACAGCTGTGGCTTCCGGAGCGACTGCGGTACTGGTCATCGTCGACGGGTCCTTCCAAGGCACGGGCAAGATACGGATTGAACGGCCGCAAATTACTGACCGGCCGTTCGGTAATATTCCCAGAATACATGAGAGCCCCGGTCTGCACACTAGTTCCGCAGCGTACGACGACGGCGCGCGGCCGGCTTGGGCTGTACAGGCACCGCAGGCGCGGCCAGCTTCGCCCGTAGTGCGGCGACCTGTTCGACAGACAGCGAGTTGTCCGCCAGGAAGGCGGCAGTGTCCAGATGACCCACGAACTCCAACAAGCTGGCGGTCCGCGACGCCAGCATCCTTTCCAACGCCTCGTCTTCCAGGAATCCGTCATGAGCATGCGGGGCGGGGTGATTGCGGTGCCGTTCATTGATTCCGCGCATCCCTTGCTGGTATCCGCGGACGATTTCCTCGTCGTCGACGCCCGCCAAATTCTGCAGCATCACCGCAATGATCCCGCTGCGATCCCGCCCCGCCGCGCAATGGATCACCACGCCGCCCGGTGCCGCGGCAATGGCCTGGAACACCGCCGCGAGCTTATCCGGGAAGATGCGAAGGTAGTCGGCATAGTGCGCGGGGTCTTTGAGATAGGGGCCGAAAAGTTCGGTGAACTCTTCGCTGTCCGGGTCCTCGGTGGGGCAATGAACGATCTCGAACCGCGACGTTACTTCCGGGGAAACCTGCGGGTCAGTGTCGCGCGGCTGCTGCTCACGCAAGGTGCGCAAATCGATCACGGTGCGGACGCCGTCGTCGTACATTTGCTGCCAACCGACTTCGGTGAGCCACTCCCGCCGCCCCATCCGATAAACGCTGCCCACTATATGCCAAGCGTTCACGGCGCCATCCCAGCGGACACCTGACTGCGCGACCGAAACCATCCGATCCATACCGCACAGCTAATCACAGGAGGCCGCAAGACGTGAGCAGGGGTGGGGGAAAAGCCCGCCAGACGTGAGCGGGCGTCAAAACACGCCCGACAAAACCCGACGCCAGCTCACATATGACACCCCTCCGGCTAACCCTCGCGCACATCACGTGAGCGCGCGTCGAGGAAAAGGCGGTCAGACGTGAGCGGGGGTGGGTGGTTGCGCGGGATTCGTGATCCATGTCATACTCTTTCTCGATACGCATCGACGATACGTATCGACGGATATGATTCACCGAGAACATATGAGCGACGAGGAGGCCCGGAACATGCCTACGAGCAAGGATGTGGCCCTGGCAGCCGGCGTCGCGCAGAGCACGGTTTCGTACGTGCTGAGCGGCAAGCGACCCATTTCCGAGAAAACCCGGAAAAAGGTCGAGGCCGCCATCGAGCAGCTCACCTACCAACCCAACGCCGGTGCCCGTGCTTTGGCAGGGCGCAGGACCCACGTGATCGGCTTGGTCATTCCGTTCATTCCAGAGCTGGAAATGGGATCGATCATGGAATTCGTCTCCGTGATCGCAAGCACGGCGCGGCAATTCGACCACGACATTCTCCTGGTCACGGA
Organism: Arthrobacter terricola; assembly: GCF_004354015.1. GTDB lineage: Bacteria > Actinomycetota > Actinomycetes > Actinomycetales > Micrococcaceae > Arthrobacter > Arthrobacter terricola. The sequence continues at coordinate 32,107 of NZ_SMRU01000017.1, forward strand.
CGACGAAGGTGCCGCAGGATTGCACCGGGTCGTCGGGCAGCAGATTTGCGACGGCCTGATCCTCATGCAGATTGAGGACGAGGACGAACGCCTCCCTGTGGCCCGAAACCTGAATGTCCCGGTGGTGCTGATCGGCATCCCCCGCGACCCCTCCGGTCTGGTCTGCATCGACGCCGACTTCGAAATGGCAGGTGAGCACTCCGTCCGGGATCTCGCAACGGCCGGCCATTCCGTGATTTCCGTCATTAACTGGCAGCCCGCAGTGATGGACCGGCACGTGAACTACGTCGACCGGTTCATGCACGGCACGGATGTCGCGGCGGAAGCACTGGGCGTAACCGTGCTCCATCTTCCAGGCGGGACCGACCGCGCCACCATTTCCGAATCGGTCGACAAGGCCCTCGCCAGCACCACCGGCAAGCCCGCATTCATCGCCCCCGATCGCACCATTCAGGACATCCTGCGCCGGATCCTGGGCAGCCGGGGATTGACTCCCGGCGTCGATGTTTCCGTCATCGGCAGCGCCTCGCCCACGCTCGCCGAGCTCCAACCCATTCCGCTTACCACCATCGACTTGCGGCCGGCCGAAGTATCCCGGCGAGCAGTCAAAATCATGTGCGAACTCCTCGAAAACGACTCCCAAGGACCACACGAATCCCTGGAACTGGTACCAACGGTCATAACGCACCGCTCCAGCACGCTCCGCCCGCAGTGACTCGCCACCCCTGATCCACACTCCGGCAACAAGCACGCCCCAGCAACAGTCATCGAATAACTATCGATACGCATCGTCGATACGCATCGATGAATGACAAATGACAACCGACACCCCCACCCACCAACAACCCACCAAAGGACCAGACAATGAAGTCAGCTATCAGGACTCGTCGCCCGCTCGCCTTGGCTGTAGCAGCGCTGGTTGGCCTGCCGCTCGCCATCTCCGGTTGCGGCACCAACGCCTCCGCTTCTTCCTCGGAAGACGTGAAGGAAATCTCCGTGATGGACTACTACAACAACGAGCCGGACAAGAGCTTCATCGGCGATGCCCTGACGGCCTGCGGTACCAAGGCCGGCGTGACCATCAAGCGGGAAACCGTTCCGGGCAAGTCTCTCATCTCCAAGGTGCTGCAGCAGTCCTCCTCCAAGACCCTGCCGGACGTCCTCATGCTCGACAACCCGGATCTGCAGCAGATTGCCGCCACCGGTGCACTGGCACCCCTCAGCGATTTCAACATCAGCACGGCCGACTTCGCTCCGGGCGTACTGAGCGCCGGTACCTACAAAGACAAGGTTTACGGCCTTGCACCCACTGTGAACACGATCGCGCTCTTCTACAACAAGGACATCCTGGCGAAGGCCGGAGTCACCCCGCCCACCACGTGGGACGAACTGAAGGCCACGGCAACAAAGCTCACTTCGGGCGAGCAGTACGGCCTGGCCTTCAATGCCAACCCGACGTACGAAGGCACGTGGCAGTTCCTCCCCGTCATGTGGTCGAACGGCGGCGACGAGAAGAACATCGACACCCCCGAAACCGCCCAGGCACTCCAGCTGTGGACCGACCTGGTCAAGGACGGATCGGTGTCTTCCTCCGCCCTGAACTGGACCCAAGCGGATGTCAAGGACCAGTTCATGGCTGGCAAGGCAGCCATGATGGTCAACGGCCCGTGGCAAATCCCCGCCCTGGACAAGAACACCGCACTCCATTACGGCGTCGTGAAGATTCCGGTCCGTGATGCCAGCCAGACGGAGATCGCGCCGCTCGGCGGAGAAGTGTGGACGGTTCCACAGACCGGCAACAAGGCCCGTCAAGCGAAGGCCGCGGAAATCGTGGCGTGCATGAACAGCGACGAAAACCAGATGTCCATGGCCAAGGCCCGCAACACGATTCCGTCAAAGACGAGCCTCGCGGCGAAGTTCGCCAGCGAGAACCCGAAGCTCGCCACCTTCACGGACCTCATCAAGACCGCACGCGCCCGCACCGGTGAACTCGGCGAAGGATGGCCCGCCCAAGCAACCAAGATCTACACCGCCATCCAGACCGCGCTGACGGGGAAGGCTTCTCCGGCCGACGCCCTCAAGCAAGCCCAAGGCCAGTAAGCAGGCGGACATGTCCCTTAGTACAGACGTATCGCTTACCAACTCGGGCCCGGGAAAACCTGGAGCCACGCAGGAAGAGTCCCAGTCCCCCGCCCAGCCGTCCCCCCGAAACAATCGCCGCAGCCGCCAACGTCGCGAACGCCTCTTCCAATGGCTGTTCCTCGTTCCCGCCGTCATCTACATGGCCTTGTTCTTCGGCTACCCCGTGGTCAAGAACGTCGTGATGAGCTTCCAGGACTACACCACCGCCACGTTCTTCACCGGAGAAGCCCCCTGGGTGGGGTTGGCGAACTACGCGACGGTGCTGTCGTCGTCGTTGTTTTCAACGTCGCTGATCAACACGGCGCTGTTCACGATCGGTTCGATCGTTGGCCAGTTCGTGGTCGGCTTGGCTCTGGCGATCTTCTTCCAGCGCAAGTTCCCGCTCAATGGCATCCTCCGTTCGTTGCTCCTGCTCCCCTGGCTGCTGCCGCTCATCGTCTCGAGCGCCGTGTGGCGGTGGATCCTGGACAAGGACAGCGGCGCGTTGAACCGATTCCTGGGCCAGTTGCACATCGTGGACACGGGCATTCCGTGGCTCACCAGCACGTCCCTGGCGCTGATCGCAGTGGTGGGCGTGAACATCTGGATTGGTATCCCGTTCAACCTGACCATCCTCTATGGCGGCCTCCAGGAAATCCCCGATGAGCTCTACGAGGCAGGTTCGTTGGATGGCGCCACCGGGTGGAAGGCGTTCCGGCACATCACGTGGCCCATGCTGCGTCCCGTGGTGAGCGTGGTCCTGGTGCTCGGCGTGGTGTACACACTCAAGGTGCTGGACATCATCCTGGGCCTGACAAACGGCGGTCCCGCCAATTCGACGCAGACCATCGCCACCCAGTCCTACGCCTTGTCCTTCCAAGAGTTCAAATTCGGCGAGGGCGCCGCCCTGGGCAACGTCCTGGTGATCATTTCCCTCGTGTTCGCGGTCCTGTACCTGCGCGCCAGCCGCCGGTCCGTCGATGAGTGAGGAAACCATGACGACGACGAAAATCACCAAGCGCCCTTCGGCGCCTGCGAGCGCTTCCCACCACGCGAAAACAAGCGCCCCCGAGCGCAAGAAGTGGGGTTACACGGTCCTGGCCATCGTCTTCCTGGCCATCATGTTGTTTCCGGTCTACTGGATGATCAACGCCTCGCTGCAGCCCAACGGCACCACGCTGGAAACCTCGTGGTTGCCCTTGAAGCCCGACTTCTCGGGCTACGCCACAGCCATCAACGAGCAGGGCGGGAACCTCGGAACCAGCCTGATCATCTCCTTGGGGAGCGTGGTCCTCTGCCTGGCCATCGCGGCACCCGCGGCCTACGCTTTGGCCTACTTCAAGGTCCGGGGCGCGGGCGTGGTCCTCTTCGCGATCCTGATCAGCCAGATGATTCCGGGCATCGTCGTGGCCAACGCGCTCTACACGGCCTACAACGACCTCGGTCTCCTCAACTCCATCCCGGGCTTGATCCTGGCCGACTCCTCCCACGGCATTCCCTTCGCGATCCTCATCATCAGGGCGTTCATGAACGGCATGCCGGCCTCGGTCATCGAAGCTGCCCGCGTGGACGGGGCAGGGCATGTGAGGGCTTTCTGGTCCATCGTGGTCCCGTTGAGCAGGAACTCGCTCATCACCGCCGGGCTTTTCACCTTCCTGTTCACGTGGAGCGATTTCCTCTTCGCCCTGACCCTGACCACCACCGAGGCCGTGCGTCCCGTGACCTTGGGCATCTTCCAGTACATCGGCGCCTACGTGAACGACTGGAGCTCGGTCATGGCCACCGCGGTCCTCGCGTCCATCCCCGCGATCATCCTGCTGGTCGCCGCGCAGAAGTACATCGCCGCGGGCACGACCGGCGGAGCTGTTAAGTAGCGGCGGTCAAGTAAGCAGCTCACGACGGCGGCACGCACCGCCGGTGCCGAACCCGCCGCCCAGCCCGCCGCCGTCGGGCCCTACCTACCGCCCGCACGCATCGCCGTCGGGCCCCCAAACAACCACCTTCCAAGGAGAAAACCATGTCTGAACCCATCCGCGTCACGGTGTGGAGCGAAAACCGGCACGAGAAGCGCGACGAACTGGTCGCCCGCCTGTATCCCGAGGGAATGCACGGCGCCGTGAAGGCCGGCATCGAGGAAAACCTCGGAGCCAACGCGGTTGTGCGCACGGCCACGCTCGACGAGCCCGAACACGGACTCACCGAGGAAGTCCTCGCCAACACGGACGTCCTGACCTGGTGGGGGCACATGTCCCACGCCGACGTCGACGACGAAATCGTGGAGCGTGTCCACCAGCACGTCTTGTCCGGAATGGGCTTGATCGTGCTGCACTCCGGCCACTGGTCCAAGATCTTCACGAAACTCATGGGTACCTCCTGCACTCTCCGCTGGCGTTCGGAACAGGACCGCGAATTGGTGTGGACCGTGGATCCCACGCACCCCATTGCGAAGGGTGTTCCGCACCCGATCGTGATCGACCAGCAGGAAATGTACGGCGAATTCTTCGACATTCCCACGCCCGAGGAACTCGTGTTCGTCAGTTCCTTCAGCGGCGGCGAAGTCTTCCGTTCCGGTTGCACCTTCCGCCGCGGCCACGGCAAGATCTTCTTCTTCAGCCCCGGTGACCAGGACTACCCGGTCTACCACCACAAGGACGTCCGCCGGGTCATCTCCAACGCCGTCGAATGGGCCGTCACGGACCGGCCCGAGCGCGCGTACCCGGAACTGCTCCGCTACGAAACCAACGATTTCTTCAACGGCAAGAGCTACCAGGGAGCCAACGCATGAGCACCCCCTTCGCAACGATTCCCGACGACGGCACCCCGCTTCGCGTCGTCGTCGTCGGTGCCGGAGGCATGGGCCGCGCCTGGCTGCGGACCGTCGAAGAGTCGCCCCTCGTCGAGTTGGCGGGCATCGTGGACCTGGACCTCGACGCGGCCCGCGCCGGTGCGGCGTCGATCGGGCGCCCCGACCTTCCGGTAGGAGCCGGGACCGCCCAGTTGGCGTCCGACGTCGGAGCCCAGGCGGTCATCAACGTCACCATCCCGGTGGCCCACCACCCGGTCACCACCGAGGCTCTGGCGGCGGGACTGCCGGTCCTGGGCGAAAAGCCCGTGGCATCCACTGTGGCCCAGGGCTTGTCCCTTGCCGCTGCGTCGGAACTCACCGGCCAGTTGTTCATGGTCAGCCAGTCCCGTCGCTACAACCGCCACCTTTTTGAGGCGAAGCGGCTGGCTTCTGGTTCCTTGGGCGCGGTGGGCATCGTCTCGGCCGAATTCTTCAAGGCTCCGCACTTCGGTGGCTTCCGCGACGCCATGGACCACCCTTTGCTGCTGGACATGGCGATCCATCAGTTCGACATGGCCCGGTTCCTCCTCGACGCTGACCCGGTTTCGGTGTTTTGCGAGGAATACAACCCGTCCTGGAGTTGGTACAGCGGCGACGCCGGGGCCACGGCGATCTTCGAGATGACGGGCGGCGAACGGTTCGTGTTCACGGGAAGCTGGTGCAGCCCGGGCAGGGAGACCTCGTGGAATGCGGCGTGGCGGATCAGCGGCGAGCACGGCACGGTCTTGTGGGACGGCGACAATGAGCCGATCCTGGACGCGGAGCTGGGCGCTGACGCTTCCGGCTTTTCCGGGGTCGCCGCCGAGAACCCCGGGCAGGAAATCGCCGGATCCCTGCGCGATTTCGTAGCAGCCCTGCGCACAGGGAGCACGCCCATGGGCCAGGTCCACCAGAACATCATGAGCCTGGCGATGGTGGAAGCAGCCATCCTGAGCGCTTCCATCGGCACCCGGGTTTCCGTGGATGCCCTCCTCGAGGAATCGTACGCGGAGGCTGTCCTCGCCGAGCGCGACCCCGCCGTCCTCGAGGTGCTGAAGTCCTGGACCTCGGTCCGCAGCGCCCTGGCCGGCGAAAGCGTGGCACTGTGAGCAAGGTGTTGAGGGTCGGGCTGGTGGGCTACTCCTTCATGGGAGCCGCACACTCGCAGGCCTGGCGGACCGCGCCGCGGTTCTTCGACCTCCCGCTCGCCCCGCAACTGACGGCGTTGGTCGGGCGGAACGATTCCGCCGCCCGTGCGGCTGCAGCGAAACTCGGTTGGGACTCAGTCCACACCGACTGGCGCGAGCTGATCGAGCGGGACGATATCGACGTCGTCGACATTTGCTCGCCCGGCAACACGCACGCAGAGATCGCGATCGCGGCCCTTGAGGCGGGAAAGCATGTGCTGTGCGAAAAGCCGCTGGCCAACACCGTCGCTGAGGCGGAACGGATGGCTGAGGCCGCATCCCTCGCGGCGGCCCGCGGCGTGTACTCGATGTGCGGCTTCACCTACCGGCGCACCCCGGCACTCGCGCTGGCCAAGCGGATGGTCGACGACGGCCGGCTCGGCACCATCCGCCACGTCCGGGCGCAGTACCTGCAGGACTGGCTGAGCGACGAGAACGCGCCCATGACCTGGCGGCTGGACAAGTCAAAATCCGGTTCCGGATCCCTCGGCGACATCGGCGCCCACAGCATCGACGCCGCCCAGTGGATCACGGGCCGCACGATTAGCGGCGTCTCGGCGATGCTCGAAACGTTCGTGAAGGAACGGCCGATCGGCGGCGAAATGGTCGGCTTGGGCGGGCACGGCGCCGTCGGCGATGACGTGCCGCGCGGGAAGGTGACCGTGGACGACGCGGCGATCTTCAGCGCGCGCTTCGGCGGGCCAGCCCACGACGGCGGGCCTCACGACAACGGGGCGGCGTCCGACGGCGGGCCGATCGGCGTCTTCGAGGCCACCCGTTTCGCACTCGGACGCAAGAACGCCATGCGCGTTGAGCTGAACGGAACCCTCGGTTCGGTAGCCTTCGACTTCGAGGATATGAACGTGCTGCAGTACTACGGCGCAGCGGACGGCCCGGACGCTGGTTTCCGCCGGATCATGGTCACGGAGCCGTCCCATCCTTACGTGGGAAACTGGTGGCCAACCGGCCACGGCCTCGGCTACGAGCACGGCTTCACGCACCAAGTGGTGGATTTCGTGACTGCGATCGCCGAAGGCCGGCAACCCGAGCCTTCCTTTGCGGACGCGCTCCAGGTCCAGAAAGTGCTCGAAGCGGTCGAAGCCAGCGCGGCAGCCGACAGCCGCTGGCAGAGCGTGTGAGTTATGCCCGCCAAGGCGAGGCCCGGCCGAAGCTCCTTCGACCGGGCCTTCGCCATCTACCCTAAAAACGCTTGGCGAGCCGGAATTCCAGGCCGTTACGGACGGCCGGCCATTCATGCTCAAGGATGGAGAACACCACGGTGTCCCGCAGGACGCCGTCCAATGTGCGCGAGTGGTTGCGGAGCACGCCGTCCTGTTTGGCCCCGAGGCGGGCGATAGCCTCCCGGGACTGGTGGTTGAGCCAGTGGGTGCGGAATTCGACCGCGGGGCAGCCCAAGGTCTCGAACGCGTGGCGAAGGAGCAGAAGCTTGGAATCGGGGTTGCTGCCGCTGCCGTGCGCCGAGGCTGCGTTCCACGTGGAACCGATCTCGACCCGTGGCGTGACGGGGTCGATGTTCATGTACGTTGTCATGCCGATCAGCCTGCCGTCGGCTTTCAAGCGCGTGACGAAAGGCAGCATGGTGCCTTTGTCCTGCAAGGCGAGGCGGCGGTCGATCTCGGTGGCCATGCCTTCCGGCGCAGGCACTGAGGTGTACCAGAGCTTCCACAGTTCGCCGTCCTTGGCAGCATCGACCAAGCCATCATGGTGTTCCTGGCTCAAGGGCTCCAACGTCACGAACCGGCCATCGAGGGTCACGGGTGCAAAAGGGGTCACCCCGCCAGCCTAACCGACATCCACTACGAGTTACTCGGCGGTACCTCCGGGGGTATCCAACCACTGATCCGTTCGAGCGGGCGCACGGCGGCACGCGGAGGGGTCAGCCGGATCAAGGCGTTGCGCAGGGCCACCGTCACCGGATTGCTCACTTGGCTGAAGCGTCCCATTTGGCGGGCCGAGCGGGCAATGGCTTGGGTGCGTGGCCGGCGGTCACGGTCGTAGCGAAGGAGCGCTTCCCGAACATCGTCCGACGCCGCGAGGTGGGCCGCCAATACTGCCGCATCCTCAATCGCCTGACATCCGCCTTGGCCAAGGTCCGGGGTCATCGCATGGGCGGCGTCACCTAGGAGGACCGCCGTTCCACGCACATAGCTTGGAAGATCGGGCAGATATTCGACGTCGAGCGGCAGGACCTGCTCCGCAGGGGTTGCCTTGATGAGTGCCTCGATGGGCTCGTGCCAACCCGCCAGGAGCTTCAACAACGCCTCTTGCTCGTTCACGTTCCGTGATCCTAAGGCAGCAGGCAGCTCGGCAAACCAGTAAGTCCGGCCACCGGTCAGGGGAAGGTAACCGAACTTCATGCCGCGACCCCACGTCTCTCCCCCACCGGTCGTGGGCACAGTGCCCGGCGGAGTGACTCCACGCCACGTGGTGTGCCCGCTGTAGACGGGCGGCAGCGCCTCAGGCGAAATGTGCGGCCGTAGTGTGCTGTTCACACCGTCCGCGGCCACCACGACGTCGGCGCTCATCTCAAGCGGCCCGTCCGGTCCGCGAGCCAACAGCTTTGCCCGCCCACCGCCGTCGGACGCCAACCATTCCAACGCGACGGCCTCCACTCCGGTGCGGACGCAATCAGCCGGGAGGGCGCCGAGCAGGATCGAGTGCAGATCGGCGCGGTGCAACAGGACCACCTCGATCAGCGGCGCCTCGCCCGGTTTCGCCCGCGTGACCCAGCGGCCGTTCGGAAGCCGCAACCCGCCGTCGGAGGATAATGGCGCGGCAACGGAACGGATTTCCTCCGCCACGCCCAATCTCTCGAGCACGCGCATGGCGTTCGGCCACAGGGAAATCCCCGCGCCGCCGTCGCCCGCCTGGGAACGACGTTCGAGCACCGTGACGGACCACCCGAGCTGCCGCAACGATATTGCCGCGCACAGGCCACCGATGCCGGCGCCGACCACCACCGCCGATCGCGCGGCTCCGACACCCGCTGGCACAGGCTCCTTCAAGGTCACCCCGCCAGCCTAACCGACCCGGGTTTGTGTACAGATAATGCCCTTAAGAAGGCCTCTTAAGGGCATTACCTGTACACCAAACTCGAGGGGGTTAGTAGGTCCAGTCGAAGAATCCCTTGCCGGTCTTGCGTCCGAGCTCGCCGCGGGCCACTTTGTCGCGCAGGATCTGCGGCGGGGCGAACCGCTCCCCCAGCGTCGAGTGCAAATATTCAGCGATGCCCAGGCGCACGTCCAAGCCCACGATGTCCGTGGTCCGGAGTGGCCCGGTGGGGTGCTTGTAGCCCAGGACCATCGCGGCATCGATGTCCTCCGCGGATGCCACGCCTTCTTCCACCATGCGCATCGCCTCAAGCGCGATCGCGACGCCCAGCCTCGAGGACGCGAACCCCGGAGCGTCATTAACGACGACGGCGGTCTTGCCGAGTGCCTCGGTCCAGCTTTTCGCCGTGGTCGCCAACTCGGAAGACGTTTCCTTGGCCAGGACAACCTCGATGAGCGTTGACGCGGGGACCGGATTGAAGAAGTGCAGGCCCAGGAAATTCGCCGGCCTGCGGAGCTCGGAGGCGAGGCCTGAGACGGAGAGGGACGACGTGTTGGAGGCCAGGAAGGCATCCGCGGACAGGTGCTCCTCCACAGCTTTGAGGGCGGCGACCTTGAGCTCGTAGTCTTCGGGGACGGCCTCCACCACCAGCCCGCAATGAACGAAGGATTCGTAATCAGTGGACGTGCTGAACCGTGCCAACGCGGCTTCCGCGGTTTCGTTCAGGGTGCCGCGTGCCGCTGACTTGGCGACGGCGTCGGCCACCCTGCTGTGCGCGCCGGCTGCGGCTTCGTGGTCACGTTCAACCACGATCACGGTTGCGCCTTTCACCAGGAAGGCGTGGGCAATGCCGGCGCCCATGCGGCCACCGCCGAGGACACCTACAACGTGCGGGATGGCGAGGGCTGTAGTCATTTCCGGGTCCTGTCTGCGGTGTCTGCCTTGTTGGCCTTTTTCTCAGCTTTTTTGTCCAGGAACGCCTGCATCCGATCGAACTTGGCTTGCGATTCGAAGAGCATTCCCTGCGCCAACGTGTCAATCACGGGGTGCGCCGCGGCCGGAGCATGAAAAACCGACTTGGTGATCCGGACGGCGAGGGGATCCTGCTTGGCGATCCGATCGGCGAGGTTGTGGGCGGCTTCCATGAGCACGGGTGATTCATGGATTTGGGTGATGAGGTTGATCCGGAGAGCTTCCTCCGCGCCGAGAACGGCCCCCGCGAGGAGGATTTCCTTGGCCATCGGCTCGCCGACGAGTTCCTTCAGTCGCCACGTTGCCCCGGCTGCCGCCATGATGCCGAGCCCGGTCTCCGGGTTGCCGATCCGCAGGCCGGGCGTCGCGATGCGGAAGTCGGCTGCGTAGGCCAGCTCGGCTCCGCCGCCCAGGCAATAGCCGTCCAAGGCTGCGATGACCGGCATCGGGAGCTTCGCGATGCGCACGAAGATGGTGGAGTTGATCCCGCGCAGGGCGTCGTCCCGGCGGCGTTCCCGCAGTTGGTCGATGTCCGCACCAGAGGCAAAAACGCCTTCGACGCCGGCGATGATCAGGATTTTCGGCTCACGCTCAAGGTGGTCGCAGACCCGATGGAGTTCGTCCACCATCTGCTGGTCGATCGCGTTGCGAACCTCGGGACGGTTCAGGAGTACCGTTACCCGGTCCTCGCGTTCCTCGACGATCAAGGTTCCGAACTCTTCGGAAGTCAGTGCCATTACACGCCTTCCAAGAGGAGCGCCGCACCCTGCCCGACGCCGATGCACATCGTTGCCAGCCCGATCTTCCGGTCGGTGACCCCGAGCTCACGCTCCATGCGGCCGAGCAACGTGATCGCGATCCGGGAACCGCTGGAACCGAGCGGATGCCCCAAAGCGATAGCGCCGCCGTCGTTGTTGACGATGCCCGCGTCCAGGCCCAACCGCCGCATGGTCGCGAGCGATTGCGTCGCGAAGGCTTCATTGAGTTCGACGGCGCCAAGGTCGCCGACCGTAAGGCCGGACCTGGCCAGGATCTTCTGCGTGGCCGGAACCGGGCCGATGCCCATGATTTCCGGCTCACAACCGGCCGAGCCGCCGTCGATAATGCGTGCACGCGGCACGAGGCCGAATTTCTCGATCGCGGCCTCGGAGGCGACGATAATTGCGGACGCGCCGTCATTGAGCGAGGACGAATTGCCGGCCGTGACAACAGAACCGCCCGGAACGACGGGCCGGAGTCCGGCGAGGACCTCCATGGTGGTCCCTTCCCGTGGCCCTTCGTCCGTGTCCACAACCGTTTCGCCCTTCCGCGTTTTCACGGTGACGGGCACGATTTCGTCCTTGAAGCGGCCCGCGGCGATGGCGGCGAGTGCTCGTTCGTGTGAGCGAACCGCGAAGGCGTCGGCGTCCTCGCGGGTTATTCCGTCTACCCTCGCCACTTCTTCGGCGGTTTCAGGCATCGAGAAGGTCATCTTGCCGTCGCGGGAAAGCTCACCTTTGGTGAAGAGCGGGTTGGCGAACCGCCATCCGATGGAGGTATCGAAAATCTGGCCGGGCTTGGCGAAGGCCGTGGCAGGCTTCTCCTGGACCCAGGGCGCACGGCTCATGGACTCCACGCCGCCCGCGACGACGATGTCCGCGGCACCGGCCTTGATCATGTGGCTGGCCATCGTGATGGCGCTCATGCCCGAGGCACAGAGCCGGTTGACCGTGATGCCCGGAATGTGGAGGGGCAGTCCGGCGAGGAGGGTTGCCATGCGGGCAACGTTGCGGTTTTCCTCACCGGCGCCATTGGCGTTGCCCAGGATGACCTCGTCGATGGCATCGGGATCAATGCCCGCCCGTTCCACGGCTTCACGGACCACGAGGGCTGCGAGGTCGTCCGGCCTGACGGCTGAAAGCGCGCCGCCGTAACGGCCTACAGGGGTGCGGGCACCGCCAACAAGAAAAGCCTCGACCATGGGAACATCCTTCGCGAAGGGAATGGGGCCGGCTGAATAATTTACCGACCGTTCGTTCTATAAAGATTACACGGAGCCGCCCGGTGGTCAACAGTGCCGGGCGGCTCCGGCTATCCGCTCACACCACCCGGATTCCCAAATGGCCGGCCAACAAGGGTGCCAACAAGCTGAGCTGGTAGTCGTCAACCACAACCCCGGACAAGCCTCCGATCCCGTTGATCGTCCGGAAATCCGAGCCGCGCAGGTCCACATCCTTGAGCTTCGCCCCGGAGACATCCAAGGTGCCGATGGTGCATTCCTTCAGCACGACGCGCGTGGCCGTGCAGGCCCCCAGATCGAGTTCATTGATGATGCAGCCTGTGATCTGGACGTCCATCATCTTGGATCCGCGCAGGTTCAGGAAGTCCAGCTTGCCGCCGTCGATCCTGACCGAGTGCCAGGAGCCCTCATACATTTCCGCCGAGCCCCAACGCGGATTGCTGATCTCCACTTCGCGCCAGGACGTGCGTGCGGCCGGGAACACGGGGGCATAGGGCTCGTTCAGGATGCAGTCGCGGAACGTGGCACCCCGCAACTGGGCCTCGTTGAAGGACACGCCGTTGAATTCGCATTCGATGAAGTCGGCGCCACTCAATTCCGCTCCATCAGCGGCGGCTTGGTTGAACCGGATGCCGTCGTAACGTTCGCCGCGCTGGAAATCCGGCGAGGTTTCGTCACGAAGTTCGTCGAGTGTGATGGGCGAAATCCGGGGCGCGGTTACCTTCGCGGCCGCCATCAGAGCACCCGCGCTTTCGCTGCGGCTTCCGAGGTGGCTGGCCTGCCCGTTTCCGGACGCGGGCCGACGTGCTGGCTGGGTGTGGTGCTGAAGTCCATGCATCGAGCCTAACCGCGACCCCCGACAACGGCAGCCGCCCCTTGCGTGCCCGGGCCGGATGGCAAAAACTGGCCCTTGACCGGCAACCGGACCCGCCACCGAAAGGACCCCATGGCGAACATCGACCTCAGTACCGAAAGCAAGGCCGCGGGCGGCTCACTCGCACTCCATGGGTACTTGGCCGAGCCCCGCGGCGACGGGCCGTTTCCCGGCGTCGTGCTTGTCCATGAAGCCTTCGGGCTCGACGACGTCATGCGCCGCCACGCGGACCGGCTCGCTTCCGCGGGCTACTTGACCCTCGCCGTCGACCTCTTCAGCGACGGCGGTGCGAGGCGCTGCCTCGTGGCGACCATGCGGTCCATGGCGTCGGGCACCGGCCGCGCATTCACGGATATCTCGACGGCGCAGGCCTGGCTGCGCAGCAACCCCAAATGCACGGGCAAACTGGGCGTGATCGGATTTTGCATGGGAGGCGGATTCGCGCTGCTCGCGGCCCGCGACAACTTCGATGCCGCCTCAGTGAACTACGGCCGCCTACCGCAGGATCCCGAGGACGCACTGGCAGGCGCCTGCCCGGTGGTGGGCAACTACGGGGGAATGGACAAGACCCTCGCCGGTGCGGCCGGGAAGCTGGAGGGAGTCCTCACGAAACTCGGGATCGAGAACGACATCAAGGAATTCCCGACGGCGGGCCACGCCTTCATGAACGACGTCCCGGTTGGCCCCCGGGCACTGCGGCCGCTCATGCGTGTGATGGGCATCAAGCCCGATCCGACCGCCGCCCCGGAGGCGTGGCAGCGGATCGAGGAGCATTTCGCCAGGTACTTGAGGGACTAAGCAGAGCGCCTTTGTCGAGATCGCCGGAACGCGACCGGGTCGCCGAAAGGTTCGGGCGAGCCGGCACCGTTCCAGCGAGTTCGCGTCCGGGATTCCCACAGGGTTAGCTGAAGAGTTCGCTCTTGGGTTCGTTGTTCTTGACCTTCTGCCAGCCCAGCCACAGGACCAGGGCGAAGAACGGGATGGTCGCGAGCGTCCACAGGCCCAGGAGGAAGACCTCGCCGGTGGCCTTGTCGGTCATGGTGTCCATGCCGATCAGCACCGTGATGGCCAGAAGCGCGACCAGCCCGGCCCAGCTGGTCCACGGCGAACCCGGCATCGGCAGGGACGAAACGAGGCCCTTCTTCTTCCGCAAAGCGATCTGGCTCGCGAAGATCGAACCCCAGGTGAAGATTACCCCGATGGAGGCCGTGTTCAGCGCCAGGTCGAACGCGTGCGAACCGCCCAGCCAGATGTTCAGCAGGATCCCCACCAGATACACGGCCCCGATGGCCAGGATCGCCGCGTACGGCACGTGCCGGGTGGACATCTTCGTCAGCCACTGCGGAGCATGTCCATTGTTCGCCATCGTGCGGAAAATCCGCCCGATCGAATACAGCCCCGAATTGCACGAGGACAGCGCAGCGGTGATCACGATCATGTTCATCACATCACCCATCCACGGCAGGCCCATCTGCCCGAACACGGTCACGAACGGCGAGGTGCCCGCGTGGTACTGGTCCGAGGGCAGCAGCATCGCCAGCAGCGTCACGGAACCGACGTAGAACACCACGATGCGGATCACGACGGCGCGGATCGCCTTGGGCACCTCACGTTCCGGGTTCTGCATCTCACCGGCCGTGATGCCGACCAGCTCAATCGCGTTGTACGCGAAAATCACCGCGTTGAGCACCAGAATCATCACCAGCCCGCCCTTGGGGAACATCCCCCCGTCCGCGGCGAACAGGTTGGTGGGTGACGCGTGGCCGCCACCGACCTGCGCGTTCGTGACCACCATGAACGTGCCCACCACCAGGAAGATCAGGATCGCCGCGACCTTCAGGCAGGAGGCCCAGAATTCGAACTCACCGAAGGCCTTGACGCTGAACAGGTTCACGGCCACCAGCAGCACCAGCGCGGCGATCGCGGACGCCTCCACGGGCACGTTCGGGAAGAAGAACTGGAAGTACAGGCCGATCGCGATCAGCTCGGCGATGCCCGTCATGGCCCAGTTGATGAAATACATCCACCCCGACAGGTAGGCGCCCTTCCTGCCGAACATTTCCCCCGCGTAGCTGACAAAGGAACCCGAGGTCTGGCGGTACATGATCAGCTCACCCAGCGCCCGCATCAACAAATAAGCGATGACCCCGGCAATGGCATAGGAGAAAATCAACGCCGGCCCCGTGGAAGCCAGGCGCCCGCCGGCACCCATGAACAAGCCGACGCCGATCGCGCCGCCCATCGCGATCATGGTCACGTGCCTGCGGCTCAGGGTCTTCTGATAACCCTCGGCGCTGAGGTTTTCGGAAGTGCTGAGGTTTTCGGAAGTTGTGATTGTGCTGGGCGCTGCCAGGGTTCCCGGCTCGCGCTGAAGGTCGGTTGTGTTGTTTTGAGGCACAGCTGTTCCTTGTGGGTTGAGGAGATGCCGGATCCTGGCTTCACGGGGATCGATGCAATTCGAGCTTTCGGCCTGTTGGCGCGTCGAATCAATAGCGAAACTACGGAAGCGTCGAAGGTAAATCCGGCAGATCCATTCTAGCCGGTGATTTGACCATGACGTGACGGGGGCAACAGGAGCACCCCGCGCCGGGGATTAGGCTGGTCACATGGGCACCATTCCGCCAGCTGGAAGGCTGTACCGTTTCTCGGCCCTGGACGCCGTGGCGTTCGGGCTCTACGTCGTGCTGGCGGCCGTCCTCACTGCAGCGCCGGCGCCGGTCACCAACCTGGTACGCCAAGCCATTCCCGACGCCGCCACGGCCGTTTTCGCCGTCAATGTCGCCTTTTACGTTTCGGTCGGGCTGTTCGCGGTTGCCGCCGCGTGGCGCGTGATCGCACGGGACATGCGCATTCTTGCCACGAGGCCGTGGTTCACCGTGGCCATGATTCCCGTATCGATCGTGGCGATGCTGGTTCTGAGCGCCATCCTGGTGAGCTTGACCGGCTCAGCGAGGGCATCGCAAAACCAGCTTGGCCTCCAGTCGCTCGTCCAACAATTGCCGCCATGGTACGTGGTGCCCCTCCTGGTGGTGCTGGGACCCTTCGTCGAGGAATACCTGTTCCGGCACCTGCTCATCGGCAAGTTATCGCGGCACGTCAACATCTGGCTCTGTTGCGCGTTGTCCGTGGCGTGCTTCGCGGCCGTCCACGTTGTGGGACGCGAAGGACTGGTACTCCCCGCCCTCGCCCCCTACTTGGGCATGGGCGGGATCCTCGTGGCCGCGTACGTCTGGACCGGCAAGAACGTGATGTTCTCCTACTTCATCCACGCTTCCAAGAACCTGCTGGCCGTCGTCCTAATCTACGTGGTGCCGCAACAGCTCCTGGGCGGTTAACTTCGGCAACACCGTTAACTCCAGCAACCCGGACAAAACCTGGCCGCAAGGCACTTCCGCGGCCACGCGCCGTCGTCGTACGTTCGGTGCATGGCACTGAACTTTCAGGTAGTAGTCGACTGCAACGATCCCCACACGCTCGCCGATTGGTGGGCCGAAACGCTGGAGTGGGTGGTGGAGCCGCAGGATGAGGCGTTCATCCGGTCGATGGTCGAGCAAGGCTTCGCCACCGATGAAGAAACCACCACGCACAACGGCAAGCTCGTGTGGAAAACCGGGGCGGCCATCATCCCCTCGGAAGACCAGGACAAGGCGACCGGCAAGCGGGTGCTGTTCCAAGCCGTTCCGGAGGGCAAGTCCACCAAGAACCGCATCCATTTGGACGTCCGGCTCGCAGGGCAGGACAAGGACGTGGTCCGCGCGGCCTTGGAGGCACGCGGCGCCAAACACTTGTGGACGGCGGGCCAGGGACCACACGAATGGCACACCATGGCCGACCCCGAGGGCAACGAGTTCTGCATCAGCTGAGCGGATTACTAGACTCGGAGGGTGAACACCGACTTCCCCGCCAAGGTCTCCGACGTCTTCGACCCCTCGCGCTGGCGCACAGTATCCGGTTTCGACGACTTCCAGGACATGACCTACCACCGGCAAGTGGAACGCAATGCCGACGGCTCCGTGAAGCGCGACCTACCCACGGTCCGGATCGCGTTCAACCGCCCGGAAGTCCGCAATGCCTTCCGTCCGGGCACCGTGGACGAGCTCTACCGCGCCATGGACCACGCCCGGATGACGCCGGATGTCGCCACGGTCCTGCTGACGGGCAACGGCCCCTCCCCCAAGGACGGCGGCCACTCGTTCTGTTCCGGCGGGGACCAGCGGATCCGCGGCAGGGACGGGTACCGGTACGCCGACGGCGAGACACAGGAAACCATCGACCCCGCCCGCGCCGGCCGGCTACACATCCTGGAGGTCCAGCGGCTCATGCGGACCATGCCCAAGGTGGTCATCGCCGTCGTCAACGGTTGGGCCGCGGGCGGCGGGCACTCGCTGCACGTCGTCTCGGACCTCACCATCGCGTCCCGCGAGTACGGCAAGTTCAAGCAGACGGACGCCACCGTGGGCAGTTTCGATGCCGGATACGGCTCAGCGTTGCTCGCGCGCCAGATCGGGCAGAAAGCCGCGCGCGAGATCTTCTTCCTCGCGCGCGAATATTCCGCGGAGGACATGGTCCGCATGGGCGCGGTCAACGAAGCCGTGGACCACGAACGGCTTGAGGAAGTTGCCTTGGAGTACGCCGCGGATATCGCCCGGCAGTCTCCCCAGGCCATCCGGATGCTGAAGTTCGCCTTCAACCTGGCCGACGACGGCCTGGCCGGCCAACAGGTTTTCGCGGGCGAGGCGACGCGCCTGGCTTACATGACGGACGAAGCCGTGGAGGGCAAGGAAGCCTTCCTCGAAAAGCGCGATCCGGACTGGTCCAGCTTCCCCTACTACTTCTAGGAGATTCGCCATGGACATCGATCCCGTTCTCAAAGCCCTCGCCGCAGCCCTCCACGGTGAGGGTCCCGCCGTCGAAATCATCGTCTCCGCAGACGGCTCACCGCACGCCGTCGCGGTCCCGACCCCCGGTTTCGAAGGCGCCGCAGTAGTGGTCCGCACGTCCGGTTCCACCGGCACGCCCAAGGCCACGGTGCTTGGCGTGGAGGAGCTCGCCGCCTCGTCGATGGCCACGGCCATGGCACTCCGGGGCGAAGGGCAGTGGCTCCTTGCCCTCCCGTTGCAGTTTGTCGCCGGCGTCCAGGTGCTGGTGCGTTCACTTTTCGCCGGTACACGGCCCTGGGTCATGGACCTTTCGGGCGGCTTCACCCCGGAAGCTTTCACCTCGGCGGCGGAAGAACTCACGGACACTACCCGTTTCACGGCATTGGTACCCACCCAATTGCAGCGGCTCCTCGACTCGCCCTCACCCGAAACGCTCGCGGTTCTCCGGCGCTTCAACGGCATCCTCCTCGGCGGCGCGCCCGCGTCAGCGGCCCTTCTGGGTGCCGCCAACAACGCCGGACTCAAGGTGGTGAGCACCTACGGCTCCGCCGAGACGTGCGGCGGCTGCGTGTACGACGGCACCCCGCTGGAAGGCGTCCAAGTGCGGATCGACGACGACGGCCGCATCCTTTTGGGCGGCGATACCGTGGCTTCGGGCTACTTGGACGCGCCTGAGGCGAGTGCAGACGCTTTCTTCGAAGAAGACGGCGTCCGCTGGTACCGGACCAACGACCTCGGCGAGCTCGGCGCCGATGGCACCCTCACCGTGCTCGGCCGCGCCGACGACGTCATCGTCACCGGCGGCGTCAAAGCCTCCGCCGCGTTCATCCAGGCAGAGCTGGAAAAGCTCGACGGCGTCACGGCGGCTTTCGTGGCCGGCGTGCCTTCCCGTGAATGGGGCCAAGCTGTGGCGGCTTACGTCGCGGTCGAGGACAGCTCCGCCGAAAGCATCGAAAATTACAAGGCCCGCAGCCAGGACGTGCTCGGCACCCTCGCCCCCAAGACCATCCTGACCACCGACGGGCTCATCATGCTTCCCAACGGCAAACCCGACCGCCTGGCCATGATCGAACTTCTCACCGAGGTGCATCAGGGAGAATAGATAAGTTCTCACCTGCGTCAACAACCTTCGCCCCCAACGCGAACACCCTGCGAATCAACACGAGGTACTCAACGTGGCAACAGCTGCACAATGGATCCAAGGCGCCCGATTGCGCACACTGCCGGCGGCGATCGCGCCGGTGCTGATCGGCACCGCGGCCGCCTATGAACTGCAGTCCTTCAGGATCCTGAACGCCATCCTCGCCGCGTTGGTGGCGCTCCTCCTCCAAATCGGCGTCAACTACGCCAACGACTACTCCGACGGCATTCGTGGCACCGACGAGGACCGCGTGGGACCGCTGCGGCTGGTCGGTTCGGGCGTGGCCCGGCCGGAACACGTCAAATGGGCCGCGTTCGCCGCCTTTGGCTTGGCGATGGCCTTCGGTTTGGCCTTGGTGATCATCACCCAGGCGTGGTGGCTGATCCTGGTTGGCGTCGGCTGCGTCCTCGCCGCCTGGGGGTACACCGGAGGTAAGAACCCGTACGGCTACATGGGCCTGGGCGACCTCTTCGTGTTCGTCTTCTTCGGCCTCGTGGCAACGCTCGGCACCACGTACACCCAGGCCGGACAGGTGAGCCTCCCGGCCGTCATCGGTGCGATCGGAACCGGACTGATCGCCTGCGCCTTGCTCATGGCAAACAACGTCAGGGACATCCCGACCGACACCGCCGCAGGCAAACGGACCCTGGCTGTACGGCTCGGCGACCGTCACGCCCGCGAAAGCTACGTCCTGATGTTGGCAGTGGCGATCTTGCTGGTCGTCGTCCTGGCACCCACCAGGCCGTGGATGCTGATCGTGCTCCTGCTGATCCCGGCCTGCCTCATGCCGGCATGGCTCATGGTCAATGGACGCAAGCGCAAAAGCCTCATCCCTGTGCTCAAGCAGACCGGCCTGATCAACCTTGGATTCAGCGTGCTGTTCTCCCTCGGCCTTGTGCTGAGCCACGGCTTCTAGAACGCCCGCTGGCGGTCCCAGGGGACTCGAGCCTAGGCTTCCTTCGGGCGGCGGTCCTTGGGGCGGCGGTCGTTTTCCACCTTGACCTCGGGGTTTTCATCCACCAGCCGGTCTTCGATATCGGCGTCTTCGATCTCCAGCGCGGAGCGGATCGGCTTGGCCCGGCCGGAGAAGCGCTCGCGCATTGATGCTGTGGCGTCGTCGCGCTGCTTCTTGAAGAACAGGAAACTGATGGCGAAAGCTATCAGCCCAGCGTAAATCGCCGCCAGCAACAAACCGGTCTGCAGGAGTGCGAACACCACGAAGAGCGGCAGGAAGAGCGCAAGGCGGATCAGGGAGTACTTAATGAAAGGCACCAGGCAAGTTTACCGTCACAGCCTGACTGCACCCTGATGGTGGAACTACCGCCATCAGCTCCGGCGACTAGACTTGACGTTATGCTCCGCGTAGTTGCCGTTGTGGTCGTCTTGCTCGTGTACGTTTATGGCCTGGTGGACGTCATCCGCACGGACCGCCGCGAGACTCGCGCAATTTCAAAAACGGCGTGGTTCCTCGTCGTTTTCCTGCTGCCGATCCTCGGTACCGTCTTGTGGTTCCTCCTGGGCCGCCCCTACGCCAACCGCTCGTACGCCCAGCCGGTGAGCCACACAACGGCTCCCGACGACGACCCCGAGTTCCTGCGGAACCTTGAGGCCCGCCGTCGCAACCAGGCCGAAGCCGAGCGGCTCAAGAAGCTCAAGGCCGAGCTCGATGCCAAGGAACGCAAGCTCAAGGACGGCAAAAACGCCGAGGACAGCGGCGACGTCAGCAACTAGCGCTTTTTCCTGACCTTTTTTGAAACGAGAACGACGGCGACACCCACCAAAGCGGAGTGTCGCCGTCGTTCTTTGCTCAAAAAGGGTCAGGAACACGGCCTGCCGGAGACCCGGAAGCCTAGGACGGCAGCCCCGAGTACGAGTGCAAACCGTTGAAGAACACATTGACGACCGTGAAGTTGAAGATCACGCACAGGTAGCCCGTAATCGACAGCCACGCCGCGCGGGTTCCCGTCCAGCCGCGGGTGGCACGGGCGTGCAAGTAGCCCGCGTAGACCACCCAGATCACGAAGGTCCAGACTTCCTTGGTGTCCCAGCCCCAGAAGCGACCCCAGGCTTTCTCGGCCCAGATGGCGCCGAACATGAGGGTGAAGGTCCAGCCCACGAATCCCACGGTGTTGATGCGGTAGGACAGGTTTTCCAAGCTCAGGGCGTTGGGGACCAGCCGCATGAAGCCCAGTTTGTCCACACCGCCGGCCGCCAAGGTTTTCTGCCGATGCGATTGCAGCAACTGCAGGGCTGACATGGCAAACGTCAAGGTGAACAGGGACGCGGACATCACGGCGATGGAGACGTGGATGACCAGCCAGTAGCTTTGGAGTGCCGGAACCAGGTGACCTACCGGGGTCCAGTAAGTCACGGACGCGGCCACCATCATGATGATGGCCAGGCCGAAGACGAAGGTGCCCAGGAACCGCAGGTCGCGGCGGATGAGCGAGAGAAGGAACACCGCGACCACCAGGAACGCACCCGTGGTCAGGAACTCGTACATGTTGCCCCACGGCACACGGCCCGCGCCGATCGCGCGCGTGATCACGCCGGCGCCATGGATCGCCACACCGATGATGGCGACTGCCACCGCCACACGGGCAGGAACGCGGCGCTCAGCGGCGTACTTCATGTCGCCGCCCGCGGTCTGGCTGACGGAAGCAACGGCCGACGTCGGACGCTCGGCACGGCCGGCCGGCCCGCCGACGTCGTTGCCACCGGCCCGGCCCGCCGCAACCGGAACCTTGGCCTCGACGGCGACCGACGAAGCGGCCGAGGCCGCCTTGAGGTCTACCGCGCGCAGCGTCTTGCTGCTCTTGGCGAGGTCCCACGCGAAAGCGATGAACGCCACCGTGTACGTGCCGGCCGCGAGCAGCATGAACAGCTCGCTGTATTGGCCCATGGTTTCGTTGATGGGGAGCATTACTGGTCCTTCGAGGTTGAGGAAGAAACGGTGTCGGTGGGTTGCTCGTCGGAAGAGAACCATTCACGGTGGAGCTGTTCGCGGATCGCGGCCGCCTCTCCAGCAAGCCTATGGTCTTCACCACGGGCAAGGAGGCCGTACTCCACCATTGTGCGCCCATCCTCGTGGGTTCCCGTCCGCACCCAAACACGTCGGCGGTTGAGGAACAGCGAAAGCAGCAGGCCTGCGACGGCGAGCAGGGCGAACACCAGGGCGCCGGACTGGCCCGGGTTGTGGTGGATGTCGATACCTATGTACTTCTTGACGCCGTCGAACGTGATGCTGCCCTTGCCGCCCGGCAGGGTGTAGGTGCCGCCTGGAGCGAGCGCGATGGCCTTCTGGGCCAGGCCGCGGCCATTGAGCGGAGTCAGCTTGGAAACATCGAGCTCGAAGACGTTCTGCGGGGCACCGTTGTTCAGCCCGAGGTCGCCATAATACGAGTTGAGGTTCAACTGCGGGTTGACGAGTTCGGGATCGCCGCTGTAAGACACACCCTGGTCCGTCTCCATCGCGGTGGGCAGGAAGAAGCCCGCGAAGCCAAGCTGATCGGGCTTGGCGTCGGGAACCTTGATGACCACCGAAGAGTAGTAATTGTCACCCTGCAGCTTGGCTACCACGGGACCTTGCAACGCAACGTTTCCCGCACCATCGCGAACGGTGACCATCGGGGCGTAGCCGTTACCCGTCAGGTAGATGCTGGTGTCGCCGAGCATCACGGGATCGTTGACCTTGAGGGTTTGCTGCTTGGCCGCCGCGTTGGGAGATTCCTTCGTGGTGACCGCGGCGGTGTAGTCGATCGGTTGGCCGAAGTGGGACGGCGATTCGCGGTCGAACGTAGCATCGAACTTGTTCAGCTGGATTGAGTAGGGTTCCAGCCAGCTGCTTTGGAAGTTGGTTCCGGGACTGAACTGGTCATAGCCGACCAGCGTGTTCACGAACGTGTCGCCTTCCACCAGGATGCGCTGGCCGCTGTACCCGAACAGCCCGCCGACCGCGACAGAAACCAGGACACCGATCAACGACGTGTGGAAGACCAGGTTTCCCACTTCCTTGAGGAAGCCGCGTTCGGCACCCAAGGACGGCAGCGCGCCGTCGAGGTCGCGTACTTCCACGCGGTAGCCGCGCTTCTTGAGCAGCGCGGCTGCGTCCTGGATAGCCTTCGACGCCGGGATCCCGGCGTCGGCGGGCAGCACAAGGGTTCCGTACTCCGGGAGTCGCGACAACCGCTTGGGCGTCCGCGGCGGCTGGGAGCGCATGGCCTTGTAGTGTGCGATGGCTCGAGGCGTCACGCAACCGATCAAGGAGATAAACAGCAGGATGTAGATAGCCGAGAACCAGACCGACGAGTAGACATCGTACAGCTGCACGGAATCCAGGATCTTCCCGTAGTCCGGGTGGTCCTGGATGTACTGCGTGACGATTGCGGGGTTCGCGGGCCGCTGCGGGAACAACGAACCCGGAACGGCGGCGACCGCCAGCAGGAGCAGGAGGAACAACGCCGTGCGCATGCTGGTCAGCTGGGTCCACGCCCAACGCAGCATGCCCTTGATGCCAAGGATCGGCAATGCCGCCTCGGCCTTGGCCTTGTCCACTGCCTTCGCCGCGGCTTTGTCGGCCTTGGTTTTCGCCTTGTCCTTGGCGGGTTTGGCTGCGGTTTTGCCGGTGGCTTCGCCGCCGTCCAGTTTCGTGGCGGACGTGGTGGAATTCTCTTTACCTTGCACAGGCTCGCTCATCAGATCGGCAACTTCACATCGGTTTGGAACCAGTACTGCAATTCGGTGACCCAGGCGCTCCACAATCCGGTGGCCATCAAGAGCCCCAGAAGGATCAGGATGCCCCCGCCGACCCTCTGGATGGCCAGGCGGTGCTTGCGGAAGAAGGACAGGACGCCTATCCCCCTGCGTACTGCGATGGCGATCAGGAGGAACGGAATGCCCAGGCCCAGGCTGTAGACAAACGCCAGCAGGGCGCCTTTCGTGGCGGACGACCCGCCGGAAAGGCTCAGCAACTGGACAGCTGAATAGGTGGGGCCGATACATGGCGCCCAGCCGAGGCCGAAGGTGATCCCCAGCAAAGGCGCACCCCACAACCCGGCCGGCGGCTTGGCGTGGATCTTGGCGTCGCGCTGCAACCACCCGAAACCGCCCAGGAAAACCACGCCCATGATGATCACCAAGAGGCCCAGTATTTGGGTGATCCACGTATTCTGCCGGCCCGTGATGAGGGTGCCCAACTGGCCGAACGCGCCGCCGAACAGGACGAAGACCACGGAGAAACCGAGGACGAAGAGTCCGATTCCGGCAAGCATGCGCCCGCGCTTCTGTTTCTGGAGGTCGACGCCGGTCAGCCCGGTCACGTAGCCGAGGTACCCGGGAACCAGGGGAAGGACGCAGGGCGAGAGGAATGACACGAAACCCGCCAGCAAGGCCACGGGGATGGCCAGCAGCAAGGATCCGCTCAGGATGGTCTCGGCAAAGGGGCTATTCACGTTGTCCAGGCACCTACTCGGCAACCGCTGAGGTAATGAGCGCCTTCAGGGTGCCCTTTTCGATTTCGCCCAGGACGCGGGAGGCAACCTTGCCTTCCTTGTCGAGCACCAACGTGGTGGGCACCGCTCCCGGCGGGACGATGCCGGACACGGACAACAGCACGGCTCCGTCCTGGTCATTGAAGCTGGGGTAGCTGAGGTTGAAGGTCTTGTCGAACGCGTCGGCCGTGGCTTTCTCGTCCCGGAGGTTTACGCCGTAAAACTGGACGCCCTGGGGCTTGAACTCCTGGTGAAGCTGCTCCAGGAGCGGCGCTTCGACCCGGCACGGCGCGCACGCGGCAAACCAGAAGTTGAGGACAGTCACCTTGCCCACGAAGTCCTGCGGAGTCACCGCGGTGCCGTCGAACAGCGTGCCTTTGATGTTCACCGGCGCCTTGCGGTCGGCCTTGGCAAACTCGGTCACTGAGCCGTCTCCTGCGACGTAGTTCTTGTTGTCGCCGGCCTTCGCCTGCTTCGCGAGGTCGTCCTCCTGGGCACACCCGGACAGCCCGACGGTGAGCGCGGCAATCGCCGCTCCCCCGGCGGCGAGGATGCTGCGGCGCGATGTCAGGGCAGAATTCATGGTCTTGCGGTTGGCGTTTCGGTCCATCGTCATGCTCCGGGCGTACTCGCGGCGCCGGGCAGCAGCACAGCGGCAGGTTCGGTGTAGTCGACCCGCGCAACCTTGCCGCCGTCGTCGAACACCAACGACGTCAGTGAGGTGAGGGTGCATTGGCGCTTGCGGGGGTCATGCCAAAGCGGCCGGCCTTCGGCGGCGAGCCGGGTGGCGTAAATGGGGAGCTGGTGGCTCACGAGGATGGCCTCGGCGCCATCGCCGCCAAGCTCAATCGCCTTCAAGCGGGCGTCGTCGACGGCGGCACGCACCCGGGCGGCCTGCTCCTTGTACGGCTCGCCCCAGGACGGGCGGAGCGGATTGCGGTATTCGAACCAGTGCTTGGGCTTGATGAACTCGGAAATGGTGGCGTGCAGTCCCTGGAAGTGGTTTTCGGCCTCGATGATCCTCGGCTCCGTGTGGATGCTGAGGTTCAGCGCCTGGGACGTAGGCAGCGCGGTTTCCTGTGCCCGAGTGAGCGGCGAGGAAGCGAGGTAGACGATGTTGGCGCCCTGTGCGGCCCGTGCGGCGAAGTGGTCCGCGAGCATCTGCGCCATCTGGCGGCCGCGGTCGGAGAGGTGGAACTCAGGCAACCGACCGTACAAAACGGCGTCGGGATTGAAGACCTCGCCATGGCGGAGCAGATGGACAGTTGCTTGGGGCATGTTTACCAGTTTCTCAAAGAAGGCGGTCGATCTGAAATCTTCTACGTTTCGTAGAACCGAAACTTTCACGTAAAAGTTCCCTGAAGGTGGAATAAAAGATGCATTTGCATGTTTATACTGGACACAAGGTTCGGTTGACACTTCAACCAAAGCGAAGCCGAACGTCCGACGAAGCTAGAACCACACCTTCCTTAGGAGAACGCCATGACTCTTCCCGCCAACGTAACCACCGGAACCTGGACCCTCGACAACTCCCACAGCGAGATCGGCTTCACCGTCCGCCACGCCGGCATCAGCAAGGTCCGCGGCCAGTTCACCGAAGCCGAAGCCACCCTTGAACTGGGCGGCAGCCTCGCCGAATCGAAGGTCAACGCCAGCATCCAGACCAACAGCTTCAACTCGGGCGACGTCAACCGCGACGGCCACGTCAAGGGCGAGGACTTCTTCGACGTGGAGAAGTTCCCGGAGATCACCTTCGTCTCGCGCCACGTCAAGGCCAACGGCGACAGCTTCGACCTCGTCGGCGACCTGACCATCAAGGGCGTTACCAAAGAGGTCGCCATCGAGACCGAATTCAACGGCGTGGCCGTTGACCCCTTCGGCAACACCCGCGCGGGCGTTTCCGGCGAAACCACCATCAGCCGCAAGGAATTCGGCCTCACCTGGAACGCAGTACTCGAAGCCGGCGGCGTGCTGGTCAGCGACAAGGTTGTCATCAACCTCGAACTGGCCTTCATCGCACCTGCGGCCTAAGTCCCGCTCGACCGGCCGGCTAGCCGAAGCCGCAGCTGAATGGCGCCTTCGGGGGAGCACACCAAGCAGTGTGCAGCCTCGAAGGCGCCATTTCGTCTCTTGCGGAATCACCCGCCAATTGTTCGCCTAAAACCCGATGCTTAGCAGCGAATTGGCCAAGAATTTCCTAGGAATCCTTAAACCTCAGGTCTACAGTGAAGCCATGAGTAACCCAAACGAAGCTCCACAGCCTCAGCAGCCCGGCAATGTCCCTCCTGCGGGTTACCAACCTCCGCAGGAATACCAAGCACCTCCGTCGTACCAGGCTCCACCGTCCTACCAGGCACCGCCGTCGTACGAGCAACCGGCACCCGGTAGCGCGCAGGCAGCTTATGGCGTCCCCCTCTCGGGCCGTGACAACACGCCTCCCGCTGGACTCGGCTACGCAGCACCTGCGAGGAACACTTTCGGCCTCGACTTCAACAACATCGCCCAGCGCTTCCGCGACACCACCGGAGTCCCGCAGCAATTGACGATTTCCTACTGGCTCTGGATTGCAGCCGCTGTCTTGGGCATCCTGCTCAGCATCGTGAACGTCGGCATCATTTCCGGCCAGTTCGGCGGAGTGTTCATCGGTGCCGCGATCACTGGCCTGGTCTTCGGAATCATCTTCGCCGCGTTTTACGTTTTCTGCGCCGTCCGATTGAAGGAAGGTGCCCGCTGGGCCCGGATCGTCCTCACCGTACTTGGCGCCTTCGCCCTCATCGGACTCTTCGGCCAAATGGTCACGGGCAACCTGAGCTTCATCGGATCCGCTGCCGCCGTGGCGGCCGCCGTCCTCATGTGGCTTCCCGAGTCGAGGAAGCACTTCCAGTAGCAAGCACTTCCTAAAGTAAGTACGTCCTGTAACAAGCACGGAGCTCAAGCTGAAGGCCGCGGCAAGTCCCTCGGGGGACGCCGCGGCCTTCCTTATTCCTAAATATCGTTGAGGTCTTTGACCCTCTGCGGGCGCGGCCGGGCGTAGTCAGGCGCCTGCGGAGGGCGCCATATCCGGTCCCTTCCCCACGCAGGCAGAATTCTTTGCACGAATCCGCCCGCGTGCTCTGCCCCCGGGGTACGGTGGACTTAAGCCGAGCTGGGGGCAGGGCACGTGCACCCGGCAGCCGTATCTGCAGTCGACATGCAAAGGAATGCCATGAGCACCCCTCCGTATCCGCCGTCCACTCCGGGCGAGAACCCTGAGCCCGAGCAGCCGAAATACGGCCAACAGGCACCGCAGAATGGGCAACAGACTCCGCAGAACGGGCAACCTTCCGCCCCGCAGTACGGCCAGCAAGCTCCCCAGTATGGGCAACAAGCACCCCAGTACGGGCAGCAGGCCCCGCAGTACGGCCAGCAGTCGCCATACGGCCAGCAGTCCTCGGGCCAGCCCCAATACGGCCAGCAGGCTCCCCAATTTGGCCAGCCGTCGGCTCCCCAATATGGCCAGGGTGCTCCATACGGTCAAGGTGCACCGTACGGCCAAGGCGGACAGCCGTCCGCGCCCCAATATGGCCAGGGTGGACAGTACGGCCAGGGGGCCCCGTGGCCGAGCCAAATGCCGGCCCAGACGTCCGGCCTGCCTCAGCTCGTGAACATCTCCTTCTGGCTCATCATCGCGGCCGGCGTCCTGACGCTGATCGGAATTCCGTTCGAAATAGCGGTCTTCAACTCCCCTGAGGGCAAGAGCATGATCGACCAAGCCCTGTCCGCTCGCGGCACCAGTACCTCCGGCGTGGACACCAGCAGCATTATTGGCATCATCACCACCGTCACCGTCATTTTCTCAGTGATCTTCGCCGGGCTCTACGCCCTGGTTGCGTTCAAGGTGCGCAAGGGCAAGAACTGGGCCCGCATCCTTGGGACCGTTTTCGCCGCTCTTTCGCTGTTTGGACTAACGCAGCTCGGATTGGGCACCATCACGATCCTCTTGGGCGTCGCCGCGATCGTCCTGCTGTACCTGCCGGGCTCTGCACCGTACTTCCGGAAAGCGCAACCATTCGCCAACCCCTACGGACAGGGTCCGTACGGCCGCTAGGCATCCTCGAAGCCTGGAAAGAACGCGAACACGGGCGCAGTCCCGGCTTGGCCCTAGAGCGCCTGGCCCGGGGTCTGCGCCCGTTGTGCGTGATAGGCGAGGATCTGCAGTTCGGTGGCCATGTCCACTTTGCGCAGGTTCACGTGCGGCGGGACTTGGAGTAGCACGGGGGCGAAACTGAGGATGCTGCGGATGCCGGCATTGATGACCCTGTCACAAACGTCCTGGGCAACCGCGGCGGGCAACGCCAGGACCACCATGTTGGTGCCGGTCCGCTGCAGGACCAATTCGAGGTTCGCGGCGTCGCTGACCCGCAACCACCCGACTTCGTTCCCGATGACCATGGGGTCCGCGTCAAGGATCGCGACGACGTCGAAACCCCGCGACTCGAATCCCCCGTACCGGGCCAGCGCCTTGCCCAGGTTACCGGCGCCTACGATTGCGACCTTCCAGTCGTGCGTGAGGCCGAGCGCGGCCGCGATGTGCCGGCTCAGGTACTGGACCTCATATCCCACGCCGCGGGTTCCATACGATCCGACATATGAGAGGTCCTTGCGAAGAGTGGACGAACTCACGCCGGACGCTTCCGCCAACGCATCGGAAGAAACACGCTCAACACCTTCGGCAAGGAGCGAATTCAGCGCGCGCAAATAGAGCGTCATCCGGGCCACGGCCGCGGGCGGTATCTGCTTGGAAGCAGAGTCCTTGTCCCCGGGCACAGCCTCGGCGGACGGTTCCAGCGCAGTCACGTTCTTCTCCATTGCGTTGCTTTGTTTCCCACTCTATTGCCAACAAAGCACCGGGCGCATGTTTAGGCGGCCAAGGCCTTCTTGAGCACCCTCTCCAATCGCGCCTCATCGATTTTCCAAAAATCGCGCTGGATTCCGTCGACGAAAACCACCGGAATCTCTTCCGCGTACTGCTCGCGAAGTGCCGGGTCCGCGTCGATGGACTGTTCAGTCCACCCAAGCCCGAGGCTGGATGTGACGCGCTCGACGGCGGCACGCGCCGCGGTGCACAGGTGGCAGTCAGCCTTGGTGAGGAGTACAACGTCGGGATGTGGCATGTTTCAAAGGTAACCGGGCGTTGCGCCAGCGTCGAACACGGCCGCACGCCAGGCGGCCAGGCCGCCGTCGGGCTCTGTTCAAAAAGTCCGACGCGACCACGCTGGACGGCAGCGGGCCGGGCAAGTGACTAGACTCGTGGCATGCCCGACGAGAAGAACACCGCTGTGGCCACTGTGCCGGCTGCCACGCAGCAACACGGCGAAGCCGCATTCTTCGACGTCGATAACACGCTGATGAAGGGCGCCAGCCTCTTCCATGTGGCCCGGAAGATGTACGAGCGGAAGGCGTTCACGCTCACCCAGGCCGCCGGCTTCGCATGGAAACAATTCAAGTTCATCTTGCGTGGCGAAAACATGGAGGACGTCCATGCGGTTCGGGATTCTGCCCTGACCCTCGCGGCCGGGATCAAAGTTTCCGAAATTACGGCGCTGGGCGAAGAAGTCTACGACGAAATGATCGAGTCCAGGATCTGGCCGGGAACCAAGGCTTTGGCCGAACAGCACCTGCGCGTCGGGCGGAAAGTCTGGCTGGTGACCGCCACTCCGATCGAGGTTGCCAGCGTGATTTCCACCCGCCTTGGCCTGACGGGCGCCCTGGGCACCGTGGGTGAAATCAAAGACGGCGCCTTTACCGGCAAGCTTGTGGGCGAAATCCTGCACGGAACCGCCAAGGCAGTTGCGGTGCAGGGTGTCGCGGACCGGGATGGCCTGGATCTCACACGCTGCTGGGCATACAGCGATTCGCACAACGATATCCCCCTGCTGACCCTGGTAGGCCACCCTGTGTGCATCAATCCCGATGCCCGACTGCGCCGCCATGCCAGGGAGAACAACTGGCCCGTCTACGACTTCCGCTCAGGCCGACGCGCCGCCACCTTCGGCCTCAAGGCTGCCACCGTGGGCGGCGCGGTGTATGGATTGTGGCGCGGGTTCTCGAAATTCCGCGGGCCACGCCTCTAGCCTTCGCTCCTCCTCGCGACGCGCATCCGGTTTCGCGACGCCAAGAATGCCTTTCGCGCCAGGGAATTCCCGTGTCGAAAGTCATTCTCCGCTTCGCCAGCCAACATCGGCGTCGCGAAGCCAAGCCCCGCGTCGCCACGCCAGCCCCGCGTCGCCACGCAAAAATGCCCGCCGCCTCAGAAGGCGACGGGCATTTACGCTTTGTGAAGTATTCCTACTTCTTGTTGCGGCGCTGGTGGCGAGTCTTGCGAAGCAGCTTGCGGTGCTTCTTCTTGGCCATACGCTTGCGGCGCTTCTTAATAACTGAACCCACGAAAGTTCCTTACCAACTAGATGAAAGGTCCTGTCTGTTGGAAAAGGTCCGCGGACAGAGCAGCAGACTAAACAACTGACAGATTCTTACAATGACGTAAAACGTTCCTTAACAGGGTACCGCCTATCGAGGGCACCCAATGACCGTTGGCCCGGCCGGGAACCAGCAGGACCTAAGCGGTCTCCGAGTTTCCGTCGACCACTGCACCCTTGAGGTACTGGTCAACTGCTTCTTCGGGGACACGGAATGACCGCCCGAAACGGACGGCCGGCATGTCACCGGAGTGGACCAGGCGGTACACGGTCATTTTGGAAACCCGGAGGACTTCGGCAACCTCAGCCACGGTCATGAACCGCGCGTTCGAGAAGTTAGTCTCTGCGGACATTCTCCATATTCCTTTGCTCTCAGCGATAGACGGCGAACCCCAGCATTCATAACCTGGTGTGCCGATGCTGAGCCATCAAACAACCATGTGCTAGATACTCTAGAGGCTGCTGGTACCAAAGTGAAAGTCTTTCGGCCGAGAGTCCGCAGATCGGAATCGCTAGGCAGCGGCTCCCAAACGGCGCTTCCGCGAAGATGCCGCGAGTTGGTCCAGGACGGACACCGTCACGTCCCATTCCATGCAGGCGTCAGTGACGCTTTGGCCGTACACGAGCGGCTGGTCGCCCAGGACCTGCCGCTCGACGTCGAGGTTCTGCGCCCCGCCCACAAGGAAGCTCTCCAGCATGACGCCGGCAATCGCCGTCGTCGGATCCGCTTCCAGCTGCGCGCCGATTTCCAAGGCGACTTCCGCTTGGCGGTGGTGGCTCTTGCCGCTGTTGGCATGGCTCGCATCGACGATCAGCCGCGGGTTCAGCCCCTTCACTGAGAGTTTCTCCGAGGCCGCGGCGACGTCGTCGGCGGAGTAGTTGGGGCCCTTGCGTCCGCCTCGCAGGATCACGTGGGTATCCGGGTTGCCGGCGGTCGCCACGAGGGCGGCCCGGCCGTCGCCGTCGATCCCGAGGAACGCTTGGGGCGCCGCGGACGCACCGCAAGCATCGATCGCCACCTGGAGGTCGCCGTCGGTCCCGTTCTTGAAGCCGATCGGCATGGAAAGCCCGGACGCGAGCTGGCGGTGGATCTGGCTTTCCGTGGTGCGGGCTCCGATGGCGCCCCAAGCCACGAGGTCGGCCATGTACTGGGGACTGATGGGCTCAAGGAATTCAGTAGCCGTCGGCAGGCCGAGGGCCGTGACCTGTCGGAGGAAGCCGCGAGCGGCACGCAGACCCGCGGCGATGTCGTGGCTGCCGTCAAGGTGGGGATCGTTGATGAGGCCCTTCCAGCCGACGGTGGTGCGCGGCTTCTCGAAGTAGGCCCTCATGACGATCAGGAGGTCTTCCTTGTGCCGCTCGGCCTGGCTGACCAGCCGGCGGGCGTATTCCAGGCCGGCCTTCGGATCGTGGATGGAGCATGGGCCCACGATGACCAGGAGGCGGTCATCCACGCCGTCCATGATGGCGCGCACTCCGTCGCGTCCGCGTTCGACGACGGCAGAAGACTTCGCATCCAGCGGCAGTTCGGCAATGAGCTCCTGTGGGGACGGCAGCGGTTCGAAGCGGCTGACGCGCAGGTTCGACGTCGATTGCGCTGCCGCGTTTTCGTCGAGGCGGTGTGTGTCGGGCTCTGCGGCGATGCTGGTCATGAAAGGGGTCCTGTCCTGAAGAGGAGCGGACCCTGCTCAGAGCCCGCCTGGAAATGGCGAAGGGCAGAGAATGATCTCTGCCCTGTTGGCTCTGAAGGAAAGTTGGATGCGTGTCAGTTAGACGCGGGCCCCTCCAGAGCCAACGAAAAATACGCATACCAACGCTTAGTCATAGGCACACCATAGCGCCCGGCATTGCTCCCCGCAAAATCGCGGCCGCGTAGGCTCCGACCTGGCTGAGCTCTGGCTCGCGTACGCCGCGTGGCGCATTGTGGAGTCCTGAACAGCGGTATCGGTTGCGAAATGCAACGACATCAAGGGAAAACGTTTCCCGGCGGGCTATAAACTCATGTCAGAACAAAAGTCGCCGCGGCCCTGATCCGGGCGCGGCAACGGCCTTCCGGAAAGGAAACCATGGCAGGCAGGGCAACGACGCGGCGGGTGGGCATCGCAGATGTCGCATCCATGGCCGGCGTCTCGCATGCCACCGTTTCCCGCGTCATGAACGGTAACACCACGGTGGACGCCGTTATCGCCGAGCGCGTCCGCGCCGCGGCCAAGGAACTGAAGTACAAGCCGAATCCCGTGGGCCGAAGCCTTGCCCTGGGAAAGACGGACACCATCGGCATCGTGGTTCCCGACTTGTCCAACCCCACGTTCCAAGCCATCCTCCGCGGGCTCAGCATCGCCGCCGCCCGCGATGGGTACCGTGTCCTGATCGCCGATTCCTCCGAGGTCAGGAGCGAAGAGGCCATCCTCGCCAGCGAAGCCAGGCGTCGCTGCGACGGCGTGGTGCTTTGCGCTCCCCGGATGAGCGACGCCGAACTTGAGGAACTCGCCCCCACGCTCCATCCGCTCGTCCTCATCAACCGGACCACCGATTCCGTCCCCACGCCAAGCCTCGTGGTGGACTACGGCAAGGGAATCCAGGAGCTCGCAGCCCACCTCGTTGAGCTAGGGCACCGCAAGCTCGCTTACCTGACCGGCCCGGACCGCAGCGCCTCTAACGTCCAGCGGCTCCGGGGCCTCGAGAATTTCAAGCTGGACTATCCAGACATCGACCTCCAGTATTTGCCCGGAGGAAACACGTACGACGCCGGATTCGAGTCGAGCGACGTCGTCGCCGCATGCGGGGCCACAGGAATCCTCGTGTTCAACGACGTCGCGGCCATGGGCCTCCTCAGCGGCCTGAATGAACGCGGAATCCGCGTGCCGGAAGACCTGTCCCTCA
Organism: Arthrobacter terricola; assembly: GCF_004354015.1. GTDB lineage: Bacteria > Actinomycetota > Actinomycetes > Actinomycetales > Micrococcaceae > Arthrobacter > Arthrobacter terricola. Next base: position 66,007 of record NZ_SMRU01000017.1, read on the forward strand.
CAGGCTTCGACGACATGCCTTTCGCCCGGTATACGATGCCGCCCTTGACCACCGCCGCTGTGCCCATCTCGGACCTCGGTGACCTTGCGTGGCGCCGCATGCGGGACCAGATACAGAGCAATGACGCCGCGACCCCCACCAACTACTTCCCGCCGCGGATCGAACTCAGGGGCAGCACGGCCCCACCGGTCACGCGGTAGTTTCCGCAGGATCCTGCCCTAGTCCGGCCTCCCGGTAGTACCCCTCGATATGGGCCGCCACCAGCTCAGCCGCCCGGCCGCCGTCGTGATGGTTCACGGCCGCCAGGATGGCGCGGTGCTCGCGCCGCAAGCGGTCCGCCGTGCTGTCCCAGTCGGGCAGGTTTAAGGTGAGGGCAGCCGCGTAGCCCTCGATCGCTTCGCGCAACGAACCCATGATGGTGCTCACCACGGCATTCCCCGCGGCTTCGGCCAGCGCCAGATGGAAGGCGACGTCCAGTGCGAGGAAGTCGTCGACGGCGGTGCTCGCGTCCATCCGGTCCAGGAGCCTTCCGGCTTCCAACAGTTCCGGGGCGTCGGCGCGGGCACGGGAAACCGCCCAGGATTCGAGCAGGATGCGGGTCTGGACGATGTCCGCCACCGGCAAATGCTGCGTGGCGACGTGCAGGCGCAGCGCGGAACCAAGGGCTGTTCCCGGTTCCGCGATCACGATGGTTCCGGCATCCTTCCCGGAGCCGACACCTGCCCGTACCACGCCCATTGCCTCGAGGATCCTGATGGCCTCCCGCACCGAAGTCCGCGAGACTTCCAGTTTTTCGGCCAGCGCACGTTCCGCGGGAAGGCGTCCGCCGAGGACCAAGTGGCCATCGGACAGTTGCTTCTCGATCCACGCCAGGACGAGCTCGTGCGTTCTCATGGATAAATAGTAGTTGATGTGGTTGGACCACATGGAATAGAGTGTGGTCCAACCACACGTTGCAACTCCGGAGACCACCATGACGCAGACCGCCCAGCCCGCCCCCACTCACACTGGCGGCACCCCCGCCGCGCCCAGCCCGCAGCCCCGTGCCGCCGTCGTCGGGCTCCCTCCCGCGCTCAAGCGCCGGGTCCCCAAATACTCGGACCTCGCCCCGCTCATGAAGTTCAAGAAGCCGGAATTCAGCAACGCCGCCAGGCTTCGACGCGCCTCCACCATCTGGGAACTCCGCGACCTTGCCAAGCGCCGCACGCCCCAGGCACCGTTCGACTACACCGACGGCGCCGCCGAAGCGGAAATCACCCTGCGACGCGCACGCCAGGCTTTCGAGGACATTGAATTCCGCCCGGGCATCCTGCGGGACGTCTCCAGCATCGATCTCCGCACCGACATCCTCGGCAAGGAATCCGCCCTCCCATTCGGCATCGCGCCCACCGGCTTCACGCGCATGATGCAGTCCGAAGGTGAGTACGCCGGCTCGCAAGCCGCCGAGGCCGCCGGCATTCCATACACGCTGTCCACCATGGGGACCGCTTCCATCGAGGACGTGGCGGCGGCCGCGCCGAACGGGCGGAACTGGTTCCAGCTGTACTTGTGGACGGACCGGGACCGCTCGCTGGAACTCATCGAGCGCGCCGCCAAGGCTGGAAACGATACCCTCATGGTCACGGTGGACACCGCCGTCGCGGGCGCCCGCCTGCGGGACGTGCGTAACGGTATGACCATTCCCCCGGCACTGACCGTGAAGACCGTCCTGGACGCGTCGTACCGTCCCGCCTGGTGGTTCAACTTCCTCACGCACGAGCCGCTGACGTTCGCCTCGCTCTCGCGCTACACCGGCACAGTGGCAGACCTCATCAACTCGATGTTCGATCCCACCCTGACCTTCGACGACCTTGACTGGCTGCGCGAAACCTGGAAGGGAAAGCTCGTGGTCAAGGGCATCCAGACTGTCGAGGACGCGCGCAAGGTAGTGGATCACGGTGCGGACGGCGTGGTCATTTCCAACCACGGTGGCCGCCAACTGGACCGGGCGCCCATCCCCTTGCACCTCGTCCCCGACGTCGCTGCCGCGCTGGCCGCGGACAACAGCGACGCCGCGATCATCCTGGACACCGGCATCATGAGCGGGGCCGACATCATCGCGGGATTGGCCCTCGGCGCTGACTTCGCGTTGATCGGCCGCGCCTACCTCTACGGACTCATGGCAGGTGGCCGGGCCGGCGTGGACCGCACCATCCAGATCCTGGAAAAGGACATGGCCCGCACCATGGCCTTGCTGGGGGTCACCAAGCTCTCGGAACTCAACCCGGACCACGTGCGGCTCCTGAACAAGTAGCCCCCTCCTCCGGAGGCTGAGGGGTTACTTCTTCCGGCCGAACTTCGGCAGGGTGGGAAGGTTCGGGAGGTTGGCCAGGAGGTCCGCGGCCTTCGTGGCGGCGCGGCCCACTGTGCGACCGATCTGTTGCGGAACGGTATCGTCAGCCCCCGCCGGAAGTTCGACGGCGACAGGGGCCGCATCAGCCAAGCGCCCGACGGCGGTGGCCGCCGGAAGCGCGACCAGCGGCTCTCCGTCGGGCTGGGTGTGCGCCTTGCGGCTGGGACTGTGAGCGGAAACGCCCGGGTGCGCGACACTCCGCGAGCGGGAAATGGACTCCGGAGCGGGTGCTTCGACGGCAGGCTTGGCCGAGCCGACGTCGAACGTCGCCAACCAGCTGGCGACGCCGGCGAGCGGCTTCGGATTCAAGGTGTAGTAGCGCTTTTGCCCTTGGGCGCGCATGCTGACGAGATCTGCCTCGCGGAGCACTTTCAAATGCTTCGAAATGGTGGGCTGGCTCGCTTCGAGCTCTTCCACCAGTTCCCCCACAGCTTTGTCGCCGGAGCGGAGTGAAACCAGGATGTCTCGCCTGGTTGCCTCCGCAATGACGGCAAATACGTCGTCAGTCACCATGACACCCACCCTAGCGACATATACGCCAAAAGGCATCAACTATTTCGAGTAGGTACCCGTAAGTGAATACACCGCTCCGGGAGCCTGCGTAGTCGAGCTAGTCGAACCACGGATCGAGCCCGTAATACGGGAAGATTTCCTTGCGGGTGGCGATGACCGTGCGGTCCACAGCGTCGGCGGGGTCGTATCCCACTTCCCACGAACGCCACCACGTATCCACGCCATCGCCCATCAACTCAGGCGCCGATTCCCCGTAACGTTCACGGACATAGCTGCGGAATTCCTGCGGGACCGGGGCGGACAACTGCACGGGATGCTGGGCCACTATGCCGATCAGGTGGCTCCAGGTCCGCGGCACCACTCCGGTGATGTCGTAACCGCCTCCCCCGGTGGCGATCCAGCGGTTCTCGCAGAACCTGGCAGCAAGGCCCGCGACGGCGTTGGCGGCTTCGCGCTGCCCGTCCACGCTGAGGTTGAGGTGCGTGAGGGGGTCGAGCTTGTGGGAGTCGCAACCGTGCTGGCTCACGATGACCTCGGGTTCGAAAGCCTGCACGAGCTGGGGCACCACGGCATGGAACGCCCGCAGCCACCCGGCGTCTCCGGTCCACGCAGGCAACGCCACGTTCACGGCTGTACCCAGGGCGTCCGGACCTCCGATCTCGTTCGCGAAGCCCGTCCCGGGAAACAGCGAGATCCCGCTTTCATGCAGGGAGATCGTCAAGACCCGGGGGTCGTTCCAGAAAATGCTCTGGGTGCCGTCGCCATGGTGGGCGTCCACGTCGATGTACGCGACTCTCGCGACGCCGCCGTCGAGCAGCCTCTGGACGGCGAGGGCGGCGTCGTTATAAATGCAGAAGCCGCTGGCCCGGTCACGCGCGGCGTGATGCAGGCCACCACCGAAATTGACGGCCCGCACGGCCGTCCCGGACAGAACCGCTTCGGCGGCCAGCAGCGAACCGCCCGCGAGCCGGGCACTCGCCTCGTGCATTCCGGCGAATGCGGGGTCGTCCTCGGTGCCCAGCCCGCGGTCCGGTTCCGGCGTCGTCGGGTCCGCACTGACGCGCCGCACCGCGGCGACATATTCGGCGCTGTGGACGGCCTGGAGTTCGACGTCGGACGCGAGGCTTGGTGCCTCCACAGACACATGTGCCAAATCGAACAGTCCGAGCGCCCTTGCGAGTCTGGCGGTCAGTTCGAGGCGCTCAGGGGCCATAGGGTGCGAGGGGCCGAAATTGTACGCAGTCATGGCGGGATCCCACGCGACGGTCGTTGGCAGCGCGGACGGATGGAGGCCGGACCAGGAAGTCATCAATGACAGGCTACCCGAGCGACGAGGGCTGTCGGCCCCGTCCCGGCTGTACTTTAGTGGTTTACTACTCAAGAAAGCAGAATCAATCGACCAGAAGCGAACAGCACTGCCATGACTCAGAGCCAGTCGAGGTCCGCGGACCCGGCCAGCTGGCAATCCGTCCAGCCGGAACGGGGAGGCCTGTGGATCTTCACGGGTATCCGTGACTTTATCGACAACATCGCCAACACCTCACCGGCGCGTCTGGCGCTCACGGCGTTCGGCCTCGCGATCTTCCTGTTCACTGGATTGCTCTCCCTCCCCGCAGCCTCGGTGGACGGATCAGTCACACCCCTCCACCAGGCGTTGTTCACCGCCGTCTCGTCGGTGTGCGTCACCGGCCTGACGGTGGTCTCGACGGCGGCCCACTGGACATTCTTCGGCCAACTCGTCATCCTCGTGGGCATCTTCGTGGGCGGTTTGGGAACCCTGACCCTCGCCTCGATCCTCGCGCTCATGGTCAGCAAGCGACTCGGCGTCCGGGGCAAGCTCATCGCCCAGGAAGCCATGAATGCCGGCCGGCTCGGCGAAGTGGGTACCCTGCTCCGCATCGTCATCACGACGTCCGTGGTGATCGAAGCCTTCCTCGCCCTGGCCCTGATACCGCGGTTCATCATCTTGGGTGAAAACTTCTGGATGGCCGTCTGGCACGGCGTGTTCTACTCGATTTCCTCGTTCAACAACGCCGGTTTCACCCCGCACTCCGACGGAATCGTGCCCTACGAGACAGACTTGTGGATCCTCGTTCCCCTCATGGTCGGCGTATTCTTTGGAAGCCTCGGCTTCCCCGTTGTGCTCGTGCTTCAGCAGAACGGCCTGAACTGGAAAAAGTGGAACCTGCACGCCAAGCTGACCATTCAGGTTTCCCTGATCCTCCTGGTTGCCGGCGCTGCGCTTTGGGGCCTGATGGAGTGGGACAACACCCGCACCATTGCCAACATGAGCCTTGGCGACAAGATCACACATTCCATCTTCGCCTCTGTCATGACGCGGTCCGGCGGCTTCAACCTGGTTGACCAAGGCCAGATGGAACCCACCACCAGGCTCCTGTCCGACGCCTTGATGTTCGCCGGCGGCGGTTCGGCGTCGACGGCGGGCGGCATCAAGGTGACAACGGTTGCCGTCATGTTCCTCGCCATCGCGGCCGAGGCCCGGGGCGACGCCGACGTGAAGGTCTACGGGCGCACCATCCCCCAAGGCACCATGCGGGTGGCGATCTCCGTGATAGTTGCCGGCGCAACGCTTGTTGCCGTTTCGGCCCTGCTGCTCCTCCAGATCAGCGGCGCTTCCCTTGACCGGGTCCTGTTCGAAACCATTTCCGCCTTCGCCACGGTCGGCCTCGGCACGAACCTCAGTGCCGAGCTACCGCCGTCGGGCGTTTATGTCCTGTCGGTCCTAATGTTCGCGGGCCGCATCGGCACCATTACCCTCGCCTCCGCCTTGGCCCTCCGCCAGCGCAGCCAGCTCTATCACTACCCCGAAGAAAGGCCGATCATTGGCTAAAACATCAGGCGCCCCCAACCGGCCGGCGCACAACGCGCCCGTGCTGGTCATCGGCCTTGGCCGCTTCGGTTCAGCCACCGCGGAACAGCTCGTGAAGCAGGGCCGCGAAGTCCTTGCGATCGAACGGGATCGGAGCCTGGTCCAGACCTGGGCATCCGTCCTGACCCACGTCGTGGAAGCCGATGCCACGAATATCGATGCGCTCCGCCAGTTGGGCGCCCAGGAATTCAGCTCCGCCGTGGTGGGCGTGGGAACGTCGATCGAGTCCTCAGTGCTGATCACCGTGAACCTCGTGGACCTGGGAATCGAGCACCTCTGGGTCAAGGCGATCACGCCCTCGCACGGAAAGATCCTCACCCGGATCGGCGCCAACCACGTCATCTACCCCGAGACCGACGCCGGTGTTCGTGCCGCCCACCTCGTGTCCGGACGCATGCTGGACTTCATCGAGTTCGACGACGACTTTGCCATCGTGAAAATGTATCCGCCCAAGGAGACCGTGGGGTTCACCTTGGACGAATCCAAGGTCCGGTCCAAATACGGTGTGACAATCGTGGGAGTGAAGTCCCCTGGCGAGGACTTCACGTATGCCCGGCCCGAGACCAAGGTTTCCGGCCGCGACATGCTGATCGTGTCCGGCCACGTGGACTTGCTAGAGCGCTTCGCCGCCCGCCCCTAGCCTGCCCGCCCCGCCCGGCGAGTTCCAGAGGGTTAGCCGAGTTGCTTCGTGATTTCCGCGGCCCGGGCTGCTGCGGCGCGGGCGCCGTCGGCGATGATCGAAGGGATGCCGCCTTCGTTGAAGGCCGCGATGGCACGCTCCGTGGTGCCGTTCGGACTCGTCACGGCAATGCGGAGGGCTGTGGGGTCCGCCCCCGGCTCGGCGAGCATGAAACCGGCACCTGCAACCGTCTCTCGCGAAATCTTGAGGGAAAGCTCCGGATCCAGGCCGAGTTCGACGCCGGCAGCCGCCATGGCCTCGGCGAGGTAGAACGCGTAGGCAGGGCCGGAACCGCTGATGGCGGACAAGGCATCCACTTGTTCCTCCGGGATCTCCACAACAGTGCCTGCGGCCGCGAGGACGTCCTTCGCCTGCTGGAGTTGTGCATCCGTGCAATTGGTTCCGGGAGAGACCGAGACAACGCCGCGGCCAAGCTTGGCAGGGGTGTTGGGCATGGTGCGGATGACCGGCTGTCCCGCAGGCAAGGCTGCCTCCAACTGGGCAATGGACACGGCTGCGGCAACACTGATCACAATGGTGTTCTTGCCGAGCGCCGGGGAAATCTCGCGCGCGAGGTCGGCGATTCCCACAGGCTTGACGCCGAGGATGACAACGGACGCTCCCTTGGTGGCGAGTTTGTTGTTATCCGGTTCCTCGACACCGGCAATGGCCATGACGCCGTGACGTTCAGCCAGTTCGGCGGCCCTTTCAGCGCGGCGCACGGTGGCGACGACGTCCGAAGGATCCGTGCCGGCAGCGAGGAGGCCACCCAAAATGGCCTCGTTCATGGACCCACAGCCAAGGAATGCGATTCGGTTGCTCATGGCTCCATGATGCCAGTTCGACGCGTCCGCCGCAGTCGGGCCAGGATTCCCAGCTTGTTCACAAGGTTATTGCAGGCTGCGCCCAACATTGATCCGTAACTTAGTTATTACCTCATTGAGGGTGCGAGTGATGAGGCGGGCATGGGGATGTCCGCCCACAAAGCACCGGTGTCGAACGGGTTTCCCCCCATTTTCCCGATTCGCCACCGGTGCTTTCGCATTTAATGCAAGTGTTCGACGGCGGCACGCGGCCGCCGTCGTGAGCTTGCTTGGGTACCTAAATCTCGAAGGCGCCCACGAGCGGGGCGCCCAAGTGCTGGCGCGCGAATCGGAGCGTCTCGGCAAGCCACTCTTCGCGCTCCCCCGCGGCCTTCGCCTTGCGCGTGGAGATCTCAGCCACTACGGCTCCCTCGAAGCCGCTCAAAGCCAGGTGCTGCAGGACCTCGGCGCATCGTTGGGTCCCGTAGCCCGGGATCAGGTGCTCGTCCTTGCCCGAGCCGGAGCCATCGGTGAGGTGCACGTGCCGGAGCTTGCTCCCCAGCGCACGGACCGCCTCCAGGCTGTTCGCCCCCGCAGTGGCGGCATGCGAGAAATCCCACGTGACGTCGTCGTAATCCTGCCCCACCGGATCCCAGTGCGGGAGGTAAGCCAAGGCCTCCCGGCCGCGCACGCGCCACGGATACATGTTCTCGACGGCGATGTGCACTTGGTACATCGCGGCGATCTCGCGGACGCCGGCTGCGAAGTTCTCCGCGTAGTTCGATTGCCAGCGGAACGGCGGATGGACCACCACGGTGTTGCAGCCCACCTCCCGGGCCATCTGGCAGGACATCTCGATCTTGTTCCACGCCGGACCCCACACCTGCTGCGTCAGCAACAACGTGGGGGCGTGGATGGACACGATCTGCTGGTCGTACCGGTGGCTCAACTGGATGAGCGCATCCGGGTTTTGGCTGGTGGCGTTATTGGTCACCATCACTTCGACGCCGTCGTACCCGAGGTCCTGGGCCACGGCAAAAGCGTCATGGACGCTGAGCGGATAGACAGAAGCGCTGGATAGCGCCACCGGGATCGACGGTATGTCTTCTTCGGAGTGCTCGACGTCGGTGCTCATCTTAGTTGGCCTGCCTCCCTGCGGTGGGGATCGGGACGGACATGGCAGCTTCAGGGGCCGCCGCGCCGATGTTGGCGCCCACGCGGGGCACCGGTACCGCGCCGCCGAGGCCGACGTGCGGGGCCGGTTCCAACGGGCCGTCGAAGATCAATTGGTCCAAGCGGCGAAGGATCAAGCCTTCGCGCAAGGCCCACGGGCAAATTTCCATGCGTGGGTGTTCGAACAGTTCCAAGGCGGTTTCGGCCACCACGGATCCGGCGAAGACTTGCCTGGCGCGCGCATCCGAGACTCCGGGAAGATACAAGCGGTCCTCCACAGTCATGGCCGACATCCTTTGCGCCCACAGCCCCAGGTCCGTGGCGTGGAGTTCGCGCTTGACGTACGGGCCCGCCGCGCTCGGGGCGGCGCCGGCGATGCGTGCCAGCGAACGGAAGGACTTGGACGTTCCCGCCACCAGATTGGCGCGGCCCAGTTGCTTGAATTCCCGCACCACCGGTTTGAGGGTTTGGCGGACGTACTTGCGCAATTCCTTGACGCTTTTGGCCGAGGGCGGATCGTCGGGCAGCCAGTCCCTGGTCAACCTGCTGGCCCCGAGCGGGACGGAGACGGCGAGCTCGGGAAGTTCGTCCTGGCCGAACGCCATTTCGAACGAACCGCCGCCGATGTCCAGGTTGAGGATCGGGCCGGCACCCCAGCCGTACCAACGACGGACTGCGAAGAAGGTCATTGATGCTTCTTCGCTACCGGTCAGTTCCTGCAGGGTCACGGTGGTCTCGTGCTTGACCCTGGCCAAGACCTCGGAGCCATTGGTGGCTTCCCGGATGGCCGAAGTACAAAACGCCAGGAGGTCCTCGGCCTTGTGGCGGGCCGCGAATTCCCATGCTTCGAGGACGAACTCGATCAACTCATGCTGGCCGGCGTCGTTGATGTTGCCTTCAGAGTCGAGGAACTGGACCAGCGACAGGGGCCGCTTATGGGAAGCAAACGCCACCGGGCGTGCGCCCGGGTGCGCGTCCACCAAAAGCAAATGGACGGTGTTGGAACCGATGTCGAGGACGCCAAGACGCATTCTGCCATTATTCCCCGATTCGAAGCATGTGAAGCAAGTACGACTCCCGATTCGTGCCAGTGGGTTGCCGGTTATTCCTGGGGGCCGTCGGCGGCGGCGTCCATAGCGGACTCGGCGTCGGCTTCGTCTGCGCGTTTGAAGTCGCGGCGGACTTTGGCGATGCCTTCCGGCCCCATTTCGAAGCCGTGCTGGCTGCCCGGGTTGATCACGAGGCCAAGCTGATCGCCGATGCTGTCCAGGATCGCCGCCCCACGCGTACCGAGGACGTTCGGAGCAGCTTCGAGGAACTGCGCCTCAACCCGACTCGGGTGGCTGAACACGGCAAGGACGGGCTCGTCGTCGGCGTTTGCCAGGATGAGCGGTTCGACGGCGGCATCGGGTGCATCCAGGGAGTCTGCGCTGAGGATGTAGACCTCGTTGTTCAGGAAGGACAAGATGACGTCCACCGGGTTCGCTTCGGGGAGCCCGGCCTTGGCAAGTTGGGTTTCGAGGTCGTTCAACGGCTGCGATTCCTGGGCGGTTGGCTGTTCAGTCATGCTTCCACTCGATCACGAGTGCCACGGCTGATGCAATTCCTATCCATCCAACCGGCAGTCCGAACGGGAGTGATCCGGCAGCGTGCGTCTAAGCGAGGAACGAGCGAGCACGCATGGGCCCACACCGTCAGGGTTCCCTGGCCGAGCATGCGAGGCTAGGGAGACGGTGGGGAGGATTGCTCCCGTTCGGAGCTCCGTACAACTACTTCTTGGCGGGTGCTTTCCTGGCCGGCGCCTTGCGGGTGGCAGTGCGCTTGACCGGGCCCTTGGCGCGCTTCTCGGCCAGCAGTTCGATGGCCTGCTCGCGGGTCAGCTCCTCCAAGGACGTTGCACGCGGAACGGTGATGTTCGTGACGCCATCGGTGATGTACGGACCGAAGCGGCCTTCCTTCACCACGATGTTCTTCTCCGACACAGGGTCCGGCCCGAACTCAGCCAGAGGCGGAACGGCTGCACGGGCACCGCGCTGCTTCGGCTGGGAGTAGATTTCCAGCGCCTGTTCCAGGGTGATCGTGAAGATCTCCTCTTCCGTGGCGATGGAACGCGAATCGGTGCCCTTCTTCAAGTACGGGCCAAAGCGTCCGTTCTGCACCGTGATCGGGTTGCCTTCGGCGTCCCCGCCCAGGACGCGTGGGAGGCTCATGAGCTGCAGGGCCTCGTCGAGCGAAATGGTGTCGACTGCCATGGACTTGAACAACGAACCGGTACGCGGCTTCGCCTTGACGGGCTTCTTCGGCGGCTTGGGCTTGCCGTTCTTGTAGTACTCCACCGGGAGGGCGGCCAATTGTTCGTCGGTCATCTCGGGGATGATTTCGGTAACGTAGGCGCCGTAGCGGCCGTTCTTCGCGACGACGGTGTGCCCCGTGTGCGGATCCGCGCCGAGGACGCGCTCCTCCGGAGCTGCCGTTTCCATCAGTTCCACGGCTTTGGCGGCCGTGAGCTCATCGGGCGCGAGGTCCTCCGGTACGTTGGCCCGTGCCGACTCCACGACTTCGCCGGTCTTGGGGTCGACAGTGGGGATGGAGCTTTCCAGGTATGGACCGAACTTGCCGACTCGCAGCGTAATGCCCTCGGCGATCGGTACGGAGTTGATCTCGCGCGCATCGATCTCACCCAGGTTGTTGACGATGCTCAACAGGCCGGGATCCGCGTCTTCGCCGTAGTAGAAGTGCTTGAGCCATGCGGCTCCGATGGCCTGGCCGTTGGCGATCTTGTCCAGGTCGCCTTCCATGTCCGCCGTGAACTCGTAGTCCACGTAGTCGTGGAAGTGCTGCTCGAGGAGCCGGATCACCGAGAAAGCGATCCAGCTTGGCACCAGCGCGGAGCCTTGCTTCCGGACGTAGCCGCGGTCCTGGATCGTGGAGATCGTCGAAGCGTACGTGGACGGGCGGCCGATGCCGCGCTTCTCCAACTCGGCCGTGAGCGACGCTTCCGTGTACCGGGGCGGCGGTGAAGTCTCGTGCCCGACGGCGACAATCTCCGAAGCGGTCAGCGAATCGTCCTTTGCCACGTTGGGCAGGCGACGGGCCTCATCGGAGTCGTCGTCGCCGCGGCTTTCGTCCTTGCCCTCTTCGTACGCGGCGAGAAAGCCCGGGAAGGTGATGACCGTGCCCGAAGCCGAGAATTCGGCGTCGCGTCCATCGCTCGCCACCGCGCCGAGGCGGATGGTGGCGGTGGAACCCTTGGCGTCGGCCATCTGCGAGGCGATGGTCCGCTTCCAGATCAATTCGTAGAGCCGGAAGGCGTCGCCGCTGAGCTGGCTCGCCACCTGGGCCGGGGTGCGGAACGAGTCACCGGCGGGACGGATGGCCTCGTGGGCTTCCTGCGCGTTGGCCGCCTTGTTCGCGTAAACCCGCGGAGACTGCGGCACGTACTCGGGGCCGTACAGCTCCGCGGCTTGCCGACGAGCTGCGGTGAGGGCTTCATCGCTCAGCGCCGACGAGTCGGTACGCATATAAGTGATGTAGCCGTTTTCATACAGGCGCTGGGCGATCTGCATGGTGCTCTTGGAAGAGAAGCGTAGCTTGCGGCCCGCTTCCTGCTGGAGTGTCGACGTCGTGAACGGCGCCGCCGGGCGGCGCGTGTACGGCTTGGTGTCCACCGAGCGGACGCGGAAGTCCGAGTTTTCCAGCCCGGCTGCCAACGACGTCGCGAGTTCCTCGTTAAGGTGAACCACGTTCGAGGAGGTGAGGACGCCGTCGTCGTTGAAGTCACGGCCGGTGGCCACCTTGGCGCCGTCCACGGCAGCCAATTTCGCTTTGAAGCTCGCGGATTCGGTGCCGAACTGGCCCGTCAAGTCCCAGTAGGACGCGGCCTTGAACGCCATGCGTTCGCGTTCGCGGTCCACCACCATGCGGGTCACCACAGACTGCACGCGGCCTGCCGACAGGCCCCGGGCCACCTTGCGCCACAGGACCGGCGAGATCTCGTAACCGTAGAGGCGGTCCAGGATACGACGGGTTTCCTGGGCATCCACGAGGGCGCTGTCGACGTCGCGCAGGTTGCCCATGGCGCGGTGGATGGCTTCCTTCGTGATTTCGCCGAAGGTCATGCGATAGACGGGAACCTTGGGCTTCAGGACCTCCAGGAGGTGCCACGCGATGGCTTCGCCCTCGCGGTCCCCATCTGTTGCGAGGTAAAGTTCGTCGGCGTCCTTGAGCTGGGCCTTGAGTTCGGCAACCTTTTTCTTCTTGTCCGGGGACACCACGTAGTACGGCTTGAAGTCGTTTTCGATGTCCACGGCGAACTTGCCCACCGAGGTCTTCTTCAGTTCTGCAGGGAGATCCGAGGGCTGCGGGAGATCGCGGATATGACCGATCGAGGCCTCGACAATGAAGCCTTCGCCAAGGTACTTGGCAATGGTCTTGCTCTTGGCCGGAGACTCCACGATCACGAGTTTCTTGCCGGTTTTTGCCTTGCTGGGCACGGTGCTCCTACAGAAAAAAGAAATGCTTGGGCTGGTGCCCATACTGGCCTAGTTCACCATATTTTGCAGAATCGTGCGCCAAGGGACTAGGTGGTGGTGGGCGTCCGATCATCCGGAATCATCGACCACATAGTAGCGATCCGCACCGCGTCTTCAGGAATCCGGGTGGGATCTTCGAGCTCATATGACCTGATGAGCTCTTGGAATTTTGCCTTGAGGTCCGCCCTCTGGTCCGGGGTCAGGTACAGCAAATCGCTCGACAGGACCATGGCGGCCGCTTCGTTCGCGGCCTCGCCGCGCTGCCGCCGCTCGCCGCGGGCCCGAGTGAACGCCGTCGCCCTCCGCCGGAAGGCATCCAGTTCGAGTTCGACGACGGCGATCTCCGGGCTGGGCGCGTTGCCGCCGGACTTGATGGTGAAGTCCGAACCGGCGGCCTTCCATCGCCTTTCGCGCGCGTCGCCTTCATTGTCCGCCGCGGTGACGATCCCCCACTTCTGGAGGGCCCGCAGGTGGTAGCTCATGGCGCTCGGGGTGAGGCCAGTCTGGGCTGCCAGCTCGGTGGCCGTGCGGCTGAGTTGCGTGGAGTAGAGCTCGGTGATGACCTCGAGCCGGGCCGCATGCGCAAGCGCGCGGATGGCTTTGGGGTCGGTGATCTCCACCGTTTTCTCGGGCCGTCGCCGGCGTTTCGGGGTGGCCAGCCCGTTTGATTCATTCACTGGATCAGCTTATCCGTCAGTCGGCGTCCGTTACCTCGGGCAACAGGAAACCGTCCCGGACCAGGTTGGCCACATCTGAAAGCAGCCCGGCGCGGAAAGCGTCGTCGTCGAAATCGTCCCCACCACCCAACAACGCGGACAAGGCGCCGATCAGCTGCCCAACCGACAATTCGCCGTCGCACGCTGATACGAATCCGGCCAGCTCGGTGCTCAGCAGGTTCGTCCGGCGCAGTCCCGCGCCTTGGCGCAACAGGATGACGCCGGGATGCTCGGCGCCCGGGCGCTGGTGGCGTTCCTCGGTGACGTCGTCGGCCACCACCAAGTGGGCCTCAACGAGATCGTGGGCGTCCAGCCAACCAGTGCGCTCGATCGCGGCGGCCAAGTGCGGACCGATCGGTTGCTCGATCGGGTAGGTGATCTCCTCGAAACGCGTCGACCCCTCCCTTGAATCGTCCGCAGGGCGGCGCAACCAGATCATGCCAAAACCGACAGCCTCGACGTCGCGCGACGCGAAATCACTCAAGTACGCGCCGTACGCATTCCGGTATAGCTCGCGGTCGCGGCCTTCGGAAGCGTCCTGCAGCCACGTCTCGGCGTAAAACTCGGGGCTCACCTGTTCCCGCTGGATGAACCACGCGTCGGTGCGGGACTGGGTGTCGTTGCCGGACTGGGCGTCGGTGTGGGACTGGGCGAGCCAGGAAGCCGGCCGTTCGCTCCATGCACTGCCCGCTCGAACTTCCCAGTTTCCGAGCATCTGGGCCGTGCCTCCCGGAGCAAGCACGTCCGGCAACGTACGGACCAGTTGGGCGACGATCTCATCGCCCGGCAGTCCGCCGTCGCGGTAGGTGAACTGATCCGACGCTTGCTCACCCTCAGTCCGCGGAGTGATGACGAACGGCGGATTGGACACCACCAGATCGAAGGTCTCACCCGCCACCGGCTCGAGAAGTGAGCCCAGCCTCAGGCTCACGCGGGATTCTAGGTCCGCTGGATCGAGGCGCAAGGCATCCGCGTTGAGCAACAAGTTGAAACGGGTGAACGCCAGAGCCCGCTCGGAAATGTCCGTAGCAGTCACATGCTCACTGTGGTGGAGGAGATGGAAAGCCTGTATTCCGCAGCCGGTCCCGAGGTCCAGCGCACGCTTCGACGGCCTTCGGATGGTGGTTTGCACGAGTGTGGTGGACGCCTGCCCGATGCCCAGGACGTGATCGTGCCGGAGCACGCCGGGCTGCTGGTGCGCGGCCAAGTCGCTCGCGACCCACAGTTCGACCCCTTCTGCTTCGTCTTCCTCCGGGACCCCGCCCCAACCGTACGGCCGCAGGTCCACTTTGGCGGCGACAGCACCGCCGTCGTTCTTCACCGCCAGGCCGAGCTCGACGAGTCCCGCCGTACGGGTCCGCGGCAACGCGGCGTCGATATCGCCGTCGCTTTGCGGGACCGCGAGGAGCCACAAGCGCACGACGACGGCGAGCGCGGCTTTCGCGCGGTCCGTCGCCGCACCGGGGGTGAAGTTGTGCGGTTCGGTGGCGATCAGCGCCGGGATGATCTGGTCCCTCGCGAGCGCGGCGTTCGCGGACTCCCCAAGCAGTTCCGCGACTCCGTCCAAGGTGTACCCGACATTCCGCAGGTCGTCCGCAAGCTCACTGAGCAGTTCGGGGAGGTCGCTGCGGGGCGCATCGACGGCTGCGGGAGTGGTCCCCGGGATGGTGGGCGTTGCGGGTTCGGTCACTGTGCAAGTCTATGGTGCGGGTCCGACGGTATTAGTGCGGGGACTGGCGCCGCTGGCCGGCCGACGGCTTGGCGACCTGCTGCGAGCGGGTAGCGTTAAACCATGGCTTTTCACCTTTCCACCTGGCGCCGCGCTGCGCTGGTCGTCGTCGGCGCGGGGTCTCTTGCGTTGACGGCATGTGCTCCGTCAGTTTCGGTCGATAACGCAGATATCCCCGCGTGGAAGGCGACAACCATCCCCTCCGCTCCCGGAGTCGTCTTTGAAGACTCCGGAAAAATCCCGAACCGTGATCCCGTGAGCAAGGGGATGCCGAACATCGCCGTCGGTACTTATACCTTGACCGTCGCGTGCGACGGCGGCGGCAAGGCCTTCTTCGACGTGTCCGTTTCCGGCAAGCAACTAACCGAGGCCGGAGCTGCCTGCAACGGAAGCCGGGAAACAGCCCGGATCAAGATCACCTCGGCCGGCCCGCTGAGCATCAGCGCGAGCAGCGTGGACGCCCCGCTGATCTACGCGTACCAGCTGGTGGCAACTCCCTAGCGCGGGGCGGGGTTAAGCTGCGCAACCTTGCGGGCAGCGCAAGGTTTCAGGGCTCGACGCGCAATCAGCGCAGTACAGCGTGAGGTTGCGGCAGCTCGGGTTGGAGCAGTTCTCGAACTTGTTCGTGGGCGCTTGGCACCGGACGCAGGCGCCGATGGTTTTGGCGTCTTCGCTGAACTCCATGTGCATGCGCTTATCGAAGACGTATAGGGACCCCTCCCACAGGCCTTGGTCCTTGTAGGTTTCGCCGTAGCGGACAATACCGCCGTCGAGTTGGTAAACCTCCTTGAACCCGCGGTTCACCATGAGGCTCGAGAGGACCTCGCAACGGATACCACCCGTGCAGTAGGTGACCACCGGCTGGTCCTTGAGGTCGTCGTACTTTCCGGAGTCGAGTTCCTTGATGAAGTCGTGAGTGGTGGCGACGTCGGGAACAATTGCGTCCTTGAACTTGCCGATCTGTGCTTCGAAAGCGTTACGGCCGTCGAAGAACTTGACCTCTTGACCGGCGGATTTCTTGGCCTCGAGGAGGTCATGCAGTTCGTTTGGCTTGAGGTGTTTTCCGCCGCCGACCACGCCGTTTTCGTCCACCTTCAACTCGCCGGGCGCACCGAAGGATACGATCTCGTCGCGGACCTTCACGCTGAGACGCGGGAAGTCTTCGGCGCCGCCTTCGGACCATTTGAAATCAATGCCGTGGAAGCCTTTGTATTCCTTGGTGGTCTTTACGTATTGCTTGACCTTATTAAGCTCGCCGCCCACTGTGGCATTGATGCCATCCCGGGAAATCAGGATTCTTCCGGTCAAACCCAGCTTCTCGCACAGGGCACGCTGCCAGAGCCGCACCGCGTCCGGGTCCGCGATCGGAGTAAAGCCGTAGAAGAGAACAATCCTGTTTAAAGCCACGAATCAAGGGTACTTGGTGGCTCCAAACCGGCATGTTGAACGGACGTTCGCCCCTCTAAGTGTTAATGGAGCTGTTACTGACGCCCACTGTTGATTCCAAGACTGCTGACATAGTCTCTCTACATGAGCCATGACGCCTTGGTTGAAGACATCACTCAGCTGTTGGACGTATGGGTAGCCGGCTGGGCCGGCTCCCGCGGCTACCAGACGCAAAGGGAAGGCCGCTTCCCTGCCGCGCTGCGCGCGGACAAGACAGGCGAATGGGAATACTTCGCCCACGACCCTTCGGAAGCCGAATTCGCTGCCTTGGCTGCGAAGACTGCCGAGGCGGAAAGCCGGATCCTGACCATCCTGACAAATGACGTTGCGCGCTACACGGAGCTGGCACGCCAACACCGGCTTAACATCACCTCCGATTCCCAAACCATGATGATCGTGGACATGCGCACGCAAGATGCGGAAGACCCGTGGCTTTCGGACGATGACCTCAAGCTCAAGACGTCATCCAAGAAGGGCGTCCACTACGCAGTGGTGCATGCGGGCGATGAAGTAGCGGCCAGCGGCCAGGTATTCGTGGTCAAGCAGACAGCCGTGTTCGACAAGATCGTCACGGAGCCCAACTTCCAGCGCCGCGGCCTTGGAAGCTTCATCATGAAGGCCCTCGCTGCAAAGGCTTTTGAGCACGACGTCGAAAGCGGGCTCCTCCTGGCATCCTTGGACGGGCAGCACTTGTACTCGCACCTGGGGTGGAAAGACGTGAGCCAGGTTCTGATGATGTCCACCAAGCCGATCGAGGAAACCGACCTGTCCTTGGCATAGGGCGCACCGGGCTTTCCGTTTCGACGGTTCCCTGCGCACAAGCTGTTCGCCACCATCGTTTGCGCAGGGAACCATCGAAACGGGCGAGAGCTTGGCTTTGGCACTGGGCCGATGATCGTCGGTTTCGCGTGCGATGACAGAATGTTCTGGTGAACGCGACTGAATCCATGATCTCCCTGCTGGGCAACAGCCCGGACCCGGAGCAGTTGCGGCATGTCCACACCATCCCTGCACGGCAGGCGATCCACGAAGCGTGGCCGGAGTGGGTTCACGCGGACATCGTGGACTCCTACGGCAACCTGGGCATCCAGGAACCGTACCGTCACCAGATTGAAGCAGCCGACATCGCCCATTCCGGGCAGCACGTGGTTATCGCGACAGGCACAGCCTCCGGGAAGTCGCTCGCCTACCAGCTGCCCGCGATCGACGCGATCCACCGTTCGGAATTGCGGGTGCTGTCCGAGCCGGGCAAGATCCACGACGACGGCGCCGTCACGCTCTACCTCTCCCCCACCAAGGCGCTTGCGGCAGACCAACTCGCGGCGATCCGGGCTCTGAAGCTCCGTACGGTCCGGGCGGAAACTTACGACGGCGATACCGATCAGTCCCAGCGCCGTTGGATCCGTGATCACGCCAACTTCATCCTTGCCAATCCCGACATGCTGCACTTCGGAATACTGCCGAACCACACGTGGTGGGCGCGGTTCTTCCGTCGGCTGCGGTATGTCATCGTGGACGAGGCACACAGTTACCGCGGGGTGTTCGGATCCCATGTGGCCAACCTGATGCGCCGCCTCCGGCGAATCTGTGCTTACTACGGAGCTGGAACCTCTTTTCCTGAGCCTGTATTCATCGCCGCTTCTGCGACAGCTTCTGATCCTGGCGCATCGTTTTCCCGTCTTATCGGTGCCCCCGCACGCGAAGTTTCCCAGGACTGCTCGCCGCACGGATCCACCACCGTGGCCTTTTGGGAACCGGCCCTGACGGACCTCAAAGGCGAAAACGGGGCCAAATCCCGGCGGACAGCTGTAGCGGAGACGGCCGACCTCCTGGCAAACCTGGTCTCCTCCCGCGTGCGGACGATTGCCTTCATCAAGTCCAGGCGCGGCGCCGAGACGATTTCCTCCATTGCCAAGCGGCTCCTCGACGAAGTGGACCCCAGCCTCCCGCAACGGATTGCGGCCTACCGTTCGGGTTATCTTCCCGAAGAACGGCGGGCGCTCGAAAAGGCTTTGCGCTCGGGTCAACTGCTCGGCGTCTCCAGCACCTCCGCGTTGGAGTTGGGGATCGATATTTCCGGGCTCGACGCTGTTTTGGTGGCAGGCTGGCCCGGAACAAGGGCTTCCCTCTTCCAGCAGATCGGCCGCGCAGGCAGGGCCGGACAGGATGCTGTTGCGGCATTCGTTGCAAGCGACGATCCCTTGGACACATACCTCGTCAACCATCCAGAGGCGATCTTCGACGTATCGGTTGAGGCGACCGTCTTTGACCCGGGCAACCCGTATGTCCTTGGTCCGCATCTGTGCGCGGCGGCGGCCGAACTCCCGATCGGTCCAGGCGAGCTTGAACTGTTCGGCCCCACAGCCGAGGGCATCCTGAACCAGCTCGTGGACCAGGGATACTTGCGGAAACGGCCAGCAGGCTGGTTTTGGACGCACCCGGAGAGCGCCGCCTCCATGGTGAACCTGCGTGCGGACGGCGGCGGACCCGTAAGCATCGTCGACTCCGAAACAGGGTCATTGCTTGGCACGATGGATTCGCCGCAGACGCACTATCAGGCGCACACGGGAGCCATCTACGTCCACCAAGGTGACAGCTATCTGGTTGAAGACCTGAACGAAGAAGACCACTGCGTGATTGTTCGGCGAACCAACCCCGACTACTACACGACAGCGCGGGACGTAACCCAGATCGAGGTGCTGCAGACCCTCCGTTCCGTGGAATGGGGCGATGTCTCCGTCCACTTCGGAGAGGTGAAAGTAACAACACAGGTGGTCTCCTTTCAACGGAAGGCTTTGATATCGAATGAGGTCCTTGGAGAAGAGCCCCTCGAACTGGGGGCGAGGGATCTGTTCACCAAGGCCGTATGGTTCGTGGTCCACAACCGATCGCTGACAAACGCCGGCTTGATCGAGGCACAATTCCCCGGCGCGCTCCATGCAGCGGAACACGCCGCCATCGGCCTCCTCCCCCTCGTGGCATCAAGTGACCGCTGGGACATTGGCGGCGTCTCAACAGCACTCCACGCCGACACGGGAGTCCCCACGATCTTTGTGTATGACGGCCACCCTGGCGGTGCCGGCTTTGCGGAGCGCGGGTTCGAGAAGGCGAAAGTATGGTTGACCGCAACAAGAGATGCGATCAAAGCCTGCGAGTGCGACAACGGCTGCCCCTCCTGCGTTCAGTCCCCCAAATGCGGCAACAAGAACAATCCCTTGGACAAAGCTGCTGCTGTCACCCTGATCAATGTGCTCCTTCGGGACGCCGTTTAGGAACCGGGCCCCGAGCCGGCCTTGAGCAGGCCCCGAGCCGGGTTCAGTGGCACGCCGTGGGGACTCGGTATGGATGCATGATCCGGATGGGCCGAGCCCCACGAGCGTGAATGACGAAATGTAGCTGTGCCAATTCATCACGGCACTGCAGAACCGGTAGTCCTTAGTGGAAGTCGCGTTGGTAGTCGCATTGGTGGTCGCGGGCTAGGCGGCGGGCCTGTCTGTGGACGGCCCTGGCTGTTCCGGCCATACCGCGGGCTAGGGCGGTGGACCGGCACGTGCACGGCCGGTAGCTGCTGCGACCATGCCGCGGTCCACGCGGGTTGTGACGTCCACAATCTCACCCCCGCTCACGGCGCAGTTCGCCAGCGATGCTCCGTGCCGCACCGCTGTTTCGCCGGCGATCGTGCAAGGATCTCCGGTTGTCAGCCCGCGGGCCGCGTCAGCTCCGGCGAGCGCCGCTAGATCCGCGGCTGAGGCTACGCGGTGGGCGACGATCGCAGCTTGGGCGAGCATGAGGGCTGCTCCCATGCAAATCATGACCACAAGGCCCAAGGCGAGAGCCAAGACCGTGCCCGCCCCGGCCTCTCGGCAACGTGTGTGGGCAAGCTGGCCGCAAGCGTGGACGCGTTGACCGCAGGCGCGGGCGACGCCACGAACGTGGTCACGTTCACCGCAGGTGTAGATGCGTTGGCCGCGAGTGTGGGCGCGGGCGATTTCGGCCCTCACGCCGCACTCTCTTTGACGAGTGGTTGAAGACCTGCGACGGACCCGGGGCCATTGAAGTCAACAGCGCCAGCACCTGTACGAGACATAGAGCCTGCAGCCCCTTGCGGCATCTCGACCTTTGCCGACGCCACTGCGGAAAGCTTCCACGGAATAAGCGAGCCGAGCGGACCAGCCACTTTGGCGGAGACGGTGACTACGATCCATCCTCCGTCCTCCGCGACGATCGTCGAGGCCGCATCGCCTGCAAGTTTTCGGACAATGCCTTCCACAGCCGCATTTCCGTCTCCGCGGGCAAGTGCCCTGGCACCGGCTTTGGCAGCCTCCTCCAATCGAAGCTGCGTAATTCCCGCAGAAGAACCCGCCAAGAGCAGCGCCAGAAGGAGCAACACTGCCGGCAATGTAACAGCGAACTCCGCGGTCACCGCCCCGAGATCCGGTGTGGCGCGTGACTTGCGCCGACGAACCAGGTTCCAGCGCGAGAGGCTCGGGCGTTTCGGACTGCGCTTGGCTGCGAGCCACGTGAACTGGCGACGCCACACATCTTGTGCTGCTCGTTTCACCGGATGCGCCGCTGATTTCACCGGTTGGTCCGCTAGTTTCACCGGGTGCCCAGGCAGTCTCACAGGGCGCGGTGCGACTGCGACCCAATCCGCATGCCCTTTCACTTGGGTCATGGCAGCGAGAGCGCGCTGCGAATGAGGTTGAGGAGGAATCCGCGTACTTCCTCGGAGCGAAGGATGACTACCAGGAGGCCGGCAAAGCCCACCGCCGCGAGGGTGGCGATGGCATATTCCGCTGTTGCCATTCCAAGCTCGGATCCTGTGAGGCGTTCCTTCTTTGGCTTCGGGTCCCTTGCCTTCCGGTCCTGCGGCTTCCCGTTCTTCGACCGCCGTGAGCGGGCGGAGTCTCCGTGGAAGGTGGTGCCGCCGGCGTCGTCGCCTGAATGCGTACCGCTGGGCGGCATCCCCTCCGTCCTGTCCCCAGGTACCGGAAAGAGCTCGTGTACCTGAGCAAGCGCGGGGGTGGCGGATTCAGCGTCCCCGCTGCGG
Source organism: Arthrobacter terricola (assembly GCF_004354015.1). Classification (GTDB taxonomy): domain Bacteria; phylum Actinomycetota; class Actinomycetes; order Actinomycetales; family Micrococcaceae; genus Arthrobacter; species Arthrobacter terricola. Next base: position 87,930 of record NZ_SMRU01000017.1, read on the forward strand.
GTACCGAGGCCCTCCCCGCGTGCTTCCGGACCCGTTTTTGTCCGAGAACGAGGGGCTTGGAGCAGGGCATCCGTTGTGCTGTTCATGTCAGTTCCTTTCGTTGGATCCGGGCTTGGTTGCCGGCCGTACTTCGACTCTTCCGTTGCGGCTCGGTCTTCAAAAGAACCCAACTTCCCTAAGTGGAAAACTCGTCATCGATGCGCTGTGTGGAGGACAACTCGTGCTTCCGGCAAGTGAGAACCCGGCAACGCGAGCTATCAGCAAGGACGACATCTATCCGTCCGGAAGCATCGCCAGGAGCACCGGAACCACACCAAGACAGATGAATGCCGGCAAGGAACATAGGCCAAGTGGGACAACCAGCTTCACTCCAAGGGCAGCAGCCCGCTTTTCCGCCGCCCTGAATTGTTCCCGGCGGAGGCGTGCTGCCTGGGCGTAGAGGATCGCCGAGGAGGGCGCACCCGTCAGTGCAGCGAAGGTGAGCGCGTCCTTCAGTTTGCTTGCCTCTAGGCTTTGTTGCGCTGAACTCCGCCAGGCGGTCTCCCAGTCGGTCCCTATGTCCAGGGCGGATACGACCGCCCGGAGGGGACCGCCGATCTGTTTGGCCGCGCAGTGGGCAATCAAGTCGAGCGCACGTCCGAGGCTTGCCCCCGAATCGAGCATTGCGGCCACTAGTTCGAGCATCATGGGCACGTTTCGCAGCTCTCCCGAAGCAGCCGGTGGCTCACGGGTTTGAACCGATACCGGGTGCCGGGAGTTCCCCGCTTCCAAACCGCGTACGTCCGGCGGAAAGGCCAGTATCCGGAGGGCCGTTCGGCGTCGGATCCTTCCGGGGTTTGCGAATACGAGAATTACTGCGGTAGCCAAGACAACGGACAGTACAAAAGCAGCAAAAACCGAATCCATTACCGACCACCTGCTGCGACACGCACCAAACGCGAAGACCACACCCTGCCCGCGATCGTCAGGACGATCCCACCGGCAAGGGCCGCCCACCCGACGCCGTTGGCCAGCAAAATGCTGAACGGGTCCACACCTAGCAGCAGTCCGAGCGCGAGTCCGAAAAGTGGCAACCAGCTCAACAAGCGCACTGTGGCTTTGGGACCTGCGAGCGCTGTTTGCCGTGCGTCGTCGGCATCGTCCTCCGCCTCGAGCTGGGAGGCGAAACGCGTCAGGACGTCGGCCAAGGGACAACCACTCGCCTCAGCAACATCCAGGCATGCGGCGAGCTCTCCCCAAACCCTTCGATCCACCGGGCACCGCTGCAGAAGATCCCCGCTGGCAGATGTCCTGATGGCTTCTGCAACGGATGTGCCCATCATGGATGCCGCCCTGGCTGCCGCGAGGACCTGGAGCGATCCAGGCGTCAGCGCGGCCGGTTCCGGTCCTGCTTCGCGCGTGCCGTGAACCGGCTTCGCACCGTGCACCATCCACAGCTCGTCCCACAGCTTCGACGCCGAGCGGCCACCGCGCAGCAATGCCGACAATTGCTGAACAAGCGCTGTGAGCGGCAACGGTTCAACGCGGGCGCGCCTCCGGAACCTGATCGCTTGCGAACGCGGCTCGGCAGCCGGCAGCAGGGCCTGCGCCGTCCTTCTCCGGAGCTGGCGTGAAGGCTGGAAAGCCACCCACACCGCAGCTCCAAGGGTGAGCGTGAGCAAGCCGGTCATGCAGCAGCCCCCAGGGGGCCGCGGCGTGCACCCAAACCTTGCAGTTCGCCTTCGCCATGGTGCCCGGAGTCGTGCGATCCGCTAAATGGCTCCGGCACAAGCTCCGGATCGACCCCAAGGCGACTTGCGAGATCCCGCCATGCCGGACCTGCGACGGCAGTACCGGAGCGCAGTTCAACGGCGGGCACCACGGTTTGATCACTGGTGCCTTCGGCCAATAATCCAATGCAGGACACACGCCTGCCATTTGCAGTCCGTTCCACGTGGACCACGGCGTCCAGCGCTGTTGAAATCTGCAATCGGATAGCTTCTTGGCTGAGGCCGGCAAGCGCGCCCAACGAGACAAGCCTTGCCGGGACGGCGGCCGCCGTGTTGGCGTGGATCGTCCCGCCGCCACCGGTATGGCCGGTATTGAGTGCCGTCAACAGCTCGCGGACCTCGGCTCCACGGCATTCACCGACAATCAGCCTGTCCGGACGCATCCGAAGCGCTTGCCGAACGAGCTCGCCGAGGTCAAGGATGCCACCTCCTTCAAGGTTCCCGTGCCTGGATTCGAGGGAAACCACATGGGGATGCACAGGATTCAGTTCCGCTGCGTCTTCTATCAAGACAAGCCGTTCTTTGGGATTGCTCAACCCCAGGAGCGTCGACAAAAGTGTGGTCTTTCCAGAACCCGTGGCGCCGCTGATGAGGAAGCTCAGCCTTCGCCGGACCATGGATTCGAGAATCTGCTGCACCGGCGCCCCGAACATGCCGCTGGCTCGAAGCTCGTCCATGGTGAACACCTCTTCACGCCGAATACGCACGGACAAGAGTGTTCCGGCGGTGGAAATCGGCGGAAGCACCGCGTGCACCCGGTAGCCCCCGCTGAGGCGAACATCGACGCAGGGCGAACCGTCGTCAAGCCGCCGACCACCTGCCGCGACCAGCCTGCCAGCGAGTGCGCGGACTTGGGATTCCCCCTCGAAATGGATGGGGGCGCGTTCCAGGCCCTGCCCCCGGTCGACCCACACGGAATCAGGGCCGTTCACGAAGATGTCAGTCACTGCGACGTCCCGAACCAATTGTTGGAGGGGACCCAATCCGCTGAGTTCGGCACTGATTGATTCCACGGCTGCAAGGGCGCCGGCGGTTCCGAGCAGACGCCCGGTGGCATGGACCGCCTCGGCAACCCGCGACGGGGTAACCGGGCGGGCATCGGACATGACTTCCTCCCTGACAGTCTCAAGGAGTGCGGCGTCCAGTTGCCGGGGACGGCGTCGGCGTCCGGGGAATCCTTGGCTGCTCACTTCGCTCGGTCGTCGAGCAGTTGAAGGACGGAAGCCGCAAAGCGACGCACTGCTTTGCGTTTCCCGAATTCGAGGAGTTGCCCAAGCTCGGCTGCCCTGGAGGCCCCTCGGAGCTCAGGGAGCACACCGAGGAGAGACAGGCCCAGGGATTCGGCCACCAGAGTCCCGTCAAGAGCCGATTCGGCGTCCCCTCGAATGACCAAGGACAAGTCCACCGGAGGTAGCTCGTGGAGGAGCCGTGCTGATGCAACAGCGGCGCGGAGCTGGGCACGGGCCACCACGAGGATCCTGTCGCAGTCCCACGCGAAACCGCCGATCGATTCGGTTCCACGGCCGATGTCCACGATGACGAGTTCAAAGCCGCGCCTGGCTGAATCCAGCATTGCGGTGACCGCTTCGGGGTCGGCGTCGAGGGGACGGTCCCTGCTGCCTGGCCATGACAGGAAGGAAAAGCCACCCGCGACCGGCAAGGAATCGCTGAGCCTGGCGGAGCCGATGCTGCCGCTCGCACCGGCGAGGTCGGGCCAGCGCAGCCCTGGGACGTCTTCCGCGGCGAGGCAAAGCTCAAGGCCCCCGCCGCGTGCATCGCCGTCCACGAGCAAGGTTCTGACCCCATGACCTGCGGCTTCCTGCGCCAACCACACCGCGGCCGTGGAAGCTCCGGCTCCGCCGCACCCTCCGATGACTCCAAGTACCAGGCCTCCCGGGTCAGGGGTTTGCGATGCGTTGAGGAACTCGGCCAGCCAGGCCGCGGCTTCGGGCAGCACAGCGACGCGCTCCGCACCGGTTGACGCGGCCAATTGCCACAAGGAATCACCTTCCCCGTTGAGGCCAAGCAGCACCGAAGGCGCACGACGACGCGGCGGAACTTCGAGGACGTCGCTCCCCAGGAGAACAATGCGCGCGGAATCCCATACCGGCAAGGCCTCGGAAGAGTCGGGTACCGTCCGGAGTCCTGCCCCGACCGCTGCCGCAACTCTTTCCGTCTCAGCTTTCAACCGGGAATTGGCAGTCACGAGCAAGACTTCGCCGGAATCGACCGGGACCCAGGATTCCTCCGATCCGGGTTCCCACCCACGACCAGGGGACCTGCTCCGACGCTTGCCGCGGTCATGGACCGGTGCAGTCCGCACTGACCTGTGTGCCCGCGGTGTGGCGGTCCCGTCTCGGCTGCGCCGGGACCGGGATTCTTCAAGAGTGAGGCCGGTCGCTCGGGGTTCGACGTCTCCCGCGACGCGGGGTTGGTTCCGAAGGTGATCACTCTGCTGTACATGTTGGCCGCTCATGAAGCCACTGTGGCCGAGCGCGCCATGCGCTTGAAGGCCCCATCTTCCGTATGTGGACAAGTCACCGGAAGTTGCGCTGTGGAGGAACTGCCATCGAAACCCGCACACGCCCTCGGAAACCCGGACCGCATCCGTCCGCAACGTGCAGGATTCCGCAGAATTGCAAGGCACAATTGTGACCATGTATTTGCTGCTCGCCGCCCATCCCGACGGCGCAGCCATACAGGAAATCACCGCCGCCGGAGTACCCGCCGGGGAGCCGCGCGTCGTAGCGCTGGCCGAGCTGGCCGACGTCGTACGCGTTCTGGAGGAAAGGCACCCGCGCTGGGTTTGGAGCCGGACGCAGGACTGGTACCCGGCGCTGCTCAACGCGGGAGTCGAAGTGGAGCGTTGCCACGATCTCACACTGTGCCGGGCCATCCTGGTCCATTCGGAATTCACGGCCCACACCGCCTACGCCCGCAATGCCGAAAAGCTGACCCAGGACGATGACGCCGTCCCTCCGCAGCGGGCCCTTCAGGCTGCCCCGGCACCGGCCGACCAGGACGCGCTCTTTGACGACCTCGCTCCACGCGCTGCCCAGCCCAGCCTCGACGATGTCCGTGACGAGTTCGCCGCGCAGCAGCAGGCACTTGGCCAAGCGTCCGTGGAGGACCGCCGTCGGCACAGATTGAAACTGTTGCTGGCAGCAGAGTCGGCGGCTGCCATTATTGCCGCCGAAATGCAGTTCACCGGAGTGCCGTGGCGGGAACAGTTGCATGAAGGGATCCTGGCAGCCTACCTGGGTCCGCGCCCGCCGCTTGGCCACCGTCCCGCCAGGCTCGAGACCTTGTGCAACGAACTCCGGACGATGCTCAACACCCCCGCATTGAATCCGGATTCACCGCAGGATCTCATCCGCGCCCTGCACCGGAACGGCATCGAAGTGAAGTCGACGCGTCAGTGGGAACTCAGAGAGTCGAACCATCTGGCAATCGGGCCGCTTTTGGAGTACAAAAAGCTTTCCCGCCTGTTCACGGCGAACGGTTGGTCCTGGCTCGACGCTTGGGTCAGCGGCGGGCGTTTCCGCCCCGAGTACGTTGTGGGCGGGGTGGTTTCCGGCCGTTGGGCGTCCAGGGGCGGCGGGGCCTTGCAGATCCCTCGCCAAATCCGGGGCGCCGTCCACGCCGATCCGGGATACAAGTTGATCGTCGCGGACGCGTCCCAGCTTGAGCCGCGGGTTTTGGTGGCGTTGGCGCAGGACACGAAGATGGCCGAGGCTGCGCGGGACAAGGACCTCTACGCGGGTATCGCGGCCCAAGGCTTCGGCGGCGACCGCTCGAAAGCGAAGATTGCGCTCCTCGGTGCGATCTACGGCGCTACGACGGGCGAATCCGGCCGGCTCATGCCCCAGCTCACCAGGACTTATCCGCGCGCCGTCGGCTTTGTTGAGCAGGCAGCCCGCGACGGCGAAGCCGGCCGAACGGTGACGTCGCGGTTGGGTCGTAGCAGCCCGCCGCCGTCGGAACGCTGGATACGGAGCCAGCAGTCGACGACGGCGGAGGAGCAGCGCCGGGCGGACGCCATCGCGCGTTCGCGCGGCCGTTTCACGCGGAACTTTGTGGTCCAGGGTTCCGCCGCGGACTGGGCCTCGTGCTGGCTGGCCGAACTCCGACGGCGGCTCCGCGGCATGCGGGCGAACGGCTCGGGCACGGGGGAACTTGTGTTTTTCCTGCACGACGAGGTGATGGTCCATGCGCCTGCCGACTCGGTGGAGCGATGCGTCAAGGCGATCGAAGAGGCTGCCGCCGCCGCGAAGGAGCTGCTGTTCGGACGGATTCCCGTGGAGTTCCCGGTGAGCGTCGCGGTGGTCGATTCATACGACAAGGCAAAATAGGCGCCTTTGACCACGAGGACCGTAGCTTCGGGTGCAGCGGAATGCGAGTCATATGGCGGAATCGAAGCTCGTATGACCGGAAATGGTCACATACTCCAAAGTAACTTCAGCCAGCCCCATCATTCTGGATAGTCTCGGTTCATGGCGTTCAAAGTGAGGGACGCCACATTCTAGGACACTATACTTCTAGGACACAGTGCAAAGACGCACTCACCGTGCGGGCAAGATATGAGGGGGACAGCACAATGGCTGGAAAATTCGAAATTCTCAAAAACGGCGAACACAGCTACCGTTTCCGACTGATGGCGGCGGACGGTACGGTGGTAGCCGAATCTCCCGAGTTCCAACACTTGGAGGCCGTCGTGGCAGGGATCAAAGCCGTGCGGGAAAATGCGGCGACGGGCCTCGTGGTGGACCACTCGAAGCAGCGCCGCGCCGCGTAGCAATAAACGCAGCCTAGATCTCGATCTCCAGCAACCGTTCCGTGTCCCACGAAACGGTCCACCCGAGGGCGTCGAAAAGGCCGTTGAGCACCATCCCGGTAAAGCCCCAGACCACGAGACCGTTGACCTTGAAGACCGGGCTCGAAAAGGTCTGGCCGGCTCGTGTCAGGGTTCCCGTAAAGCGGTTGTCCGGGTCAAGGAGGTCCCGCACCGGAACGCGGAACACTTGTGCCGATTCGGCGTAATCCACTACCCGCACCGGCGAAGGCGAAGCCCACCACGCCAGCACCGGGGTGACGACGAAGTTGCTGCGGGCGAGTCCGAGTTCGGGCATGACACCCAGGATCTGGACGCCGCTGCTGTCCAGTCCGGTCTCCTCCTCGGCTTCCCTGATGGCGGCAGCGATGGGAGATTCGTCCCCGGGATCGATGCTGCCTCCGGGGAATGCGACTTGGCCGGGGTGGTCGTCCAAGGTGTGGGCGCGTTCGAGCAGCAAGACGTCGAGGTCGGCAGGAGCAACGGGTTTCTGCGAATGCGCCGGGATGTCGTCCAGCACCCCGAATAGCATGAGCACAGCGGCCTTCCGGGCCTTGTCCGGGTCGACGGCCCCGGCAGCGATCCGCGGATCCGGACCGGGATGCTCGCCTAAATCGACCTTGGTAATGAGGCTGACCAAGTCCTCAAGCGCCGTCATCCCGGCCTCCTTTGGGATTCCATCCGGATTTCTGCCGCACGGTGGGTCTCGGCGAGCAGCTGGGCCAGGAGTGCCTCTTTGCCTGGTGCGAGTTCGTATTTGAGCAGTTTGGCGGCCTTCACGGGGTCTGTTTCGCCTTCGCCGTAGCTGGGGCACCAATTCGCCACTGCGCATGCTCCGCACGCGGGCCTGCGGGCGTGGCAGACCCGGCGTCCGTGGAACACCACCCGGTGCGAAAGCATGGTCCAGTCCCGGGGCTCGAATAGTTCGGCGACGTCGAACTCGATCTTTACCGGGTCCTCGGACGTCGTCCACCCGAACCTGCGCGCCAAGCGGCCGAAGTGCGTGTCAACGGTGATGCCGGGAATGCCGAATGCGTTGCCTAGCACTACGTTCGCGGTTTTGCGCCCGACGCCGGGAAGCGTCACCAGGTCCTCCAGCCGTCCCGGCACCTCGCCGTCGAACTCGTCCACCAGGCGCGTGCTCAGAGCCAGGACGTTCTTCGCCTTGGCCCGGAAAAAACCGGTGGGCTGCAGGATGACTTCCAGCTCGGCGAGTTCCGCCTCGGCCATGCTCCGGGCGTCCGGGTAGCGCGCGAACAAGACCTTGGTGACCTGGTTGACCAGCACATCGGTGGTCTGCGCGGACAACACCGTGGCCACGACAAGCTCGAAAGGGTTGCGGAAATCGAGCTCGGCGTGTGCGTACGGGTACAGCTCGGCGAGGGCCTTATTGATCCGGCGAGCCCGGCGCTTCCGCGCCAGTGGGGTTTCGAGGGTGTCCACGGCCGGCCTGGTTACCCGCGTTCGATGTTGCTGAGGTCGCGGAGGACACCCACTCTGCCGTCGGCGTCCTGCACGAGGAATTCATTGCCGCGGTCCTCAAGGGCCAGGATCCACGTGCCGGGTTCGATGGTGAAAGCGGTCATCCCCGTGTGTTCATCGATCACGCTGCGAGGGTGGGCGACGGCGAACCAGAATGCCTCGTAGTCGCTCCCGTGATCGTCGTCGTCCCGGCGCGTCGCGGGGTCGACTGTGGCACCGATCGTCTGGTGGGCCTGGGTGGCGGGCGTGGCTGGCGCCTCAGGTTTGCTCGCCTCGGTTCTGGTTATGGTGCCGATGTGCTGGGTGGCAGCGTTATTCGCCGCGGCGTCGACAAGCGGCGTGGCCATGGTGGCGGCGGGCGTGAGCGGTCCTGCCGGAGCAGCCTCTTCCGCAGCAGCGGGTTGCTCGTCCGCGGGCAAGTGGGCTTCGCCGTCGGCAGTCGCAGTGGTTTCGGCGCCTGCTCCTACAGGAGCGCCCGCAGGAGTGACCACGGGGGTAACGACGGCGGCAGGTGCTGCAAAGCTTGGCTCGCTCGCTGCCGGGGTGGCCGGCTTCGGAGTAGCTGGCTTTGGCGTGACCGGTTTCCGGGTGGGGACGACCGCCTCACGGGCAACGATGTGGGCCGGCAGCTCCACCCGGCCCTCGAAGTCCTGCTTGAGGACCGGCAAATGCGGGGCCAGGACGGTAGCGACTAGGAGGCCGAGCGAACCAACCAGGCCCACAAGGACAAAGGGATTGAATGCGCCCGCGGTAGTCAGGAAGAAGAACGCCAGCGAGAACGATGCGATCACCGAAGCGAATTGGTCGATGGACAGCGAACCAATCCTCACGACGGTCCCGGGCTGCAGGCGCCGTGCCGCGAACAGGGCGGCAACTACGAGGGGGAGGATGATACCCAGCGCGAGGAAGAAGAGGTTGTTCAGGTTCCACAGGTTGTACTGCCTGCCAACCATCGGAAGGAGGGATCCGACAAAGAGGATCAAGGTGGAACCGAAAACGGTCAGGTCCCGGATTGTGAAAGGACCCAGCACCGCTTGGTACTTCGTGGAGTTCTGGTTGCCGGGTTTTGGCGTTTCGCTTCCAGTTGATGCTTCCGAGGCCGATTCAGGCGCATTCGCACCGCTCGTCGGACCTAGGCTCGTCTGGTTCATCTGCAATTCTCCTTTAATACGGCGGCGCCCGGGACGCGGCCACCCCAAGTTGCACCCGGTGCTCTCCGGACCAGGAGGGTCGCCAAGTTCTCGCGTCTCGAGTCCACTTCAGCCTATTCCAACCGTCTGACAGTCCACTAGTTGAAAGGTGACCCCCGGCTGGGACGATTACGCGTCCGACGGCGGGCGGCAAGGTGGCGTGTTCGCTGACAGCGTGTGCCGCGAAGGCGTGGTTCACCGCCGTTCGTCGCGAATCAGATGCCGCTCACGGTCCTCATTGTGACGGCAGACACTTCTTCCCAGCTCATGACGCTAAGGTGGGTTCCGGAAAAGCACTTTGCGGAATTCCGTGAGGCGCCGCAACCCCGTGCCGTGCATCGCTCGCTTGGGGAAACGCGGCCTGCAACGGCTTTCCGCGCGGGCAGAGATCGATGAATGATGAGGTTCACATGTCCCAGGACACCAATGGATCGACGACCACCGCTGCACCCGGTTCTGGCGGGGCAGGCAATGGCGATGCCCTTGAAAATCTTCTTCATGAGGGCCGGCAGTTCCCTCCTTCTGCGGAGTTCGCCGCGGATGCGGTGGTGAGCGCCGGGGAATACGCGGAGGCAAACACGGACCGGCCCGCGTTTTGGGCCAGGCAGGCCCGGGAATTGCTGAGCTGGGACAAGGACTTCAGCCAGGCCCTTGACTGGTCCAACCCGCCGTTCGCGAAGTGGTTCGTCGGCGGTGAGGTCAACGCCGCGTACAACGCCCTGGACCGGCACGTCGAGAACGGGATCGGGGACCGGGTAGCGATCCATTTCGAGGGCGAGCCCGGCGATACCCGCAGCTACACGTACGCGGAACTGGCCGAAGAGGTCCGCAAGGCCGCGAACGCGTTCGAAGCACTGGGCGTGGCCAAGGGTGACCGGGTCGCGGTGTACTTGCCGATGATCCCCGAGGCCGTGATCACCATGCTCGCCTGCGCCCGGATCGGGGCGGTGCACTCGGTGGTGTTCGGCGGGTTCTCCGCGGACGCGCTGCGTTCGCGGATCGACGATGCCGAGGCCAAGCTCGTGGTCACCGCCGACGGCACCTACCGGCGCGGCAAACCCTCCCCGCTCAAGCCCGCCGTCGACGAAGCCCTCACCAAACCCGGCCACACCGTGAGCAACGTCGTGGTCGTCAAGCGCAACGGCGAGGATGTCAACTGGGTCGAGGGCCGGGACCACTGGTGGGAGGACACCGTTTCCGCCGCCTCCGGCGAGCATACCGCCGTCGGGCATGATTCCGAGCACCCGCTGTTCATCCTGTACACCTCCGGGACCACGGGCAAGCCCAAGGGCATCCTGCACACCACCGGCGGCTACCTGACCCAGACCGCGTACACGCACAAGGCGGTGTTCGACCTGCACCCCGAGACGGATGTGTTCTGGTGCACCGCCGACGTCGGATGGGTCACCGGCCACTCGTACGTCGCCTACGCACCGCTCGTCAACGGCGCCACACAGGTCATGTACGAAGGCACCCCGGACTCCCCGCACCAGGGCCGCTGGTGGGAAATCGTGGAGAAGTACAAGGTCTCCATCCTCTACACCGCCCCCACCGCCATCCGGACGTTCATGAAGTGGGGCCGGGACATCCCGGGCAAGTACGATCTGTCCTCCATCCGGGTCCTGGGCTCGGTGGGCGAACCGATCAACCCCGAAGCCTGGATGTGGTACCGCGAAGTCATCGGCGCCAACGCCGGAAAGAACGGCGAAACCAAGGAACACCCCGCCCCGATCGTGGACACCTGGTGGCAGACCGAAACCGGCGCCCAGATGATCGCGCCCCTGCCCGGGGTGACCGCCACCAAACCAGGCTCCGCGCAGGTCCCGCTGCCGGGCATCGCGATCGACGTCGTGGACGAAGCCGGCGAGTCCGTCCCGGACGGGCACGGCGGCTACCTCGTGGTCCGCGAACCCTGGCCCTCCATGCTCCGAGGGATCTGGGGCGACCCGGAACGGTTCAAGGACACCTACTGGTCCCGTTTCGAGGCCATGTACTTCGCCGGCGACGGCGCCAAGAAAGACGAGGACGGGGACATCTGGCTCCTGGGCCGGGTGGATGACGTCATGAACGTCTCCGGCCACCGGCTCTCCACGACGGAGATCGAGTCCGCGCTCGTCTCCCACCCCTCCGTGGCCGAAGCAGCCGTGGTCGGCGCCGCCGACGAAACCACAGGCCAGGCCGTCGTCGCGTTCGTCATCCTCCGCGGCGACGCGCCAAACAACGGCGACGCCACGGTGCTGGAACTGCGCAACCACGTCGGCAAGGAAATCGGCCCCATCGCCAAGCCCAAGCACATCCTCGTGGTCCCCGAACTGCCCAAGACCCGCTCCGGCAAGATCATGCGCCGCCTCCTCAAGGACGTCGCCGAAGGCCGCGAAGTCGGTGACGCCACCACCCTCTCCGACCCCACGATCATGTCCCAAATCGCCGAATCCCTCCGTAAGTAGGCCCAAGCAAACAAAAAAGGCGGCGGTTCTCCCCCTTGGGAGGGCCGCCGCCTTCGTCATGAAACGCCCGAAGCAAGAATGTTATATTTAGTTCTTTCATGTTCCCTTTTGAGCGGTTATAGTCGGAGTTACGTGAGATAACTCACAAGCACCACGCTTTCAAGGGAGAGAACATGGCAGCGAACTTTGACCCGTCCCAAGCGGCAAGCAACGCCGGACCTGGACGGCGCACCATCCTGAAAACGCTCGGCCTCGGTGCAGCCGGACTGGCCGGAATCCCCCTTCTGGCCGCGTGCACTGGCGGTTCGGGCCCCGCCCCCGGAGCATCCTCGAACAGCCTGACCTTCGGCTCCGGTTCCTCGGACGACGTTCCCAAGGCCGCCTACAAGGCCGTCACCGACGCTTTCACCAAAAAGACCGGAATTACCGTTGCCACCAACGTCGTTCCGCACAATGACTTCCAGAACAAGATCAACTCCTATCTCCAAGGCAGCCCGGACGATGCCTTCACATGGTTCGCCGGCTACCGCATGCAGTACTACGCGAGCAAGGGCCTGCTGGCTCCGGTGGACGACGTATGGTCGACCATCGGCAGCAATTTCTCCGATGCCATCAAGAAGGCCTCCACGGGAGCCGACGGCAAAATGTACCTCGTCCCGAACTACAACTACCCTTGGGGCTTCTTCTACCGGAAGAGCTTCTGGGCAGAAAAGGGATACGCCGTTCCCAACACCTTCGATGACCTGAAGACCCTCGCCACGAAGATGAAGGCGGACGGCATCATCCCCATCGGCTTCGCGGACAAGGACGGCTGGCCCGCCATGGGCACGTTCGACTACATCAACATGCGCCTCAACGGCTACCAGTTCCACATCGACCTGACGGCCCACAAGGAAAGCTGGGACCAGAAGAAAGTCAGCGACGTCTTCGACACCTGGAAAGCGCTCCTCCCATTCCAGGACCCCGCGGCACTCGGCCAGACCTGGCAGGACGCGGCCAAGGCACTCGAAGCCAAGAAGACCGGCATGTACCTCCTCGGTTCGTTCGTGACCCAGCAGTTCACTGATCCCACGGTGCTGGCGGACATCGACTTCTTCCCGTTCCCGGAAATCGCAATGGAAGGCACCGACGCCGTCGAAGCCCCCATCGACGGCCTGCTCCTGTCCAAGAAGGGCGGCGACAACAAGGCGGCCCACGATTTCCTGAGCTTCATGGGAACCGCGGAAGGCCAGAACGCCTACGCTGCCGTGGACACTTCCAACATCGCCACCGTCAAGGGCGCGGACACCTCGAAGTTCACCCCGCTGAACAAGAAGTGCGCGGACACCATCGCCAACGCCAAGTACATCAGCCAATTCTTTGACCGCGACGCCCTCCCAGCCATGGCAAACAACGTGATGATCCCGGCGCTGCAGTCCTTCATCAAGGACGGCAACGTGGACGTCAAGAACCTTGAAGCACAGGCCAAGGCCCTCTACGCCGCCCAGTAGCGATCGTGCCAGTTACGCGCCCCCGCCGGACGGGCCACATCGCGCATCGGCGCCCCAAGGACAGGTACGACGACGGCGGATCCACCCGCCGTCGTCGGGCCCTGCCGCAAACTGAAGGAAATCCCATGAGTACTACCGCCGAAAAACCGGCAGCACCGGACAGCGAGCCCGGAGCTGCCGGGCGAAACACGGCCGGCAAGGGCCGGTCAAGCGCCGGGAGGCGGCCCGGCAAGTCAGGCAAGGTCCGCCGGCTCACCAGACGGGACAAACTGGTCCTGGCGATCATGGTGGGGCTGCCCACCCTGATCCAGCTATTGCTGGTCTGGCTGCCCACGCTCTTTTCGATCGCGCTGAGCTTCACGCGCTGGAACGGCCTGGACCTCACGGACATCAAACCGGCCGGAACGGACAACTACAGCTTCGTTTTCCAGGACTACCCGCCCTTCTGGCCGGCGGTGCAGCACAACATCCTGTGGCTCGTCTTCCTGGCCGTCATTGCGACCCCGCTCGGCCTGCTTCTCGCCGTCCTCCTGGACCAGAAGATCCGCGGCAGCAAGATCTACCAGAGCATTTTCTTCACGCCGGTCATGCTGTCCCTGGCCCTGATCGGCATCATCTGGCAGCTCTTCTACAACCGGGACAGCGGCCTGCTGAACTACCTCTTGGGCACGGCCGGAAAATCGCAGGCCGTTGACTGGTTCGGCGATTCGAACGTCAACATCTGGGCCGCCATGGTCGCCGCGACGTGGCGGCACGCCGGCTACGTCATGATCCTGTACTTGGCCGGCCTCAAAGGCGTGGACCCCTCGCTCAGGGAAGCAGCCGCGATTGACGGCGCCAACGCCGCGCAGACCTTCTTCCGGGTGGTGTTCCCCGCCATGCGTCCCGTGAACATCGTGATCGTGGTGATCACGATCATCGAATCCCTCAGGGCCTTCGACATTGTCTATGTCATCAACCGCGGCACGAACGGCCTTGAGCTGTTGAGTGCCTTGGTCATCCAAAACCTGGTGGGCGAAGGCCAAGTGATCGGCGTGGGTTCGTCCCTCGCGGTCATCCTCCTGGTCATTTCCCTTATCCCGATTGTCTTCTACCTCATCCGCACCTTCGGCAAGGAGGGCAAAGCATGAGCACGCTTGCCAACCCGATCCCCAACACCGCCGTCACCGTGGTGGGCCAGAACGCCCGCCGACGCCACTACGGAACCCACATCTTCCTCACCGTCATGGCCGTCATGTGGCTCATTCCCCTCGCATGGGCCCTGTTCACGGCACTACGGCCCAAAGCGGACACGGACAAGTACGGCTACTTCAGCCTCGGCGGCACGTTCAATTTCGACAACTTCATCACGGCCTGGAACCAAGGCGGGTTCTCAAAATACCTCATGAACTCCGTGATCATCACCGTCCCCGCGGTCTTGGCGACATTGCTCTTCGCGTCCATGATGGCGTTCGCCGTGTCCCGGGTGAGCTGGAAGTTCAACATCACGCTGCTGATCATGTTCACGGCCGGCAACCTCCTGCCCCCGCAGGTCCTCGCCGCGCCGCTGTTCGAAATGTTCAAGCACCTCACGTTGCCCTACTCCTTCAGCGATTCGGGCAACCTGCTCAACACCTACATTTCGGTGATCGCCGTGGACACGGCCTTCCAGATCGGATTCTGCACCTTCGTGCTGTCCAACTACATGAAGGCCCTCTCCTCGGACCTGACCGAAGCGGCGTTGGTGGACGGCGCCGGCATCTGGCGGCAGTACTGGAACATCATCCTGCCCCTGTGCCGGCCAGCCCTCGCGGCCCTGGGGACCCTGGAAGTCATCTTCATTTACAACGACTTCTTCTGGCCGCTCCTCTTCATCCAAAGCGGTGACCGGCTTCCCATCACCACCGCCATCAACAACCTGCAGGGCGAGTTCCTGAGCAACTACAACCTGCTGGCGGCGGGCGCCACTATCACCGTCATACCCACCCTGATCATCTACCTCGTGCTGCAGCGCCAATTCGTGGCCGGTCTCACGCTCGGTTCCAGCAAAGGATAAACACGCATGACCATGGATTACATCGTGGACAAACTGGGCGGCAGGATCGCCTTCGGTGGGGATTACAACCCTGAACAGTGGCCCGAGGAGGTCTGGAAGCACGACGTCGCCCTCATGAAGGAAGCGGGCGTGAACCTGGTGAGTGTCGGGATCTTCAGCTGGGCCTTGCTGGAACCGGAGGAAGGCCGGTACGAGTTCGGCTGGCTGGACAGGGTCCTCGACCTGCTCCACTCCAACGGCATCAGCGTCGACCTCGCGAACGCGAGCGCCTCTCCCCCGCCGTGGTTCAGCCGGAAGTACCCCGATTCTCTCCCAGTCGATGCCGACGGCGTGCGGCAAAGCTACGGTTCGCGTCAAGCCTTCGCCGCGTGCTCACCGGACTACCGCCGCGCCGCAGCAGCCCTGACGACGGCGATCGTCGAGCGTTACGCGGGGCACCCCGCCGTCGTAATGTGGCATGTCCACAACGAATACGGTTGCCACAACCAACCGGACTACGGTCCGCACGCAGAGCGCGGTTTCCAGGAATGGTTGCAGTCCAAGTACGGCAACCTGGACGCGCTCAACGACGCCTGGGGCACGGCGTTCTGGTCGCAGCACTACTACGACTGGTCCGAGATCCTGCCGCCGCGCCGCTCCGGAACCTGGGTGAACCCCACCCAGCAACTGGATTTCGCGCGGTTCTCCTCCCATTCGCTCCTTGAGTGCTTCACAGCCGAAGCGGACATCATCAGGGCGCACTCCAAGCATCCGGTCACCACCAACTTCATGGGCTTCAACATGGGCTTGAACGCTCCGGTGGACTACTGGCGGTGGTCCAAACACATGGATGTTGTGTCCAACGACCACTACCTGATCGCCGCGGACGAACGGAACTTCCAGGACCTCGCCATGACCGCGGACTTGACTCGTGGCTGGGCGGACGGCAAACCGTGGCTCCTCATGGAACACTCGACCTCAGCGGTGAACTGGCAGCCGCGCAACGTGGCCAAGGCGCCTGGCGAAATGCTGCGGAACTCGATGCAGCACGTGGCCCGCGGAACGGACGGCGTGTTGTTCTTCCAGTGGCGCGCTTCCCGCGCCGGGGCCGAAAAATACCATTCCGGGCTGGTCCCGCACGCGGGCCGCGACACCAAAGTGTGGCGCGAAGTGGTTGAGCTTGGGCGGGCGTTGGAGAGCATCTCGGGCGTGGCGGGCTCCTCAGTGCAGGCCGAGGCGTGCATCATCCACGACACCGACGCCCGCTGGGGCACCGAACTGGACTCGCACCCGAGCGAGGACGCCCGGAACATCCCGGAAACGCGGCGCTGGCACGATGCCCTCTTCCGGGCCGGGATCACTGCGGACATCCGGCAAAGCACGGACGACCTCTCGGGTTACAAACTTGTGGTCGCGCCGATGCTGTACCTCGTCACGGACGAAGGCGCCGCGAACCTGCACCGCTTCGTGAACGCCGGCGGCACCCTTGTGCTGACGTATTTCTCCGGCATCGTGGACGAGAACGACCACATCCGGATGGATCCCGTCAACGGCGGCGGCTACCCGGGGGCGTTCTCCGAGCTGCTCGGCGTGAGCATGGAGGAGTTCTTCCCGTTGCGGTCCGGGGATTCGGTGGACTTGAGCCGCTTCGGTTCCGGGACGGTGTGGAGCGAACTCGGCAAGCCGACCGGCGCTGAAGTCCTGGCAACGTTCGACGGCGGTGCGGGCACCAGCGGCAGTGGAGGCACCAACGCGGGAGGTACCGGCGTCGGAGGCTCGCCAGCGGTGACCCGACGCGCCGGTTCCGCTGGACGCGGCGCCGCATATTACGTGGCCACGAGCTTGGGCCGCGAAGGCCTCGCCGAGCTGGTGGACGTGCTCTGTTCCGACGCGGGCGTGCAGCCGGTGTTGGGCGTCCGGCCTCCGGAGGACGTGGAAATCGTCCGCAGGAGCAACGGCGCCAAGGATTGGACGTTCGTCATCAACCACAGCGCGGAAGACGTGGATATGGCGCTCGATGGCGTCGACCTCCTGAGCGGAACGTCCACCGAGGGTACGCTAAAACTTACTGCCGGAGGCGTCGCCGTCGTCGAGTCTTCCCGCTAACCCATCACCGAACGTCCAGAAAGGCTCCGATGCTCCAGGCAGCGCGCCACACCGCCATTGTCGACGCCGTCCAGCGCGAGCGGGTAGTCCGTGTTTCGGACCTCGCCCAACAGCTGGGTGTCTCCGCCATGACTGTGCGGCGGGACATCGAGGCGCTCGAGGAATCAGGCCTCGTCGAGCGGATCCACGGCGGGGCCAAAATCCCCGGGGACGCCCGGGCCCACGAACCCGGATTCGAATTGAAGTCCACGCAATTGACGGCGGAAAAGCACGCCATCGCGGTGGAGGCCGCAACCCTCGTCCACGAAGGCATGGCCGTCGGGCTGAGTGCCGGAACCACCACCTATGAGCTCGCGAAGGTGCTCCTGGACGGTCCGCGGATCACGGTGGTGACGAATTCGATCAGGATCGCGGACTTGTTCCACAACGCCACCGGCTCGCGCCAGGGCTTCCCGGTGATCGTCACGGGCGGCGAGCGCACGCCGTCGGACGCTTTGGTGGGTCCGATCGCCACGGCGGCCTTGAAGCAACTGCATCTGGACATGCTCTTCCTTGGTGTCCACGGCATGGACGCGGACGCGGGATTCACCACGCCGAACCTGCAGGAAGCCGAAACGAACCGGGCTTTCATCAGCGCCGCCCGCAACGTGGTGGTCCTGGCGGACAACAGCAAATGGGGCACCGTGGGCATCGCTTCGATCGCGGGCCTGGAAGAAGCGGATGTGCTGGTGACCGATTCGCACCTTGGCGAGGATGCGCGGCGCATCCTCGCCGAGGGGGTCGGGAAGCTTAAGATCGCGGTTCCCTGAGGCAAGCCGGCTGACGGCGGGCTGCTAGCGGCACCCGGCTAGGGGCACCCGCACGATTGCCGCACGCGCAATTGGGTGGGAAAGATCCGATGCTGTGGCGCTTCGTTACGGGTTTCGCCCACCAGGGCGGAGACCGCGGCTTCGGCCATTTCCCACACGGGTTGTTCCACGGTGGTCAGGGCCGGCCAGGAGTATTCGGCTTCGATCGAGCCGTCGAAGGATGCCACGGCGATGTCCTCCGGAACGGAAAGCCCCGCTTCGCGGATGGCGCGAAGCAGTCCGATCGCCTGCATGTCCGAGCTCGCGAAAATGGCCGTCGGACGCTCAGGCTCCGCGAGGAGCCGCTGCCCCGCCGCGTATCCGCCCGCACGGTCGAAGACGTCGCGGGCGAGGGGGCCTTCGGGAAGCCCTGCGGCTTCCAGCGCTTTCCGCCACCCCGCCTCGCGGCCATCCGCATTGTTGTCGGCCGTGATGCCCATGGCTAAGCCGATCCTGGTATGCCCGTGGCCGATCAAATGCTCCACGGCCAGGCGGGCCCCGGCTTCCAGGTCCACGCCCACGCTGTTGAAGCCCGGCGCGACCGCCGAGTGGTTGAGCAGCACAGGCCGGATTTCCGCGCCTTCAAGCTCCACAAGATCCGGTTCGAAAACGACGCTCGCCAGCACCACGCCGTCCACCTGCCGGGCAGCGAAGTTCCGGATGTGGCGCATTTCGGTATCGAGTTCGTTGTCCGAGTTCGTCAAGAGCAAGGCGTATCCGCGCCTCGCCGCGGCCCCCTCCACGGCGTGCCCCAAAAGGGCCCAGAACGGGTTGCTGGAGTCCGGGATCACCAGTCCCAGGGTCCGGTTCGAGCCCATCTTGAGCGCGCGGGCCGTGGCGTTCGGCCGGTAGCCCAAGACACGGATCGCGTCCCGGACCTTCGCTTCCGTGGCCGGCGCCACTTTCTTCGGCCCGCCGTTCACAACATAGCTGACGACGGCGGTGCTCACCCCGGCGTGCCGGGCCACGTCCTTTCGGGTCACCGGTCCGCGCGGGGTGTGCACTTCCGAAGTAGTCATTGGATCATGCTAGCTACAAAGCTTCGGGAGCATCTCCCAAGTCCCTGATAGCCAGTCGTTCGCCGCCACGGAGCGCCGACTCGTGGGCGATGACGCCCGGGAGGGTGTAACGTGCGGCCACCCAGGCGTTGACGGGAGGCAAGCTTCCTTCGTTCACGGCTGTCACGAAGTCGTCCACCAGGAACTGGTGGCTGCCCTCGTGCCCGTTGGGCGCGCCATGGAACTCGGCGGGCAGCCGGGCGGCGTCGTGCACCGGAGCGAGGCCGGAGATGAACGCGTCCCGCAGTTCCGGCGCGACATCCGCGAGCGAAGGGTCATCCAGCGACATGCTCGGCTTGGTCTCCAGCTGCTCGGAAACGTCCAGCACGCCCTGCTTGTCCTGCCACAGCGTGGTGGTGGCGAGCTGCTCAAAGCTCGCTTCGGTGCCGAAGTAGCGGAACCGGGATTCGCGGATGTGCGAGGGATAGCCCACGCGGCGCATCTCGTTGGTCCGCATCACGCCGCCGTCATTCATTTCGAAGAGTGCCGTGGCGTTGGAGAAATCGTTGTTGAACATGCTGACGTCCTTGTCGAAGACGCCGTCACCACGTTCGTCCTTGACGCCGATGCAGCTGACGCTCACGGCGTGGCCCGGCACGGCGCCCAGGACTCCGCCGATGGCGTGTGTGGGGTACAGCATGGGCGGGTAGCTGGCGGTTTCCTTCCAGTTCTCGCCGCCGCTGTACTGGTAGGCCTCGTAGAAACCCAGGTCCATGTCGTGCACATAGTCACCTTCTGTGTAGAAGATGCGCCCGAACTTGCCGGCGGCCTGCTGTTCCCGGGCGTAGACGGTAGCGGGGTTGTAGTAGGAGGTCTCCCCCATTTGGTACACGAGCTTGGTCTCGCGGACGGCCTCGATGATGTTGGCGATTTCCTCCTCCGTCACGGCCATCGGCACTGCGGAGTACACGTGCTTTCCGGCGCGGAGGGCGCGCACCACCAGGGGTCCGTGGGTCCAGCGCTGCGTGAAGATTGCAACGGCGTCGACGTCGGAAGCCAGCAGTTCATCGAAGTCCGCCATCGTGCCGTCGAGGCCCAGCGCCTCGACGGCTTTGCCGGCACGTTCCGGCAACTCGTCCACCGCGTAGACCGCAGAGACGCCGGGGTGGAGCTTGAAGAGGTGGGCGAATTGGCTGCCGAACTGGCCAAGGCCTACTACTCCAATTGAAAACGTCATTGTTAACCCTTCGCTTTTGGGTGTGATTGATGGTGTTGCCCTCGCCATAGCCTGAAGCGCCGGTTTTCGCGCTCGCATGAGGGTTAACCCAGTGAATCACTGCGATCTACTCGAGTCAACAAAACGCAATAAATCCAAAATTTACGAACAAAAATGCACACTTGATCTTGACCCCCTCGAATCTACTCGTGTAGATTCGATCCAGATGTTAGCCAAGTCACACCAAGGAAGGGTCGAAGATGACCACGCTCACCAAACAGCCTGACCCCGGGCTTTCAGCCGGGGAATCGCGGAAAACCAGGAAGCGGAAACCCGCCGCTACCTTCCGCGGCGTCGGGGACCTCAAAGTCGCGTTGCTCTTCATCGCTCCGGCCTTGATCGGTTTTGTGCTTTTCTACCTTGTCCCCACCATCCGGGGGATCTACCTCAGCTTCACCGAGTACAGCATCCTCGGCGACCCCGACTGGATCGGGACCAAGAACTACGAGCAGATCGCCAAGGACCCGCTTTTCTGGAACGCCCTGGGGGTCACGACCGAATACGTCGTGATCAACATCGTGCTCCAAACAGTCCTCGCCCTCGGACTGGCGCTCCTCATGCATCGGGTCGCGAAGTCCACGATTGTCCGCGGCGCCCTGCTCCTGCCCTACCTCATGGCGAATGTCATCGCCGCCCTGTTGTGGTTCTGGATGCTCGATTACCAGATCGGCATCGTCAACCAAATCATCGAATGGCTCGGACTCCCCCGGGTGGCCTTCTTCGGAAGCGAGGAATGGGCCATCCCCACCCAGGCCCTCATCAACACCTGGCGCCACATGGGCTACACAGCGCTGCTGATCTTCGCCGGCCTGCAGGCAATTCCCAACAACGTCTACGAGGCCGCCAGCATCGACGGTTCAAAGGGATTCAGCACGTTCTGGCGGATCACCCTTCCACTCCTGCGGCCCGTGCTCGTCCTTGTGCTCGTGGTAACCGTCATCGGCTCATTCCAGGTCTTCGACACAGTCGCTGTCACCACCCAGGGCGGACCGGTCAACGCAACCAGGGTGCTCCAGTACTACATCTACCAGCGGGCCTTCGCGGAGCAGGACTTCGGCTACGGCTCCGCCCTGGCCGTCATCCTCTTCCTCATCCTCGCGATCGTGGCCTTCATCCAGATGAAGTTCCTCCGCGGCAACCAGTCCGACCTGGATTAAGGACACCCCGCCATGACCACCGTTTCCTCCCCCAAGTCGGCCACCCGCCGTCGTCCTTTCACCGGGAACCGCCCCGCCGCCAAGAAGCGTCCCCTCACCTGGGGCCGTGCCTCCGCCTGGGTCCTCCTCGCACTCGCCATCGCAGTGAGCGTCCTGCCCTTCTACTGGGTCCTCCGGACAGCCCTCTCCACCAACGGTTCCCTGGCCGCCAACTCGGCCAGCCTGTTGCCCGCCGACTTCAACCTCGGCGCCTTCGAGCGGGTCTTCGGCCTCCAGAGCCCGGCCCAAGCAATTGCCGAGGGCGGATCGGGAGCCTCGATCAACTTCTGGCAGTACCTGCTGAACTCCTTCCTCTTCTCCAGCATCACCACTGCAGGAGCAGTGTTCTTCAGCTCGATGGCCGCCTACGCCTTCTCCCGCCTGCGCTGGAAGGGCCGCGACGGAGTCTTCTCCCTCTTCCTTGGCACCATGCTGGTCCCGCCGATCTTCACGGCGCTGCCCAACTTCCTCCTCATCAAGAACCTCGGCCTGCTCAACACGATGCTCGGACTCGTGCTGCCGTACCTGTTCATGACCCCCTTCGCGATCTTCTTCATGCGGCAGTTCTTCCTCAACATGTCCCGCGAGGTGGAGGAAGCCGCGATGCTCGACGGCGCGAAGCACTTCAGGATCTTCTTCCAAGTGGTCATGCCGAACGCGGCCGCTCCCATCGCAACCCTCGCCCTCCTCACGTTCATGGGCCAGTGGAACGAGTACTTCTGGCCGCTCCTTGTCGGGTCCTCGGAAGAATCGCGCGTCCTGACAGTGGGCTTGGGTGTCTTCAAGTCCCAGTCGCCGCAAGGCGCTCCCGACTGGTCCGGCCTCATGGCGGCAACCCTCGTCTCGGCCACGCCTGTTCTGATCCTCTTCGCGATTTTCGGCAAGAAGATCGTCAACTCCATCGGCTTCAACGGATCCAAATAACCCCCGCGGCGCTGCACGGCCGCCCCTCATTACCCACCCCATCACGGCCCGGCACCCGCCCGGACCCCACCCCACCCCACCATGTCCCGAAAGGACAAACCATGAAGAAGAAAGCACTCGGCGCCGTCGCGGCCGCCGCTGTGGCCGCCATCGCCCTCTCCGCATGTGGGAGCGGAGGCGGAAGCAGCGCGGACTCGGGCAAGGGCGAAATCAGCTACTGGCTCTGGGACGCCAACCAGCTCCCGGCCTACCAGCAATGCGCCGACGACTTCCACAAGGCCAACCCGGACATCACGGTCAAGATCACCCAGACGGGCTGGGACGACTACTGGGGCAAGATCACCAACGGCATGGCCTCCGGCACGGCGCCCGATGTCTTTACCGACCACTTGTCCAAGTACCCGGACTTCATCAAGACCAAGCAGCTCGTTCCCCTGGATGACGCCGTCACCAACGACAAGATCGACCTTACGCAGTACAACCCGGGCCTCGCGGACCTCTGGGTCGGCCAGGACGGCAAGCGCTACGGCCTTCCCAAGGACTGGGACACCGTGGCCCTGTTCTACAACAAGAAGATGGCCTCCGACGCCGGCATCACGCCGGAGCAGATGGCTTCCCTCAGCTGGAACCCGCAGGATGGCGGAACCTACGAGAAGGCCATCGCCCACCTGACCGTGGACAAGAACGGCAAGCGCGGCGACGAGCCCGGCTTCGACAAGAACAACGTCGCCGTCTACGGCCTCGGCCTGCCAGGTTCCGACGCCGAAAACGCCGGACAGACCCAGTGGAGCTTCCTTTCCGCCACCACCGGTTGGACCACCACGGACAAGACTCCTTGGGGTTCGCACTTCAACTACGACGACAAGCGCCTCCAGGACACCATCGCCTGGTGGGCCAGCCTGGCCCAGAAGGGCTACATGCCCAAGCTCGAGACCACCGTGGGCGCAAACGCCGCGGACAGCTTCGGCGCAGGCAAGGCCGCGATCAACTCCAACGGTGACTGGATGATCGGCCAGTACACCAGCTACAAGGGCGTCGACGTCGGAATCGCACCGACCCCGACCGGCGTGGACGGCAAGAACGCGTCCATGACCAATGGCCTGGCCGACTCCATCTGGGCGGGCACCAAGAAGAAGGATGCCTCCATCAAGTGGGTTGAATACCTCGCTTCCTCCAAGTGCCAGGACGTGGTGGCCTCGAAGGGCGTCGTGTTCCCCGCCATCAAGACCGCCAGCGACAAAGCTGCCGCGGCTTTCAAGGCCAAGGGCATCGACGTCACGCCATTCACCGAACACGTCAAGAACGGCACCACTTTCCTGCTCCCCATCACCGACAACGCGGCAAAGGTCTCAGGCATCATGAAGCCCGCAATGGACGCGGTCATCGCTGGCAAGGCCCCGGCGAGCTCCCTCACGGCAGCGAACGACCAAGTCAACGCCCTGTTCTCGAAATAGGCCGTTCTCGAAATAGGTCCCGGCGGGAGTCCCGCAGCCGCCGGGCTCCCGCTATCCTGACAGCAAGTTCTTCACGCTGCAGGCACCGTACCGGTCCGGGTGTCGCCGCTTCTCTCCTTTGACGGCGGCACCCGGACTTTCTTTTCCTCCACAACGCAACGACTCCTCGAAAGTGATTAACCCATGGAACCGCTCCACCTCCGTTCCGCCGACACAAGCCTGGTGGTCAGCTTCAACAACGGAGAGGCCGAGGTCATCCATTGGGGAGCCGACCTTGGCAGCGACCTCCCGGACCTTGCCATCCTGGGCGCGCCCATTCCCAACTCCGCCGTCGACGTAACCGTCCCGGCCGGCCTCATCCCCCAGGCCTCTTCCGCTTGGCTGGGGCGTCCCGGCTTGCGGGGACACAGGATTTCCGACGGCGTCTCCGGACTCGACTTCTCCGTCCGTCTCCGTGTGGTGGACGTCCAGCGCGACGCCCGTTCCGCCGTCGTCGTCCAGAAAGATCCCGACGCCGGGATCACCGTGACCTCGACGCTCACCTTGCACCCGGGCGGGCTCCTCGAAATGCGGCACTCAGCCGTCAACGACGGCACGTCCCCCTTCCAGCTCGACGAACTGGCGACCGCCCTCCCCGTGGGTCGCGCCGCCGTCGAACTCCTCGACCTCACCGGACGGTGGTGCCGCGAACGCCACCCGCAACGCCGTCCCGTGCAGCAAGGCACCTGGGTCCGCACCGGCCGCCACGGCCGCACCGGGCACGACTCCTCCCTGCTGTTCGCCGCAGGGACCGCCGGATTCGGCAACCGCCACGGGAAGGTCTGGGCCACGCACCTTGCCTGGAGCGGCAATCACGAACAATTTTCCGACACCATCGGCGACGGCCGCACGATGATCGGCGGCTCCGAACTCCTAGGCCCGGCCGAAGTGGTGCTGCAGCCCGGCGAAAGCTACACCACGCCCGCGTTGTTTGCCGCTTACTCCGAGCGAGGTCTGGACGGCATCAGCGAGGCCTTCTACAGCTGGTTCCGTTCCCGGCCGCACCACGTCCTGCCGGCAGCCTCGACCGGACTCCCCGCAGGCAAACCCCGTCCAGTAGTCCTCAACACCTGGGAAGCCGTGTACTTCGACCACAAGCTGGACACCCTGATCGAACTCGCGGAATCGGCCGCTGAGCTGGGCGTGGAACGATTCGTGCTCGACGACGGCTGGTTCCGCGGACGCCGCAACGACCACGCCGGACTAGGCGACTGGTACGTCGACGAAACACTGTGGCCCGAGGGATTGACGCCGCTCATCAAAGCGGTCAACTCCCACGGCATGGAATTCGGGCTTTGGGTGGAACCGGAGATGATCAACCTGGATTCCGACGCTGCACGGGCGCATCCGGAATGGGTGGTGGGTCCGGCGGTCCAATCGCACAAGGACGGCGGCCGCCTGCCCCTCGAATGGCGCCAACAGCACGTCATCGACCTCGTCAATCCCGCGGCGTGGCAATACATCTACGACCGCATGGACACGCTCCTGCGGGAAAACAACATCAAATACCTCAAGTGGGACCAGAACCGGGACCTCACCGAACACGGCCACGCGGGACGCGCCTCCGTGCACGAACAGACCCTTGCCGCGTACCGCCTTTTCGACGAACTGCGCAAGGCACACCCCGGCGTGGAGATCGAAAGCTGCTCCTCCGGCGGTGCGAGGGTGGACCTCGGCATCCTCGAGCGGACGGACAGGATCTGGGCATCGGACTGCAACGACGCCCTCGAGCGGCAGACCATCCAGCGCTGGACCGGCGTAGTGGTCCCACCGGAACTCGTGGGCGGGCATATCGGCCCCACCACTTCGCACACCACGGCCCGCACGCACGATCTGTCCTTCCGTGCCATCACCGCCATGTTCGGGCACTTCGGCATGGAGTGGGACATCCGGGAAGTCCAGGGTGCCGAGCGTGCGGAGCTCAAGCGGTTCATCGGCCTCTATAAGGTGCACCGGGGACTCATCCACAGTGGACGCATGGTCCGCGCGGATGTTCCTGACGACTCTTTGATGCTGCACGGCGTGGTGGCCCAGGACGATGCATCGGCCTTGTTCGCGATCGTCCGGACCCGGACCGCGTTTGCCGAACAGCCGGGGCACGTCGCCATTCCGGGGCTCGATCCGGAACGTTCGTACCGGGTGGAGGCGATCTTCCCGGCTCCGGGCGACGCCGACTATGCGCACACGTTCACGCAGGTCCACCCGCCGGCATGGCTCGAATCCGGGGCCGAAGCGAGCGGCCGTTTCCTGGCAGAGGTCGGGCTCCCGATGCCGCTCGTGAACCCGGAGCACGCGTTGCTGCTCAAGCTTCGCGCCCTCTAACCCACCCCTCGGAGCATGCTCATCTTGCCTTCCAACCACGGAGCATGCTCATTTTTCGGCGTGAGCAGTGGACATAATTCGTATATGTCCACTGCACGCCGTGAAAAATGGGCATGCTCCTAAGTGTGGGGCGTATTTCTAGACTGAGCTCGCCAAGTAGTCGATAGCCAGCTTGTAGCCTTGGACCCCCGCGCCGATGATGATTGCCTTGCAGACGGGCGAAAGGTACGAGTGGTGGCGGAATTCCTCGCGCTGGTGCACGTTGGTGATGTGGACCTCGACGGCGGGAAGTTCCACGGCTGCGATCGCGTCACGCAGTGCCACTGAAGTGTGGGTGTAAGCCCCGGCGTTGATGACGATACCCACGGACGTTCCGCGCGCCCCGTGGATGGCATCCACCAGGTCGCCCTCATGGTTGGACTGGACGCAGTCCACCGTGAAGCCGTGTGCCTCGGCCGCGGTTATTGCAAGGTGTTCGACGTCGGCAAGGGTGGAAGTGCCGTACTTTTCCGGCTCACGCGTGCCCAAAAGGTTCAAGTTAGGTCCGTTGAGGACAAGGATCGTGCCGCGACCGGCGTCATTGGCAGTGGGAGCTTCAGTCATGCTCCCCAATCTATCGGGCTACATGCCGGCCCGGCGTTTCTTACGCCCCACCGAGCATGCCCATCCCTTCAGCGCGGGGAGTGGTCATAACCCCGCTATGCCCACTCCACACGCCCACCGATGAGCATGCTCCTCAGCCGAAACAAACGCCCCCACCGAGCATGCGCATCTCTTAGCGCGACGAGCGGACATAAACCCACTATGCCCACTCCACACGCCCACCACTGAGCATGCTCCTCAGGCGGAACAAATCCACCGATGAGCATGCTCCTTGGAGGACGCTATTTCTTGGTGCACTGCCCGGGAGACACCGGCGCGCTGAGGGAGGCGGCTTGGGCGGCCACGGGAGAGAGCTCGTCCATGGTCAGGGCATAGCCGACTTGGACATTCGACGTTGTCTTCGCGAACACGACGCCGGCAACCTGGCCCTGCGTCGTCAGGAGCGGCCCGCCGGAATTTCCTGGCTGCACATCGCCTGCCAGTTTATAGACCGACTCCGGCGAAGGGTTCGCGCCGTAAATATCGGGGACCAACAGTGTCGAAATGCCCTCCACAGCGGCCGGCTTGGACTGGAAAGGCCCACCGTGCGGATAGCCGGCGAAAGCCGCCTGCGAACCAGCCGGAAGGTCGCCGCTTAAGGACAGGGGCGCCGTCGGGAGTCCGTCAACGGCGAGCACTGCGAGGTCCCGCTGGCTGTCGAAGTAAACCACACGGCCGGGCAGCGCACCGCCGTCGGGGATTTCGACGACGGGTTGCGGCACGCCGGCGACGACGTGCGCATTGGTGATCACACGGCCCGGCGAAACTACGAAGCCGGAGCCGGTCTGGTTCTGGCCGCACTGATAAGCAGTGCCGGCGATCTTCAAGACCGACCGGGCCGCGGTGTTGAGGGCGGGAGTGTCTGTGTTGGTGTTCGGGACCTGGACCGGGCCAACCGGTCCGATGCCTTCGATGAGCTGCGGAATCCCGTTGCCCATGAAAGTGGACCGCAATTGCGCCACGCCTGCCTTGACCTGTGTGGGCGTAAGGGTGTCGATGAAGCGGATCACCTTCGACTCGGCGAGCTGCTGTGAAACGAACGGCACACCCAATGAGCCCACGCTGAAGGCCAGCATGGACATGACGAGAGCCGCGACCACCAGGCTGACGACGCCGCCGAGAATGCGGTCGAGGGCATTCAACGGCTGGATCCGCACGGCTTTACGGACTTTTTGGCCGATCCATGTGCCGAGGCCATGTCCCAGGACGATGAGGAGCACGGCTGAACCGATGATGGCCGTCAGGCGCCAGTCGCTGTTTTTTACCCAGTCTCCGACGAGGGGGACAGCGATAAACGCAGCCACGGCACCGGCGACGAAACCGGCAATTCCACCAAGGGTCACCAAGAAGCCGTTGCGCAGTCCGTAGATCAGGTAGGAAAGCAGCGTCAAAATCAACGCCAGGTCCAGTATGGTCAAGCCGAACACCAAAGCTCCTCACAGCCGGGTAAGCCCCAATTGTAAGTGCAGAGTCTGACAGCTTCCCTTCCGGGAGGAGTCGACCCCTAGCCGGGAGCACGATGGCCCGAACAGCGGCTCCATGCCCTGTCACTGCACAAATTTGGGCTTATACCGCGTGTTTTCGGGCGTTTCAGCTGCCAAGTACGTCACAGACTCGACAAAATTCTGAAACAATGGCTGAAGCGCCACAGCCGAACTTTTACTCAGGAGATTACATGGACATCGAGGTATTGCGCCGCGCACCCCTCTTCGCCACCCTTGACGACGACGCTTTCCGCCTGCTGACGGACGAACTCACAGAGGTGGACCTTTCACGCGGAGCATCCGTTTTCCGCGAAGGCGACCAGGGTGACCAGCTCTACTTCATCGTGTCCGGCAAGGTTAAGCTTGGCCGCACGTCGCCGGACGGCCGCGAGTCCCTCCTGGCGATCCTCGGCCCGGGCGAGCTCTTCGGCGAAATGGCCCTCTTCGACCCCAGCCCCCGCACCGCCACGGCCACTGCCGTTTCCGAGACGCGCCTGGCCGGCCTGAAGAACGAGAGCCTCAACGCCCTGTTGCGTACCCGTCCGGAAGTGTCTGCGCAGCTGCTGCAGGCACTTGCGCGCCGCCTCCGCCGCACCAACGACTCTCTCTCGGACCTCGTCTTCTCGGACGTCCCGGGCCGCGTGGCAAAGGCCCTCCTTGACCTCGCCGACCGCTTCGGCCGTCCCGCGACCGACGGCGTCCTGGTCGCCCACGAGCTCACCCAGGAAGAACTCGCCCAGTTGGTCGGCGCTTCGCGCGAAACCGTCAACAAGGCCCTCGCCGAGTTCGTGCAGCGCGGCTGGCTCCGCTTGGAAGCACGCGCCGTCGTCATCTTGGATATGCAGCGCCTGCGCCAGCGTTCGCGCTAAGGATTTTTCCCAGCGACGCAGAAAAGGCCTGGCGACACCGGAATTCGGTGTCGCCAGGCCTTTCTCGCGTCGCCAGCCGGTTTGCGCGTCGCCGGGCGGCTCATGCGTCGCCGGGCGGCTTATGCGTCGCCAGGCGGCTTACGTATCGCCGGGCAGTTTCCGTGTCGTCAGCGCTCGCGCTGCGGCTCCCCTGACACGGTCCGGGCAGCTTCTACTTCGAGCATGAGTGTCCCGTCCTCTTCGACAAGCCGTGGCTGGTACACGTGCGGCTTGCGCTTATAGCTGAGGTACGCGATGCAACCCTGGGCCGCGGCCATCTTTTCGAGCATGATCTCGGAGCCTGGCACCAGGAGCTGACCCAAAGGCAAGCCCGCGGTGTTTTCTTGGCCGATTTCGTCGCCAAGGGCAGTGGTTCCGCGCTCGGCGATGATCGTCGAAACGCTGACCCAGCGGCCCCACACACCTTTGCTTTCCAAGAGCGTCGGCTGCTGGTTCACGGGAACCGTCGCGGCAAAATAGCGGGTGTTGAAGCGCCGGTGCGAGAAATCGGGACTGAGCCAGTTCACGAGCGGCTTGAGCAGGTCTGTCCGGAGTGACAGGCCGCGCTTGGCCAGGACGTCGGTGAGGGACTTGTCCTGGGCGGCAACGGCCTCCCGGGCTTTCATCCATTCGGGAGTGGACGTGCCCTCGACCGTGGAGGAAAGGTCCGGACCGGCCAGCAAAACGCCGGTTTCCTCGAACAGCTCGCGGATGGCGCCCACCACGTGGCGGCGGGCAAGTCCGACGTCGGTGGTCCCCAGAACCTCGGCCCAATGCTGAGGCGAGGGGCCCAGCCAGCCGAGGGCGTCGTCGTCGGACGAGTCCAGCGACCCGCCCGGAAACGCGACCACACCCAGCGGCGAGGACCCGGGACGGTAACCCATCCACGTCTCCAAGCCGGTGGGCGAATCGCGGAGCAAAACTACAGAAGATGCAAGGCGCGCGGCGCTGGGAGTCCCCTCGCCGAGCTTAAGCCAGTTCCGTGCCGCACCTTCAAGTTCAGGGGGCAACGCGAAGAGGCGTCGGGCTAGCTGTGGCAATTGAGTGAACCGGTTCCTTAGCTGAATTCAGCGATCAGCTCGACCTCGACGGGCGAATCGAGCGGAAGGACTGCAACTCCGACGGCGGAACGGGCGTGCTGGCCTTTGTCACCAAAGACACGTCCGAGGAGCTCGGAGGCACCATTAATCACACCGGGCTGGCCGGTGAAGGACGCATCGGAGGCCACGAAGCCGACGACCTTGACGATGCGTGTGATGCGGTCGAGGTCGCCGATGACGCTCTTGACCGCGGCCAGGGCGTTCACGGCGCAGATGGCCGCATACTTCTGGGCGGTTTCCGGAGACACAGTGGGCTCGTCCGAAAGCCCTTCGTCGCCGCTCGAGACCTTACCCGTTGATTCGAGCTTGCCGTTGATGAACGGCAATTGTCCGGAGGTGTACACGTGGTTGCCCGTGACAACGGCCGGAACGTACGCGGCTACCGGTGCGGCGACGCCGGGCAGGGTCAGTCCGAGCTCGGCGAGGCGCTGCTCGACGGCGGACACGGGGGCGGTGGTTTCCGCGCCGGCGGTGGCTTCTGCGGGGGTTGTCATTGTTACTACTTCTCCCTCTTCAAGTATGCAACTAGTCCGTTTCCATCGGGTCCCGGAACGACCTGGACGAGTTCCCAGCCGTCCTCTCCCCACTGGTCGAGGATCTGCTTTGTGGCATGAATGATGAGCGGAATCGTCGCGTACTCCCATTTGGTCATGAAAGAAAGCCTAGCCCTTGCCGGTAAAGTGGAGAACATGGTGACTCGTAGGAACCCCATATTCGACACTGCCACCACCCTCGGAAAGATCCTCGGATTCCTTGGCGTGAGCGCTATTTGTGGTGTCCTTGTGGCGGGCTTGCTCGTCCCCGCGGCGGCCGTCTCAGGCAGTGCCGCGAGTGGGTCGATCCAATTCTTTGACACGCTGCCGGCCGAGCTCACGGTGAACCCGCCCAGCCAGGCGACCACCATTCTGGCGGCGGACGGAAGCCAGATCGCTTCCATCTATTCGGAGAACCGCACGCACGTCTCCCTCGACCAGATGAGTCCGTACATCAAGGACGCGATCGTCTCGGTTGAGGACAGCCGCTTCTACGAGCACGGCGGCATCGACGCGACCGGCATCATGCGCGCAATCGTCAGCACTGCGCGCGGCCAAAAGCAGGGTGCTTCCACGATCACCCAGCAGTACGTGAACAACGTCATCAACGAGTCCCTCGTTTCCCAGGACAAGGCCGCTGACGTCAAGCTCAACGGCGTCAACAAGGGCGTGGGCGACAAGCTCCGGGAAATGAAGCTGGCCATCGCCTTGGAGAAGAAATACTCCAAGCAGCAGATCCTTGAGGGCTACCTCAACATCGTCTTCTTCAATAAGGACGCCTACGGCATCGAAGCGGCTTCGCGGTTCTTCTTCAGCACGACCGCCAAGGACCTGACCCTCCCGCAGGCTGCCCTGCTGGCCGGCGTCGTCAACAGCCCGTCCTATTACGACCCCATCGCCAACTCGGACCACGCGAAGCAGCGCCGCGACCTCGTACTCGGTCTCATGCTGGACCAGGGAAAGATCAAGAAGGCGGACTATGACGCCGCCATCGCGACGCCGGTGACCACGAAGGTCACGCAGCCGCTCCAGGGTTGTGCCTACGCCACGACTGCCCCGTACTTCTGTGACTACGTGCTGCACTTGCTGTACAACAACCCGGCCTATGGCGCCACCCAGGACGAGCGGATCAACCGCGTCTCCCGCGGCGGCCTGACCATCCAGACCACCCTTGACCCCAAGGCGCAGAACGCAGCGCAGGCGCAGGTCAATGGCACAACAGGAGACAATCCGGACAAATGGGGTGCCACGATCGTCTCGGTGCAACCTGGAAGCGGCAAGATCGTTTCCATGGCACAGAACACAGTGTGGCTGCCACAAGCCGGGAAGTTCGACCAGACTCAAAACTTCAACGTCGACGTCCTTGATTCCAAGGGCAACGACCTCAACGGCTTGGGCGGTTTCCAGCCGGGATCCACGATGAAACCCTTCACGTTTGCCGAATGGCTCAATGAGGGCAAGTCGATGAACACGACCATCAATGCGGCCGTTCGCCGCTACCCGCAAAACTTCCCTTGGCGGAACACCTGCTCTACCCCCGTCAACGGTTGGTACGACAGCAGCAACGGAACATTCGACCTGCAGAATTCGGATCCCGGCTACTACCGTCCCATGACCGTCCTGTACGGCCTCATGAACTCCATCAACACGGCCACGTTCGCCTCGGCCTCCCAGCTGGACCTGTGCGGCATCCAAAAGGTCGTGGACGCCGTCGGAATCCACGGTGGCAATCCTGCGCGGGACGGCAGCGGACAGGTTGTGCGCGACAGCAGCGGACAGATCGCGGATCCCAATCCCAAGGTTCAAATGACCACGCTGGGTAACCTGATCGGTTCCACCCAGACGGCTCCGCTCACCATGGCGAGCGCAATGGCCACCTTCGCCAACAACGGCACGTACTGCGAGCCCATCGCGATTACCTCGGTGACGGACCAGACGGGCGCGAAGCTGCCGGCACAGTCCCCCAACTGCAAGAGTGCCGTCACCCCGGAGGTTGCCCACGGTGTCGCATACGCGATGCAGGAAGTCCTCAACCAGGGTTCGGGTTCGTTGATCCAACCTAGGATCTCGACGAAGACCTCCTTCCCCATCGCCGCCAAGACGGGTACCAACGACAGCAACGGTTCCACTTGGGTTGTCGGCTACACCAGCGGCCTCGCGACCGCCAGCTGGTTCGGTGACCCCTTGGGCAGCCAGCTCCGTCCGGGACGAAACATCACGGTCAATGGCAAGTTCTACCCCAGCATCGACGGTTACATGATCGCCGGTCCGCAGTTCTCGAGGTACATGTCCGAGATCGCACCCGCTTACGGAACCAACCCGTTCCCGGCACCGCCGTCGAACTTGCTGGATCCGCCCGGGTACCGGACAACCACGCCGAACAACAACACACCGGCCACCACGCAGCCGACCACCCAGCCGACCAGCGGGAACGGGAATGGGAATGGCGACAATGGCAATGGCAAGAAGAATGGCTAACGTCCTCGTGCCCGCCCTCGATTCACTGGCAAGCCGCGTCCGAAGCGTCGGACGCGGCTTCGCCGTCGCTGCCGGACTCGGCGCGGCAGCCGGAACGGCGGGCCTTGCCTATGGACTTTGGGAGAAGAACCAGTTCGTCCTGCGCGAAGAGACGCTGGCGATCCTCCCTGAGGGCTCCGCCCCGCTGCGGTTGCTGCACCTGAGTGACATCCATTTCGTTCCAGGCCAGAAAAAGAAGGCCGACTGGCTGCGTTCGCTCGCCTTACTGGAACCGGATCTCGTGGTGAACACAGGCGACAACCTCAGCCACCCCCACGCCGTGATTCCGCTCTTGGATGCGCTCAAGCCGTTATTCGAGTTCCCAGGCGTTTTCGTCCCGGGATCGAACGACTACTTCGCCCCGCGATTCAAGAATCCTGCCGCCTACTTCCGCGGCCCTTCACGAGTCAGTGATAATCCCGTGCCCCTCGATTGGCCGCGCCTGCGTTCCGGGTTCGGCATGTCCGGCTGGATCGACCTCACCAACAGGCATCAGTCCTTGCCGATCAACGGAATCCGTTTCGATTTCTCCGGCGTCGACGATCCCCACCTCAATCGCGAACGATACTCCGGCTGGCCCCGGGGCACGGCGGGCCAGGACTCCCGCCCGCACGTGCGGGTCGCCGTCATCCACGCCCCGTACCAGCGCGTCCTCGACCATTTCACGAACGACGCCGCCGACCTCATCCTCGCCGGCCACACCCACGGCGGCCAGATCTGTATCCCCGGCTACGGTGCACTCGTCTCCAATTGCGACCTCCCCACCTGGCGCGCCAAGGGCCTCCACGATTGGGAAAACGATGGACGTACGACGCCGGTAAACGTCTCGGGCGGCATTGGCACCTCGCGCTTCGCCCCTGTGAGGATCGCGTGCAAGCCGGAAGCCGTGATGCTGACGCTGACGGCCCGAGCGTAGTGGGCGCGTAGCCGGGCGTTCCTTCGCCCCACCACTGGACATGCTCATCACCGCGCACCCCGCGCCACTGGACATGCTCCTCGCCCGAGCCCACCAATGCACATAACCCCGTTATGTCCACTGCTCACGGTGAAGAATGAGCATGCTCCTCTGGGGGCGGCAGAGTGAACGGCCCAACCCACCCCCACCCCAATGCCTCCCATCACACAACGCAATGCTGCTGTCCGCTGGCTCACGGGATGGCATAAGGTAGTTGCTACAGGAAACTAACACCCCGGGCGTCACACGAAACACGCCGGGACAATGCTGTTGAGAAGCGGGCATGGCCAAACAGACCTCATTTTTCACTTCCATAAGACGTCTCTATCCGCACGTCAGACCGATCCTTCCGCGCCTGTTCATGGGGCTGCTCAGCGCATTGCTGGCCAGCATTATGGCGCTTGCCGTGCCCCAGGTGCTCCGGATCCTGATCAACGGTTCACTCCACCCTGGCGGTCCGAGCAGCGCCGTCTGGGCCGCCGCCGGAGTTGTCCTTTTGCTGGGCATAGCAGAGGCGGGCCTCGTCGCACTGCGCCGGCAATTCGTCATCAACCCCGCAACCACGGTGGAAGCGAAGATGCGGGTTTCCCTCTACGGACACCTGCAGGACCTCACCGTCGCGTTCCATGATCGTTGGGGATCCGGGCAGCTCTTGTCCCGCGCGATGACCGACCTGAACTTCCTGCGGCGGTGGATGGCGTTCGGTGCCATCATGCTGGTGGTCACGACGCTCACGGTGGTGATCGGCGTCGTCGTGATGTTCACGATGAGCTGGCAGCTCGCCCTGATCTTCCTCGCCGCGGCGGTGCCGATCATGATCAATTCCTTCCGCTTCCGCCGGCGGTTCAGCCTTGTCACAAGGCTCAGCCAGGACCAGGCCGGGGACCTCGCCACCACGGTTGAGGAGTCCGTCCACGGCATCCGTGTGCTGAAAGCATTCGGTCGCAGCCGCGAGGCGCTTGAGAACTTCAACGAGCAAGCCGAGGGGCTGCGGCGGACCGAGATCGCCAAGGCCAAGCACCAAGCCA
The DNA here is from genome assembly GCF_004354015.1 of Arthrobacter terricola. Taxonomy (GTDB): domain Bacteria; phylum Actinomycetota; class Actinomycetes; order Actinomycetales; family Micrococcaceae; genus Arthrobacter; species Arthrobacter terricola. Next base: position 123,483 of record NZ_SMRU01000017.1, read on the forward strand.
CCTTCACGCTCGTGGTGACGCTTCTCCCGGAACTCGCCCTCGGCGTCGGGCTCGTCGCGGGGGTGCTGCTCGTGTCGGCGGGCGAACTCAGCGTGGGTTCGCTTGTCGCGTTTTTCGCGACGGCGGCCGTTGTCGCGGCGCCCGTGGAAGTCTCGGGCGCCCTCGTCGCCATGGCGTTGACGGCGAAAACAGCGCTTGACCGCCACTTCGAGGTCATGGACATTCCCAACGCCATCACTAGCCCGGAGCAGCCGAAGTCGCCGGCTGAATTGCGTGGAGCCCTCAGCTTCAAGGGCGCAGCTTTCGCGTTCGACGACGGTGCGGGGCTCCTGCACGACATCAACCTGGACATCGAACCTGGCGAGACGATGGCCCTCGTGGGCATCACCGGCAGCGGCAAGAGCGCCCTGCTCCAACTGGTCCCCCGGCTCTACGACGTGTCAGACGGCTCTGTCAGCATCGACGGCGTGGACGTGCGCGACTTCAATATCGAGGAGTTGCGGACCGCCGTCGCGATCGCCTTCGAGGACACGACGTTGTTTTCCAGTTCGGTCCGGGACAACGTCCTGCTCGGGGCGCCGGACACCTCCGAAGCGGCCCTCGACGAAGCGCTCGACGTCGCGCAGGCACACTTCGCGTATTCCCTCCCCGACGGCGTCGAGACCCTCATCGGCGAAGAAGGACTGAGCCTTTCCGGCGGCCAGCGGCAACGGATCGCCCTCGCCCGGGCCATTGCGGCCAAACCGAAGGTACTGGTGCTCGACGATCCGCTGTCAGCTTTGGATGTGAACACCGAGGAACTCGTCGAAGCCAGGCTGCGCGACGTCCTCCGGGACACCACCACGCTCATCGTCGCCCACCGGCCATCGACCGTAGCCCTCGCCGACCGTGTAGCGCTCCTGGAGCACGGCCGCATCACCGCCGTCGGGACCCATACGGACTTGCTCGCGAGCAACGCCCACTACCGTTACGTGATCGCGAGCCTCGACGCCGCTCCGAAGGACCTGGACAGCGAGCTCGACGAACTCGAGCACGAGTTGGAATCCGAACAGCGCCTGAACCAAGCCGGGGAGGCCCGCCGATGACCACCTTCGGAACCGCCAACGAAGAAAACTCGAACCTGAGCCGCAGCGAAAGCAAGGCAGTACGACGGCGGTCGGTCGCGTTGCTGGGGTCGCTCATCCGTCCCGTGCGCTTGCGTTTCTGGCTGACGCTCGGCATGGTGGTTCTTTCGCAGGCCACACGTGTAGCGGGACCGGCGATCATCGCCTTCGGCATCGACCACGCCCTGCCGTCCTTGGCAGCGGGGAAGAGCTTCCCGCTGGTTCTCGCCGGCGTCATGTACGTGGCAGCCGCGATCGCGACCGCGCTGCTGACCGCCGTCTACGTGACGTCGACGGCGAAGTTGAGCCAGGCCATGCTCCTGGACCTGCGGATCAGGGTCTTCCGGCACACGCAGCGCCTCAGCCTGGAGTTTCACGAAAAGTACACTTCGGGTCGCATCATCGCGCGGCAAACCTCCGACCTCGAAGCGCTGCGCGACCTGCTGGATTCCGGCGTCAGCTCCTTGGCGTCAGGGCTGTTGTTCATGCTGTTCACGGCCTTCACCGTCTTCGCCCTCGACTGGGTCAGCGGACTCATCATGCTCGCCACGGGCGTCCCGGCATACTTCCTGGCCCGCTGGTACCAGAAGCACTCCCAAATCGCCTTCCGCGAATCCCGGGTAGCGTCCGCAAGCCTCATCGTGCACTTCGTGGAAACCATGACGGGCATCCGCGCCATCAAGGCATTCCGCAGGGAACCGCAGAACGCCGAGCGGTACGGGGAACTCACCGAGCACTACCGCAAAGTCACGGTGCGCTCCATCAACTTGAACGGCATCTTCCAGCCCGGACTGGTCCTGATCGGGAATGTGTGCGTCGCTGTGGTGCTGCTGGTCGGCGGCTTCCGCGTGCTGTCCGGCGGCTTGGCCGTGGGCGTGCTCCTGGCACTCATCCTTTCCACCAAGCGCTTCTTCCAGCCCGTGGACCAAATGGCCATGTTCTACAACTCCTTCCAGAGCGCGCAGGCAGCGTTGGAGAAGGTCTCGGGCCTGCTCGAAGAGGTCCCCACCGTGCGACCACCCAAGACCCCCGTGCCGTTGCCGGAGGCCCGGGGCCAGATCGACTTCCATGGCGTGGAGTTCGGCTACGGCAACGGCAAAGTGGTGGTTCCCGAGCTCAACCTGCACATTCCAGCAGGGCAAACAGTGGCATTGGTCGGACAGACCGGGGCCGGCAAGTCCACCCTCGCGAAGCTGATCGCCCGCTTCTACGACGTCACGGAGGGATCCTTGACGCTCGACGGCGTCGACCTCCGGGAGCTCTCGACGGCGGACCTGCGCCGCGCCGTCGTCATGGTCACCCAGGAGGCGTTCCTGTTCAGCGGCACGGTGGCCGACAACATTGCCCTGGGGCGGCCGGACGCCACCCGCGAAGAGATCGAAACCGCGGCCCGCGCCGTCGGAGCGCACGATTTCATCGCGGCATTGCCTGACGGTTACGACACCGACGTCAACAAGCGCGGCGGACGGGTTTCCGCGGGCCAGCGGCAGTTGATCGGCTTCGCTCGGGCCTTCATCGCGGCTCCCGCGGTCCTGATCCTCGACGAGGCGACGTCGTCCTTGGACATCCCGTCAGAGCGGCTTGTCCAGGCCGGCCTCTCCAATCTCCTGTCGGGATCTGATTCGGGCAGGACGGCGATCATCATCGCCCACCGCCTCTCCACCGTGGAAACGGCAGACAGGGTTCTCGTGGTGCATGACGGGCGAATCGTTGAAGACGGCTCTCCCGCGGAGCTCATCAGCGGCGGTGGGCGTTTCGCGCGCCTGCACGGCTCGTGGAAGGAATCACTGGTGTGACGCTGGCGGTGCGGGGTCGCTGTCGAGTAAGTGCCCGACGGCGACACCTGGCTAAGTGCCCGACGGCGGGCCCTTTGGGGCCAGCAGGGGCTAACGGACTCGATTTCGTATCCGGGCGAGCATCGGCTATTCTTGAACAGTTGCTTTCGCAGCGGATCGGGATGTAGCGCAGCTTGGTAGCGCGCTTCGTTCGGGACGAAGAGGTCGCAGGTTCAAATCCTGTCATCCCGACCAATTGATAGAAGGCCCTACTCTAGAAGGGCCTTCTATCTTATTTAACGAGCGTTTCGCTATCGCTGGAAAAACGCTAAAACATTCCTTTGACCGGTTTTAGTTAGCCACTCTGCGTTTAGAGACAAGTGTTGTTAACAACGGTTTCGAGCCCTCTCAGAGTATCCAGGAGGGACGCGTCCGGGCGACGCACAAAAAAATCCCCGGGCGTCCAGTTCGACGTCCGGGGATTCTTCAATTCATTCGAATTAAGCGGCGGCTGGGGGCCGTCGTGTAGCCTCGCCTACATGGGATCCGGCCAGTTACCGATAGCTTGGGGGACCACCATGGGGTCGGGCCAGTTACCGATCGCCTGGGAGACCCGCATGGGATCCGGCCAGTTACCAATGCTGAGCACCGTGCTGACGGTGTTTGCCACAGGGGCTGCGGCTACCACGGCCGGAGCCGCGGCGGAGAATGCAAGAGCGCCGGCCAAGGCGACTGCTGCAGCAATCTTCTTCAACATAATTTGTCCTCAATGCGAGTCGGATTCGTTACGGAAATTACGCGGTCCCTGTTGACATTCATTGTAAAATGTTTTCCACAGCGACTGTCAAGGTGTCGGCGTAAAGACAACGCATAGACCAGCCTCTAGGAGGAACCTGTGGGGAACGGATTCGGAGAAAAGCTCCGTGCCGAGCGGCTCGAACGTGGGCTGACCCAGGCCGAATTAGGCCGCGACCTTTACTCACCCAGCTACATTTCGCTTCTTGAAACAGGACGCCGCGAACCTACCGCCGAGGTCATCGAAGAACTCGCACGGCGCCTCGAGCTGGCGCCAAAGGCCTTGGAAGCTTGGAGTCAACCGGTGTCCGTCAGCGACGCGGAATACGTGCTCGCCGGACTCTACGCCCGGCAGGCATGGGACCTCAGGGACTACCCACTCGCTGCGAGCCACGCGTCAACCGCCGCCCAGATCGCCCTTGAGGCCAAGAACACCAGCGCTTGGTGGAACATGACGTATATGCAGGCCGAGTGCCTCATGAAACAAGGGCAATTGAAGGAATGCCAGCAGATCATCCAGCACCTGCTTGAGCATCCCATGGCTACCGAATCCGTCGGCCTCGGGGTTCGTGCCCGTCAGATGCTTGCCGCGGTCTGCCACGGACAAGGCCAACTGTCCACCGCCGTCGAGCACGCTTTGGAAGCCGTAAGGCTGTCCGCGCAACTGCCCAAGGGCTCCACGCTGATCATCGGTGCGCACCGGGCACTCATCGGAGCGCTTGCCGAAAGCGGCAGGCTCGACGAAGCCTGGACCTATTGCCAAGCCATGAACGAGCAGATGGACAACTACTCGATGTCCCAGCTCGCCGGCGAAGTTGCTTGGGTCATCGGAAACGTCGCCTTCATGCGGCACGACTACGTGGAGGGCATCAAGCACCACGAGCGTGCGGCCAAGCTGCTCTCCCCCGCGAACGACATTGAGTTGTGGGCCCGCTTCAACAAGGCTTCGGCGGCGGTCAGGTTGTCGTCGGGCATTGTGGAGCCGGAGACGCTCTCGGCGATCGAACGTGCAGAACTCGCGTTGTCCATTGTCGGCGGCAACAAGACGGACCAGCTCGAGGTCGCTTTCATCCGTTCCCGCTGGCTGTACCTGACGGGCGACATCCCCGCGGCGATCACCAAGCTGCGTGAAATCCACGCCGACCGCGAAGTCCTGGCCCGGCACACAGCCGGCGAGGTCGCGCTGCTCCTTGGCAAGGCGCTCAAAGCCGCCGGCGAGAATGCCGATGCTTTGCTCCATCTCGAGGAAGCCCAACGCGACTTTTCCGCCGCCGGCGCAGCCGACCGGGTCCAGCAGGCCATGGACTCCGCCTTGGAAATCCGGCTCGCAGAGCGCCGCGCGGCCGCCGGGAGCGGCACCGCCCCGGCGAGCAACGATCCTACGGAACCGGCCGCCGTCGAGCACGACACGACAACCGAACAGCACGGCTCAGCCGCCCACCACAAGGGACCTGCTCCGCACAACGGTGCGGCGCCTCACGGAACAGCCCAACACAGCGGGACGGCGAAGTCGTTCCGGGCCGGCTGACCGCCTAGCTGGCGCAGGCGCCGGCTAGGCGAAAGTCCGGCCGGTCAGCTTCTCGTAGGCCTCCACGTAGCGGGCGCGGGTCTTGTCCACGATGTCGGCCGGCAGCGCGGGCGGCGGGGTGTCGCTCGCGCGGTCCCAACCGGATTCGGCCGAGGTCAGCCAGTCGCGCACGTACTGCTTGTCGTAGGAGGGCTGTGCCTTGCCGGGCTCGTAGGTGGCGGCGTCCCAGAAACGCGACGAGTCCGGCGTCAGGACTTCGTCTCCCAGGGTAATGACTCCCGTGGCGGCGTCGATGCCGAATTCCACCTTGGTGTCGGCCAGGATGATGCCACGCTCACGCGCGATCTCTTCGGCCCGGGTGTAGATCTTCACCGTCAGCTCGCTCAAGCGGGCGGCGATGTCGTCACCCACCATGGCAACGACGTCGTCATAAGTGATGTTCTCGTCGTGCTCGCCAACCTCGGCTTTCGCGGACGGCGTGAAGATCGCGTGCTCCAGGCGCGAGCCGTCAACCAAACCGCCAGGCAACGGAATCTCGCACACGGTGCCGGACTTGCGGTATTCGAGGAGCCCGGAGCCCGTGAGGTATCCGCGGGCGATGCACTCAACGGGGAACATGTCCAGTCGCTTGCAGATCATCGCACGGCCCTCGACCTCCGCCGGAACGCCTTCCGCCGTCGTCGACGCCAACACGTGGTGCTCCACGCCCAACTGTTCGAACCACCACAGGCTCAACTGGGTCAGCACGCGGCCCTTGTCCGGGATTTCGCTGCTCAGCACGTGGTCGAAGGCACTGATTCGGTCGCTGGCCACCACCAAGACACAATCCTGGCCGACGAGTTCCTTCACGGAATCTTCGGCAGGAACGTAGAGGTCGCGGACCTTGCCGGAGTAGACATGCTGCCAGCCCGGAAGGTCGAGGGTTTGCGTCTGCAGTCCTTGCGAGTTGCTCTCAGCCATGGCTCAGGCCTTTACGTTCGGGATGGATCCGGTGGCGGTTGAGGAAACGTGGATCTCTCCCCTGGCCGCTTTACCGGCGATGTCCGTACGGAACTGTCCGCCGTCGAGCTGAACCAGCTCAACGCCGTCGTAAGCCCGCTCACGGGCCTCCACGAGGTCGGTTCCGAGCGCCACAACCGCAAGCACGCGGCCCCCGGCGGAAATGATCCGGCCTTCCTCGTCCAGCTTGGTGCCGGCGTGGATGACATGGACGCCTTCCAGCGCGTCAACCTTGTTCAAACCGCGGATGCGGTCGCCGGTTCGGGGCGTGTCCGGGTAGTTTTCGGCGGCGACGACGACGGCGACAGCCGAGTCCTTGGACCAGCGCAGCTCTTCGGCCTGGTCCAGTTCGCCCTTGGCTGCTGCCAGCATGAGGGCGCCGAGGGGGGTCTTGAGCCGGGCGAGGACGGCCTGTGTTTCGGGGTCGCCGAAACGGGCGTTGAATTCGATGACGCGCGTGCCGCGGGAGGTGAGGGCCAGGCCGCAGTACAGGACGCCGACGAACGGGGTCCCGCGGCTTGCCATTTCGTCCACGGTGGGCTGGGCCACGCGGTCGATGACTTCCTGCACGAGGCCTTCGGGCGCCCAGTCGAGCGGGGTGTAGGCGCCCATGCCGCCAGTGTTGGGGCCTTCGTCGTTGTCGTAGATCCGCTTGAAGTCCTGGGCGGGGGACAGCGGGACGGTGGTCCGGCCGTCGCACAGGACGAACAGGGAAACCTCGGGGCCGTCCAGGTACTCCTCGATCACCACGGATCCGCCGGCGTCGAAGCAGGTCTGCGCGTGGGCGAGGGCTTCCTCGCGGTTGTTGGTGACCACAACGCCCTTGCCGGCAGCCAGGCCGTCATCCTTGACGACGTGCGGAGCACCGAAGGTGTCCAGCGCGTCCGCGGCTTCTTCGGCGTTGGTGGCCACACGGGCCATGGCGGTGGGCACACCGGCTTCGGCCATGACCTCCTTGGCGAAGGCCTTGGACGCCTCGAGCTGCGCGGCGGCCTTGCTGGGCCCGAAGACCGGAATGCCGGCCTCGCGCACGGCATCCGAAACGCCCGCTGCGAGGGGAGCCTCGGGGCCAACGACCACCAGGTCAACCGCGAGCTTCGTGGCCAGCGCGGTGACTGCAGCGGGATCGTTGCCGTCGATCGCGTACGTGGGCACCAACTTGGCAATGCCGGCGTTCCCCGGTGCCGAATGGACCTCGGAAACGTTGGGATCTTTGAGCAATGAGCGGACAATGGCGTGTTCGCGGCCCCCGGGGCCAATGACGAGTACCTTCACAGTCCTCAAGGGTACTTTGTGCCGGCGCCGGAGTCCTAAGCTGTTTCCTCGACCGAGCATGCGCTCCCCTCGTCACGAGCAACGGACATAACCCCACTATGCCCACTCCACAGCACCAAAAATGAGCATGCTCCTCAACAGACTCATACACACCGTGGGCTAGCCGGAAAACGGGGATTCCGCGCCATAGACTTGCTTCATGCCCTTGAGTTCGCATGAGACGTTCAGCGTTGAGTCCGCGGTTGAGTTGGCCGTTGTTGAGCGCAGCGGATTCATCGAATCGCGGCATATCGGCTCGGCCGTGGTCCTTTCCGGCGATGGCACGGTGGTGGCCCAACTCGGAGATGTCACAACACCCATTTACGCAGGCTCTGCCCTCAAGCCATTCCAGGCCCTCGCTGCGATGCAATCGGGCGTCCCGTTGCGCGGCGCGCAAGTGGCCTTGGCCTGTGCCAGCCACATCGGGTCCTTGGACCACATGGACGTCGTGGAAGGCATGCTCAAGGCCGCCGGAGTCCGGCAGGAACAGCTTCAATGCCCGTCGGCCTGGCCACAGGACGAAATCGCCCGCAATTGGCTGGTCCGTTCCGAACAAGGGAGGTCGAAGCTCGCGTTCAATTGCTCAGGTAAACATGCCGCTTTCCTCTGGGCATGCACCGAGAACGGCTGGGATACCCACAGCTACCTTGAGCCGAACCACCCCCTCCAGCAGCGCGTACGTTCCGTGATCGAGGAGTACAGCGGCGAAAAGATCGCCCACCTGGGCATCGACGGCTGCGGGGCCCCGGTGGCGGCCATCTCATTGACCGGACTTGCGCGGGCTTATTCGCGGCTCGCACGGGCTCCCCGGGACCGGAACTCCAACGCCCGGGCCGCAACCATCGCGACGTCCATGTTGGATTACCCTTGGGCCGTCCAGGGACGGGGCGAAGCGAACACGATTGTCATGGACGAACTCGATGTCATTGCCAAGGGTGGCGCGGAGGGGGTCCTGGTCATGGCGACGCCGACCGGTGCGTCTGTCGCGGTGAAAATCCTGGACGGAAATCCCCGGGCTGCCACCTTGGTTGGGCTGACCCTGCTGGCAGTTGTGGGAGCCGTCGATATCCCGGGTGTTTCCAGCGTCCTTGAAAAAGTGGTTGAGCCCGTCCTCGGCGGTAGCCATGCCGTCGGCAAGATCCGCCTGGGCCACGCGGTCTCAGCGATGCTGGACTGATTGGAGAAGCGGAGAATGGCAGTTGCACGGCGCCGTATCGACGTCGAACAAGGCCGGGCGGCACTGGCTGAATGGCAGGGCACCCAGCCCGAGACGCCGCCGTCGCGCTCTGTCCTGGCCACCGCGGTGCGGTACTCCTTGGAGGAACTCACCGCACGCGCGCCGGGCAACTCAGTGGAAGTCCGCGTGCCGCCGTTTGGCGTCACGCAGTGCGTCGAGGGTCCCCGGCATACGCGCGGCACGCCGCCGAACGTCATTGAGTGCGACGCCGCCACTTGGCTTGAGATGGTGACCGGCCGTATGTCCTGGGCAGACGCGGTGAACGCCGGACGTGTCGCGGCTTCGGGCCTGCGCGCGGATCTGTCGGAGCTACTCCCCCTCTAGAGAGTTTGTGTACGGATGATGACCCTTAAGACGCGCTTTAAGGGATGGGATCTGTACACAAACTCCGGGGTTAGCCGCGCCCGACGAAAGGCATCCCCGCGGCGGTGACCACCACGGAACCGACGTTGGCCGAGGCTGGCATGTTGGCCATCATGAGGACTGCGCGGGCCGCGTCCTCCACGGGGAACATCGGCTCGACGCGCCTGCTGCCGTCGGCCTGGAGTGCCCCGGAACCGACACCGATGGTGTCCATGATCTCCGTGCGGGTGTTGCCGACGTCGATCTGGCCGCAGGTGATGCCGTACGGGCGCCCGTCCAGCTCGATGCTCTTGGTGAGTCCGCTCATCGCGTGCTTGCTGACGGTGTACGCGACGGACAAAGGCCGCGGCGAATGGGCCGAAATGGAGCCGTTGTTGATGATGCGCCCGCCTTGCGGCTCTTGCGCCTTCATGGTCCGCACGGCCTCCGCGGCGCACAGCATGGAACCTGTGACGTTGACCGCGAGAGTGGCGTTCCAATCGTCCACGCCGATCTCGTCCACGGCACCGGATGGGCCGAAGATGCCCGCGTTGTTGAACAGCACGTCCACCCTCCCCCAGCGCTGGCGGGCAGCGGCGAAAAGGCGCTCGACGTCGTCGGGCACTGTCACGTCGCACGGCACCACAAGCGCCTCGGAATGCCCGTCGGCGGTCTCCTTGAGCTGCGCCTCGCGGCGTCCCGCGAGGGCGACCCGGTACCCTTCGGACAGCAGGAGCCGGGCAACCGCCCGCCCGATGCCGGAACCGGCTCCGGTGACGACGGCGACCCGGGGCTGGGTGGGACTGGTTTCGCTCACGCGGTACTCCTGGAGGTTAGTGTGCGGCGGGCGCTTCGGCTGCGGCGTCCGTGATGTTCAGGGGCCAGCCTATGACGGTTTTGGGGCGCGGCGCGGCGTAAGTGCGGACCTTCGACGTCGAAAGCCCGAGGCGGACCAACGACTCGGCGATGGTGACCGCAGCGGCTACGCCGTCCACCACCGGGACGCCGCAGCGCTGGCGGATCTGCTCGTCGAGGCCGGCCATGCCGCCGCAACCGAGGACGATCACTTCGGCTTTGTCGTCCCGCACTGCCCGCTCGGCCTGCTCGACAATCGCTTCCACTGCCCGCTCCGGGAATTCCTCGAGTTCCAGCACGGCCATGCCGCTCGCCCGGACGGACGCGCAACGGGCCTCGAGGCCGGCAAGCTTGAGGCGGTCCTCGATGAGGGGAACCGCGCGGTCCAGGGTGGTGACAACCGAATATTTGTGGCCGAGGAACATCGCGGTGCTGGCGGCTGCTTCGGTGATGTCCACGACCGGCACGTCGAGGAGCTCCTGGAGCCCTTCGCGGCCGTGTTCGCCGTAGCCTGCCTGGATGACGGCGTCGAACGGTTCGGGGTAGTTGACCACCTTGTCCATCACCGCGATGGCGGCGAGGTAGCTTTCGAAGTTCCCTTCGCAGGAGTCCGCGCCGAAGCGTGGGGTGATACCGACGATCTCGGTGCCGGGAGCGGCGGCTGCCCGCGCCTGCGCTGCGATCGAGTCCGTCATGGTCTGGGTGGTGTTGACGTTTGCGACGAGGATTCGCATGGTTTTCCTTCCGGGGCTGCCAGCGCGCACCCCCGGTATCGAGGGCGCGCGCTGGCTGTTGTTGCTGGTTGTCGCTTAGGTTCTACTGTCAGTGGTTGCTGACGACGGCGATCGGCTCGCCGGAGACGTCCTGGTGCTGCTGCTTCTTGTCTGCCATGAAGTAGTAGCAGAGCGCTCCGATGCCGGCACCGAAGAACCAGGCGAAGGGGGCGATCACTTCGAGGGCGGGAATGAAGGCGATGAGGATCGCGACGGTGGCTGCCGGAATCATTGCCGTGATGGCCCGCGGGTTCACGCCTCGCTTGTAGAAGTAGGTTCCCGTCGGGGTGTCCGTGTAGAGGTCAAGGACGTTGACCTTACCGCGGCGGATCAACCAGTAGTCGGCCATGACGACGCCGAACAGCGGCCCGAGCAGCGCACCGAGTCCACCGAGGAAGTACACGATGACCACGGGGTTGTTGTAGAGGTTCCACGGCAGGATGATGAGGCCGATGGTTCCACTGACCCAGGCTGCCCGGCGGAAGTTCAGGTGCTTCGGGAAGAGGTTGGTCAGGGCGTACACGGGTGCCACGAAGTTGGCCATGAGGTTCACTGCGATGGTCAGGATCAGCAGCGCGAGGCAAGCCAGGACAAGGAAGAGCGTGTTCGGGATGCTCTGGACGATGTCCGACGGGCTTTGGATGATCCGGCCGTTGATCTTGTACTGGCCGCCGGCCATGATGACCACGATTGCGCCGAAGAGGAGCATGTTGATGGGGATGCCCCAGAAGTTGCCGCGGACAATCGACTTCTTGGAGACCGAAGAACGGGTGAAGTCGCAGAAGTTCAGGACGAACGTGCCGTAGATGGAAACCCACAGGGCTCCGCCGGCGAAGATCGTGCGCCACATGTCGCCGCCTTCGAGGCCCTTGATGCCGGACCACTGGATGGCTCCGCCGGCTTCCACGAAGACCCAAATAGCGATGGCGAGCATGGTGGCGAGAATGATGGGGCCGGCGAAGGCCTCATACTTGCGGATCATCTCCATGCCGAAGCTGACGATGATGAGCTGCACGATCCAGAGCGAGACGAACGCGATCCAGCCCAGCGTGGACAGGCCGAGGATGGAGTTGGAATCCAGGTCCTTGAGTCCCGGGAACATCGCGACGACCATGACGCGGAGTACCACCGAGGCGAGGTAGGTCTGGATCCCGAACCAGGCGACGGCCACGGCTCCGCGGATCAAGCTGGCCAGCTGGGCTCCCCTGATGCCGAAGCTGATCCTGCTCATGACGGGGAACGGGACACCCGTCTTTTGGCCCATGAAGCCGGAGAATGTCAAGAGGGTGAAAAGCAAGACGGCGCCGATTCCCAAGGCGACGAGGATTTGCCATCCGCCGAGTCCGAGGGAGAAGAGGCCGATGGCGAAAGCATAATTACCCAGGCTGTGGACGTCATTGGCCCAGAGGGTGAAGATGCTGTAGCTCGTCCAGCGCCGCCCTTCCTTCTTGGTGGGAGCGAGGTCGAGGTTGTAGAGGGTAGGGCTGATGGTGCGGCCTGCCGAAGCGGACGCTACTTCACAGAGGACTTCGTTTCCTGCTGCGGGATGTAGCGAACTTTCAGTGAGCGAGGCATGCTCCGGAGTCGATGTGACGCCGACCGGGGAAGTCGATTGCATCGTGGATCTCCACTTCTTTGTGGTGCTGCACTAGGTTCCGGGACGCTTTGGGAGAGTTTCAAGATATTTCGCATCGTGGAATCTAGTTATTGAATAGTGAAATAACTGTATGAGCTAGGTCACCTCAGGTCAAGGGGCCGGGCGTAGAGTCTTCGGTCACAAACCACTTGGCAGGAGCTCTCCGGACTTCCGAAGCCTAGGCGCAGGGGCCTCGGATTGACGCCCGGCAGGCGTCTAGCTAATCTCGAATTACAGAATTTTATTCTCACAATACGAAATTTCTTGCCAAGTACAGTGCGCACTACAGTGCAGCGCCCAGACATTCAATGAAGAGAGGTTGGACGTGGCTGCAGGAGAAGAGACCTCACACATCCTTAGCGGGTTGACTTCCCAGTTGCCTGATCGTGATCCCCAGGAGACGGCCGAGTGGGTTGAGTCTTTGGATGCGTTGATCAGGGAGCAGGGTACGGAGCGGGCGCAGTTCATCATGCGTAGCCTGCTTCAGCGGGCGGGGTCGCAGTCGGTGGGGGTGCCGATGGTGACCACGACCGATTATGTGAACACGATCCCGGCGGACCAGGAGCCCGAATTCCCGGGCAATGAGGAGTTCGAGCGCCGGTACCGGGCG
>NZ_SMRU01000018.1 GCF_004354015.1 Arthrobacter terricola
CTCGTGTGAGACACTCCGTGTTGGGCGGCGTCGGAGATGCTGAACAGGCCGCGCGGCAGGCGGTCCAGCAGATGGCTTTGGTGCTTCATGTTCATATCTTACGACAGATAAGATTAACTGTCGTGGAAAATGACCGTCGACGTGCCTCATCGCCTCGCCAGCTGGAGAAGTCGAAGCCGATTACAACTTGCGGTTGGCCGCAATGGAGGCTCACTTCGGTCATGTGTTCCCGGACGCGTCCCTCCATGAAAGCCAGACGGACCGCTGAGGTCCACTGCAGGCTGGAGGAGGAAGCTTGGGTGGAGGCGGTGTCGGACGCGGCAGGACAGGCGCGGCTCTCCGGTCAGCAATTGCAACCGACTCACCCTTAACTCACCTTAATCAGCAACAATCAATGACAAATCATCGCTCATCGTTGACCGCAAAAACCCCGAGAATCCGGGCGAAAACGGCCAGAAACGAGGCGCGCCGGGGCTATTGGCCCTAAAGCGGGGGTCTTCGGTTCAAGTTCAACGGTGGTTTCACTGTGGCCTTGAGCGGTACGGGTCGCGGGAGGAGTGAAAGGTCAGCCGATCAGGCCGGGCCGGAAGAACTCTGGCGGACCACCAGTTCCGGCGCGACCACAGTGGTGCCGACGCTGTGCCCGCCGTCGATGGAGCTGAGCATAAGGTCCATGCATCGTCGGCCGAGTTCTTCGAAGTCCTGGCGCACCGTGGTGAGCGGCGGCGTGAAAAATCCCGACTCTGGTTGGTCGTCAAAGCCCACGACGGACACGTCCTCGGGGACTCGGAGGCCTGCTTCGTTGAAGGCGCGAAGCAGGCCGAGGGCCATCTGGTCGTTGCCGACGAAGAGCGCGGTGGCCGTTCTCTCGCCGGCGATTTTCCGTCCGATCTCGTAGCCGCTGCCGGCGCTCCAGTCTCCTTCGACAAGCAGGTCATCGTCCAGGCCTGCTGTTCGGAGCGCTGAACGCCAGCCCTCGGCCCTGGCTGCGCCGTCAATCCAGTCCCGGGGACCTGCGACGTGTCCGATCCGACGGTGTCCCTGCTCGATCAAATGCCTGACGGCGAGCTCCGCGCCGCGCTTTTGGTCAACCATCGCGCCGCTCACCTCCGCATCTCCCAGCGAACCTACCGCCACCACGGGCACTCCGGCATTGACTTCGGCTAGGGTGCTCAGCGTGTCTGCGTGCGGCACCATCACTACGATTCCGTCGACGGCTTGGTCGAGGAAGTGCCGGACAGCGTCAAGGATTGCCTCTCGGGTGATGGTTCGTAGTGCGGCAATGCTGACGAAATAGCCTGCATCCCTGGCGGCATGTTCCACTCCGAGTAAAGTCCGTGCCGGTCCGTACTGGGCAAGCTCGCTCGCCAGGACGCCGATTGTTTGGGATCGCCGGGTGACAAGACTTCTCGCCGCAGTGTTGCGGCGGTATCCCAGCTCGGCAATGGCGGCCTCGACGCGTTCACGGGTTCCCTCGCTGACGTTGGGGTGGTTGTTGATCACCCGGGAGACCGTCTGATGGGAGACTCCTGCTCGCTCTGCTACATCCTCAAGCGTCGGCAGGCGCCCGCTGCTACTTTTCATGGGACCATTTTCGTCGACCTGGAGGGGTGGTAACCAATTACGCGCCTGAAAGCACAAGTCTCAGTATCGAGGTACGCGCTGGACGAATAACGAACCGGATCGAGCTGCATAGTCCAATCCGCAATGGGAGAAAGGGTGTCGGGTGGATCACTGGAACACCCCGTCTCGACGCTCAACCGTGGACTAGATCCCGCTGGCGAGTTTGTAGTACGCGGCGTTCCAGGCGAGTTCCTTTTTGAATTGCCTGATGGTGGTGGTCTCGTCGATGGTGAGCAGTTCGGTCCGTGCGATTTCGGCGAAGTCTTCGAAGACGTCCATGCCTACCTGGGTGGAGAGCACGGTGTGGTGCGCGGCGCCGGCGGTGAGCCAGGCGGCGGCGGCGGTCGCGAAGTCCGGCTTCGGTGACCACAATGCCCGGGCGACCGGGAGGTTGGGCAGCGGTTCGGGGAGATCGACGACGTCGACGGCGTTCGCGACGAGGCGGAAGCGGTCGCGCATGTCCGAGAGCGCGACGACGACCCCGGCACCCGGGTCGGTATCGAAGACCATGCGGACGGGGTCTTCCTTGCCGCCGATGCCCAGCGGGTGGATCTCCACCCGCGGCTTCGTGGCGGTCAGCGACGGGCAGACCTCGAGCATGTGCGCGCCCAGGATCTTCTCTGCGCCCGGTTCCAGGTGGTAGGTGTAGTCCTCCATGAGGGAGGCCCCGCCGGGCAGTCCGGCGCCCATGACTTTCGCGGCGCGGACGAGGATCGCGGTTTTCCAGTCGCCTTCGGCGCCGAATCCGTAGCCCTCGGCCATGAGTCGCTGGACGGCCATGCCGGGAAGCTGCCGCAACGCGCCCAGGTCCTCGAACGACGTCGTGAACGCGGCCGAGCCGTTCGCCTCCAGGAAGGACCGCAGACCCAGTTCGATCCGGGCGCTGTAGCGCAGGGACTCGTGCCGGGCACCGCCGGTCTTTAGTTCCGGTGCCACCTCGTAGAGGCGCTCGTATTCGGCGACGAGGGCGTCGACGTCGGACTCCGGCGCGCCGTGGACGGCGTCGGCGATTTCGTTGACGGACCAGGTGTTGACCGAGACGCCGAAGCGCAGCTCGGCTTCGGTCTTGTCCCCTTCGGTGACGGCGACGTTGCGCATGTTGTCCCCGAAGCGGGTCAGCTTCAGGGCCCTGACGGCGGCCCAGCCCGCGGAGGCGCGCTGCCAGGCGCCCACCTGGCGGGCGACGTCGGGGTTGGTGACGTGTCCGACGACGGTTTTGCGGGGCACGCCGAGGCGGGATTGGATGTAGCCGAATTCGCGGTCGCCGTGGGCTGCCTGGTTCAGGTTCATGAAGTCGAAGTCGATGTCCGCCCAGGGCAGCTCGCGGTTGGCCTGGGTGTGCAGGTGCAGGAGGGGTTTGCGGAGCAGGTCCAGGCCCTGGATCCACATCTTGGCCGGGGAGAAGGTGTGCATCCAGGCAGTGACCCCGATCACGGCGTCGTCCGTGTTGGCGTCCAGGGCGGTGCGGCGAATCGCCTCGGCATCGGTGAGGACCGGTTTCCACACGAGCTTGACGGGGACGTCGGAAGAGGCATTGAGGGCTGCGGCGATGTCCTGGGATTGGGCGGCGACTTGTTTGAGGACGTCTTCGCCGTAGAGGTGCTGGCTGCCGGTGAGGAACCAGACCTCGTAGTGGTCAAGGGTGGTGGCGTGGGCGTTGGGCATCGTTGCTCCTGGATTCGTTGGAAAGTGGGTTAGCGTCCGTAGACGTTTTGGTAGCGGTCGTGGAGGGAGTCGATCTTGGCCTGGTCGATGGGCAGCGGTTCGCCCAGCTGGCGTGCGATGTGGACGGTGCGGGCGACTTCCTCGCACATCACGGCGGCTTTGACGGCTTCGCGGGGGTTCTTGCCGATCGTGAACGGGCCGTGGTTCTGCATCAGCACGGCGGGGGAATTCGAGTTCTTCAGCGTTTCGACGATGCCCTGGCCGATAGAGTCGTCGCCGATGAGGGCGAAGGGCCCGATGGGGATGGTGCCGCCGAATTCGTCGCCCATCATGGTCAGCACGCACGGGATTTCTTCGCCGCGGGCTGCCCACGCCGTCGCGTAGGTGGAGTGCGTGTGGACGACCCCGCCGACGTCGGGCATGTTCCGGTAAACATAAGCGTGCGCGGCGGTGTCCGACGACGGCGAGAGGTCCGGGTTGCCCCACTCGCCGGCCGTTTCGTCCCCGCTGACCGGAACGCCATGGAGGTCGGTGACGACCATGAGGCCGGGGGCCAAAGCGTCGTAGGAGACACCCGAGGGTTTGATGACCATGAGGTCGTGGCCAGGGACGCGGGCGGACACGTTGCCGGCGGTCCAGACCACCAGCCCGTAGCGGGTGAGTTCGGAGTGCAGGGCGCAGACCTCGGCCCGGATCCTGGCGACCGTGTCCAGGAGGGCGCTCATGCGGAAACCCCTGCTGCGAGTCGCGGCGCGGTGGCATTGCGTTGGATGGCTTTGAGCCGGTGCATGACGTCGTTTGTTCCCCGGCCGAAGTAGTCGTGCAGGGTCCGGTACTCGGCGAAGAGTTCGTCGTATGCGGCGACGTTCTCCGGGATGGGGGTGTAGACCGCGCCGGGTGCCGAAGCCATGGCGGCCGCTGCTTCCCTGATGTCGTGGTATTTGCCGGCGGCGACCGCGGCGTGGATCGCCGAGCCGAGGGCCGGGGCTTGGGTGGAGCCGATCGTGGAGAGGCGCAGTCCGGTGACGTCGGCGTAGATCTGCATGAGGAGTTTATTCTTCAGCAGCCCGCCCGCTACGATGAACTCCGTCACCGGCACCCCGGAGTCCCGGAAGGCGTCCACGATGGTGCGGGTGCCGAACGCCGTGGCCTCCAGCAATGCCCGGTAAGTGTCTTCGGGTTTCGTGGCCAGGGTCTGGCCGACGATGACGCCGGAGAGTTCGTGGTCCACGAGCACGGAACGGTTGCCCGAGTGCCAGTCCAGGGCGATGAGTCCGTGTTCACCGATCTCCTGGGTGGAGGCGAGTTCGGTGAGGTATTCGTGGATCCCTACGCCCTTTTCCGCTGCAGCGTGGTGGTACTCCGGCGGTACGCCATTCTTGGTGAACCAGGCGAAGATGTCCCCGACGCCGGATTGGCCGGCTTCGTATCCCCACAGCCCGTCCACGATCCCGCCGCCGACGACACCGCACATCCCCGGGACCTCACGGAGCACGTCGCTGTTCATGACGTGGCAGGTCGAGGTGCCCATGATGGCCACGAGCTGGCCCGGTTCCACAGCGTTGGCTGCCGGGGCGGTGACGTGCGCGTCCACATTGCCCACCGCGACCGCGATGCCTTCAGGCAAACCGGTCCACGCTGCAGCCTCTTTGGTGAGGTACCCGGCGGCGTCGCCGAGCCGGCCGATGATGTGATCGAGCTTGGTGCTGACGAAGCCCTTGAAGTCCGGGTTCAGTGAGGCCAGGAAATCCTCCGACGGATAGGTGCCGTCCTGGTAGATGCCCTTGTACCCGGCCGTGCAGGCGTTGCGGATGTAGTTCCCGCACAACTGCCACACGATCCAGTCCGCGGCCTCCACCCAACGGTCCATCACCGTATAGACTTCCGGGTCGTCCTCCAGCAGCTGCAAGGCCTTGGCGAATTCCCACTCCGAGGAGATCAGGCCGCCATAACGGGGAAGCCATGCCTCACCGCGTTCTACGGCGAGGGCGTTGATGCGGTCCGCCTGGGGCTGCGCGGCGTGGTGGCGCCACAGCTTTACATACGCGTGCGGGCGGTCCGCGAAGCCGGGGACCTCGTTGAGCGGGGTCCCGTCCGCCTTCACCGGAACCATCGTGCAAGCCGTGAAATCCGTCGCGATACCCACCACCCGGGCCGGATCGATCCCCGCAGCGGCAACTGCGGCGGGCACCGCGCGGCGCAGCACTTCCCGGTAGTCCTCCGGCACCTGAAGCGCCCAGTCGGCCGGAAGCCTTATCTCCGGTGCGCTTGGAACGGCGTCGGTGACGACGGCGTGAGGGTATTCGTGCACCGCGCTGCCCAGTTCCTTGCCGTCGGAAACCCTTACCACCACCGCCCTGCCGGACAGGGTGCCGTAGTCCACGCCGATGACACAGCTATCGGACGGATCCAGTATTGCCGTCATGTGTATTTCTCCATTCGGAACGGTAATAGAGCTATGTTAGCGCTAACAATAATGATGAGGAAGCCTTCGTGTCAGGCGACGTAGGTTCCGGATCCTTGGACCCGGACCACGATCTGGTTCTTGGCCAGGAACTGCATGGCTTGGCGCACGGTTCCTGGGGCGACGTTCAATTCCCGGGCCAAATGGCCCTCGGTTGTGAGTTTGGAACCTGCGGGGATGTTGTTTCGCCGCAGGTCTGCGCGGATCCCTTCGGCGATCTGGAAATACAACGGCACCGGCGAGTTCCTGACGAGTTGAATATTCACCGCCGGCCGTGTTCCTTTCGCTGCCTGCAGCTCGTGTGGCGGGTTATTTTTCGGCTCCGGCGAGGGCGCCTTTGACGAAGTATTTCTGGAGGAAGAGGTAGGCGATGAGGATGGGGAGCAGCCCGATGAGCGCGGCGGCGGCCGCGGCACCGATGTTGTTTCCCTGCGATCCGAAGAAGCTGGCTGCGGCGGGCGCGAGGGTGCGGACTTCTGGTTGGTTCAGGATGTAGGAGCTCATCGCGAACTCGTTCCAGACGTTGGTCGAGGTAAGGATCACGACTGTTGCGATGACGGGCTTGAGCGAGGGCAGCACGATGCGCAGGAAGGTGGTGGTGAGTCCGGCGCCGTCGATTGCTGCTGCTTCTTCGAGTGAGAGGGGCAGGGTGCGCATGAACTGGGTGAAGAGGAATACCGCGAGGGGGAGCTGGATGGTTGTGAGCACCAGGCTGAGGCTGATGTAGGTGTTCAGCAGGCCGAGCTGGGCGAGCATGGTGTAGAGGGGAACGAGGATGCTCAGTGGCGGAACCATGAGCATCCCTAGGATAAGCAGTGAGACGAAGCGGTTCAGCTTCGTGCTGCGCCGCGCGAGGGGGTATGCGGCCATGGCGCCGACAATGCAGGTGAGCGCGGTGCTCACCACGGTGACGATCAGGCCGTTCTCCAGGGCCCATTCGAGGTGTCCTGAGTTCCAGGCGGTGGAGAAGTTGTCCAGCGTTCCGCCACTGAGGGGCGGTAGCCATAGCGAGGTGGTGTCGGTGATGGGTTTGAAGGCTGTTGTCAGGGCCAGATAGAACGGGGTCACCTGGGTGATGACGGCGATGGCGATGAAGGTCCAGCGTCCGAGTTGTCCGATGCGGGAAGTTCGCCTGACGCGTGCAGAGGTGGTTCGTTGGGGTGCGATTGTGGTGGCCATCAGATGTCCTTTCCGGTGCGGTCCATACGTGTGACGAGGAAAATTGAGACTACTGCGATCAGGACGAAAAGCGCGACGCCCATGGCTGAGGCGTATCCTGCGGCTTGCTGGCCGAAGTAGCTTCGTGCGATCAGGGTTGAGACCGAATGCGAGGAGTAGCCGGGGCCGCCGCCGGTGAGGACCTGAACGACGTCGTAGAGCTTGAGTCCGCCGATGAGGTTGATGATCATGCTGGAAATGATGGCCGGGCGCAGCAGGGGCAGGGTGATCGAACGGAAGAGGCGGAGCCCCCGGGCGCCATCGACTTCGGCGGCCTCGTTGATTTCCTGGCCGATGCCCTGGAGGCCGGCGAGGTAGATGACCATCGAGATGCCGACGAATTGAAGGGTGTTGATGAGCACGACGATGGTGACTGTTCCGGGGCCGGTGGAAAGCCAGGCGATCCGGTCAAATCCGAGCGCGACGAGGATGTCGTTCAGGGCGCCGCGGTCGTATTGGAAGAGGAAGTAGTACATCATGCTCATCACGACGGGCGAGACCAGCACAGGGAGGTAGATCAACGCCCGGGCAAAGGCCTTGCTCCGGCCGGCGCCGTCGAGGGCGACAGCCAGCGCGAGGCCGATGATCTGCTGCAGCACGGTGCAGCCGACGCCGTAGATGAGGGTGTTGATCAGCGCGGTCAGGAACGTCTTGTCGTTGAAGAGCCTCGCGAAATTGTCGAATCCGACGAAGGCCTTGGTCGGAGAGTATCCGTCCCAGTTCGTGAACGCGAGTCCGACCCCTTGCACGAGCGGGTAGATCATGAAGATCGCGACCATGGCGATCGCAGGCACGTACATCAGATTCATTGATCCGCCACGGCGACGCCGCGGTCGGCGTTCCGTTGGGGCTTCGACCCCCTTGGTGGTTTGGGGGAGGGTGATTTGTTGGCTCATGTCATTGCTTTCGCGAGGTTTTGGATCGGCAATGCCGAAGGGTGGTGCGGATAGGGGCCTGCCTCCTGGCCGGGGGCAGGCCCCCCTCGTGTTACTTTTGGCCGTACAGCGTGGCGAATTGGTTCTTCATTTGGGCAACCGCGCCGGCCACGTCCGACTGTCCGGAGATCACGGAGTCCGTGGTCGCGACCATGGTGTTCCATGACCCGTTGGGTAGGTATACGCGGTCGAAATATGGCTTGACCGGGGTCGATCCGCTTGTGACGTACTTGTCGAAGCTGGAGGTGAGTTTGCCGAAGTCGACCTTGACATTCACGAGGCCGGCTGCCGCGCCGTTGGCTTCGGCGAGGGCCGCGGCGTTGTCCGGCTGGGCGAGGAAGTCGAGGAACGCCAGGGCGTCGTCCTTGTGCTTGCTGGTCTTGGAGACGCCGAACGAGTCGACGCCTTCACCGCCGATCAGGTACGGGGTGGAGCCGTTGGTGGGCGGGAGCGGGATGAATCCGACGTTGGCATTAGGGTTGTACGTCCTAGCCGAGGCGAGGATGCTGTTGTTGTAGATTTCGAAGGCGGCGGTTCCGTTGGCGAGGGCGTGGGCCATGTCATCTTCGGAGGCCGAGGAGTAGTCCTTGTTGAACCAACCCTTGCTCTGCCAGGACTTCACCCGGTCCAGGACCTTGGCGTAGGCGGAGTCGACGAAGGTGCCCTGCTTCATCTGGGTGAGTTGGGAGTCCGTGAAGGTGTCTGCGGCGAGGTAGTCGGCGATGTGGCCTGCCGGGCCTTGGGCCTTGCCGCTGGAGAAGATCGGCGTGCTTCCCTTGGCAGCTACCGCTGCCGCTGCGTTGTTGAAGGCATCCCAGGTGGTGATCGTGGCCGGGTCGATGCCGGCCTTGTCGAGGACGTCTTTGTTGTAGGCGATCCCGGCGGTGTCGAACGCGCCGGGGAAGGCATAGATATTGCCGTCGCTGTCCCGCATGGCGGAGTTCAGGCCCGGGTTGACTTTCGATGCCCAGGACCGGTTGGTCAGAGGCTCGAGGAATTTGCTGTAGCGCAGCAGCGACCAGCCGTGGGTGGTGAAGACATCGGGGATGTCACCGGAGGCGAGCTTGACCTTCATCTGGTCTTCGTAGTCCGTGGACGCCGCCGTCATGTTGACCGTGATGCCCTTCTCTGCCTTGAACTTGGCGATGAGATCCGTCATCTCCTTGTACTGAGGAGTGTCGGGGCCGCCGTTGAGGAAGAACTGGACCTCGCTGCTGCTGGACGCGGAGGTTCCGCGGTCGCATCCGGTTGCGCTGATCAGGAGAGCGGCGACACCGAAAGCCGCGATTGCCGCCCGTGTCGTGTTCCGAGAAAGCTTCATTGCTTGTCCTTCATAGGTGGGTTGCTGCAGATGAGTTGGAGTTAGCCGCGCTGGATCGCGTAGACCCTGGCGGTCGGGCCGCTGGTTCCGGGTCGCAGGAGAACCGTGTTCCCGGGGCTGTCGGTGACGTCCCACCGGGCAAGTGTCCGGGGATAGATTTCAACCAGGTTCGCGGCCGTGACGCCGGTGCCGAGGCCCAGCGAGATCTCGGTGGTTTCATCGCCGCGGTTCCAGACGTAGAGGAGGTCGGCCTCAGGCCCCGAGAGCACCAGCGCGATTGTGTCGGCGTACCACTGGGGAAGGCCCGCAGGCCAGCTCGGAGTGGACGCGGCGATGTTGTTACGGATCGCTTTGAACTGCCGGTAGGCATCGTGCACAAGCTCAAGCTGATCCGGGTTCATCCGGTTGAGGTAGCCGGAAGCATAGAGGCGGCCGCTGAGGCCGGTGACCATCGTGTAGGCGATTTCCTCCTGGGTCATCCATGACTGTGGATACGCCCAGTTTCCTGCCTGCTCGGGAAGCATCTGCACAGGGGCGCCGGCGGCGATCGCCGGGTAGAGGCGGAAATCTTCCTGGTCGGAGGTCGACTGGAAATCGAACAGTTCCAGCATGGCGAAGTCGGCGCGCATGGCACCGGAACTGCAGTTCTCGAAGATCACGTTCGGGTGGCGCCGGCGCAGCTCGGTGAACCATTCAAGGTGGGCCCGGTTGTGGCCGAGCAGGCCGGCGCCGACGGAGAAGGCTTCGAAGTCGGTTCCCGGCCCGGGGGTCACGTTGTAGTCCAGCTTGAAGAAGTCGATGCCGAACGTCGCGATGAGCCGGTCGAAGGTTGCATCCAGGTGTGCGCGGGCCGCGGGGTGCCGCAGGTCGAGGAAGTAGCGCTGGTGCTCGGTGACGCGCTGGCCGTGGCGCTGCAGGAAGGCACCGTCCGGGAGTTGCTTGGCCAGAGGGCTGTCGACGCCGATGACCTCAGGCTCAAGCCAGATTCCGACTCCCATGCCGGCTTCCCTGATCGCCGAAACCACCCGCGCCAGTCCGCCGTCAGGGAAACGCCGGACGGAAGGGACCCATTCGCCGACCGAGGGCCACCAATCGCCGGCCACCGTGTCGTCGTACCAGCCCGCGTCAATGCAGAAGCACTCTGCACCAGCGGCCGCTGCCTGCTCGATGAGGGGGAGTAGCTTCTCGGTCGTCGGGTCACCATTGATGGTGTTCATGTAGTCGTTGAACACCAGCACCGAACCGGCGTCGGCATGCCTGCGGCGGCGCAACCACCGGCGGTGGCGGGTCAGCTCCGCTATGACACCCTCGAACCCGGCACCGCTGACTGCAAAGGACACTGGCACGGACATGAATGATTCGCCCGGTTCAAGCTTGTGCGACCAGTGGTGGTCGAGGTCCTCGGGACCCAGGAGAACGAGAGCCACAGAGTCTTCGTCTTCGCGGATGTTGTCGACTTCCCAGCGCCATCCGCCGTTGTGTTCGATCTGCCAAGCAAACGAGCGGCCGGTGACCTTGTTCTCAAGGGCACCGGTCGGGAGGGCGCGGGCTGTCGACCAGGTGGATGTGCCGATCTTCTCAACCCCGCCGCGACCGGGTTGGTTCATGTTCGCGGAGTTGAAGTCGGCGAGGTTGTCCTGGCTCCATAGGGCCTCGGTCGTCCATCGGAATTCCGCCAGTTGCTCTCCGGTGCCCGAGTGCAGCAGCAAGTCTTTCGTTGATTCCCCGGGGTAGACGAATGCCCCCGCCGAAAAGGAACTGACCGCTTCAAGGATCACCGGAGTACCGGAGGTGTTCATCACGGTAGTCGTCACGCGGGATGCGGCCAGTTCCGGGGACGCGCTGAAAAATGTCGTCACTTCGAGTCCCGTCAGGGGATCCCGCTGGACAACATCCAGCCGCGCAGTCCCGTCCTCGATCCGCGTGGAATGGCCTTCATAGCGGAGTCGAGCACCGACTCCGGTATTGGTGAAACGCGTTGTTGTCCGGGCCCGCCCATCGCCGGTTGCCATGAGTTCAACAATCGGCTGTCTTGTATTCGTCCAGGCAGAACCGGAATCGCTGATGCCGCTGAGAACTACCGGGAGGTCGGCATCGGCGATGAAATTCAGACGCAATCTGCCGGTATTCCACTCGAAGCGGAAGGGCCCCGCGGCTGCGGATTCTTCCGCGTCTTGCTCCACAACTGTGTTGCCGGGAGTGGACTGCATGTTGTCCAAAACGATGCTCCTTTGCGTCGGTCCGCCAAATGATAGCGTTGATCAGAATTGCTTGAAGAAAAGCATATGTCCTGACATGACCGCATGCAAGCGTTGATCATTTTTAAGTTGGAGAAGTCATTCCGGGCCTTCTCCGCACCTTGCGGGCCGCTTATTCCGTGGCGGGCGGAGGGGCGGTGCTTTCCCGGGTAACAAGACCGTACGAGGGCGTGCCGGCAGTGCTGACGGGCTCGTCGGGCTCCATCAGCAGTTCCAGGGCTGCCGCTCCTGCCCAGTCAAAATCGAGCCGGTAGGTGGTCAAGCCCGGAACCCACGTGGCCGCCAGGGGTTCGTCGTCGATGCCGGCGACGCTGATGTCTTGGGGGACACGTTTTCCTGCTTCATGGATGCTGCGCATGACAGCAAACGCAATCTCGTCATTGGCGCAGAAGATCGCAGTGACCCCGGGGTCGCGGGCCAAGGCGGTTCCAGCTTCACGGGCGGCGGCGATGGACCAATCCGTTCGAAGCGCTTCCGGGACGGGCGCGCCGGCATCGAGGAGGGCCTGGCGCCAGGCTGCTTCACGGATATGCGGTTCGCCGTTACGGCTTGGGGCGGCGACGTGGTGTACGGTCCGATGGCCGAGGGAGAGTAAATGGTTGGTGACTTCGTACGCAGCTTTCCTGTCATCGACCCGTACATGGGGCACGTCGATGTCGGTCAAATCGCCGTGGATCACGGTGGAGATGGGCAGGTTTCCCAGGCTGTCTTTCAGGCGAACGTCGTATGTGGTGTAGTCAAGGACTACGACCCCGATGATCGGTTGTCCCAACAGCACGTCGAGCGCCGACATTGACGTTTGCAAGTCGGCCGGGTCAAGGGCGACTATGGCAACGAGATAGCCAGCCTGACGAGCCCGGCTTTCGATATTGGCCAGCATCCGGCTGTAGCCGTGCAGCGAGGTATCCCGCGTAATGACCCCGACGATGGGCTGGCGCCCCTGAACCAGCGCGCGCGCTGCTCCGTTCGGCCGGTAACCCAAACTCTTCATGGCAGCCCGGACCCGATCCTTCGTTACCTCACGCACCGGAATATTTCCGGTCAACACTCGGGAAACGGTCGGCTGCGAAACACCGGCAACGCGCGCGACATCAGCAATCGTCGGCGGCCTCCTGCGCTCACCATGCGCGATTGACCCCAGTGGGCTGCCGTGCACTGCACTTGCCGTCCCGCTTGCCGCGGGCACGTCGCCTTCCGGTATCCCGAGCATCTAAGGACCCCGCCTTCCAGATGTTTTACAAGCATGTCCGTTCAATATTTGGCACCGGAACACGCCATGAATACGTTGATCATCCACAGTACCAATAGTCGCCCCACCAGATTCAGCTGCCGCATTTTGAATGTGCGCGGACTCCGGCGGTGTAGTTGCCGTCGTCGAGGATTTGTTCGCGCAACCGTTCGGCGAAGGTGAGGTCGATCCTGCCCGTTAAGCCCCATCGTGGACGAGGAGGCCGAGCAGGCGCCTCAATTCTTCGTGGTCCTCCGGAACGAGGCGGGAGAGGTACTCAACCGTTGCCCGCTCACGGGCCTCGGCAATGAGCCTGTGCACCCGCAGTCCTTCCTGAGTCGGCAGGACAGACGTAGCGCGTCTATCATGGGGATCGGCTGCACGGCTCACGAGCCCCCGCGCCTCAAGACCATCGATCACCTCAGTGGCAGAGCGCGGAGCTATGCCCAGGACATCGGCGACGGAAGAGATTCTTACCCCGGGCGTCGTACTGACAACACGCAGCGCCCGGCCCTGCCCCAGGGTAACGTCCCACTCCGCCAGGACACGGGCATAGCTGCGCCGCAACCCTTTGGCTGCGTTCATAAGAAGTTCTCCTGTGCTTTCCACCTGACTCATTCTACCGGTATGTCATTTTCCTCATAGTGAGGTAACCTCAGTTTAACGTGTTTCTGACACTGAGAGTCGACATTGATGCAAGGAGACCATGACCAGTCTGTTGACACCGTTCGGGGGAGGACCTCAGGGCGGCCGTGCTCCCGGTGGCCCCGGCAGTGCGAGCAGCCGTGGGACGCGCGCCGCGGAGGCCGACAAGCGTCAATTGGCGGAGCACCCGGTTGAATTCCGTCGCGTCGGGCGGCTCTTTCGTCCTCACATCGCGAAAGTTGCCTTTGTCCTGTTTCTCGTGGCCGCAAGTTCCTTTACCGGACTGACGCAGCCTTTCCTCGTTCGCCTTATCATCGACCGGGCTCTTCCCGACCGGAACCTGGGTCTCCTGCTGATCTGTGCTGGCGGAATGGTTGCCGTTGCCGCACTGACTGCAGCTTTGGGAGTGGGGCAGACCCTCGTGGCGACGCGAGTGGGCCAAGAGGTCATGCACCGGCTCCGTAGCGATGTTTTCGGACATCTTCAGCGTCAGTCCATGCGGTTCTTTGTCCGAACCCGCGGGGGAGAGATCCAATCGCGCATCGTCAACGACATCGGGGCCATGCAGTCCGTTGTGACGAGCACGGCCACTGGCATCGCTGCAAACGTGACCGTTGTCGTTGGTGCGGTTGCGGCGATGTTTACCCTCGATTGGCGGATGGCCGTTGTCAGCCTGCTGGTACTTCCACCGGCTGCCGTGACAACGCGTGCTGTCGCTCGCGTGCGCCACGCGATCACCGGTCTGCGCCAAGCCAAGCTCGCGGATCTGCACGTGCAGATCGAGGAGGGACTGAGCATCAGTGCTGTCCGGCTGAGTAAGACGCTCCACGCTGGCCCTGCGTTGAGCCGAAGGTTTGAGGACACGAGCCACGAACTGATCGATCTTGAGGTCCGTTCCCAGCTGGCTGGACGCTGGCGGATGGCTACCATGCAGGTGATGTTCGCAGCCGTTCCTGCGGTTCTTTACCTCTCAGCTGGTGTCCCAGTGACGGGCGGCGGCATAACGATTGGCACTCTCGTAGCCTTCGTGGGGCTTCAGGCTTCCCTTTTTCGCCCGCTCATTGGCCTTCTGAACGTCGGCATCGATGTCAACTCAAGCCTTGCGCTTTTTAGCCGCGTGTTTGAATATCTCGACCTGCCGGTTGATATCGCAGACCCGGCTGAGGCGCGGCATCCTGAAAAAGTGCAGGGGAACATCCGCTTCGAGGGAGTCAGCTTCGCCTACGACAAGCAAACCGTCCTTGACGCAATCGATCTGTCGATACCGGCCGGAACAAGCCTCGCCCTGGTCGGCGCCACCGGAAGCGGTAAATCGACCCTTGCGGGTCTTGTCGCACGGCTCTACGACCCGACGGCCGGACGGATCCTGCTGGACGACGTCGATCTGCGCGACCTTTCACTGGCCGACGTTGCCTCCGCCGTCGGCGTTGTCACCCAGGAGACGTACCTCGTTCACGCGACAGTGCGTGAAAATCTGCGTTATGCAAAACCCGACGCCAACGATTCTGAACTTATCGCGGCAGCACGGGCCGCTCAGATCCACGACCTCATCATTTCACTGCCGGACGGCTATGACACGGTCGTGGGCAGTCGTGGGTATCGCTTCTCCGGAGGCGAACAGCAGCGCCTGGCAATCGCACGTACGCTGCTGCGCAACCCCCGCGTCCTGGTGCTGGATGAAGCCACAAGCGCCCTCGACAACAACACCGAGTCGCAGGTCCAAGCAGCGCTCGAGCGACTGGCTGAAGGGCGCACAACGATCATGATCGCGCACCGGCTTTCAACGGTGCGCAATGCCGATCAAATTGCGGTCCTGGCCCGCGGACGCGTGGCGGAGCTAGGAACGCATGACGAGTTGCTCCGCAAGGACGGACTCTATGCGGCGCTCGTGCGCCGGGCGCCCCAACCCGCCGCACGTAAATAGGCTGGGCCGAGTCCCAAGCGACCGTGCATCTTTTGGCCCAAGCCGAACCGCCCTCACCGGAAAGGCGGGAAGTGTTCCGTGGAAGGGCAGCATCCCCAGCGGCAGAATATCGATCGGCGACGCCGATGATCGCGCATGAGTGCGGCGAAGTTCTTCGCGGACGCGAGTTGTACGGGACGTCCATCGTGGCGGGCGGGTCGGTCACGCCCCCGAATGTACACCGGCCCCGTCCCCGCCGTCGGGGCGGGCAGATCCGGACACCTCGCTATCGGTGTCCGGACCCGGGAAGGGTGCGTCGTCCGGGAAGAGGACGGGTGGTTGGATGAGGGCGTTGAGGTAGTCGGCCAGGGGGATGCTCCCTGAAACCGGGGCGTCGATCATGAGGGTGCCCCCGGTGGTCAGGAACACCGGACCGTGGGCCGGGTCGTGGCCCGGGGTGATCCGGGTGATGAGGTGCTCGTACGCGTCGGCCAGGCTGGGGCAGTTGACGGGCAACGGATGCGTCCTGGATCCGGTGACCACGACCGGGTGGTCCAGCACCATCCGTCCGGAACCGTCGATGACAAGTTCGGCCACGGCGTGCCCGTCATGGCGGGCCGGGACGTGAAGTGTGCCCAGCACGTAGGCCGGGGCCCAGTGCCGCCCGGCCGGGTCCGTGACCGGCAGCGGTGTCCGGCCTTGGGCCCTGAGTTCGGCCACGACGGCGCCGACGAGTCCAGCCACTGCGGGCTCGACGACGGCCCGGAGCCGTCCGGGAGATTCGCGACGACCGGACTCCGCAGTCCTGGAGGTGTTCGGCCGTGTGATGATCCGCCGGAAAGTTCCCCAGAGGTTCATGGCCACCCCCTTGATTCCGGACCCCGCCCCGGGAGCCCTCCCACCAGAATGAAACCACACCCAGCCACAGTGTCCAGAGCCCGCGCAAGATTCATGTCAGGGTCTGCGTTTTGAGGCCCGGGGTTGTTGCTGCGGCCGCGTCGGGCAAGGTCCCGGGCGGCGGTTCCCGGCGAGGGGGCCCGGAGGTTGGCGCCCTATTTAAGTCCGGATCGGATGAAGGCGTCCACGACGTAGCGTTGCAGGAAGATGTAGATCAGGAAGATCGGCAGGCATGCCAAGGATGATGCTGCCATGATGGCGCCCCAGTTGTTTCCTTCGGCGCCGAGGAACGCGCGGATGCCGACCTGGATGAGGGCGTCGGATTTCTGCATGATCAGGGAGGGCCACAGGTATTCGTTCCAGGCGCTGATGAACAGCATGATGCCCAGGGCGGCCAGGGCAGGGCGCAGATTGGGCACCACGACTTCCCAGAGGCTCCTCCAGGAGGAACGTCCGTCCATCTGGGCCGCGTCCAGGAGGTCCTGGGGGAAGGCCTCGAGGTGTTGGCGCAGCATCATGACGGCGAACGCGGAGCACAGTTGGGGAAGCACGACCCCGGTGATCGTGTTGAGCAGTCCCAGCTGGGAGATGAGCAGGTAGTTGGGAATCATGGTGACTTGGAACGGGACGAGCCACGAGCCGACGAACAGCAGGTAGAGCGCCTTTTTCCCGGCGAAGTCCCAGCGGGCGAAGCCGTAGGAGGCCAGGATGGCCACGAGCAGTTGGGACGCTGCCAGGGTCAGGGACATTCCGAAGGTGTTCGCGAGCATCCCGGCGATGGGGATGGTGGTGAGGACATACTGGAAGTTTTCCAGGCTCAGAGGGCCGGGCAGCGGGTTGACGGAAAGAGCGCCCGAGGAGGGCCGGAAGGCTGTGACGAACATCCAGTAGACCGGGAAAATCGAAGCGACCGCCAGGGCGATCAGCAGGACGTGGCTGGGGACGGTGCGAAGCTTAAGAGTCCAAGCGGGTCCGGTCCGCGGGCGCCCGGCGTTGGTGGGGTCCGCCGTCGTCATCCCCGCACGAAGCGGCGGACCGGCGAGGCCGGGCTGTCCGGAGACGCCTGACGGTTCCGGGGCCCTGGGAGTGTCCGGGGTGACGGGTTGGGATGGTGGGGCGATGGTGATGAAGGCCATGGTGGTTCTTTCTAGTTGTCGTAGAAGCTGAGTCGTTCCGAGAGTTCCACGAAGACCAGGGCGATGAGTCCGAAGCCGAGGAAGAACAGGGTGCCGGCTGCGGAGGACAGGCCGGCGTCGAAATTCCTGAAGCCGAACTGGTAGAGCAGGTAGTAGATGTTGGTGGAGGAATTCCCCGGCCCGCCTTGGGTGACAAGGTCGATGATCGGGTAGGTCCACTGTGCTGAGAGCAGGATGGTCATGAGGGAGAGGAACACCAGGCTCGGAGAGAGCAGGGGGATGATGATCCGCCAGGTGATCTGGGTTCCGCTGGCGCCGTCGATCGATGCGGCGGCGGCGTAGTCGGGGCTGATGCCGGCCAGGCCGGCGGACACGACGAGGACGCCGAAACCGAGCATTTGCCAGCCGACGATGACGATCACGGCGGTCATGGATCCACCCGGGTCGCGGAACACGTTGCCCATCGGGGCGCCGAGGGCGGCGGCGATGGCCGGGATGGTTCCGCCGTCGGGGGCGAAAAGCCAGCGCCAGATCGCGCTGCTGGCCACGGGAGTGATGAGGAAGGGAACGAAGATCAGTGCCTGGTAGGCAGTGCGGGCTTTGCCTTGGACCTTGCGGGAGAGCAGGGCGAACACGAGCGGCAGGGCAACGGAGATGCCCAGAAACGCGAGGATGTACAGGCCGGTGTTAACCAGTGCCTGGTGTAGTTCGGGCCGGCTGAGGACCTTCGCGTATTTTTGTACGTCGACGTACTGTTTGGGCCGGGTGGGGATCAGGTTCCAGTCGTTGAAGGACAGGTTCACGGTCTGCCCCAACGGCCAGTAGGTCCAGACGAGCAGCAGGATGACGGCGGGCAGGATGTAGAGGTAAGGGCTCAGGGCGCGCCGGGGCTTTCGTTGCGGTTCCGGGCGCCCGGCCGGGCCGGCAGGGGTGATCCCTGCTGCCGGCCCGGCCGTTTCGATGAACATGCTGTGTGGTTTCCTTCCGATGCCGCCCGGGTTAGCGGACGCTTCCGGTGAGTTCGACGCCGGTGGAGGCTTCGCCGTCGGACTCTTCACCGGGGGCGGTCATCGCGGCGGTGGCCTCTTCGAGGCTCATCTTCTCGAACGCTGCCATTTGCTCCGCGGTGACGGTGTAGACGGTGGAGAATTCACCGATTGGGACGACGGAGCTGAGCATCCGGTCCTGGTAGAGGTGGATCAGGTTGAATGCCTGGGCGCCGTCTTGTCCGCGCATCGAGTTTTCCGGAACGTTCAGGTCTTGGGTGTAGCACGTGGCGGAGGCGACCGTCACGGGTGCGCCGGCGAAGGTGCTGAACGTGGAGTAGTGCAGGTGGCCGGCCAGGATGCCGCGGACATCCGTACCCTCGATGATCTTTTCGAAACGGCTCTGTTCGCGCAGTTCGAACTTCGCCATGATGGGAAGCGGGCTGGGGACGGGCGGGTGGTGCAGGGCGATGAGCGTGCCGTGCGGTGCCGGAGTGGCCAGGATGTCTTGAAGCCAAGTGAGTTGCTCGTCGGTGATTTCACCGTGGTGCTTGCCTGGGACGGTGGAATCCAGGGCGATGATGCGCAGGCCGTTGATGTCGTGGACGATGTCCACGGATTCCTGGCCGGCGTCGGAGTCGAGCAGGCCGGTGCGGAAGGCTGCGCGCTCGTCGTGGTTGCCCATGACCCAGATGATCTTGGCTCCGAGTTCTTCTGCCACGGGTTCGACCATGTTGCGCAGGCGGACGTAGGCGTCCGGGCGTCCGGTGTCGGCGAGGTCTCCGGTGAACACTATGGCTTCGGGCTTGACCTGGGCTTTGGCGAAGTCGTGGAAGAGCTGGCGGAGGTTTTCGTCGCTGTCCACGCTGCCGTGGAGGAGGTCGTTGTCGGCGACAAAATGGGTGTCGCTGATGTGCAGGATGAAGTGTTCGGGGGCGGGGTGCTGGGCTTCGGTGTTCATGGGTGTCTCCTTGACAGTTGAGGGAGTTAGCGGGTGGTGGTCAGGACGTCGGTGAGCCGCGCGAGATCGGCGTCGCTGAAGCCGTGGGCCTTCAGCAGTCCGGCGGCGCCGCCGTACAGTTCGTCCACGAGGTCCAGGGTGGTCGCCAGGACGGTGGCCGGGCTCGCGGTGATGATTTGGCGCAGTTCCTCACCGGTGCCGAGGCCGGGGTGTCCGGCCATGGCGGTAATCATGGTTTCGGCCCATTCGCCGGCGAGGTTTTCTTCGCTGGCGGTGTAGTCCAGGATTACGTGGTCGCGGTCGATTCCTGCGCCGAGGAGGGCGAGGGCGACGACGAGGCCGGTGCGGTCTTTGCCTGCGGTGCAGTGGACCAGGACGGGGTCGGTTCCGGAGTCGGCGATGAGGCGGACGGCGTCGGCGAGGCGCCGGGCGTGGCGGGTGATCATGAGGCGGTAGATCTCCGGCAGGGTAGTGATAGCCGCGGCGCCGGGGACGTTGCCTTGCTCGAAGACCGGATGGTGGTGGGTGGTGATGCCGAGTCCGTAGAGCCTGCTGGGCGAGCTCGCCAGTTCCGTGTGGTCGCGCAGGTCGATGACCAGGCGGATGCGGAGTTCGGAGACCTGGCGGCGTCCGGCGTCGGTGAGTGCGTGGAGCGCGTCCGAACGGTAGAGCTTGCCGTCGCGGAGGGCCCGGGCGGGGGTCCCGGCGGCGGTCGGGGAATGGCCGGCTGTGCTGCGGAAGTTGTAGGTGCCCTCGATCGGGTAGGGGCGGTTGCGGGTTCCGAAGACGGCGTCTTCGGCGGTGCTTGTCACGGGGTCGGGTCCTTCCGGATGGGTCAGGGTGTTAGGGGATCAGGTCCTGGGCGCGCTTCTGGGCGTCGGCCATGGTGGTTTTGGGGTCTTTGCCGTAGTAGACGACGTTCTCGACGGCCTTGCCGAGGATGTCGTCGATCTGCACGTAGCTGTTGCCGGGGTAGGAAACCCAGGGCTGGAGGCGGTCCAGTTGGGCGAGGTTAGGGGCCAGGAGGGGGTTCTTCTGGGCCCAGTCGTGCAGGGAGCCGCCGGGCGCGGTCAGGGAGGTGCGCAGCGGCAGGTAGCCGATCTTGGTGGAGATCTGTTCGTAGGCGTGGTCGCTGGTCATGAACTTGATCAGTTCCCATCCGGCGCGTTGTTTCGCGGGGTCCTGGGACAGGACGAACAGGGCCGAGCCCGAGTTGGTGGGCACGGCAGGCTTGTCGCCGAAGGAGGGCATTCCGGCGGCTTTGAGGTCCCAGCCTCCCTTGGTCGCGGCGGCCATGAACGATCCCTGCAGCGCCGAGGTGGTGAGGATGAACGCGGTGTCGCCCTTTGCCAGTCCTTCGGACTGGGCGCTGGAGTCGGCGTTGCGCAGCACCCCGTCCTTGGTCAGCTGCGCGAGTTTCGTGACGGTGTCGACGGCGGCGTCGGAGCCGAAACCGATGGTTTTGCGGTCATCGGAGAGGACTTGGGCGCCGTTGGACTTGAACATGCCCTGCATGCACCAGTTCCCGCCGATGCTGGTGCAGGAGATGTCCAGGGAAGGTTTTCCGGTTTTCGCGGACACGGCCTTCGCCGCGGCTTCGACTTTGTCCCAGGTGGACAAGTCGGGGTTGGTCACTCCGGCTTCGGCGAGTTTGGTGGCGTTGTAGAACAGGACGGGGGTGGAGAAGACGTAGGGGATGCCGTAGGTCTTGCCGTTCCAGTCGGTCAGGTGCTTGGCGTTGGGGTGGAACGGGTGGGCTCCGCCGAGGGCGTCGTCCACGGCTTTTTGGCCGACGAGGTCGCTGATGGGCTGGGCGCCGAGCTGGGTGGCGGCGAAGTCGAGGGAATCGAAGGTCAGTTGGGCGACGTCGGGGGCGTGGCCGGCGAGCAGCTGGGTCTGGACGCTGCTGACGGTGTTGGACCCGACGGCGCCGCCTCCTTGCGGTGCCTGTGAGGTGACGTGGATGTTCGGATGGGCCTTTTCAAAGTCGGCCACGAGGCCCTTGACGGTGTCCGTCCAGACACCGGCCTGGGCCAGGTTGTAGCTTTCGAACGTGATGTTGACTTGTTGGTCCGGGGACAGTTCGGGGATCTGTT
The DNA here is from genome assembly GCF_004354015.1 of Arthrobacter terricola. Taxonomy (GTDB): domain Bacteria; phylum Actinomycetota; class Actinomycetes; order Actinomycetales; family Micrococcaceae; genus Arthrobacter; species Arthrobacter terricola. The sequence goes on from NZ_SMRU01000018.1 coordinate 21,337, forward strand.
TGGCCACGGTGCTGGCCTGGGAGGTGCCGGAGCACCCGGCGAGTGCCACGGCGGCCATGCCGGCCGCGAGGGTCAGTGCAAGTGAACGGAGAGGGCGCACGTTTTTCCTTGGGTTCAGGGGTGGAATGGTGACTGGGCTGGGGGAGCCCGGTTTCGGGTGGGGTCCGGAACCGGGGGAGGAGCTAGAGGGCCGCTGCGGGCTGTGCCGGGGCGGTTGTGTGCGCCGGTGTCGCGTCGGGCTGCCACTCGAGGCGCCGGCCGCTTGCGCGGTCGAAGAGGTGCAGGTGGGGTGTGTCGGCGCTGAGTACGACGGCGGTTCCCGTCTCCCAGCGTTGGTTCCGCGGGGCGCGCACGGCGACGCGTTTTTCCCCGATGCGGCAGTAGATCACCTGTTCGCTGCCGAGGTTCTCGGAGAGCTCAACGGTGCCCCGGAGGGCCGCTCCGGCACTGGGCGCGGCCGCGGACGACCCGGCTGCGTGAAGGTTCAGGTGCTCGGGTCGGATCCCAAGCACGACGTCGCGCCGGGGTGTTTCGCCGGTCCATAGCACTGCCTCGACTGACGGGGCCATGACCGTGATGGAGCCGCCGCTGGTGGAAAGCTCCGCGTCGATCAGGTTGGTGGCCGGTGAGCCAAGGAACCCCGCAGCGAACACGGACGCGGGCGTGTCGTAGAGCTCTTCGGGAGTGCCGAGTTGCTCGAGCTGGCCGCCGTTGAGCAGCGCGATCTTGGTGGCCATGGTCATGGCCTCGACTTGGTCGTGCGTGACATAGATGAACGTTGCGCCGAGGCGTTGGTGCAGGGCAGCCAGTTCCTGCCGGGTCGCCGTGCGGAGCTTGGCATCGAGGTTGGACAGAGGCTCGTCCATCAGGAAGGCCTTCGGCTCGCGCACCAGGGCACGGGCCACGGCGACACGCTGGCGCTGGCCACCGGACAATTCCTTGGGTTTGCGCTCCAACAGGTGGCCGATCTCGACCATTCCAGCCACAGTTTCGACGCGTTTTGTGATGTCCTGCTTGGCGGCGCGGCGCACCTTCAGCGGGAAGGCCAGGTTCTTCGCGACGCTCAGGTGCGGGTACAAGGCGTAGCTCTGGAAGACCATGGCCAGGTCGCGTTTCTTGGACGGAGCGGTGGTGATGTCCACCCCGTCCAGTTCCAGCGAGCCCGACGTGGGTTCCAGCAGACCCGCGATCATGCGCAGCAGGGTGGTCTTGCCGCAGCCGCTGGGGCCGAGCAGGACCAGGAAATCACCGTCTTCAACGGTGAGCGATACGTTCTTTACCACTGGCACGTTCTTGAACGAACGCGACAGCTGGTTGAGCACAAGTCGGCCCACGAGCACCTCCGGGGGAAACGATTTTTCCTAACTCTGATCATTTAGGAAACGTCTTACCCTTGAAGGGTCGTGGCCGATGATGAACAGGCGGTGGGCGGCGCGTGAACTCCCCGTGGGTGGACTGGAAACAGTTGAAGCCATCCCCGGTCTGAGGCAGTTATTCCGGGTTTTCCACCATGTGCAGGACTTCTTCGAAAACGGCCGAGCGGGCCCGTTCGACGTCGAGGGAATCGGCTGTCACGGCCGCATGCAGGGCGGTCAGCACGAGCATCTGGACGATGTTGCCGATCGGGAGTTGGTCGTTCCAGGAATGGAATTCCGCCCCGGCGACCAGGGTATGGGTCGCCAGGTCCGCGAGCTCGGATTTGGCGTAACTGGTCACCCCGATCACCGTGGCCTTGCGTTCGGCTGCGATCCGCGCCGAACCGATCGTGAAAGAGTTCATGCCGCTGTCACTGATCGCGATGCAGACATCCCGCTCCGAGAGGAGTTTCGCGGTGATGTGCTGCGACACGATGTCCGACGGCGCCTCGCACCCCACCCCCGAGGCGAGGAAGCGCAGCGCCAGGGACTGCGCGGGAAACAAGGACGCCCCATTGGCGACCACCACCAGGCGCCCCCCGGTCCGGATCGCCTTCACGGCGGCATCGAACGCCGCGAAGTCCAGGGACCCCAAAGACCCGCGGATATCGTGTGCCGCCCGGGAGAAAATCCCGGTCACCAGATGCTCGGAGGACCCGGGCTCACCCGTCGCCCCCATCTCCCCGTCATGGAGGCCGTCCCGGGCCGCCGCCCCAAGGTCGCGCAGCAGGACCTGGCGCAAGTGCTGGAACCCGTCAAAACCCATGTTCTTGCAGGCCCGCACAATCGTCGCTGGCGAAGTCCCGGTCCGTGCGACCAGATCCGCGACCGACATTCTCGCCACGGTCTCCGGCGAATCAAGGCACAACTGTGCCACCCGCTGTTCGCTTCGAACCAGCGACGGGAACATTGACTTGATATGGGCACGCGAACCACCCAAAGGCGGCTCGGACTTGTACGGGGTCATTGGCCCTTCATACCAGATCCACTTGAATAGCCGGCCAAGACCGTCACCGCCCTGATCGTCTCCCGCGCCATCGAGGCCGGGATGATGTCCTGGAACGACCCGATCACGAAATGGATTCCGGAACTCGCCCGGCGCGATCCGCGCTTCACGCACATCACGCTCGGCGAGTTGGTGGACATGCGGTCCGGGATCGAGTTCCAAGTGTCAGCGTCGTTTCCGTGGTTCGACCAGGGCGCCCCCCGCGTCTACTACGCCAGCGATCTGGAAGCGGCGACACTGAAGTACCCGCAGATCGAGTCAATGCCGGGCCCGTTCACCTACAACGACTGGGCACCCAACCTGCTCGGCATCGCCTACCAACGCGCCACCGGACACCTCATGAGTGGTCCTGCCACAGCTGCCCTGTGGTCGGACCTCGGCGCGCAGACCCCGGCGCACTGGCTCGTCGACGCGTACGGCTTCCCGTGGCAGGAGAGCGGCTTCGTCGCCTCCGCCAGCGACATCGCCCGGATCGGACAGCTTCTCCTCGACAGCCCGGCAAGCGACTTCACCCGCCGCAGCGCTGCTGCGCTCAGCACCCCGGTCGTCTCGCTCGGCCCGGGCGCTCCGCCCGGGTACGGCAGCGTACCGATGGGGTACGGCAACGGACTCTGGATCCTCCACGACACCGACCAACCCGCCTACGCCGCCCTCGGTTACCACGGCGAAGTCATGATCGCCGACCCCGCCACAGACACCGTCATCGTCCGGCTCGGCGACTCCGGCTACGAAAACCTCGCCACCGAACCCCAGATCGCCGCCCAACTTGAGCACTGGGCGCACAAACTCTAGGCCCGACATCTGGGCGTCCGGCGAAGGACCGGGCCGTGACACCGGACGGAAATGAGGCACGCAGCTGGTGGGCACGTCCTTCCATCCTCACTTCAAGGCTTTGAAGGCGTCGACGAAGGTCCGTGACCGGTCATTGAGGTACTGTTCCAGCCCGAACTTCCGACCCGGCGCTTACACGGGGGTCATCGACAAGAGCCCACCATAGGTTATTCACCATCATGAATCTGATCGATCAGCTCGTATCGCAACCTGGGGACGCTGCCGGTTTCGCGGCAGTGCCCACCCGGTGGCCTATGCGGCGCGCTGTATGGGTTGGCGTGCCGAGGCCTCGACCTGCGGGGTATCGGCATGGTTCGGGGTGTTGGCAGGGGTATCCCATTTTCGGCGTTCGCGGGTCTCGCCGTAGGGGACATCGGGGCTGAGGGCAACGGTGTAGCGGTCATATCCGTGCTGGGTGACCAGGATGCCGCACGAGCGTTCCCGCAGGGCCTGCTGGAGGACGGTCTCGACGGCGGTGTTCAGTTCGGTTTCGATGATGCCAGGTTCGCGGGCGGTGATCTCCAGAACGAGGTCGGGGAGGTGCTTGATCATGGTGTTCTCACTTTCGAGGCTCGGGCCGCGTCGGGAAAGTCAAAGGTGGTCGCTCCGCGCACGGCTGGGCAAGGGAGGCGGAAATACTTGGAGTTCGTGAGTGTGCCCGGCATTCGATGATGGGGCGGTGGCCGGCCGTGAATATCAGGCGGGCGGGACCGGAGAAATGATTGTCTCGTGGATCCAAGGACAGTCTGGCGGAACGTCTGCGACGAGCGCAAGTGGAAACGCCGGAATGTTCCGAAAGTGCCGCTGCCGTGGCGTGATGAGCGCAGGGAACGGCGCCGTTGACCTTAATTGCTAGGCGGCTCTCAATTAATCATTTCGGTTCAGGCTCCGTTCATTGCCCTGCCGCCCCGGGTTAAGTCCGCATCGTGAGACTCTATCGGTGACTTCACCATGTAAGGCCCACGAGGCCGAAAGTGTTTCCCTGTCTCCTTCCCGCCGTGGTTTCCTGGCCGCCGCGCTGACCGGTGCGGCAGTGACCCTGTCGCCGATGTCCTTCGCGGCCGCGGACACGGGCACGAGCCAGACCCAGACCATCACCGGGCATTTGGATCCCGGTGCTGCGGACTTCGTGTACCTGCCGGTCCAGGTTCCCGCCGGGGTCAATAAGATCAGCGTCTCCTACACCTACAGCAAGCCCCAGGTTGCTTCGGGGCTGCTGTCCAACTCCTGCGATATCGGTGTCTTTGACGAAAAGGGCACCGACCTTGCCGGCAAGGGCTTCCGCGGCTGGTCCGGCGGCTTCCGGACCGAGTTCTTCATCAGCGCCGCCGAGGCCACCCCGGGATACCTCCCGGGTCCGGTCGGCAAAGGCACCTGGAACATCGCCTTGGGCCCCTATCAGGTCGCCGAGCAAGGCATGGACTACACCGTGAACGTGACCCTCGACTACGGGCCGGACGGTGCGGCCTTCCGTCCGCAATACCCGCCGACGCAGGTCAATGGCCGGGGAGCGGGCTGGTACCGGGGCGACGCGCACCTGCACACCGTCTACTCCGACGGCAAGCGCACCCCGGCCGAGGTAGCGGCCGGCGCACGAGCGGCGAAGCTGGATTTCATGATCAGCACCGATCACAACACCCCTGCCTCCCACGGGGTGTGGGGCCCGTTGGCGGGGGATGACCTGCTCATCCTCACGGGCGAAGAAGTCACCACCCGCAACGGCCACTACCTCGCGTTGGGGATCGAACCGGGGGACTGGATCGACTGGCGCTACCGGGCCCGCGACAAGGGCTTCGAACAGGAAGCACAGCACATCCACGCCTCCGGAGGGCTCGTCGTGCCGGCCCATCCTTACTGCCCGTACGTCGCGTGCCGCTGGAAGTTCGGCTACGACGACGCCGACGCCGTCGAAGTGTGGACCGGACCGTGGACCGCCGACGACGAGTACGCGATCAACACCTGGGACTCCATGCTCGCCCATTCCGTCCGCACCGGCGGCCGTTGGGTTCCGGCCATGGGCAACAGCGACGCGCACAGCGCGCCGCAGGTCATCGGCTTGCCGCACAACGTGGTCAACGCGGCAGCACTGTCCCGGGACGCCCTGCTGGAAGGTATCCGCAACGGACGCAGCTGGATCGCCGAATCCGCTGACATTTCGCTCGACCTCACCGTTGCCGCCGGCGGACGGAAAGCCGGTGTCGGGGACCGGCTGGACGTCGCCCCGGACGTGCCCGTCACGGTGAAGGTCGACGTCGCGGGCGTCCCGAACGGCGTCCTGCGGGTCATCACCGATGAAGGCCAGACCCAGCAAGTCACGCTTCCGGCCTCCGGCCAGGGCACCCACGCCTGGGTCACGACCGCGCAGCTCTCGGCGTACGTGCGCGTCGAGGTCCGCCACCCGATGCCCGACGGATCCCCCAGCAACGGCACCAACATGGGCACAACACTTCTCCTGGGCCCGATGGCCGCCCTCACCAATCCGATCTTCCTCGGGAAAAACTAGCAACCTGATCCGCTGAAACCGGCGCTGGGATCTCGTGAGAGCCAGCGCCGGTTTTGTTTTTGGGCCATCTTGGTGGATCCGCCGTCGAGGTTGATGACACTGACCATGCCCAGTGAACGGGCGACATCGGCTGCCTCCTTGATGCTCAGGCCCGGCAACGCTGTCTGACGGTCGTCGGCAGTGACGATCGGTGTGCGGCCCGGGGCGTCGATGTCGGCGATGGTGCACGGATTGCGCTGCTTCGGTGGGGGAAGGTTCCATGGGGTTCCGCTGGCAATTACTGGACCGTGGCCGTTACTGCACGGTGACCATCACCGACTGCCACCCGGAGGCTCCGTCGGGCACCGGATCGGCGCGCTGTTCGGTCTGGAGTTGCCCGGTGCCGTCAGTGGCCCGGACCTTGATGTAGTGCGGGCCGGGGGTGGCGTCCCATTCGTAGGACCACTGCCGCCAGGTGAGGGTGGAGGCTTCGGCGGAAAGGGTGGCTTCGGCCCACGGGCCGTTGTCGATCTGGATTTCCACTTTGCTGATGCCCCGCGTCTGGGCCCATGCTGTCCCGCCGACGGCGACTTTCCCGGCGGGCACTTTCGCGAAGGACTTGGGCACTTCCACGCGGGCCATGGTTTTGATGGGGCCGTGCTCGGACCACCCACGGGTGGTCCAGTACGCTTTATTGTCGGCGAAGCGGGTTACTTCCAGGTCCACCACCCACTTGGTGGCCGAGACAAACCCGTAGAGGCCCGGGACCACCATCCGCACGGGGTAGCCGTGCTCGAGCGGGAGCGGCTCCCCGTTCATACCGATGGCCAGCATCGCGTCACGGCCGTCCTGCAGGACCTCCAGGGGAGTGGAGGCGCTGAAGCCGTCGACGGAGGTGGAGAGCACCATGTCTGCCCCACCTGTGGGCTTGGCCCGGGCAAGGACGTCGCGGAGGGGCAGGCCAAGCCATGTGGCGTTTCCGACAAGGTCACCGCCGACCGGGTTGGACACACAGGTAAGGGTAATGTGCGATTCGATCAGGCCGGCGTCAAGCAGGTCCTCGAAGGTGAGGGTTACTTCCTGTTCCACCATCCCGTGGACGCGCAGCTTCCAGTCATTGACGTTGATTTCCGGCACGCTCAGGGCGGTGTCGATCCGGTAAAACGCGTTGTTGGGCGTCAGCCACGGCGTGACGCCCGGCACGGACGATTGGACTCCGGGCGGCACCGGGGCTGCGGCCTTCGCCGGCGACGGCAGGCGCAGTGCCTGACGCGCCTGGCTGACATTGCTGCGCGCGGCACTGAGCAGCCGCCCGCCCGCTGCGGTGACCGCGGCAGCTACTGCAGTGATCCCGGCAGCAGCGAAAAAACGACGGCGGCTGGTGCCGACGCTCTGGCCTTGGTTGTTGGGGTCGGCGTCGGTGCCTGCGGGAGCTTCCGGCCGCGCCTTCAGTCTCCACAACAGCACCACGAGGCGGCGCAGGACCACGAGGCCGGCGAGGGTTCCCAGCACTGAAGGGATGGCATCGGCGGATCCCACCCCGGCACGGGTCACGACGCAGGCCACAATCACGGCTCCCATGAACAACACTCCCAGCACACCCAGGGCCCAGTTCCGGTAAGCCACCACGCCCAGCACGCAGGCCAGCACGGCGATGGTCAGTCCCATGCCCGCAAACAGTGCAGCCTTGTCGTTCGTGCCGAACGTGGTGACCGCAAAGTCCTTCATCCAGGGCGGCGTGAAGTCGATGAACGTGGACCCCAGCGCGAACAGCGGGGTCGCCCTGGAAGTGAAGAATGCGCCGATCAGTTCCGCAACGGAAAGCACGACGGCGGCTGACACCACGCCTGCCAATGCGGCCAAACCGTCGGGTCCTGTGGACCGGCCTCGAAGTTTTGTCATGCCGGTGATTCGGAGCCACAGGCTGTGGGGATTGACGGGCCGGGCGACGAAAACACAGTGACCTGTCCGACCGGGACCTGATGCGTGGAACAGCCTGCTCCTGGCTGCGGGACAGAACGAGGAGCCAATGCCACCGCCTGTGCAATTCAAAACGGCGCATTTGCGACAAAATCCTTAAAAGCCCCGAGGCCTGAGAGCGGTGCGGTACCGTGCTCAGGCCCAGAGGCTTTTGTTGGTCCTGACTTGGTCGATATTTCGCGGGACCAGCCAGTGTCTTTCCGGTGGTGACGGGCTTAGCCCGGCCGATTACTTGGGCATAAGGACCGAGTCGACCAGGTAGACGGTGGCGTTCTTGGTCTTGACCCCGCCGCAGATGACGTTGGCGTTGTCGACCTTGAGGTTGTCTCCACTGCCGGTGACCGTGACGGAGCCGCCTTCCACGGTGGTGTGGGTGCCGGCGATCTTGTCCGGAGTGATCTGGCCGGGGACCACGTGGTAGGTCAGGATCTTGCTCAGCAGCGCGTCGTCGGTCTTAAGACTCGCAAGGGTGGCCGGGTCCACTTTCTTGAAGGCGTCATCAACCGGTGCGAAGACGGTGAATTCACCGCCGTTGAGGGTGTCGACCAGGTTGACCTTCGGGTTGAGCTTGCCCGACACAGCCGAAGTGAGCGTGGTCAGGAGAGGGTTGTTGGATGCTGCGACAGCCACCGGGTCCAAGGCCATGCCTGCCACCGAGCCTGCGCCGGTGGGGACCTGCTGGGCATAAGCGGCGCACCCGGGACCGACCAGATTCGCCGCCGGGTCCATGCTGCCGGCTGACGCGCTGGCTGAGCTGCTCGCTGACATGGTCGGTGCTGGGCTGGAAGCAGCCGGAGCAGAGGAATTAGCGGTCGTCGCCGATCCGCCGCAGGCGGTCAGGCTGAGCAGCGCGGCGGCTGCGATGCCCGTAACAGTGAGGGTAGTGCGCTTGATGGTCCGCATCTGAGTTCTCCTTGAAATAGTCGGGTGCTGCGCCGGACCGGATCCAGGTGCCTGCTTTCGCAGGTTCGTCACAACCCCAGCCGTGTCCGGTGCCTTACTCGCTATTCGGCCCAGGCAAGGAGGTGGATGGGTCACGGCCAAAGAAACTTCGCGGGCCAATGCGATCTGCGGCGCAGGCGGTCCCAGCACCCGTGCTCTGCCGGCGTGAAGGGTGGTTGTCGCTCGTTGGTCTTTCCGTGTGCCGTGCGAGGGGGAGCACTCAAGAGGCATTTGCTGAGTGCTTTGCCCGGGGGACGTCAGCCGTCTGGTTTCCGAGGATGCGTCCGGCTTGGAATGCAACCCGTCACAGTCATGGGGGAGGAAGCCTACTCCGGTCTGGCGGTGAAGGCGGCTGCCCTCCTTGAATCGGTGGCACGATTCCGTCCGCTTATCGACGGCAACAAGCGCACCGCCTGGACGTTGATGGTCTTGCTGTTGTGGATCAATGGATACCGCCACGACTTCACGACCGAGGAAGGCTTCGGCCTCGTGGTGGGGTGGCCGCCGGCGACATTGACCTGAGTGAATCCGCCGCGGCGATTTCAAAGCATCTCCACCCACGCCAGCCACGCTGACAATCTCAAAGACGCGTCCACGCGCACCCCCAAAATTTGCATGTTCCCTGAGGGACTATGCCGTTGCCCAGCTGCGTGAAGTCCCTGCGGCAACCATTCGTGTCGGGGTGCCGGAAGAGCAACGAAGCCTTCGTGCCAGCAGCCCGGCACGGACTATGGCCCTACCGGCGACCGGGACATCCAACGTTGCCCTTCGGGCACCACCGCGCTCCGCCGAGGACCCCGACGTACCTCGACGACGTCGGCTTCGCCAGCCCGGGATTGGATTGAACCAGGAGCATGCCGCAATCGTCCTTAGTTGCAAGCCCGCACTCCGCGTGTGCCCTTTCTTGAGGATGGTTACAGTGAAAATTCCTCGCCCCGCGCTTGCCGTGGCAGCGCTGGGCACCACCTTATTGCTCGGAGCCTGCTTCGGCGGACAGCCCGCCGCTCCGGCGCCCCCCACGTCCCCGGTGAGCACCACACGCGCTCCAATCCCAGTGTCACCTTCGCCTAACGTCACCACCGGGACTCCGCCCACGCCGTCGACGCCGGTCGCACCGCCGGCAGTCCCATCGGCCACAGTCCCGCCAGCCGTTGTTCCGCCCCCGGTACAGGTACCCCCCGTGCAGGCGCCCCCGCCCATGGTGCGGGTCCCGGCGCCCGCCCCGCCCCGTATGGTTCCGCCGCCCCCGCGGCACCCCAATGGCGGCGACCATGACGGTGACGATAACGGTGGACCGGAGGACGGCGATGGTAACAGGTAACGCCTGGGTTCGGCTGAGGTCAACGCTATCCGCGCGGCTGTTTGTGATGTCTGCGGCCGGGATCATGGCAATCGCCGGGTGCAGTTCCGCTGCCCGGACCCCGCCGCCGACTTCCCGGTCCACGGATATCCCTTTTGCGTGGTTCAGCGCGTCCCCGGCACCGACGGGGTGGAAAACCATGGATCTTGCAGACGGCAACGGAGTCCTTTCAATCCCACCCGATGCCAGGGCAGCGGAAAACGACCCCGGGAGCGTATCCGCAACCGTCATATCCTCCACTGGCGAACTGCGGATATACCTCAATGCCACCCCGCAGCAGGGCGATGAGTCGCTGGACAACTGGAACACCTTCCGGCTCGACCACCTGACGGATGAGAACTCCTCATCGCCGACCAAGTTCAGTGCCCGTACCGGAATGGCTTTCCGCGGAGGGACGGGTTCGTGCGTGGACGACAGCTATGTGACTCACATCGGCAACAACCGCTACCGTGAGATCGCCTGCTTTGTGGTGGGAAGCCGGGGCGGCAGCGTCCTGATAGCGGCGGCCCCCGCCGAATCTTGGCCTCTTTATGCTCCAGTCCTGGAACGGGCAGTGAATTCGTATCAAGCCAGGTAGGGCGAGTGGTCCATGTCGGTCAAAGCGGCGTGGGATTGTATTGACAGTCAGGTGATGAACATCGATCGGACCTGCACGCGCAGCTGTTGGGGTGCCTTCCGATTGGGGATCCAGTTGAGCGACGATGGCGGCTGCTTTGAGGACATCCTGTTGGAGCCCCTCGTCCTTCGATGACGGAACTTAACGGCGCCTGCCGGAGGCTTCGGCACTTTGCTTGTCTTCGGAGGCCGGCGGCTGAGCCTGGCGGATGCAGCCGTGCGATAGTTGCGGCATGGGGAGGCGGAGGAATCGGATTGCTGGTGGAGTGCTGGGCGCCTTGCTTGTTGTCGTTCTCATTTCAGTAGGGGTTCAGCTCTGGAACGTGCATCAGCTAACCTCTGATTGGCTGCTTTGGCCCAAGGCGGTTCCCTCCAAGGTCCCGTTCGCCAGTCGTGATTACCAATGCGGGCCGAACCCGGTACCATTCACCCGTTCTTTCGACGGCTTGACCGTGCAGAGCAAAACAGCCGGCGGAGCTGATATCTACGCGATCGCACCGGGAAACGGCACCGCGACTTGGATCGTGATCAAGACAGACAGGACCACCTACACGTGCAATCTCGTGGGCGGTCCCTAGCCGCTGCCGAGCAGTCCCAGCTGAAGGCTGCAACGCGATTTCCGGTTCTGGTTGCTGCGGTCACGGTCTCTCGCAATAGGCCGACTATGAGAGCGTTCGTCGACACGGCTGCTGAAACGCTGGGATCAGAGCCCGGTGACCCAGTGGCTTTCCTCGATGTGATCGCAGCCCTGCCAAAGTACGGCATAAGTACGACTGTACGTGATGACTTCTAATGAATTAGGATCTAAATTTAGATTCTAAATCAAGTGCGTAGACGAAGCTTGATCGCCGAAAGCCGGCAGCGGCTGACGGCCAGACCGGATCACCGTAACGACCAATGAGAGTCAAGATGAAAGAACAGGAAGCCGTGAGCACTAAGAACGCTAGGTCCGTGAGCCTGAAAGTAGGCGTCGTCGGCATCGGTTGGGCCGGTCAGCAGCATCTTGAGGCCTACAGCAGGATCAGCGGCGTCGAGATCGTGGCCGCTGCGGGTATGGAGGAAGAGCTAATGGCTGCGATGAAGGAGCAGTACGGCATCCCGCATACCTTCGCACACTGGGAAGACATGATCGAGCTGGACGGTCTGGACGCCATCAGTGTCGCGGTTCCCACCTTCCTGCACGCACCGATCGCGATCGCTGCGCTGGAGAAGGGCATCCACGTCCTGAGTGAGAAGCCAATCGCGCGGAACGGCGTCGAAGGCCAGGCCATGGTCGATGCGGCCCGCAAGGCCGGCCGCGTGCTGGAGGTGGCCTTCAACCACCGCCGCCGCGGCGACATCCAGGCTCTTAAGTCCGTGATCGACCAAGGCGAACTCGGACGTCCGTACTACGCCAAGGCCGCGTGGCTGCGCCGCCGGGGCATCCCCACGCTCGGCAGCTGGTTCACCAACCCGGAACTGGCCGGCGGCGGCCCGCTAGCCGACATCGGCGTGCACGTGCTCGATTACGCCCTTCACCTGCTCGGCGAGCCCAAGGTGCTGGCGGTTTCGGCCAGCACGCACGCCGAGCTGGGCCCGCGCGGCCTGGGCGGCATGGTGGGATACAAGGCGTCTTCTACCTCCAATAAGTTCGAAGTGGAGGACTTCTCCTCCGCGTTCCTGCGCCTCGATGGCGGCGCCACGCTGGTGATCGAGGCAGGTTGGGCCAGCTACCGGAACCCGGAGGACGAAATCAGCTTCCTCGTCTACGGCACCGACGGCGGCGCCGAACTCAAGGTGACCGGCAACGGGGGGCTGGAGAAGAACCAGCTCCACGTGTTCAAGGACAACGGCGTGGACAACGCCGACTACGTTCCGGTGATCGGCAGCAACGGCATGCACCAGCAGGTGGTGGAGGACTTCGTGGCCGCGGTGCGCGGCGGTGAAGCGGAATGGGCCCGGCACGACGGCTCGCTTGCCCTGAACCGTGCATTGGTCATCGACGCCTGCTACCGGTCAGCCCTCGAGGGCCGGGAGGTACTTCTCTGATGTCCGACCGGAAGCTGAACATCGTCGTCTGGAACGAAGGCGTCCACGAGGCCAACAACGATCCCGTCACCATGGCCGAAATGTATCCGGAAGGCATGCACGGGGCCATCGCCAGCGGACTGCGGTCCTACTATCCGGACGCGGACATCACGACGGCGACCCTCGCCGACTCCGGACACGGCCTGTCCGAGGAGGTGCTCGCCCGCACGGACGTGCTGTTGTGGTGGGGCCACATCGCCCACGGCGAGGTCAGCGAGGACGTCGTGGATCGGGTGCAGCGGCATGTGCTGGGCGGTATGGGTCTGGTGGTGCTGCACTCCGGGCACTTCGCTAAGGTCTTCACCCGTCTCCTTGGCACTACCTGCTCCTTGAAGTGGCGCAACGACGGCGAACGCGAACTGGTGTGGACGGTCAAGCCCTCTCATCCGATCGCCGCCGGGGTCGAAAGCCCCATCGTCATCCCCAAGCAGGAGATGTACGGCGAACTGTTCGACATCCCGGAGCCCGATGACCTCATCTTCATCAGCGCCTTCGAAGGCGGCGAGGTGTTCCGCTCTGGCGTGACCTTCTCGCGCGGCAAAGGCCGGATCTTCTACTTCAGCCCCGGCGACCAGGAATACCCGGTGTACCATCAGCCGCAGATCCAGAAGGTCATCGCCAACGGCGTGGGCTGGGTGGCACAGCCAGAACAGTTCCGCGAAGCCCCAGGGGTATCAAACCCTGCCCGCGAGTACTTCGAAAAACACTGAGGCCGAGTGGTTTCCGGGGATAGCGTGTGATCAATCCGACGGGGAGGCATCCCCTCCCACGTGCTGTACGCGATGGTCTCAACCGCCAAGCACGTGGAATCCGAATTCTTTCTGGACATCACAAGCAATCCACCCGCCTCGGAGACAGACCCTGAGGGCTGGACACCCCAGATAGCTACTCTCTAGAAGCAGCGAGGAAATACATCATGAGCACCCCCGCCAAGACTGACCAGAGCCCCGCTTCGAGGCAAGGTCCCCTGGGTGTTGCCGCGATCGGTTACGCGTTCATGGGCAAAGCCCACTCGAACGCGTGGCGGAACGTGGCCAGCTTCTTCGACGTCCCGGCCTTCGAGCAGAAAGTGCTCGTGGGCCGGGACCCGGAGCAAGTGGCCGAAGCCGCCGCCAGGTACGGGTGGGCGGAGTACGCCACGGACTGGCGCGCCGTGATCGCCCGCGATGACATCCATATCGTGGACATCTGCGCGCCGGGCTGGATGCACGCCGAAATCGCCATCGCGGCCCTCGAAGCGGGCAAACACGTCCTGGTCGAAAAACCCCTGGCCAACACCGTGGCCGAAGCCGAACTTATGACCGCTGCGGCAGTCAAAGCCCGCGCGCGCGGCATCCAGTCCATGATCGGCTTCAACTACCGCCGCGTCCCGGCCCTTGCGTTGGCCCGCGAGCTCATCGCCGAAGGCCGCCTCGGGACGATCCGGCACGTGCGCGCCGCGTACATGCAGGACTGGCTTTCGGACGCCGAATCCCCGATGACCTGGCGGCTGCGCAAGGAAACTGCCGGCTCCGGCGCCCTGGGCGACATCGCCTCCCACGCGATCGACCAGATCCAGTACCTCACCGGCGAGTCGGTCACGGAAGTCACCGGGACGTTGCGGACCTTTGTATCGGAGCGTCCGGGGCCGGCCGGTCTGGAGGAGGTCACGGTCGATGATGCGGCGTGGGCGACTTTGGGATTGACCGGCGGGATCGGGGCTTCCGTGGAAGCCTCCCGTATGGCAATGGGGCAGAAGAACCGGCTCCAGATTGAGGTCTATGGCTCCAAGGGAACCCTCTTGTTTGATCTGGAAAACCTGAATGAGTTGAACTTCATGGATGCCAGTGCCCCTGTCCGGGAGCAGGGTTTCCGCCGGATCCTTGTCAACGAACCCGAACACCCCTATATGGACGTGTGGTGGCCTCAGGGCCATATCATCGGATGGGAACACACCTTCACCCACCAGATCCGCGACTTCCTCACCGCCATCCAGGACGGAACCGCGCCGGTGCCCTCGTTCGAGGACGGTCTAGAGATCCAGCGCGTCCTTGCCGCGATCGAGACCTCGGCGAACAACCGCAGCACCCTCACCGCCCTTTCATCGTCGTCCGCGGCATCTGCCCCGTCGCTAAAGGCAGGTGTCTGATCGTGCCCCGCCCGTACGCTCCTGGCGCTGGGACGAACCAGGCTTCCTCGAGTCCAAGCTCGCGATCGCCATGTTCCTGCCCGCCCCCGAAATAGTCATCGACGTGAGGGGGCTGCGCGCGGACGGGCCTCCTAGTGGCGGCCCTGATCGCCTGTGTCTTTTACCTCCAGTAGCAGTGCCGTGCCCTGATAGGCGGACAAGTCAAGGAAAAAGCTGTGCAGGTCATCGACTTGGCCGACTGTTTCGCCGCTGAACAGGTCGTGCACGGCGGCGCCCGGTGGAAGGTGTGTGGATCGGATGCTGCCGGAGATGTCTTGGCCGGAGAAGTTCAGCACGGTGATCTCCAGCTTCCCGCCGGGCAGCCTGTTGACCATGACGAGGAGTCCACGGTGGGAAACGTCGGGCACATCAAGGAGGGTTCCGGTGGCGATGCCGTTCTCTTCCCGCACGGCCAGGATGCGCTGTATCCGGCGGGCAAAGGAATTTTCGTTGTTGAGTTGCTCGGGGAGGGGCCCGTACAGGCTTCGGGCGCGGGGCATCCCGGCAGAGGAGGTCTTCGCGTCGGGACTTGTGCCCATGATGTCGTGGGCGCCGCGGTTGATCCAGCGAGTGTCGCCTTGGGCTATGAGTTCTGCGACGCTGCCGCGGTCCAGCACCGTGGCGCCGGTCAGGTCCCAGCCGGACAGTGCGAAAACGCCAGGCTGCAGCGCGTTGTACATGGCCAGCAGAATGTGGGCGTCCAGGATCTGTGCTTCCTGCTCCGGAGTCGTTGCTTCTGGGTCCTGGATCCCCAATGCGGCCATGATGAAGCTCACGGTCGTGCACGCGATGCCGTTCGTTGTGAACGCGGAGTTGTAGGGGGCGTTTTCCCCGGTGAGCCGTTCGCGCATGGTCTGTTGAACGTGTTCGGCGAGTTGGGAGCCGGTCATGTTCTGGCCGTTGAGTTCAAACGCGTCGTCCCGGTGCCCTGCGGCAAAGTGCATCAGTTCGTAGGTGAGTTCGTCGTGGTTCTGCAGGGCGTGGACGAGAGAGGCTTGATCTACGCCGATCTCCTGCGAGAGGCGGAGTGTGAGCCGCAGGAATTCGGTATCCGCTGTCGTCAGTGCGAAGTGGTATGCGGGGCGGGTAATGAAGTCGTAGGAGAGGTCGGGGCCGGACTCCGAGGTCGCTTTGATGTCGTCGATCGTAAGGTTCAGTTCCTGGAAGGAGAACCCACCCACCTTGCGGATCATGGACCCGATGAGCTGGTTGGCAGCCTCGGACAGTGGGTGGCCTTCAGACCAACCGGGCTGCTCTTCAGCGCTTTTCTCTACGCCGAGGAAACCGTTGGCGTCGAGCCGAAGGGCTCCAGTGCCGAGGTCCAGCAGTGAGTGCAGGGCGTCACCGACCACGAGTCGCATGCCGGCGAAGGTGGGATCCAGCCAGTTGATCGATGGTTGGCCGGCCTTGAAATAGTGAAGATAGACCCAGCGGCGGGCCTTTCCCGTGGTGTCCACGATGGCCCGTGTGGCGCTCCAGTTGGTTTCCTTGACTCCGGGCTCGTAGAAGATGACCCGCTGCAGCCGGCCAATGATGTAGCCGGCTTTCTGCAGTGCCTGTTCGGCGTCGGGGCTCAGGTTTACGGAGTCCGTGCCGTCCGGGACGTCCGGCAAGAGGTGCCAGTCCTCTTCGGGGATGTCGACCATGTGGTAGATCCCTGGATAATCCCGGTAGTTCATTTCGGCCAGGCGGAAGTCTGCGCCCTTGCCGGTGTGGCCGGGAACAATGTCATCGATGATCGTTCCGCCGTGGTCCGTGGCGACCTGGCACATGCGGCGGAACTCGTCTTCATCGCCGAATACCGGGTCGATGGCCATGCTGATTCTGTCGAAATGGCCGTCGACACTGGGGGTCTGCATCCATCCGCTGATGCCACCCGCCAGTTTGACGGGGCCGGTGTGGATGGCGCGGATGCCGATCTCCCGGAACGCCTCCCACATGGTTTCGTCGCCCAGGGCGCCGAGGAAGGACTGGCCGGGGCGGGTGATGAAGGACAGGGGATAGGCAGTGAACCAGACCGCGGCCCGTTCGACGGCGGCGCGCGGGTTTGGGTGTGCGTACGAGTTTTGCCACATGCTGGCTTGGCCCGAGAGCTGCCGGGCAAGGCTGGTGGCGTCGCCGAGCATCGCCTGGTTGCGCAGCCAGTCCACGTACGCCGCGTTGCGCCCGTCGAACTCGAAGGACGGCCGGGTGCCAAGGTACTGGCGACGCCGGGCGACGGGCCTTAGGGCCTTGGGTCGTGCAGGATAGAACTGTTCGTCATAGCTGATTTCCGCCTCGGCAGCAGAATCGGACGCTGTGACCTCTTCCCGGACGTCGTTGCCGTGGAGGGCGTCCGCTGCAAAAATCCCCTCGCTGGTGATCGATTCGCTCATGGTTCCTCTTCCCGAAGGTTGGTTCCATGCCCTTGAGATAATGCTCAAGGACACCTTGCGCACAGTTTCACCGTACCCCGAGCCGTTCGGAGTATTCGAGAAACCCCTCACGTTTGAGGCTACAAGCGGACGTCATTACCCGGGCGGACGCCGAGGCGGTGGAACTCGGTCTACGTCCAGGACGAATACCCGGACTGGCCCTACAACGGCGGCGCCCGCCCCGGCACCACCAACGGGGTGTGGAACTACCTGCCGATCCTCCAGGCCGCCGTGGACAAGATCGCCACGACATCGGCGCACCCCGAGGACTACATCTTCATTCCGTTCAACGAGCCCGACGGCGGCAATTGGTACCCGAACTGGAGCACCCAGAAGGCACAATTCCTGGCCGACTGGAGCGCCGCGTACAACACGATCCAGCAGGTATACGCCTCGCACGGTCTCGGCCACGCGAAAATCGGCGGCCCCGGCGACTCCACCTGGCACGCCGACCGCACCACCGACCTGCTGACCTATGCCAAGGCCAACAACCAGCTACCTGACGTCTTCATCTGGCACGAGCTCGGCACCAGCAACCTCGGCACCTTCCGCGGCAACGTCACCCAATACCGGCAAATCCTGCAGAACCTCGGTATCGCAGACATCTCCGTCGACATCACCGAGTACGGGATGCTGCGTGACATGGGCGTCCCCGGCCAGCTGGTGCAGTGGCTGTCGATGTTCGAAGACGAGAAAGTCGACGCCCAGACCGCGTACTGGAACTACGCCGGCAACCTCAACGACAACACCTCCCGGAACAACGGCGCCAACGGCGGCTGGTGGATGTACAAATGGTACGGAGACCTCGCCGGCTCCCAGACCGCCAAGGTCACCCCGCCCCACCTGAACGTCACCGACACCCTTCAAGGAATGGCCGGCGTCGACACCGCCAAGAAGAAGGCCACCGTCCTGCTCGGCGGAGGCTCCAACAACATCGCTCTGAACGTTGCAGGCATCAGCACCGCCACGTTCGGCACCAGCGTCAACGTCCAGGTCCGGCAGGACCGCCTCAACGGCACGGAAGGCGCCTCCCTCCAGCCACCCGTAGTCCTCTCGACTACGGCAACCGTCGTCGGCGGGCAAATCTCAGTCACGGTCCCCAACAGCGACCGCTACTCCGCCTACCAGGTCGAGATCACCCCAGCCACCATGGCTGCCCAAACCGCCGCGACCGATCTCGTCAACACCACAGAGGCCGAGAACACCACCCTCACCGACGCGACCGTCTATACCCAGGACCCCTTACGGGCCTGGAACACCATGGCATCCGGCGGGAAAGACGTAGGTGCCTTCAACAAAGCCGACTCCGCCGCGACCTGGACGGTGAACGTTCCCGCCACCGGAACCTACCGGCTCAGCGTCCTGGCAGGCGCCAACCAGAACCCCGGCCAGCACGCCCTCTTCGTCGACGGAGCTTTCAACCAGCTCCTCAAGTACTCCGCCGACCTGAACTGGACCTACCGCGGCACCACCGACGCCACCGTGAACCTCACCGCCGGCACCCACACCCTCTCGGTCCGGGCCAGCCAAGACTGCACCACCGTGCTCCCCGGCGCGGACATCACCCTAGACCGCTTCGACCTCTACAACATCACGAACGGCGAGCAGGCCACCTACCCGGCCATCGACGCCCGCCTCACCGGCGGAGCGACGATCTCCACGACAGGCGCGGCATCCCTTTCGGGATCGGCCGGCGCGACCTTCTTCGCCAGTGCAGCAGAGACGGGCTACTACGACGTCACCACGCAGTTCCAGACCACCGGAGCCTCCACGCTTGGCCTTTCGGTCAACGGCCGCAGCGTCCAACTCCCCGCAGCCACCACAGCGGGCACGTGGAATGCAACCGCACGCGTTTTCCTTCCCCAAGGCGTCAACGAATTGGTGGTCACCGCACCGAACGGGGCGGCCGCAACCTCAATCACCACGATCCGCGGAGCCGCCCAGAAGGCCTCCGACGCCGACACAACCAATGTGTACCGCGCACTGGCCGACACGCTTCCGCTGGCCGGCACCGCCGTCGTGCAGACTGTTGCAGCAGGCTCCAACGGCTCGCCGGATACCTCCGGCACCGTCAAGGACGTCGGATTCATCGGCAACGGCGCGGGCAACACCCTCAGCATCCCGCGCCCAACCGGGTTCGGAGCCGGAGACTACCAACTCGTCATCGCAGCAGCGAACGCCGACAAATCCAACTCGATCAACTACAACCCCCAGGTCATCAGCCGCTTCCTCAACATCACCGAGACCGGTGCCGGCACCACCACGGCGTCCTTCCGCCACAACTACGCGTGGAACAGCTTCTGGGACAAAACCATCCCGCTCAGCCTGGCAACATCTGGCGGAACTCTCGTCCTGGGAAACCCCACCGCATTCACGCCCGACATCAACAACGTCGCCCTGGCGAAGTTCGTCGCAGGAACGCCGACAATCGCACCGGGAAGCTAGGAGACGCCAGGAAAACGCGCACACCGGAGCCCGCTCCGACCGCCGCCGCGGCCGGAGCGGGCATGTGTGTGCCACCATCAATCGGAAAATGCGCCCCGACACCCGCCCGAACACTGCCGACGCAGCGTCCGGGGCATATGGGAAGGAGAAAGACGCCGAACGCATCCCTGAGCCCAGCTCGGCACTCTGGAACTCAGCGCGTGAAGCAAGCAAGCGGAATCCCCGGTATCGCCACGAATGGTGCGGGAAGGATGCTGATCTCCCGAAGGGGACTGAACGTGAGCGAGGTGCAGGTCCATGCGTTGCTTAGGTCAGGAGCGCTGAGAGGCATTTAGATGGGCGGGCTGGGGCTGCGGGCGATCCATTCGCCGAGGGGAAGGGTGCCGGTTCCGGGGGCGCCGCGGCCGGGGTTGTCGGCAATCTGGATGTGGCCAAAGTCCTTGGCGTGGTTTTCGATGACCGATTCGACGTCGTCGCCGTTGACCGCCAGGTGGTAGAAGTCCGCGAGGAGCTTCACATTCGAGACGCCGGACTCGGCCTTGACGCGGGCAATGACCTTCAGCGCGTCCTCGGCGGTGAGGAGCGGGTACTTCGGTGCGCCGCTGACCGATGCCCGCGACAACATCGATGTTGTCCTGGAACTCAGCGGAGAGTGCGGGCCAGGTCACCAGGCCACGCGCGGACTTCCTGCGGGGCTTGAGTGTGCCCTGCCTCGTCGGGCACACTCAAGCGCGGGGTCGGTCAGATACGAGCGATGGCTGAGATGGGGGCCTGGGCGGGAGGGCTCTGGTGCTCCGTTCCACCCGAGACGAAGATGCGGGGATCGCCGGTTTGGCTTGCGATCACCGCTCCCACGGCGGCACGGCCATGTCGTTCGTAGTTGATATCGGCATCGGAGAGCATCGTAGTCCGGGCTCCGCGGAGGACACCGCCTAGTGGTGCCTCGGCCTTGGCAAATACCGCGGCGATGCGCTCCTTCTCGGCAGGCTTCGGATCGCATTCGATCTGTAGACCGGCGTTCCGGAGCGCCGAGCGGACACCGTCGATGTCAATCGGATCCTGGAGGGTTGCATGGCCGATCCGGTAGTCGCTTGAGGCATGCAGGGAGTTGGCAAAGACGATGACTTCACAGCTTGTGAGCTCTCCACCGGCGGACGTGGACGCGACATTGGAGTAGAGCGTCATGTCGTTGGCAATGATTTCGTCTTTGACCTGATCGGCGCTGACCTCGCCGAGGGCGATGGCGACGCCAAGAGCCGTGGCTCCGCGTGCATAGGCCTTGGACCTGTTGGGGTCGGTTGTCACGACATCGACTCCTCGGGCCCGTGCGTCAGCGATTCCGGACGGGGTGAGCAGGGGCCCCTTGACCTGTACGTAGTGGACGTCTTCGGTCTCCGAGCCCAGATCGTCGAGGGCGCGGCGGACCGCATCGGCCACTTCGTTGACTTCGGCCATCCGGCCGACCTCTTCGGGCAGGAAATCCCGGGTACGCTGCACCGATATTGCGAGTCTCTTTTGCCCGTCCGGTGACCCCGGCGCGCCGTCATCGCGCGTGAAGACAGTCACATGCGGTGAGAGGACGCCTTCGCAGCCGCCGGACCAGACGAAAGCGATTTGTTCGGTAACCTCTTCAGGCGTTTGATCACGGACCTTGGCGAGGTAGTTGGCAAAGCTCGTGGTGGCCAGGGCCCGTGTGAAATCGTTGGCGCCTCCATTGCCTTCGGTTTTGCCGATGGTGGCAACAATTTTTGTGGGTTCGATTTGGCCCGTTGATACCAGTTCCTGCAGGCCGCTCACGTCGCCGGGGTGGGCCATGGATAGCCGGTGCACTTCTACGCGCATTGTTTTTTCTCCTTTCGCTGACTTCTGAAAGTCAGACAGCTATTACGGGGTTGATGAGGCTCCCGAGCCCGGTGGCGCGGCATTCGACGGTGTCCCCGGCTTGAAGGAATGCGGGCGGCGTGAGCTGGTATCCGCAGCCACCGGGTGTTCCGAGGGTGATGACGTCCCCGGGTTCCAGGGTGATGCCCTGGGAGAGCCAGCTGATGACTTCAGCGGGCCAGAAGAGCATGTTGCCTGCGGACTCCCGTTGGCGCAGTTCTCCATTGACCAGTAGCTCGAGCGTCACCTGGTTCAGGTCTTCGATTTCGTCCTTTGTTGCGATGAGGGGACCCACCGGGCAGTAAGAGTCCTGTCCCTTGCCGTACAGGAACTGGCTGGTGCGGAATTGGAGGTCCCGCGCGCTCACATCGTTGGCGATCGTGTAGCCAAAGACGTGGTCCATCGCATCTTCGGGGCTGATCCATTTGCCGCGGCGGCCGATGACCAGTGCAAGTTCGATCTCGTAGTCGAGCTGGCTTGTTAGTCTCGGATCCAGAAGGATCGGTTCGTCCGGCCCGATCACTGCCGTGACGGGTTTGGAGAAGAAGAGCGGGACTTCGGGGATCTCGATCTCCTGCCCCAGGGCGGTCGCGTTCTGTTCGACATGCGAAAGATAGTTCAGTCCCACGCAGTACACGTTCTTGCGTGGCCGTGGAATGGGAGCCAGGAACCTGGCTGTGCTGCTCTGGATGAGGTGCCGTGCTGCTGAATCCTCGCCGGAGGTTGCCTGATCGGCCCAGAGCTTTGCTTGTTTGAGTGCAGGCTCGCCGCCGTCGATCAACTGGAGCATCGAACTGAACACCGGATTCTCTCCCGAGATTCCGGACAGGTCCAGGACCGCGTCACCAGGGGCGAGGACACCGAGCCGGGGCCCGGAATCGATATGGGCGAAGGTCACGAATTTCATGAGGAAGGTTGCCTTTCGTTATAGGGAATGGTTTGTGGTTGAAAGGTGCTTGGACAAATGTCAGGCCGAGCGCGCCCGGGCGGCTCTCAGCCCCGCAATGCATTCGGCAACCAGGCAACCCAGCAGCAGGGCTATGCCCGGCGCCCAGGTTCCCGAGCCATCGTGCAGAAGGCCAAGGCAGAAGGGGCCAAGCGCAGCAACAAGGTAGGCGACCGTCTGTGCCACCGTGGACAAGCTCGCGGTCTGGGCGCTGCTGGTGGTCTTCAGCGCGAAGAATGCCAAGGCGAGGGCGAACGCTGCCCCTTGGCCGATCCCCAGCAGGACCGCCCACAGCATAGGCGCCCCGACAGGGTCAAAGAGCAAACCCAAGAGTCCGGTGGCGGCGCAGGCGACAGCGCCCAGGACCAGGATCCGCTGGTCCTCCATCCGGGCCGCCAAGGCCGGCACGACGAGGGCGATGGGTGCACCGACAACCGTCGCGACTGAGAGCAGGAGCCCTGCGTATGCGGCGGGTTCTCCATGGCTTTGAAAAATCGACGGCAACCACGAGAGCATGCAGTAGTAAATCACCGACTGTGATGCGGTGAAGATCACGATGTCACGGACCGGCAGGCGGCGCCCGCGGAGTATTGCCATGCCGCCGTTGCCCAAACCTGCATCCCCACGGACGATGCCGGCGCGGGGCCGGGTGAGGATGATGCTCCAGCAAAGCAGTGCCGCCACGATGGGGGCCGCCCACACCAGCAATCCCTCGCGCCAATCGCCTCCAGCGAGGAGTGTCAGCGGGACGATGGTGGCTGCGGCAGCCGCTGCGGCGACATTCAGACTCATCGTGGACAGGCCCGTCACGGTTCCGATCCGGGCGGCGAAGTGGGTCTTCGCCAACACGGGCAAGAGAACGTTCCCTACGGCGATCCCTGCGCTCAGAATGCAAGTGCCTGCAAGCAGCGCCGGCCATCCCGGCGCAAGACGAACAACCGCTCCCAGGGTCATGACGGACAAGGCCGTCAAGACGGTGGAATGAGTTCCCATGCGCCGGATCAGGATCGGCCCGGCCGGGGCGAAGGCCCCGAAGATCAGGACGGGCAACGCAGCCAGGAGAGAGGTTTCCCCGCCTGTCAGGTTCAGGGCAAGCCGAACCTGACCAAGAACGGGGCCCAGCACGGCAATGGACGGCCGAAGGTTCGCAGCCAGCAGCAGCACACCGGTGAGGAGCAGGGCAGTGGATACTGTGCCAGTCCTGCCCTGCTCCTCGACTGGCTCGACACGTTCGACCGGCTTGTTCATCAGGACGGGTATTCTGCCTGGGGTCCGGTGTAGGCGCCGTTGGCCGCGGCGCTCCCGGCCGCGTTCGAGAAGGTTTCAGCGCTTCCGGTCATCCCCACCTGATTCTCGTCGGTGTGTGCGATTGAGATTCCAGGCAGGTCGCGGGGTGCGGCGATGGTCGGGGCCATCAGCGGCTCTGCTGTCCCGGCTTCGGCGCCGTTCTTTGGC
The DNA here is from genome assembly GCF_004354015.1 of Arthrobacter terricola. Classification (GTDB taxonomy): domain Bacteria; phylum Actinomycetota; class Actinomycetes; order Actinomycetales; family Micrococcaceae; genus Arthrobacter; species Arthrobacter terricola. Next base: position 45,343 of record NZ_SMRU01000018.1, read on the forward strand.
CGGCGGCGGCGGCCGATCCTCAGCTCGTTCAGCAGAATGTTCAGTACGATGGCGGTGATTGCGCCTGAGGCGATGCCCGAGCTGAAAACGGTCTGCACCTCCGAGGGGAATTGGGCGTAGAAGTTCGGGGCCGCGATGGGCAGAATCCCCATGGTCAGCGTAGCCGCGACGATCAGGGCGTTGACTGCCCCCTGCTCGCTGTCGTGGAAGTCGACCTTGCTCAGCGTGTGCACGCCGTTGACTGCGACGAGGCCGAAGATGGCGATACCGGCACCGCCGAGGACGGGCAGCGGCACGGTGGCAACGACAGCGGCCGTGATCGGGAACAGCGCGAGCACAATAAGGATGATCCCGCAGGCGGCCACGGCGTAACGGCTCTTGACCCTGCTCATGATGAGCAGCCCGATGTTCTGCCCGTAGGCGCTGGCCTGGAACCCGTTCAGACCGCCGCTGACCACGGAGCCGAGGCAGTCCGCCCGCAGCCCGTTGGCGACATCCTTGGCGGTGACGGGCCGCTCGACGATGTCTCCGATCGCGAGCATATCGGCTGTGGCCTCGGTCATGATCACCAGCATGACGATCAGCATCGAGATAATGGCGGCCACGTCGAATTTCGGGGCGCCAAAGTGGAAGAGGCTGGGCACTTCAAAGACCTTTGCCGTGCCGATCTGGCTGAAGTCCGTGAGCCCGAGCGGGATTGAGATCAGCGTCCCCAGCACCATCGCGACCAGCATGCCCACCCGCTTCGTGAAACCGGGCACATACTTCACGATCAACAGGGTCAGCACCAGGGTGACAATCCCGACGAAGACGTTCTTCATGGAACCGAAGTCGGGGGTTCCCGGCGTTCCCTGCATCCACCCGATCGAGATCGGTATCAAGCTCAGACCGATGACGGTCACCACGGAGCCCATCACGAGCGGGGGAAAGAACTTCAGCAGCTTGCTGTAGACAGGCGCCAGGAAGAACATCACGGCAGCCGCCACTATCACCGCGCCGACGATCACCTGCATGGCGACCGCTCCGTCAGGATGGTTTTTGCCGATGGCAATCATTGATGCGATTCCTGAGAAGGAAACGCCCTGGACAAGCGGCAGGCGAACCCCGACCTTCCAGATCCCCAAAGTCTGAAGCAAGGTGGTCAGCCCGGAGGCCAGCAGGCTCGCGCTGATCAGGAAGATCAGGTCACTGAGTGGGAGGTGAAGCGCCGTTCCGATGATGAATGGCGGGGCGATGATGCCCGCGTAGGCCGCCAGCATGTGCTGTGCTCCCAGGGTGAACAGCTTGCCCGGGGGCAACAGTTCATCGACCGGGTGCGTTTCCGGGCCGCTGTTCATGCGGCTCCTGAGCGTCTTGAGACGACTCATCATGGTGCTCTCCTTCTTGGTAGAGACGTTTTGAGGGCCAAACGGATCAGGACCGGACCGACACGGCGCCGGGGTATTACCGCGAATCCCTGAGTCTTGAGTTTCTGGTGTGTGAAATCCGGCCCGAGGCGAACAGATCAGTGTTCTCAGCCTGATGCCGGCAATATGCAATCGAAGCAAGGATGGTATCCCAATTTGGGATCCCAAGATCAAGGTAAATGTGAGATGGCACACGAGTCAAGAGGTCTGGAGAACTTTAAAAATCCGGATTCGCGGGACTATTGACTCATTTAGCGTCGCCGACTTAAGCTCATTTTTGGGATCCCAATTGAGATCCGGGCTCTGACAACTATGAGCTTCTGAATCCGACTCTCAAGGGGGACACATGGCCCAGCAGCTCGAGGAAACACAGCGTGAACGACCACTGCGCGAGACGATCCGCGATACCCTCCGGACCCGGGTCTTCGAGGGACATTATGCAGCGGGGACGCGCCTTGTTGAACGGGATCTGGCGGCGGAGTTCGGTGTGTCGCGGCTCCCGGTCCGGGAGGCGCTGCGGATGCTGATCCAGGAGGGCATCCTCGCCGAACGGGCCCCGCGCGGTTCAGTGGTCGCGGGTCTGAGCGATAAGGATGTCGCAGATTTGTTCGATGTGCGCCTTTCACTGGAGGTGCTGGCGTGCCGGCTGGCCGCCCAACGTGCGACACCGACCGACATCGCCCGGCTCGACTCGCTCCTCGCCCGCGCCTCGGATGCGCTGGCTCGAGGCAGCATCAACGAAGCGCACCGTGCAAACAGCGAATTCCATGACGAAGTCACCCGCATCGCCGATAACGGCTTCCTGCGGACGGCCCTGGAACCGCTGCAGGGGCGCATGCACTGGATCTTCAGGCATGTCACCGACCTGCCTGAACTCGTACAGGAGCACCGCGACCTGCTTACTGCCATCGCAAGCGGGGACGCGGACCGTGCCGCGAAGCAATCGGCCCTGCACATTCAGAAGTACCTCGAACAGTATCCGGATACGGTCTGACGATGCCCGCCGGTGCGCAGCCAACCTCACCTGCCAAGGAGAACCGAACATGAGGCTCCTTGTCGTCAGCCCGAACGCATGCCACGAGGTGGCGGAACTAGTCCGCGTCGAGGCTGAAAGATCCAAAGCACCCACCACTGCACTGACGTTGCGTGCGGCCACGCGCAGCCCGGGGAACATCGAGACCGGTTTTGGATCACTCGCGGCAGCAGTAGCTGTCGCGGAACTCATTTCAGCGCAGCGCGGCAACGTGGACGGCGTCTTGGTCGCTTCCTTCGGCGACACCTGGATCCCCGAACTGCAGGAACTCATCGATGTTCCTGTGCTGGGTATGACGGAGGCCGCGCTTTGCGCTGCGGCCCTTCAGGGCCGCAGGATCTCCATCGTCACCGTCTCGGAGCGTCTCACGGCGCGCTACCGGGACAGCGTCGAGTACTTCGGCTTCAGCCGTCGGCTGGCCTCGATCCGTGGAATAAGGGAACCCCTCCGCGGCATGGGCAAAGTACAGGAGCACTTCAGGCCGACCCTCGTCGAGCTGGCCCGTCTGGCCGTGACCGAGGACGGCGCCGACGTCGTCATCCTGGCCGGGGCGCCTCTGGCCGGGCTCGCCAGGGACATCCGGCCGGAAATCGAGGTACCCGTGGTGGACGGGGTAGGAGCCGGAATCAGATTCGCGGAAGCGATCGTCGGGCTGCACTCCGGATCCCGCCGCGCAGGATCGTTCACCGCTTCGCCGCCCAAACGCAGGGTTGGACCCAGCCCGGCCATCAATGCCGTACCTGGCGTCAGCCGGGCCGCGGACGAATTCAGCACACCGAGCCTGGCTCAGGCTCTTACATCGAAAGGGGTACCATCCCATGGCTGATCTGGTGATCGCCGACGGTCTTGTCGTCAACGCTTCCGGCGCCCGGAGGGCGCACGTAGTGGTCGAGAACGGCCGCATTGCGGCTATCCTTGACGCCACCGAGCCCGTTCCGGCTGCAGACCGGGTGATCAATGCCGACGGTCGGGCCGTCATCCCCGGAGGCGTCGACGGGCACTGCCACGTTGCCCAGGTCACGGGACGCTACCGAACGCTCGACGATTTCGCCATCACCTCAACCGCCGCGTTGTGGGGCGGCACAACGACCATCGTCGACTTCGGCATCCCGCGGGACGACTCCGAAACCCCCCTCCAGGCCGCACGGAATAAACTCGCACTCGCGAAGGAGTCCCGCTGCGACGTCGCCCTGCACGGCTCCGTCGTCTCGTGGGACGATACCGTCCCCGCGCAGCTCGAGGAGCTCGCCGCGCTCGGCATCCGCTCCGTGAAGATGTACATGACCAACCGCGGCTCGACCATGGCGGACAACGACACGGTCCTGAAAGTCATGAAAGAGATGGTCCGGCTCGACGGCCTCACCTACATTCACGCCGAGCACGACGCGATGATCGTCCACTGCACCCGGGAGCACGCCGAGGCTGACCGGATCGGTATCGAGCACCTCCACGAGACCCGGCCTGAGCTGACCGAAGAAGCATCCGTTCGCGAAGTCCTCGCGATGGCCGAATACACCGGAGCGCCCGTGTACTTCGTACACCAGTCCACGCCGGGCGCAGTCGATCTCGTCACCGACGCCCGGGCACGTGGCCTTGATGCCCACTCCGAGACGTGCCCGCATTACCTCGTGCTCGACGACGGCGTCTATGCCTCCCGCTTCCCCGAATGGTTCGCTTGCTGCCCGCCAATGCGTTCCCGGAAGACCGTCTCGGCCCTGCGCGGCCGCTTCGCAGACGGCTCAATCCACACGATCTCAAGCGACCACTCCTGCTACGACCTCACCCAAAAGCGCGAACGCACGGACGACATCCGCCAAATGCCACACGGCCTCCCCGGCGTCGAAACGCGGATGCCAGTCGCCTTCACCGCCCTCAGCGAGGCATTCCTTGAGAGCAGAACAGGCGTTGAAACCGCGCCAGGCACTGCAGCCACCATGGACAACGAAGCCCTGCTCTGCCGCTTTGTCGAGATGTTTTCAACGGCCCCGGCCCGCATTAATGCCATTCCCGGAAAAGGGGTTATCGCCCCCGGTTACGACGCCGACTTCGTGATCTTCGATCCCGGCGAAGCCCGAACTGTCGTAGCATCCTCCCTGCACATGGGAACGGACTTCTCCCCATTTGACGGGAAAGTGCTACACGGATGGCCCCAAGTCGTCGTCGCCGCGGGAACCGTTGTCCTCGACGAAGCAGGCTTCCACGACCCCGGACCGGTGGGACGCTTCCTGTCCCGCCTCGGCTACCGCGAGACCGCCACGCACCCAGGGACCATGGACGCGTCGGCGCCACTCCTTCCAGGGCTGCAGGCCGCAGCCCACAGCGCCCGACCGAACGTCGGCGCAAAGGCGAAATGATCATGGCAACCGCCCGCCCGACACGGATCGGCATGATCGTCCCGTCATCGAACACATGCCTCGAACCGATGAGCTACAGGCTCCTAGGCGACCGAGAAGACGTCACCATCCACTCAACACGCATCCCTGTGACCCGCATAGCGCTCGACTCCGGCTCGGACCAGCAGTTCGACGTAAAGGGCATGCGGAACGCCGCCGAGATGCTCGCAACCGCCGATGTCGATGTCATTGCCTGGAACGGCACCTCGGGTTCGTGGCTCGGGCCCGAACACGACCGTGAAATCGTCGCAGAGATCACGGCTGCCACAGACATCCCCGCCACGACATCCACCTTGGCCTACCTCGACGCCTTCGAAGCTTCCGGCATCAAGACAATCGGCCTGGTGACACCGTATACGGCCGACGTCAACCTCCAGGTGATCGAGCGATACAAGGAAGCAGGGGTGCAAGTCACCGGCCACCACGCACTCGGTCTCATCGACAACGAGTCATTCGCACGCGTCGCACCTTCCGACCTTGTGGGCCCCTCCCTGGAACTCGCTGCACAGAGCCCGGACGCTCTGGTGTACCTCTGCACGAACCTGTACGCAGCACCCATTGTCGCGGACATTGAAAATCAGGCGCATATCCCGGCCCTCGACTCGGTAGCCGTCACACTCTGGCGCTGCCTCCAGATCGCCGGCGCTCCGCTGCTATCTCCGCGCTGGGGCAAGTTGCTCACGTGACCGGACCAGCTGCACCCTCAGGCAACGGCCCGAAGTGGCGTGCCGGGACCGGAGCAGGGGGATCAGACCTCAGCGCCAGAGCGCAATAACGACGGCGGCACCTCCTACCGTCGTGGCGATCAATGACATAGCACCTACGAAATGTGGGCATCGACGTCGTCTATGCCGTTCCGGATGGAGGCCGCTCTGCCGGGAGGCTGCGGGGTGGGGATTGTGTTCACATGTGTAGTCGGATGATGAACAGGAAGTAGCACCAGACGGGCATCGAAAGCAGTGACAACCCGGCCATTGCAGTCCGTACCCGGGATGGCTTGCGCAGGATCGCTGAGAGCAGCCGGAATACGAGCATTCCGATGAGTCCTCCGACGCTGTTCAGGATCACGTCGTCGATGTCCGATGCTCCAACCGCGAACACGCCCTGGATGATCTCTACGGCGACGCTGACCGAGGCGACCGTGAGCATGGTCAGCCATGCGGCCGCCCGGTGTCGGAGCCACGATGCGTAGGCTCCGAGCGGGATGAAGATCAGGATGTTCCCGACGACGTTGGCGAACGCCACTCTCGCGGTCCCTGGCGAGTGGCTGAACGCATATTCGGCGATGCTTGCGAACGGGATGAGATTGATCGATCTCTCCGAACCCGGTGCACGGGAGAAGAGAAGCAGCCTCAGCAGGAAAGCCGCGTAGAGGGCGAAGACGGCGACGATCGCGACGGTCTCCGCTTTCGCCCGCTTCGTGGCGGGTCGCCGACTCGGCACATCATCTGCGACCGCGGCGGGTTTCGGTTGTACACCCATCCCCAGGACGGTACAGAGGGAACCTGTCGTGCTCCTGTGAGACCTGGACTCGACAACCGACGCCGAAGAGCGCAACGCTGCCGACCGTGGATCCTTGTCCCACGAAAGCCACCGCGACGATACCGGGTTTAGCAACACTCCGTGGGTCGTTGCACTCGCTTCAATGCTGACGATGGATACACCGATTCAACCAGACCCGCGTCCGGCCCGGGGTTTGAACTGCTTAAATGCTCCGTTTCAGCCCGACGTGGGCAGTCCGATATCCGAGCCGGGTGTAGAAGGCCCGGGCCCGTTCCCGTGCTTCGTCGGTGGTCACTTGTGCCAGTTGTGCTCCGCGGGCACGCCCGAAATCGTGTGCCCACTCAAGCATCGCGGTGCCCAGGCCACGTGAACGTTCCGCGGCCGCGACCCGAAGCCCCTCGATCTGCAGCCGGGAAGAACCGCCCCGGGAAAGACCCGGAATGATGGTCAACTGCATCGTGGCGACGATGCGGTCGGCACCATTGCGGACAACCCCCAGATAGTTGGACTTGTCGCGGACAACCGCGTCATAGGCCGCCTCGTAGCGTTCGAGCTCGACGCACTCACGATCGGGACCGAACTGATCATCGGATAGCAGCCCGGCGATGGCTCCAACGTCATCGCGGCTCGCCCGTTCCAGCCTGAAGGTCCGGCCCGCCACCCTCAGCAGTCCTCGGACCGAGGATCGTGCATCCGCCTGCAAACGAGCGACCAGCAGGTCGAGCCATCCGCCGACGTTGGCTCGAGCCTCAAGGGTGTCGGGATAGCGGCATCTCAAGTGAAGACCGGACTCGTCCAGGATGAACCAAAGCATCACGCCGTCGGTGTCGATTGCCGCGCTCACGTATTGCGCGTCGAGTCCGATGGAATCGATCCGTACCGGCAGCCTGCGCAGGTCCAGCCAGGAGATCGCGAACATGCCGGGAGCCACGGGCATGCCGCCCCATGGAGCCAGCACGTCAGCGAGCGGCCACGAGCCAAGCCGCACAGCTTCTTTTACAGCAGCCGCCGCGGCGCGCGGCTCAGCGACCGCCGACTCAAGTACCGAATTGGTGATGAACCAGCCGACCGAGTCATGCCATTTGTCCTCGAAGCGGCTGTGCACGGGAAAGACTGCCCGTAGCGGGCTCCCCGCCAACTCGCGGGTTACCGCAGTCATAGCAACAACTGCGAGGGCGAGCGTCGAGACACCGTCGTCGCGGGCCTGCGCAGCAAAGGCGGCACCGTCGTCGAGATCGAACACATCGCGCACTTCCACACGCTCGCGATGCGGAGCGGGCGCGCCTAGGGGCAACGGGAACTGCGGCATGACGCCGCCGCTGTCACCGATGATGTCTTTCCAGCGTTGACGGACGTCGTCCGGCGCCGCATTGCGATCCAGCAGTGCTTGCGTGTGTTCTTCGAATGCCGACACTTGCCCGGGCAACGGTTCGCGGCCCGCCTTCCCGGCATCGAGCGCCGACAGCAGGTCGCGCGCGATCACCAACATGGACCACATATCGACGTGGGCGTGGTCGGCCGCAATCACGACGGTGAGTCCAGCGGCAGTCTCCAATACGCACAGCCGGTGGGAGGGCTGTGCGTAGGGGGAACATGCCGCGTCGAGAATGTCCCGCGCCGCGTCATTGACGGCCTGACCGGGAGAGATCTGATGCTCAACCCATGTTCCCGGACCAATCTCGATTTCGTGAAGCTCCGGCTCACCATCAGCACCGGCGACGAATGCCGTCCGCAGAGTGCCATGACGGGCGATGACCGCCAGCCAGGCGTCGGCAATTGACTCACGACGGGTTGGTGCAGGCAGCCGAAAAGACAACGCCATCCAGGAGCCGGGGCGTTCGCCTGCCCTCACATGGAGCCGTTGGTCAAAGGACACTGGAAGACGACGCTTGGGCGCAGACACACTGACGTCGTAGCCCCAAAGTCGTCCGAACGGTAGGCGCAGGTGCGAGACGTTGGTCAGCCGCATGGCGGTATCCTATCGTCCCAGATAGGTTGAACGCCCAACGCAGCCGCTCGAGGTGAGGCGGTCAGTGACGAAACGAGGAGCCTGATGCCCGTATTTGAGGTTCCCGGAGCCGAGCTTGCGGTTTCTTTGAGCGACGAAGGTGGACACCCGGTTGTCCAGCTGCACGGCCTCACCTCAAGCCGCGCGCGCGACCGGGTGCTCAACCTCGACCTCGGTCGGGGGCTCAGCGGAACCCGGCTGCTGCGGTACGACGCGCGAGGCCATGGCCGGTCGACGGGGCGGAAAGTCCCCGGAGACTATCAATGGCAAAGCCTCGCCGAGGACCTCCTTCGGGTGCTCGATCACTGGTTCCCAGGCGAACGTGTGCACGGAGTCGGTCCCTCCATGGGTGCCGGTACACTCTTGCACGCAGCTTCCCGCGAGCCGGACCGCTTTACCGGGCTCACGCTGATGGTGCCACCTACCGCGTGGGAAACCCGGGCTGCCCAGGCCGGAAACTACCGGGTTGCCGCGGAGCTTATCGAATCTGCCGGGATCGAGGCATTCCTCGCCACCACCCGCCAGGCAACACCGCCACCGGCCACCATCGGCGCGCCGGAGACGGTGCCCGACGTCGCCGTCGCCCTTTTGCCCTCGTTATTTCGAGGCGCAGCACTGAGCGATCTGCCTGCGCCTGAGTCCATCGCGCGGATCGACGTGCCGACAACAATCCTGGCGTGGATCGATGATCCCGGTCATCCGCTCTCAACCGCGGACTCCCTTGCCGCACTGCTCCCGCAGGCAACACTAACGGTCGCCCGCACCCCGGAAGATGTCGAAACCTGGCCGGGCATTCTGAGCCAGGATGTCACTCGTCGGGGCTAGGCGACAATTCGCCTGCTCACGGATAAGCGGAACCCTGCCAGCATGTCATTGTTCGAGGCGGATGCCCCATGCCCAGGGCGCCCCCGGGATGGGACGGCAGGCCGAGCCCCATCGGCAGCATGCCGAGGCCGCCGGCGGCCGCGACTGCCTGTGTGCTGCACGCTGGCGCGGTGCCAGTACCCAGAACTGTCCGATTGCATGTTGTTGTCCGTTGACCAGATTGGCAGGCGATTGATACTCTCAAATCTAACAGTTGATACATTTTGTGATTGACGATTCTGACTGAGGGTCGCTGTGGGGATGCGGCCCAAGCCACGACGGGGTGCGCGATGAGATTGATGAAGCTGTCCAAGAAGTTCGTTGTCGGCGTTTGCATGTTCTTGCTGCTGGCTCTGAGCGCCTGTGGTGGGGGAAGTTCGGGCCAGGGCGGTAGCACGCACACCTTGAGAATGGCTGCGGGTGCGACGGGGCCGTTCACGTCCCAGTTCAATCCGTTCCTGCAGGCGTCCGGGAGCTCGAGCGGCTATTCGGGGCTCGTGATCTATGAGCCGTTGATGCTCGTCGACTATGTCAAGGACACCACCAAGCCGTGGTTGGCACAGAGTTCCAAGTGGAACCAGGACGGCACGCAGCTGACGATCGATCTGCGTCCGGGGGTGAAATGGTCAGACGGCACTGCGTTCACGGCCGATGATGTGGCCTTCACCTTTGAGTTGATGACCAAGTTCAAAGCGCTGAATTTCAACGGCTTGCCAATCAAGTCCGCCACGGCGGCCAGCCCGACCCAGGTTGTTGTGTCCTTCACCGCTCCGGCGTTCCAGACTCTTTGGTACGTGACCGAGCCGGTCCAGAAGAAGCAATGGTCCTCGGTGGCGGATCCGGTGACCTACGCGAATCCGAAGCCTGTCGGCACCGGGCCTTTCATGCTCAAGAGTTTCACGCCGCAGGTGATTACCCTCGACAAGAACCCGGGTTACTGGGATGCCGGCAAACCCGCGGTGGACAGCATCCAGTACCTTGCTTACGACTCCGAAAGCAGCATGGTAGCCGCCATGCAGGGCGGCCAGGTGGACTGGATCGTGTCATCGAACACCGATCCCACGCAGATCACGCAGCACTCGCCGTCGACCCTAGCCTCATGGGCATCAACGTTCGGGGTTTCCATCTACCTCTTGCCGAACGCGACCATGGCTCCGACCAATGACGCGGCGGTCCGGAAAGCGATCAGCCAGGCGATCGACCGGCCGAACCTGGCGAAGCTGGCCTTCGGGCCGGGTGCACAGCCTGTCCAGTCCCCGACGGGGCTCGACGGTGCGGGGGCCACGGACATGATTGCGGACCAGTACAAGAACCTTTCGCTGGGCACCGGAGATGCCTCGGCATCGAAGCAGACCCTTCAGGGGGCCGGCTACACCATGGGTTCGGACGGCTACTTTGTCTCGCCGGACGGCAAGCAGCTCGCCCTGACGCTGACCGTTCCCACGACAAATCCGTACGGGGACTGGGTCCGGGCAGGGACCCTGATGACCGAGAGCCTCAAGGCGGCGGGGATCAAGCTGACCGTCAAGCCTGAATCGCAGCAGTCCTGGCGTTCGGATGTGGCCTTGGGCAATTTCCAGTTGTCGATGCGGGCTGCCGGCGGCGCCGGCTCTCTTTACGACAACCTCAGCAGGCTGGTTTCCCAGCCTGTCCCTACCGCGGGGAAGCAGGCGGTGGTCAACTGGGAGCGCTACAGCAACCCCAAGGCAGGGGAGCTCCTGAACGCCATGGCTTCCTCGGATAGTTCGAGCCCGGCGTTCAAGCAGGCCCTGGATGGCCTCCAGTCGATCCTCGTCGACGAGGCACCGGTGATTCCGCTCGGCAACCCCGCCGCGGCAGGCGTCTGGAGGACCGCCGCGTTCACCGGTTGGCCCTCGGAGCAGGATCCGTACGGGCTCCCGACGGCGAACAAGCCTTCCGTGGTCGACATCGCGGCACGGCTGGCCCCCGCCCATCACTGATAAGGAGGGCGGACCGGCGGCCGGACGGGGTTCCTTCGTCCGGCCGCCGACGCATGCCCGGACGGTCAGGCCAGCTGCGACGCCTGCGCGGCGACGAGGCGGCCCGCCTCCTGAAGCCATCGACAAGGATCCTCAAGCGCGGCTGCTGTCGAGCCAGCCAGTTCGACCAGACTCCAGGAGGCGCTGATGCCGTATGCCAGTAGCTCCGACGGTGGCAGTTCCACACGGCCTGCGACGACCACGACCGGGACACGATGTGCTGCGGCCCGGGCCGCCAGGGACAGGGGGGCCTTGCCGAAGAGGCTCTGGCTGTCGAGCGAACCTTCGCCGGTAACGAGGAGGTCGGCTTCGCCCAGCAGTGCGTCGATCCGCAGAAGGTCCAGCACCATATCGGCGCCGGAAACGCGCCTGGCCCCCAAAGCCGACATCGCCGCGAAACCGATGCCGCCACTGGCTCCCGAGCCTGGCTCCCGGGACCGGTTGCTGCCGTCACGGTCGATGAGATCCGCCCAGTGGGCCAGACCTGCCTCGAGGAGTTCGATTTCCCGGGGTCCTGCCCCCTTCTGCGGGGCGAACGTCTTCGCTGCTCCCGCGTCCCCGAGGAGCGGATTGTTCACGTCCACGGCCACGGTGATGTCCGCTTCCTGCAGCCGCGGATCCAGGGTCGACAGGTCCACGCCGCAGATCCAGGAGAGCGCCCCTCCGCCGGCGCTGCCCGCGTCATCAGGGGAGAATTCCGCGCCGAGGGCGTGGAGCATGCCGGCTCCTCCGTCACTCACGGCACTGCCGCCCGTGGTCAGGACGATTTTGCGGTGCCCGGCGTCAAGGGCCGCGGAGATCAGCTGCCCGACGCCGGTGCTCGCCGCCCTCAGGCAGGTCTGCGCGGTGCGGACGGGTACATGGTGCGCGCCCGCCCCCTGGGCCACCTCGATGTACGCGGTTCCGTCAAATGCAGCCCAGGACGCCGGGACCGGGTGCCCCAGCGCACCGTTGACTACGGTGCGCCGTATGTCGGCGCCCAGGCTTTCCAGGACAGCGATGGTGCCCTCGCCGCCGTCGGCGATGGGACATTGGACCGTTGTGCAGTCCGCCCCTGCCCCGGCCACGCCTGCGGCAAGGTGGCGGGCGGCTTCCGCCGCCGATAGCGATGACTTGAACGCGTCGGGGGCTACGAGCACGCGAACGGGTTTCACGGTAGGACCAGCCGCAGTCCTTCATGGCTGGGAACGAAGCCCAGCCGGGTATAGAAACGGTGGGCGTCGGCCCGCCTCTTGTCCGAGGAGAGCTGCACGACATGGCAGCCTTTGGATTTGGCCCGCTCCACGGCCCACGCCACCAAAGCGGAACCGGTTCCGCGCCCGCGCTGGCTTGCGGCGATCCGCACTCCCGCGAGCTGGGCCCTCAGGGCCGCGTTCCAGCTCAAGGTCGTGAAGAAGATCAACTGAAGAGTCCCGATCACCTCCCCGCCCTCATCGGTGGCCACCCATAGCTCGTTGGACGGTTCGGCGGTGATGGCTTCGAAGGCCCTCAGGTAGCCCTCCGCGGTAGTGGCGGGCAGGCCGCCGGCCGGGCCGAGTGCGTCGGATTCGAGGAGACCGACGATTCGTGGCAGGTCTTCGGCCCGGGCGGGACGTACAAATGCGCCACCGGACAGTTGTTGCAGATCCATCCACGCCTCCTACTATATGTTGAATAACAAACATGATAGATTATATGTAGCAGATATGGAGAAACAAATGTATCAACTGTTCGTTTTTCAAAGTATCGCCAGGGTTTCGGATGGCCGGTGCGGAGGGAACGGTTCGCGATGAAAAGCCGCCGGGCCGGCGGGATACTCCACTGAAGGAGGGGCGCGTGAGATCGATGCTGGTACTGCGGCTGTGGGGCCGGTTGCACGCCTGGTGGGAGAAGCGGAAAGCGGACCGGGAGGCGCGCGAGAGGCAGTGCCGGCACGACGGCACGGGCCACCGGTGCTTTGTCTGCATCAACTACTCCCACATTTATGACTGATCGTTGTCCGCGTGAGTGGACGCTCGCACGCTGAGGGTAGGGAGTTGAGTTCGACTGTTAACGCCACCGCCTCCTCGCGGAGCGAGCCGCCCCCCGCGGAGACGGACGTCGACAGCGGGTGGTCCCGTCGAGACCCTTCGTCTGGGAAACTACCGCCTTTTTCTTGCCGGCCAGCTGCTGTCGGTCTCGGGAACCTGGACCCAGCGGGTCGCCCAGGACTGGCTCGTTCTGGATCTGACCAACGGCTCGGGCGTCGCGCTCGGCCTTGTTTCGGCAATCCAGTACACCCCCATGATGCTATTGAGCTCGTGGGGCGGTCTCCTGGCGGACCGATATTCCAAACGGCTGCTGCTCATCATCACCCAGTCCGTGCTGGCGCTGGCGGCAGCGGCTCTCGGAGTCCTCGCCCTCACCGGGCAGCTCACGCTTACGGACGTCTACGTCCTTGCCGGGGTCATGGGCGTGGCCGCGGCGGTGGACAACCCCACGCGCCAATCGTTCCTCATCGAATTGGTCGGCCGTGATCGGCTTCCGGCAGCGGTCGGGCTGAATTCGGCGACGTTCAATGTCTCACGGATGATCGGGCCCGCCATTGGCGGTGCCCTGATCGTCTTGGTCGGCGCAGGCCCGGCCTTCCTGGTCAACGCGGCGTCCTTCCTGGCTGTCATCGTTTCAGTGGCTTTGATGCGCCGTGAGTCGCTGTTCGTCGAACCCCCCACCCTGCGGTCCCGCGGGCAGATCCGGGCCGGGTGGTCATACATCGTTCGTGACCGGCGGGTCGGGGCCACCCTGGGACTCGTTTTTGTCACTTCCACGTTCGCCATGAACTGGCCTGTGCTGTTGGCCCTGAGTGCGAGAAGCCGGTATGACACCGGCGCCCAGGGCTACGGGGTGCTGCTGACAGCGCTTGCGGCCGGATCCATGGCCGGTGCGTTGGTATCCGCATGGCGGGGAAGGCCCCGGTTCTCCTACCTGGTTCTCGTCACGGCCCTGTTCGCCATCACCGAAGTCGCGTCCGCGTTGATGCCAAGCTACGGCTGGTTCGTGGCTACCCTGGTCCCACTGGGCTTTCTCGCCCTGAGCATCAACACCACAGCGAATTCGCTGATCCAGGTGGTCACTCCCTATGAGCTCAGGGGGCGGGTGATGTCCGCGTTCGTGATCGCCACCGCGGGTGGAACACCCTTGGGCGGCCCGGTCCTGGGGTACCTCTCCGAACAGTTCGGGCCAGCGGCCGCACTCGCCTCTGGTGGCCTGGCATCGGCGGTGGTCACCTGCGCCGCGGCTATAAGGGTCCGCCGGACCCTTCGGACGGAACAGAAAACAGCGGACTCACCGGAACCCGATGACACGCGCGGGAGCCCGGGCGACCTTGGCTAAGCCTTGCCGCCCGGGCTCCCGGGACTCATTCCAGACAGTGCCGGTGCAGGATCTTTAGTGCCGGGGGCCGCCAGCCGTTTCCGGGCTGTTGAGCCAGCACCGCACCTCGTGGCCCTCTTCGTCCACCGCCGAGACGGCAGGCATCTGCGTGAAGCAGACATCCATCGCGAAGGGACAGCGCCGGGCGAACGGGCAGCCGGTCGGGGCTGCCGCCGATGCGGCGCCGCCACCGCGGCCGATACCGGGCACTTCGGCCGCGTCGCGGCCGCGACGCGCGGGGTCGGGGGCCGACTCGATCAGCAGCTGGGTGTACGGGTGTGTCGGGTGCTGGGTCACGCTTTCGCTTGGCCCGCGCTCCACGACGTGTCCGCGGTACATCACCAGGATCTCGTCCGCGAAGTACCGGGCGGAGGCAATGTCATGGGTGATGTACAAGATGGCCAGGTCCTGCTGCTGCTTGAGGTTCGCGAGCAGGTTCAGGATGCCAAGCCTGATGGACACGTCCAGCATGGAGACCGGTTCGTCCAGCAGCAGGACCGAGGGCGAGGCCGCCAGAGTCCGGGCGATCGCGATGCGCTGCAGCTGGCCACCGGAGAGCTCGTGCGGGTACTTGTCCAGGAATTGGGAAGCCGGGTGCAGCTGGACGGTGGAGAGAAGTGTATCCAGTTGCTCTTCGATGCCCCGGCGCCCGGCGTGGTTGCCGTGCAACCGCAGCACCCGGGTGAGCTGGTAGCGGATGGTGTGGACGGGATTCAAGGACGCGAACGGGTCCTGCAGGAGAAGCTGGACTTCCCCGACGTAGCGGCGCCGTTGGCGCCCGGTGCGGGGGTGCACGGGTTCCCCGTGCAACCGCACTTCTCCGGCGGATGCCGGGAGCAGCTGGGCGAGCAGGCGGGCGACGGTGGACTTCCCCGAACCGCTTTCGCCCACGAGCGCCACGGTGGACCCGGCACAGAGGGCGAGGTTGACGGCGTCGACCGCCACGACCTTCCGGTGCCCGCCAGCGGACCTGCCGCCGCCTAGATGGAAAGTCTTGCCGAGGTCGCTCGCCTCGAGCACGGGCTTCTTGACGGTTTCGGACAGGGGAAGCACCTCGATTCCGGCGTTCATCTGGGCAACTCCTCTTGGATGAGAGCGTCCACGGGACGCAGCTGTAGGGTTTCATCCACGTGGTGGCAGGCGACACGTCGTGGGTCGCCGGTGGCATTGTGCGTGGTGTCCTGGCCAGGCTGATCCACCAAGGCCAACAGCGGCGGGTCTTGTTGGGCGCAGATGTCCGTGGCGAGGGGGCAGCGGGTGTGGAAGGCGCACCCTGTCGGGATGCTGCGGAGGTTCGGTGCGGCACCGTCGATCGCGGCGAGTTTCCTCCGTGGGCCGCGCAGGACAGGGAAGGACAGCAGCAGACGACGGGTGTAGGGGTGTCGTGGCTGGTGCTGGATCTGGGCTGCGTCGCCGAGCTCGACGAGTTCGCCCGCGTACATCACGGCGATCCGGTCGGCGATCTCCAGCAGGAGGGACAGGTCATGGGTGATGAAGATGAACGAGCTGTCCAACCGGGTGCGCAGGTCCATGATGCACCGGATGATGTCGCGTTGGACCACGACGTCCAGGGAGGTGGTGGGTTCGTCCATGATGACCACGGCAGGGTCCAAGGCGAGGGCCATGGCGATCATGACGCGCTGGCGCTGCCCGCCCGAGAGTTGGTGCGGGTAGGAACCGAGCCGGGACCGGTCGATCCCGACGAGCTCCAGGAGTTCCCCGACACGGTCCTCCCGGTCGGCGGCGGCCATCGTGGGCCGGTGGGCCCGGATGGTGTCCTCGAGCTGGGTGCGGACGGTAAGAACCGGGTTCAGCGAGTTCATGGCGGCCTGGAACACGACCGCGGTCTCCTCCCACCGGTAACGGCGAAGTTGGGCCTGGCTCGCGGAGAGGACGTCCAGCGGGGGAACGGGTGTGCCGTCCTTGGCGCGGCCGAAGTACTTCACGGAGCCGCCGACGACTTCACCCGGCGCCCGCAGCAGGCGCGTGACGGCGAAGGCCAGGGTTGATTTGCCTGATCCGGACTCGCCCGCGATGCCCAGGACCTCTCCCCGGCGCAGGGTCAGGTCCACGCCCCGCACGGCTGGAAGGCCTCCGTGGGCGGTCTGGTAGTCGACGCGAAGCCCGGTGATTTCCAGGACGGAATTCCCGTCGTCGGGCGTGGTCGCGGCGTGCTCCGCGTCGTGGTCCAGCTGGATGAGGCGGCGGGAGAAGCCGGTGCGTTCGCGGGCCGTCTTGACGCGGCCGACGCCGCGCAGCCGGGGGTTGACCACTTCGTCGATTCCCAGGTTGATCAAGGCAAGCCCCATGCCGACCAGCGCAAGGCAGATCCCGGGGGGAACGTACCACCACCATGCGCCGGTCAGGAAAGCGTTGCTCGATTCGGACCAGCGCAGCACGGATCCCCAGCTCCAGCTGGCGACGTCGCCGAGGCCAAGGAACGCCAGGCCGGTCTGGACGACAATGCCGGACAGGACGCTGAAGAGGAATCCGGTGGCAATGATGGCTGTCTCGTTGGGCAGGATCTCGAACCAGACGATGCGCCAGGCCGGCTCACCTGCGGCGCGGGCCGCCTCGACATAGTCGCGCTTGCGGATCGACATGGTCTGCGCGCGCAGCTTGCGTGCCCCGTGGGACCAGGCCGTCAGCGCGATGACGGCCGCCGTGACCACCCAGCTGACGTTTCCGAGATAGGCGATGATCAGGATCTGCAGGGGGAGCACGGGGATGACCAGGAAGATGTTCGTGCCCAGCGACAGGACCTCGTCTGCGGAGCCTCCAAGGTATCCGGAGGTGATCCCGACCAGGATCGCGACCGTCTCGCTGATGAGCGCGGCGAGGAAGCCCACTTCGATGCTGAGCCTGGTGCCGGCAAGGACCTGGGAGAGGACGTCCTCACCTAGTGCGGTGGTGCCGAGCAGGTGCTGGGCAGAAGGGGGCATGAGGACGTCCGGGCCCGTGGCGGAGGGGTCGTACGGCGCGATCCAGGGTCCGATGATCGCGATTACGGCGAACACGGCGAGGATCGATGCGCCGATGAGGACCTTCCGGGAGCGGAGCCAGTGGCGCTTTTTACGGCGTGGACGGGTGCTGGTAACGACTTTTGTGATTTCGGCGGTGGATGTCATGGATGCCTCACGCGTTCCGGGTACGGGGGTCGAGGACGAAGAACGCCACATCCGCGAACAGGTTCGCGGCCAGGACGGCGAACGTCGTCACAAGAAGGATGGCCTGCAGCAGCGGGAAGTCCTGGTTGCTCACGGCCTGGAACATTACGTAGCCGATGCCGGGGAAGGAGAAGACTTTCTCCACGAGCAGCGAGCCGCTGACGACCAGGCCAAGCTCCATGGCAAAACCGGCGACGGCCGGGAGGATGGCGTTGCGGGCCGCGTAGTTGAGCATGACCCTTCGCGAGGACAGGCCCTTGGCCTGCGCCACGACGACATAGTCCTCGGACAAGGTTGTCACCATCATGTTGCGCTGCATCAGCATGTGGCCGGCGAGCGAGCCGATGACGATCGTCAACGCCGGAAGGATCGAGTGGTACAGAAGGGTGCCGATGAACTCAAGGCTCAGGCTGGGCGGGATCGACGGGTCGTATCCGCCGCTCACCGGGAACCAACCGAACCCGACGGCGAAGACTGCCACCAGCAGCAGGCCCACCCAGAAGTGCGGGATTCCGCGCAGGAATGCCCCGACCGGGAGCACTGAGTCCATCCACGTTCCCCGGCGCCAGCCGGCGATGCAGCCCAGAAGTGTTCCCAGCAGGGATGCCACGAGGGTCGCCACCCCGAGCAGGCCGATCGTCCACGGCAGGCTGTCGGCGACTACCGAGGAGACAGGTGTCGGGAAATAAGTGAACGAGAGTCCGAAGTCGCCGTGGAAGAGGTGTTCGATGTACTCCACGTATTGCTGGAACAGGTTCTTGCTGCGGTCCAGGCCGAAAGCCACGGCGAGGGCTTCGCTGGACTCCGGTGACAACTGGCCGTTGAAGCGTTCCATGACGGTCTGGACCGGGTCGCCCGGCATGAGCCTGGGCAGGAGGAAATTGATGGTGATGGCAGCCCACGCCGTGACGAGATAGAACGCTAGGCGTCGTGCGAGGAAGCGCATATGCTGCCCTCTTTCGTTCGCGGTCGCGACCGTTGAGGTTGGCCTCGACTCTGATGACCTTTGACGTTTCCTAAGAGCTGCGCGACTCCCCGTTCACAAGAATTGCTATCAGCTGTTAGTTTGCAAGCCTAACCTAACCTAAATTGTTCGTGAAGGCCGGGTCAAGCGTTTTGTGGCATTTTTCGTGCAACATTGGCGGCGGATGTTCCGCCGAGGCGGCCGTCCGCCCGGATGTGGCGGATGGCTTCTGGCCGATCGATGGGAACCGGGTGGGTCGCCATCCGTGAACGGACGGCAAGGCCGGCGTCGACGTACTCCTCAAGGGCATTGCCGTTGAGGGAGGGCAGGTGGACAAGGCGGGCGCCTTGGGCGCCGTCGAGGTGCTGCCTGAGGGTGGCCACCGCTGCGCGGGTCGCCTCGTCCACGGTCCCGGACCGGCGGGAGCTGGCCTGGGCTTCGATCCAGGACATGCTTGCCGCGCAGGCGAATCCGTGGGGGACGCCGTAGGCGGCCGTGAGGTGGTAGGCGAAGGCGTGGGCGCCGGTGGTGCGTGTCTGAGAGATGGCGATCCCGGCAACGGCTGCTGCCAGCAGGAGCAGGTGGCGGCGGGTCTCGGAGTGCGCCGAATCGTCGGCCCACCGGTTCCCCGGGGACGGGGGAGCGGTGCGGGCCAGGTGGGTGGCGAGGTGGTCCCGGGCGGCGTTGGCGTACAAGCGGGAGGACTGTGTGCGGGACAGGCTCCAACCGGACTCGATCGCATGGCACACGGCGTCCAGGACCGCGGCGAGGCTGTGCCGGTCGGGGCACGTGCGGGTCAGCTCGCCGTCGAGCACCGCGAGGTCGGGGCGGCATTGCGGAAGGTCGAGGGAGACCTTGGCCTGCCCGCGGTACAGGGTGGCGAAGGGGGTCATCTCTGCGCCGGTTCCGGCGGTGGTCGGTACGGCAACGAGGAGCGGGGGGTCCGGCCGCAACGATGAGGCGTCCCCCCGCAGTCCGGAGTCCAGCAGGCGGCAATCAGGTTTGAACAGGCGCGCTGCCTTGGCCTGGTCGATGGCAGAGCCGCCGCCGACGGCCAGAACCGTCGTCGGCCGGGCTTCCTCGATGGCGCTCGAGAGATCCAGTGCGTCCTGGACGGACGGATTGGGTCGTGTCAGTCCGTAATGGTGCGCGCCGTGGCGTACCAGGGAGGCCAGGGCAGGGATTCCTTCGACGGTCCGCCGGCTCCCGACGACGAGCACCCGGCGGGGGGATCGGCCGACGATCTTGCTCAGGGCAGACGCAGCGCCCGTGCCTTCGATCAGTTGCGGTGCGCGTCCGAGCTTCGAGGCGTTGAAGAGAAGGTTCTGGAGCTCATGCATGGCTGGCGGCCGCTGCTGCTGGAAGTGTCGCGTCCTGCAGCCGGGCCGCGATGTGCGGCAGGGACAGGGATGCGCCGGCACGCTGGGGGGTTTGTCTGACCGTTCTTCCTGCCCGGACGAGGATGAAGTGCGGGCCGGGGGCGGCCGCAGCGGACGCGAGCTGCTGCTGCAGGGCCTGCACGCTGTCCACCGTGGAGGCGGCTCGGTATCCGCAGGCTTTCGCGACGGCGGCAAGGTCGGTGGTTCCGGAGGTGCTTTGTTGCGATCCGGTCGACTCGTACCCGCCGTTGTCGATGACCACGTGAACGAGGTTGGCGGGTTGCGCGGCGCCGATGGTCGACAAGGCGCCCAGATGCATGAGTGCGGCGCCGTCGCCGTCCAGGACGATGACGGTTTTCTCCGGCGCGGCGTCGGCGTAGCCCAGTGCCAGGGAGGAGACGTGCCCCATGGATCCTTGCATGTAGAAGTTTTCCGGCCGGTCCAGTGCGTCATGAAGGTAGCGGGAGGTGTAGCCGGTGGTTGCGAAAACCGCGGTGCCGGGCGGGCACGCGTCCGCGACGGCGGAGGTCACCTCGGCGGTGTCGGGCCCGCCCGTCCGGAGGGCCGGCATAGTACCGGGGTGTTGGCTGATGGAGCGGTGGGGGACCAGAAGGAACGCGCTCCGGCCGCTGGAGATCATCTGCTCCGCCCGGTCCAGGGCCGGGTCGAGGGATTCGGCGGTAAGGACCGTGTGCCAGATGCCCAGGGCCGAGAGGATCGTCTCCGTCGTCTGGCCCATGAGGGCGTGCTGGGGCTCGTCTGCGCCGGGGTCGGGCCAGCCGCGCATGCTGACGAGGGCAAGCACGGGAACGGCATAGGGCTGACACAGTGATGTCAGGGGATTGATGAGGTTGCCGAGCCCGCTGTTCTGGAGGAAGACCGCTTCGCGGCGGCCGGCGAGCCGGGCGCCGACCGCGCCGGAGAGGGCGAGGCCTTCGTTGGCGGCTGCCCGGTAGTGTCCGGAGGCGCTCAGGTGCGCGATCGGGCCGGCGAAGGTGCTGCAGGGTACGCCGGATCCCTGGTTCCAGCCGCGGGCTGCGAGGCCTGCGATGAGATCACAGCAGTCGATCATGCTTCCAGCTCCAGCCATTGGTCCATGCGCTGCAGGTCGAAGATCTCCTTGACGCTGGCGATCTGTCCTTCAAGGGCGCTTGAGCAGCCGTCGTTGAGCATGATGGCGAACGCGGACATGACCGCGCTGACGGTGGCTCGGAGCCCCTGGTTGGCGTGGATGACAATCGAGGCTCCCGCGTGGCCGGCGTCGCTGGCGCTCCATTCGTAGTACGTCGTGGGGACGATCACGACCGGAAGCCGTCCGCCCCAGCGACCCATGAATTCTTCGACCTCGGCGTGGGTCTTTGCCTTGGAGTGGATGAGGATGGCGTCGGCTCCGGCGTCGGCGTAGGCGTGTGCCCGGTCCATCGCCTCGTCCATGCCGGCCCCGGCAATGAGTGCCTCGGTCCGGGCGATGACCATGAAGTCCGGGTCTTTCTGCGAGCCCTTGGCGACGCGGATCTTATGCGCGAACTCGCCGATCGGGGCGAGCATCTGGCGGTGGCCGGCGAAGCTGTTGACCTTGGGAAAGATCTTGTCCTCGATGCAGATCGCCGCGACGCCGGCTGCTTCGTACTGCTGGACGGTGTACGCGGCGTTGAGTTCATTGCCGAATCCGGTATCGCAGTCGGCGATGACCGGCAGCCCGCAGGCCTGGTTCATGATTCTGGCAGCGGCCAGATAGTCGCTGATGCCAAGGAGTCCGACGTCCGGCAGAGCGTGGGCCGCGGAGACCTCAAGCCCTGAGGCCCAGACCGCGCGGTATCCGGCCCGCTCGGCAAGGACGGCGCCGAGCCCGTCGTGGGCTCCTGCAGTCAAGACGGGGGCCCTGCCTTCTCGGATGAGGCTGCGCAGGTGTGCGGCTTTGGTCATGACGACTCCTTTTCTACAACGGATATGGAAGCGGCCCGGTGCCAGGGCAAGCGGCTGGCACCGGGCCACGATCTGGGCGGCAGCGCTCGGTGCGGCTAGTCGCTCGGGTGCTGCTTGACGTCGATGGACAAAGCCACGACGAAGGATGCCGCCAAGGCGACGGCCAGGATCGGGGGCAGGAGCAGCGAATCCTCGAAGCCGTTCAGGACGAACCCTGCCCCGACAACGAGCGGGATGAGGACCGAGACGGCGATCTTCCAGTCGTCGCCGATGATGAAGTCGTACCAGAAGTGGAAGAATCCCTTGATGAATTTCATGGCTTAGGCTTCCTCTCGGACGCTGACGGGCTGGATGATTTCGATGACCGGGACCTGGTCCGCGGGCACCTTCAGGATTTTGACGAGGATCGCCGAGAGCAGTACCCAACCGGCGAGGATCGGCAGCAGGACCAGGTCCGACATCACCCATTCCAGGCTCGTGTGCGAGGGGGTCAGGGCTCCCAGGCCCTCCACGGCCCAGAACGTGCCGAAGGTAGTCAGCAGCAGTCCGACGCCGAACTTGAGCGTGTTCTCCGGGACCTTGGTCAGCGGGGCATGGATGACGATGGCGGCGAGCAGGACGACGACGACAGCGGCGACGGCCCCCATGATGGCCACCGGCATGTTGTTGGCGTTCAGGCCGAACGTGATGACGATGAAGACGACTTCCACACCTTCAAGGAAGGTGCCCTTGAAGCTGACGACGAAGGAGAACCAGTCGAGGCCGAAGCGGACCTTGTCTCCGGCCGCGGCCGCAGCGTTGACCTTGTTCTGGTAGATCCGCGCTTCATCATGCATGGCCTTTCGGCCGGCCGAGCGCAGGATGGCCTTCTTGAGCCACTGCAATCCGAAGATCAGCAGCAGGACCCCGATGACCAGCTGAAGACTCGATCGCGGCAGCCAGTTCGCCAGCGCATACCCGGTCACCGCGGTAAAGCCGGTGAGGGCGACAAGTGCCGTTCCGACACCGTACAGCGTGGACTTCCAGCTCCTGGTCATGCCCATGGCGAGCACGATCGTCAGGGCCTCGACCATTTCCACGATCGCGGCCACGAACACGGAGATGGCCAAGCCCCAGTCGGTACTTGAACCCATGACAACCACCTTTCTGGTTTCGCAAATTTTGCGTTCGTTGACCATGCTAACGACTGTTAGATCTATTAAGCAACAGTCAATCTTGAATTGGAATAAGTAAGTTAGCTTCCAATCAGAACGGCTGATCGTTTGGAGGGGAAGTCATGGAGTATTTGAGACTTGGCGGTCGTCAAGAATCTGGAGGGCTATCCGTCACGGTACTTTCGAGCGTCCGCGGGGTACGATTGTCTTGCTCGAGTGAGGAGACCAGATGAGCGTCAATACGAACAAAGAGGCCCCATCCGACGGTGAGGTTGTCATGCCCGACCTGGCGGCCGTCGCCCCCGAGCGGCAGGCGGCGAAGGCCCAGGGCTCGCCCACCTGGCTGCTCCTGGTCTACCGGGTGCCGAGCGAGCCGACCCGCCTGCGCGCCGCCGTCTGGCGCAAACTGCGCAACCTGGGGGCCATCTATATGCAGAACTCGGCAGCCGCGGTACCACGCACCGCGGCAAGCGAACGGGCCATGCGGGCACTGCGGAACGAAATCGTTGAGTCGATGTCCGGGAAGGCCTTCCTCATCAACTCCACCTCGATCATCGGCGAAACGGACCTGGTCGAGATGTTCAACGAGGCCCGCAACGAGGAATACGAAGAGATCCTCGACAAATGCAGGGACTTCCATGCCGGGGTCGAGAAGGAGGTCCGGGAGGAGCATTTCACCTACGGCGAGCTCGAAGAAAACGAGGAAGACCTCGTCAAGCTCAAGGGCTGGTACCAGAAGGTCAAGGCCCGCGACATGCTCGGCGCCTCCCTGGCGGACAAGGTTTCCGATGCACTGGCGGACTGCGCCTCCACGCTGGAAGAGTTCGCAGCCCGCGTCTACGAAGCCGACAGCGCGGCACTCTGACACAAAGGCCTGCCTTCACGAGCCCTGCATGAGCGGCTCCCGGGATCTGAACTGATCCCCGGGGGCCGCTCATTTTCGTTCTTGCCCGATGCCGGCGGGTCGGCCCGGGGGTATCTGGCTGTCCGAGTGACATCCGCAGGACTGACGATGCCGCTTGGAGATTTTTGAAAAGTAACAGCTGATACATCTATTCATGAATATTTGTTAGTGATACGTTGTAGTGCATCAGCGAACGCGAGCGGACCGGTCCGTATCCTGCGAGACCGGAAGCCGCTCCAGAAGGAGGGTTCAATGGCTGAATCCCAGGAACCGCAGCTTTCCCTGCGGCTCGGCTCGAAGGCATCTTGGCTCGCCTACGTCGCCGAGCAGCTCGGGTACTTCAAGGACGAGAATCTCGCCGTCACCCTGCTGAACAAGCAGGAGATCAAGGACCTCGAGGCTGGCGGTGACCGTCTCGAGGCCCAGGTGAACTGGTTCCAGCACGCCGTCTTCGGCGTGGTCAACGGCAAACCCCAGCTCGCCGTCATGGTCCTGCATGACTCGCCGGGCATCACGGTGATGGTGTCGGACGCGGCCAAGAACGACGTCCGCTCCGCCGCCGACTTTGCCGGCCGTCGCATCGCCGAGGGCGCCAGCCACTCCGCCAAGGGCATCGTGACAAGCTACCTCGCCACCCGCGCCGGACTCCCGAGCGGAAGCTACACCCCGGTGATGGCCGCGGTCGACGGACGCCGCGAGGCGGTCACCCAGGGACTCCAGGAAGGCACCGTCGACGTCCTGACGTTCATGGAGCCCATGACGAGCTACATGAAGGACACGGGACTCGTCTCCACCCTGTACGACCTGGGCACCCGCGACAGCACAGTCGCTGAGCTCGGCGCGGTCTGGCCCGCCGAATCGGTGCTCGTCACCCCGGAGTTCGCCAAGGACCACCCGGAAGCGGTCCAAGGCCTGGTCAACGCCATGGCCCGCACCCTTGAGTACGTCCGTTCGAGCACGCCCGAGCAGATCGCCGAACTCCTGTCCTCCACCTACCTCGCCGGTAAGGAAACGGCCGAGGCCGTCCAAGCCATCGCCAAAAGGTGGCCCACCCTGTCCCAGGGCGAGTACACGATCTCGCCGGAATCCGCGCAGCTGATCATTGACGCGATCAAGGCCTGCCCGTTCGATGACACCGTCAGCGGACAGACCCGGGCCAAGGTCAAGACGGTCGACATCGATCCCTCCACCCTCTACACGAACTCCTTCGTCCAGGAGCAGAGCGCCGTCGCCTCCTGACACCGTTTCACCCTCCACTCCGGCGAAGGCCCCAGCCGCGGACCTTCGCCGGAGCTGTCTCCGCAGTGCGGCACCGCCGCCAAGAACTCCCGGCCTGTAAGGAGCCCGCCCATGGAACACCTGACATTTCCCTCATCCATCCTCGATACCACCCCGGACGGAGAGGACCCTTCCGTCCGTGCCTTCCGCGAAGAAGTCTTCACCAGCCCGGGCTGGAAAGAGCACGGTCTGGCCATCATCGAGGGCATCCCGGTGGAGGAACCCGAACTGGCGGCCCGGTACGCCGCCGCGGTCTCCTCCGCCCTGGGACGCCTGCTTCCCCAGGATGGCGCCGGCCAGCTCGTGCGCGAAGTGAAATACCGCGGCGTGAAGCTCGGCGAGGGCGCCACCGGCCGGTACTCGGACAGCCGCGAAGGAGGACAATTCCACACCGACGGCCCCCACCGCCCTGACACCGCCCCGGACTGTTTCGCGCTCCTGTGCATCCGCCAAGCCCAAGTCGGAGGCGGCCTCATCCTTGTCCCCACCGGGACAATCATCCAAGGACTCGACCCCGCCTCCCTGGCGGTGCTGCAGGAACCGTTCCTCTTCGACCAGCGCGAAGCCGATGTGCCACCGGTGCCGCGCCCTGTCCTGGAGCACCAGCCCGACGGCCGCTGGCACGTGAACTACCTGCGCGAATACATCGAACTCGGACACAAGCACCCGGCCGGAACGCCACTCACGGACGGACAGATCCGCGCGCTTGACCGCTTCGACCAGGAAGTGGCCGCCGCTGTGGCTGCCCCCGACCGCCTCGAAGTCAAGCTGGCTCCCGGTCAGCTGGCCGTCATCGACAACTGCCGGCTCCTGCACGGCCGAACCACTTTCGGCGACGACCCCCAGGACCGCGACCGGCTCATGCTGCGCACCTGGATTCGCGAACTGACACCGGTCGGCGCCGCCGTCGCCGCGCCTCCCGGCGCCGTTGTCAGCGACCGGTGAGTCACCCGGGAAGCGACCACCGCGAACAGCGTGAGCTGCCGGGGACGGGCGGCCTGCCCGAACGCATCCCCGGCGTTCTCCCCTCATGACCTTCACCGGGGAGCTGGTACGCCGCAGGCTTCTGGCCGCCGGCAGCTCACTGCGCGTGCGCAACTACCGGCTCTACACGGTCGGGCAGTCGGTGTCCGTTGCCGGCAATTTCATGCAGACACTGGCGATCGCTTTTCTCACCCTTCATCTGACCGGCAGTGGCTCCGCCCTCGGACTGGCTGTGGGCATACGCCTCCTGCCGTATCTTGTTGCCGGCCCGATCAGCGGGGTGATAGCCGACAGGCACGACAAACGGCGCATGCTGTTGTTTACCCAGACCGCATGCGCCATCTGCTCAGCGGTGTTCGGCGTGCTCGCCCTGACCGGTTTGATGACGTATCCGCTCCTGCTCGGGCTCAGCTTCCTCCTCGGCTGCCTCACGGTGTTCGACAACCCGGCCCGCCAGAGCATCATCTCTGAACTGGTCGACGATTCGGACCTGTCCAACGCCATCATCCTGAGTTCGGTGTTGATCAATCTCGCCCGTGTGCTCGGTTCGGCGGCCGGGGGTGCGTTGGTCGCGATCATCGGCATTCCTGCCTGCTTCTTTTGCAACGCCGCATCCTTCGGCTCCGTGATCGTGAGCCTCGTGATGATGCGCCCGTCGGAGATGTTCCGGTCGGAGCGGGCCCCCCGTGCTCCCGGTCAGGTCCGTGAGGGGGTGCGGTATGCCTTGACGACCCGGGATCTCGCGATCACTCTGCTGATGATCATCGTGACCGGGACCCTTGCCTGGGAGTTCCCGACGACGCTGCCGTTGTTGGCCACGGATGCGTTCGCGGGCAACGCGGCCACCTACAGTGCTTTGGTCGCGGCGATGTCAATCGGCTCGATTGTCGGCGGACTGGTCGCGGCCGGGCGGCGCGCGGCATCCACCCCTTTCACCCTGTCGCTGACGGCTGCCGCCTGGGGTGCCACCATGATTCTCGCCGCGTTGGCCCCCACGATCGTGCCGGCCCTCGTGGCCCTGGCCTTTGTCGGATTTGCCAGCATTGCCTTCAACGCCGGCGCGAAAGCCAACCTGCAACTGACCGCACGGGCCGACATGCGAGGCCGGGTCATGGCGCTGTGGGCCATGTGCTGGGGTGGAAGCACCGTGATCGGCGCTCCCTTGATGGGCTGGATCGCACAGGAGTTCGGGAGCCGGTGGGGTTTGCTGGCGGGTGGGATCCCGACGTTGATCCTCGGGCTCGCGCTCCTGCCGATGCTGCGGCGCCATGGCCGCGACCGTCGGGGGCACCCTCCGGGACCCGACGGTAACCCGAATGATCCACGTGCCGACCCATATCCCGACCCGACCGTGGGGCCTCCTGCCGGATGACCGGCCTGCGGATCATCCCGTCTACCAATTCATGCGTGAAAGAGAGGCGACACATGTCGGCATTTGAAGCCAAGACACCCACCGGCCGGAGTGGGCGGCCGAGATTCGCGGCGGTGGTCAACGAATATTGGTCCGGATCGCACGCCGACCTGGTTCTGGGACGCCTGCACGAGGGCTACGAGCTCCTGTGGACGCCGTCTGAACCGCTCTGCGAGTTGGCGTCGCTGCACGTGCTCGATCCGGGACCGGCCGATCTCGGAGCGCAGCGGATCGGGCAGTGGGGCGTGCGGGCGGCGGGGAGCCTTGGCGATGCGCTCTCGGCGACCGGCGCTGGGATCGATGTCGACGGCGTCGTCCTGATCGCCGAACGCAACCCCCGGTCGGGGCGGCCCGAGGAGTTCGACCGGCGCGGCAGGCCCCAGGACCGGCGTTACGAGATGTTCATGCAGGTGGCGGCCGAATGCGAGCGGTCAGGGCGGCCGGTTCCGGTGTTCATGGACAAGCACCTGGGAAACACCTGGGCCGAGATCAGCGAGGTCTACCAGACGTCCTGCCGGCTGTCGATCCCGCTCATGGCGGGCTCCTCGGTTCCCGTGACCGTGCGTTGCCCTCCCGTGGAGATCCCGGTCGGATCGCGGGTGAACGAAGTCGTCGCCGTCGCCACCGGTTCGGGGGAGCCGCCCATCTTCCACCCGCTGGAACTGATCCAGTCGATGATCGAACGGCGGGCCGGATTCGAGACCGGTGTGGCGTCGGTGCAGTTCGTCTCGGGAGAGCGGTTTTGGGACGCGTTCACCGAGGGCGGTCTGTGGTCGCGGGAGCTCGCCGATGCGGCGATCGAAGCCGTACCCCACTATGCCGGCGGCGCCCGGGAGTACTACACACGGTATCCGTCAAACACACGCCATGACCTGGGCGCCTCGCCCCGCGGATGCGAAGAGGCCGTCGTCGTCAACTACAACGACGGCACCCGGGTGAGCGTGCTGCTGCTGACCGGATTCATGCTGCGCCGGGCCATCGCCGTGAGATCTGCAGAGACCGCCGACCCGCTGGTCACCTGGACACCCACCGGATCCAAGCTCACCGATGTCCCGATGGTCGGCGCGCCCGTGGCGGCGCCGGGACAAAAGAAGCCACCGACCTGGAACTTCGACCATCTGGCGCATTTCGTCGACCGGTTCCTGTTCACGTGCCAGTCACCGTTCCCGATCGAACGGACCGTGCTCACCAGCGGCATTCTCGAAGCTGCGATGACGTCCCGCAGGCTCGGGGGCAGCGTCGTGGAAACCCCGCACCTTGGCATCGACTACCGGCCAGCAATGACGGCTGGCCAGCTGACGCGTCGCGTCGACCGCGCGTGATTCGTTGACGCCTATCCGCACCGGTGATATAAACGCAAAATAACCATTGTTAATTCACTATTCCTTGAGGTGTCATCACTACACATATCCAACCGATAGATATTGGGAGATCGAATGCCAGTTATCACCAAAACACCCCGCGAAATGCCCATGCTTAGCGGCCCCACACCCGAGGTCGACCCGGCGCTGCCCACGTTCGAACCGCACCGTCCTGCACTTAGGGGGACGGTGCGGTTCGTCCATTCCGACCGCACTATCGGGATCGTCCCCCGGTGGGTCGAAGCCCTGAGTCGATATCACCCCGAGCTGAACATCGAGACGCTGATCGTAGCCTCGAGTGTTGCAGCCCAGACGTTCGTTGACGGTGAGGCCGATCTTGCTTTCATCGGGCGGGAGATGCTCTGGGGCGAGCGCGACCTGTTCGCGGCACACTTCGGCGGAGTCCCGCGTCGCTTCGCCGGCTGCGGCGGCAATCTGGACATTCCTGGGACTACCCACGCCGTCGCGGTTTTCGTCCACAAGGACAACCCCCTGGCTCAGATCTCCCTTGACCAGCTCGACGCCATCTACTCGACAACCCGCAACCAGGGCCTCGACCCCATCCGCACGTGGGGGGACCTTGGCCTCGAGGGCGAATGGGCAAAACAGCCGATCAGGCTCTGGGGGCAGACACCGGATGTCGGCTTTGACAGGTTCGTCCAGGAACGCTCGCTCCTTGGCGGCGACTACCGCGAAGACATAGAGCTCCTGCACCAGGTGGACACAATTCCGCAGCGTGTTGCCGAGGACCGCTACTCAATCGGGTACGCCGGGTTCGGCCACGGCCTGGACGTCGCTGGGGCGAAGGCCCTCGCGCTCTCGCCGAGAGTCGGCGGGCCTGCCGTCGAGTGCACGCCCGAGACCGCGCTCTCACAGGAATATCCCTTCAGTCGCCGGTTGTATCTGTTCGTCCCTGGCGCCGGCAGCGAGCCTGTTCCGCCGGCCACCGCAGAGATCTTACGCTTCGCACTCAGCCGAGAGGGGCAGGCGGCCGTCGCGGAGGACGGGCTGTTCCTCCCTCTGCCCGAACGCGTGGTGCGTCATGACCGCTCCCTGCTCGAAGGCCTCATTCAGGAGCAGTAGCGCCAAAACGGTGCGCGGGACGACTCCCGCGCACCGTCCTTTAGGCCGGGACCGGGCACCACGGAGGTTCGTGCAGGGGTTGGCGGCCACCCTCCACTCGAGTTCCGGAAGGGGAGTTCGTGACAATGAAGTCCAGGAACAGAACTACGAAGTCCAAATACAGGACAAGGCTGGTATTGGCGCTCGTTGCGTCAGCCTCAATGCTCTTGGCCGCCTGCAGTAGCCCTGCAAAGACGGCGGGGGCCGACGAACTGACGGTCCGGGTAGCCGCAGGCGCTACGGGCCCGTTCACCAGTCAGTTCAACCCGCTCCTCAATGCGTCAAAGGATGCGAGCGGCAATTCGTCGTACGTGATCTTCGAACCGCTCATGGTCGATGACGTCGCAAATTCCCAAAGCAAGCCGTGGCTCGCCACATCGGGCGACTGGTCCAACGGAGGGAAAACGCTGACCATCAAGCTGCGAAATGACGTCATGTGGTCCGACGGGCAGCCCATGACGGGGGAGGACGTCGCGTTCACTTTCCGGTTGATGGGCAAATATCCTGCCCTCAATTTCTACGGGCTGCCGGTTGCTTCAGCCACGTCGCCCGATCCCGCTACAACAGTGGTGACGTTCACGAAGCCGGCGTTTCAATACCTTTGGTCTAACACCACTCCTGTGCCTGAGCACCTCTGGAAGGACGTCGCCGACCCGGTCAAGTACACCAACCCCCAACCGGTCGGCACCGGGCCGTTTGCCCTGAAATCCTTCAGCCCACAGGCCATCACGCTGGAGCGAAACAGCCACTACTGGGGCGAACAGCCAAAAGTCAACACGGCCCAGTACCTCGCCTTCGATTCGGAGAGCAGCATGCTCGCCGCCCTGCAGGCGGGCCAAGTCGATTGGATCACCACCGGAACAGCAGATCCTGCGGCCATCGCGAAACAGGCACCGTCCAAAATCGGGTACTGGTCCACCAACCCGAGCCCGGCCATGATCTTCCTTTATCCCAACGACGCCCAAGCGCCCACCAATGATGCCCACCTCCGACTGGCAATCAGCGAAGCCATCGACCGGGCCAAAGTCTCGAAACTGGCCTTCGGGGACAAGAACGCACCGGCTGAATCGCCAACTGGGTTGGACCCGAAGAGCAGGGCAAAATCCATCGCACCCGAGTACAAAGACCTGACGTTCTCCAGCGCGGGGGCTGAGGCCGCCAAGCAGACCCTGATATCTGCGGGCTACACGGCAGGGACGTCCGGCACCTTCACGGCTCCCGACGGCAAGCCACTTCAGCTGACGCTGACCGTGCCGACCACCAACCCCTATGGAGACTGGGTGCGCGCCGGCCAAGCGATTGCCGCTGACCTGGCCGCAGCGGGTATCCCCACGACGCTCAAGACCGAGGCTCAGCCGGCTTGGCACACCGACACGTCAAATGGCAACTATCAACTGACGCTCCGGGCACTTGGCGGCATCCTTCCGGTATACGACCTGTATTCGCGGATCTTCAGCCAAAACGAACTCACACCCCTGGGTAAGTCGGCCAACGTGAACTATCAGCGCTACACCAACCCACAGGCAGGCAAGCTCCTCGCGGACTTCGCCGACTCTGCGCCCAACAGTGCCGGAGAAACGACCGCTCTTGCCGGACTGGAGAAGCTCATGGTCAGCCAAGCACCGATCATCCCGCTCTTCCACATCTCGGGCGTAGGAATGTGGCGGACCGACCGGTTCACGGGTTGGCCGAGCCAGACGGACCAGTACGCCGTCCCCACCGGAAACCACAACAACGCAGAGGAAGTGCTCACCGCCATACGACCGGCCGGCACAAAGTAGGACCGTCGGGGTGAACCAGAAGGAGAAACAACAGTGAAAGTCATCGTCGTCGGCGCTGGAGTCCTGGGCGCATCCATCACCTACCAACTCGCCAAACGCGGTGTTGCCGTGACCGTCCTTGACCAGGGGATTCCCGGGGAAGGAGCCAGCGCGGCCAGCTTCGCGTGGCTCAACTCCAACGCCAAGGAGCTCCGGCCCTACCACCATCTGAGCGTCATCTCGATGGCCGAATGGCCACTTGTTGCCCGGGAGCTGGGCAGCTCTTCCTGGCTTCACCGGAACGGTCATCTCCACGTGGCCGCCACCGCTGTCCAAGCCGCAGGGCTGCTCGCACGGGCGGAGCTGCTCGAGTCCTCCGGCTACGCGGCGATCCCCGTCGCCCCGAGGGAGATCCCGCGCCTTGACCCCGTGATCCGTGCAAACGAGGACTACCAAGCCGGCGTCTTCTTTCCCGGCGAGGGGCACATCACGGTGCCCCTGCTCATCCACGAGCTGCTCGACGCCGCCACCGCCCACGGCGCGACCGTACGGCACTCGACCAAGGTTGAGGCACTCCTATCGGACGCGGAAAGCATAACCGGGGTCGTCCTCGAGGGCGGTGAGCGGATCGAGAGCGACGTCGTCGTCGTCTCAGCCGGTGCCGGCATCGGCGGCCTTCTGGAAACGCAAGGGATCAGTGTGCGCACGGAGGGCACCCCGGGAGTCACGGTCACCACCTCGCCCGGGTCCTCCAAGCTCACGACCGTGCTGCACGTTCCCGGGCTCAGCGTCCGGCCGGATTCCGGCGGGCGCCTTGTCGTCCGCTCCTCCGGCATCGATGCGGACATCAACCTCACGAACTGGACCTTGCCCGAGCCGGCCGTGCAGGCGCTGTTCGCGCAGCTGGGGGAGGCGCTGACCGACGTCGAGC
Source organism: Arthrobacter terricola (assembly GCF_004354015.1). GTDB lineage: Bacteria > Actinomycetota > Actinomycetes > Actinomycetales > Micrococcaceae > Arthrobacter > Arthrobacter terricola. The sequence continues at coordinate 78,281 of NZ_SMRU01000018.1, forward strand.
CGGCCGCGGTCCGGGCAGAACGCATCCGGATCGCCCACCGCCCAGCGTTCGACGGGCTTCCTGCCGTTGGCTTTTGGGACGACCGCCCGGGCCTGTATGTCGCCACCGTCCCCACCGGCGTGACCCTCGGCGCCGTGACCGGGAGGCTGGCTGCCGAGGAAATCACCACCGGCAAGGCGCCCAAGCTCCTTGCAGGCCTCCAGCCGGGCCGGGTCGAGAGCATGGTCGGATAACCGTGGTGCCCGGGGCTGGTCGCTGACCTGGCCCCGGGCACCACGACGCCGTCCACGCCACAGGTGCCGGCCCACTACTCCGTGGGCGAAGACAAACCCATCAGCCGCTCGAGTTCCGGGCCGGCGACCGACTCGGGCAGGGGCAGGTAGTCGCCTTCCGCGGCGACCACGGACTGCCCGGCGCGGCTCAGCACGAACCGCATGAACTCCTTCACCTTCGGGTCCCAGCGGGTATGGGGTGCCTCGCGGACGAACGCGTAGACCGACCTGCTGAGCGGGTACTCACGGCTGGCCGTCGTTTCCCGGGTCCCCGTGACCGCATGACCTGAGTCCTCGACAATCGGAACTGCCTTCAAATCCTTGGTCAGATTCCTGAACCCCGCCAACCCGATGCCGTGGCGGTCACTCTCAAGCGTAGCGACGAGCGCCTCGGCGGCATGTCCTCCGGAACCTGCGTACATCCGCGTCGGTGCCCCCTTGGGCAGCACCGCCCGATCAGACCACGGCCCTTCCTGCAATACGCGCAGCCACATGTGCTGCGCCGTCCCAGTGTCGCGATCCAGGCCATAGGCGTGGATCGGCGCGTCGGCCCACTCGCCGGTAAGACCGAGCTGACCCCACCGGGTGATCGGCTCGGGATAGCCCCGCCGGCGCTCGGCCGAGTAGATCGCGTCCAGCTGGTCGAAGCTTAGTTCCGTCAGGGGATTATCTGCGTTGACCAGCACCGCTACCGCCACGGTCTTGGCGAACGTGTCGAACGCGCCGGTGGCGATCGCGAACCCTTCGGGTTGGTGATCGAAGATGCGCTTCCACGACGTGCGCTCCAGCTTGCGGATCTCCCGGCCGAACAGGCCGATGTCTGCAACGCCCGTGTAGAGGCCACCCACTGCAGTGGATGTGCCCCGGAGGAACGAGTCGAACTCGAGTTGGGGATGGAACTGTCCGAACTGCTTGACCCATCCGTCCCAGAGTTCCTGAAACGCGGGGTCACCCCACGCCACGAGCTTGCCGCTCAACTCGGCCTGGGGCTCATATTCGGGCAGGACCTGCCAGGATTGCGCGGCACTCGTCTGCATTGTCGACATCGTTTTCCTTTCCTGAGGAAAGACACCGTGGCGCCGTGGTGGCTTCCTCCCACTTAGTTACGTAGCGCTTCAACTCTAATACCACTTTGGAATTAACAGTTGTTAATTTTTCTATTGATGTTGTGTTGCAGTCAGGTCTACTCTTTTGTCTTGCAGAACTGTAGCTTCCGTTAGCTTCGTGTTGCCGGTGGCCCGATGGGCTCTCCACGCCGGGGCGCGATCACGTGCTGCGCGGATGCCGCGCACAACGAAAGAAGAACAATGAAGTTCCTGACGACAACGAATCCTTTACTCCGGGCCAAGGTCACCGTCGCCGCCGCCATGGTCGGCTGCGTACTTGCCACCGCGGCGTGCACCGGGACCACCTCCAGTGCCTCCAACACGGCAGGGGGAACCCTCAAGGTGACCGCAGGCGCCTCCGGACCGTTCACCGATAACTTCAATGCGCTCATCGCCAGCTCTTCGAGCGCCACCGGGTTTGCCGCCTACGCGATCTTCGAGCCCTTGCTGCAGGAGGATTTCGGCAGCGGCAAGACACAGCCTTGGCTCGTGACCTCATACACTTGGGGCCCGGACGGCAAGACTCTGACCCTGAAGATCAAGGACGGGGTGAAGTGGTCCGATGGCACGGCGTTCACGGCAAAGGACGTGGCGTTCACGTTCAACTTGATGAAGGCCAACCCGGCGTTCAACGCGGTATCCCTTCCGTTGACCGGGGCCGAGGCCACTGACGACACGACCGCCGTCGTCCACTTCAGCAAGCCGGCCTACCAGGTCATGTGGTGGCGCACCGAGACCGTGCCCGAGCACATCTGGAAAGACGTCCAGGACCCCGTGAAGTACGCCAACCCCAACCCGGTCGGCACCGGCCCCTACATGCTCAAGACGTTCACTCCGCAGGCCATCACACTGCAGAAAAACCCCAACTACTGGCAGGCCGGAGGAAATTTCCCCACGGTGCAGTACCTTGCGGCCGACTCCTCCAGCAGCATGATCGCCAACCTGCAGTCCGGCGGCGTCGATTGGATCGGAACCGCCGGCATTGACGGTGCGACCGTGAAGAAGCTCGCTCCGAACGCGATCGACTACTGGAACACCACCATTAACCCGTCGGTCGCCCTGCTCCTGCCAAACTTCAACCACGCGCCGCTCGATCAGCTGCCGGTGCGCAAGGCAATGGACATGGCACTGGACCGCGACGAGATTTCGAAGATCGGCACGGCCGGGCTGAACGCCCCGGTCGAATCCCCCACGGGGATGGACGTCAAGACGCGCAGCGACCTGATCGCGTCGGCGTTCTCCGGACAGAAGTACGGCAAGGCGGACCCGGAGCAAGCGAAGAAGATCCTCACCGCCGCTGGCTACCAACTCGGTTCGGACAACGTGTTCGTCTCTCCGACCGGCCAGCGGCTGGACTTCAAGCTCACGGTGCCGACGACCTACCCGCAGGCCGACCTGTTCGGCATGACCCGGGTGATGGTGCCGGAACTGGCGGCCGCCGGGATCAAGGTCACGGTGAAGTCGGAGCAGCAACAGGCCTACGTGAAGGATGTCGAGATGGGCAACTATGAGCTGACCATGCGCACCAACGGCGGAACTCCCTCGGTGTATGACTTCTACAACCGGATCATCAACCAACAGCCGATCAAGGCCTCCGCCGCAACGGGCACCCAGCTCAACTACGAGCGGTACCCGAACCCGGACGCGCCCGCGTTGCTCGGTGCCTATGCCGCAGCCGCGCCGGGCAGCAAACAAGAGCAGACCGCCGTCGGGGCGATCCAGAATGTCATGGTCAACGACCTGCCCGGGCTGCCCCTGGTGTTCTCCGGCGGCGCCGGAATGTGGCGCACCGATAGGGCTACCGGCTGGCCATCGGCGTCGGACCCCTACGCCGCCCCCGTGCCCGGCAGCGTCAACGCCGAGCTCGTCCTGCTCAAAGTGTCGCCCAAGTAGGGCTCTGATCGGGCGTCGCACGTGAACCTGTGACGGCCCCGGGGAGGGACTAGGGACGGTAAGCCGGGAACTGGAGCAGGGTTTCGATGGTGTCGATCTGATGGAGGATTCCGGTAGGCATGGCGCGCGCATCGGGCCGTAGTGCGATTGCCTTCAGGGCATCAAGGCCGACGGGCTGTACCTGGATCCGCTCGCCGCCGTCAGGGCTCGGGGATGTCAAGGACTCAAATCCGGTAGCGAGAAAGACGTAGACGAAGTGCTCGATCTTCGCGTGCGGCTGGGTCACGTCGAGCAGCTTCCAGTCGGAAAAGGCCATGCCTGTCTCTTCCCGAAGCTCCCTGCGGGCCGCGTCGAGTTCGGTTTCGTGCTCGCGGTCGTGCCGGCCGCCGGGGAGGGAGTAGTAGGGCGCTCCTCCCGGCTGTCTTTCACGCAATAGCACGATGGCCTCATCCTTCACGGCGAGAACCTGAACGGTGTCGGGGCGTTTGAGCATTTCGAAGACCTGGTCCGTTCCGTCGAAGGCCTTTTGCTGCCATTGGTAGGTGCTGAAAATGACGCCTTCGAAGGCGAGTCTTGCCCCTGGCGGGACAAGGACCGCATGCTTGGGCAGAACGGTCCTCATTCTTTGCCCCGCGGGTCGTCGGCAAGGGTGGTCGTCAGCGGACGCACGCCGGAAGAATGGAGTGCGGCGAGAAACTCGCTTTCAAGCTCCGGCACCGTGGCCGCCACTGTTTCAGTGCTGCCCTGCAGTCCAGAGGTGAGAGTGAAGCTCGCGCCGGACTCTGTCACGATGAGCTGGGCGGCGGCGAAGTCCCAAACCTTAAGGCCCGGCTGGTAGAAGGCCTCGATCCTCCCTGCGCCGACCCAGCACACCACCCCGACGAGCGAAGACAGTCTGCGGCCTTCGATAGCGTCGCAGGCGGCGATTGAGACCCCGAACGGAGTAGCGCCGCGCACATAGTTCGCCGACCCGTCCAAGGGATCGATCACCCAGGTCAGTCCGGAACTGCCGGGGAATGCCCCGCGCTCTTCGGCGATGATTCCATCCTCCGGCCGGGCGGTAAGAAGCCGCTGGACAATGAGCGACTCCGAATCACGATCAGCATCGGTGACGATATCACCGGCACCGGCTTTGGTCCCGATCCGGGTCGGGGCTTCGCCCAGCCGCTCCAGGAGTAGGCCGCCCGCTTCCATCGCCGTATCCGACGCGAGCGTAAGCAGTTCCTCGATGGTCCACTGTCCATTCCCCGACATGCCGTCATTCTCGCACCCCAGCGCGCCACATGGCCATATCCGTGCGTTTGGAATCTAACAGCCGTTTCAAATGGATCTAGTATTTCGTTGATTTTAAGTATAGGTTTCGTTTGGTTGGCCTTTATCAGGCCAGCCGTGCGATGAGTCGGCGGACTCGAGGTCAAACGAGAGGAACGCAGCACAATGACGAGCATCTGTTCTCTGGGGATCACAAAACGGAACAGCCCACCCACGGCCCGCGCCGATGCCGGCGTCCTGGCGAAGTTGCGCTCGGAGGCCGGCCGATGACCGCGGCAGTCGGGACCACCGTCAGGTACCGGGAGATCGCGACCGTGGAAGTGGGCGCAGGCCCACACCTCCACCTTGGCTATGTGAAGGAGTCCGGACACGTCTGGGTCTCCGACACCGGCGGCGAAACCATCACCGTGCTTGACCACGCCGACGGTCAGGTGATCGATCGATGGCACATCGGAGGCGGTGCAGCACATTTCTCCTTCGATGCCGGATGCAACGTCGGACTCGTCGCGCTCCGTTCCGCGGACGAGGCAGCGATCATCAAGCCCCGGACCCGTGAGGTGCTCCAGAGAGTCGCGCTGCCGGCCGGGAGCGCGCCCACAGGAACCATGCCCGCGTTCGACCGGGGCATTGTGTACACGCTCAACGAGGGGAACGGTACGGTAAGCGCCGTCGAAATGTCCTCTGCCCGGGTCATCGCAACGATACCGGTCGGTGGCCTGCCGAAATGGGGCCAGCCGTGGGGCGCGAGCTACAAACCGATCACCCAACCCGTCGGGAAGACCTACGTCGTCAGCACCGAATCCGACGATGTCACCGTGTTCGACGACCACAGCAACGAAGTAATCCGCCGCATCGCCGTCGGGCACCGGCCGAACCGCAACGCCATCTTCCGTGAGCACGGAAACATCTACATCTCCAACGAGGCCGACGACACCGTGACCGTGATCCGCATCGCCGATGACGAGGTCCTCGCCACCGTTCCGGTGAATCACCGGCCCTTCCGGATGCTGCCCATCCAGGCCATCAACGGCAAAGACGAAATGTGGGTGCTCGGAGCCGGCGAAGCATCAACAGGCGCCGGCACCGTGGCCGCCGTTTCAGGAACAGAGCACATCGTGGCACGCACCATCGACGTCATCGACCGGCCGGCAAACTGGGTCGTGAGCCCCCAGAAGAGGCTCTTCATCGTCGGCTCCTCCTGTCGGCAACTTCTGGTGCACGACTTTGTCTCCGACTCACCCATCGGGCTCACCGAACTCGGACACGACCCCGCGCCCGGAGCCATCAGCGGAGTCATCCACACCTCCGCCGGAAGCCTTTTCATCCTCAACAACGACAGCACCGTTACCGTGCTGCGCGACCAGAACGACTGAACCAACTCAAGGAAAACAGCACCGTCCGGGGCTGCGTGTCCGCCCAAACGCGCGCAACCCCGGACCCCGAAAACGACACTGAAAGGCGGTCGACAACCGTGGAATACAGCGAAGAAACCGTCCAAGCCGTCGAGGAATTGCCTCCCTACGTCCCCGGCACTCGATTCTCCGGCGTGCTACGCCATTTCGGTGTCTCCCTGGCCGACATGATCCCCCGATGGGAAGACGGATTCCGCAAATTCCACCCCGATGCCCGGTTCGAGGACGACCTCTGCAAAGCATCAGGCATCATCGGCGTGATGACAGGAGTCGCGGAACTCGGCGCAAGCGGACGGGAATCGGTACTCACCGAATTCCTCTCGTTCGGTGAAAAACTCAAGCGCATGCCCGCCGAGATAGCAGTGGCAACTGGAGCCCTGGACGTCGCGGGAGGCAGCTACGGACTCGCAGCCTTCGTCCACGAAAGCAACCCGATCACCGGACTGAACGTGGACCAGCTGGACGGGATCTTCGGCGCCGAACGGACCGGCGGGTTCAAGGAAATCCGTTGGAATCCCACGGCAGCACGGGGCGCGGAGAAGGACATCCGAACCTGGGGCCAGCTCGGGCTGGAAGACCACTGGGCGGACGCCCCGATCCAGACCTACGGCTTCGCCCAGACCGGGATGACCACCTTCTTCGAACGGGAAGTCTTCGGCGGTGGTCGCAAGTGGAATCCGAACTATCGCGAATACGTCGAAGCAGGATCCAAGCAGCAAGCCCCCGGGGCCCTGACAACAAAAGACATGATGGCGGCACTGTCCGAAAATCCCTACGGGATCGCCCTCGCCGGCCTGTATCACGCCGACGGCTTCGAACACGTCAGACCACTGCAGCTCGCCCCGCACGGCAGCGAGGCCTTCTACGCCCCGGACGCCGACTCGTTCGCGACCCGCAAATACCCGTTGGCGCGCAACGTCTACCTCGTCGTCGACCCAGGAGCCGAGGGACCCCAGGCGGAAGGCACGCGGGAATACCTGCGCTACGTGCTCAGCCGGGACGGCCAGCGAGCCATCCTTGACCAAGGCGTCTACTTCCCGCTTCCCCAAGAGATCCTGCTCAGGGAGCGGGCAAAACTCAGCTGACACGAACGCGTCGGCCCCACTTCAGGGCCGCACGAGAAACACTACATTTTCCGGCGCCGGCACGTACCTCGCAACAGACACCCCGACGGCCGGGGGCCGGCGCCGGAACCCGCTTCTGCATTCGCGTTCCCATCCCCTGACCGCAAGTTTTCGGGGCCGAACGTAAAGGAAAGCCGCACACCATGAAAATAGGTATTCTCACCAGCGGCGGTGACTGCCCAGGGCTGAACGCAGTCATCCGAGGATCCGTCCTGAAAGGCATCAAAGCCTACGATCACACCTTTGTCGGCTTCCGCGACGGATGGCGTGGAGTCGTCAACGGCGACGCGATCCAGCTTCCTAGGGAAACGGTCCGCGGAATCTCCAAACAAGGAGGCACGATCCTGGGCACATCGCGGACCAACCCCTTCGACGGTCCTTGCGGCGGGGGGGGGACAACATAAGGTCCACGCTGAACACCATGGGCGTTGACGCCCTCATCGCCATCGGCGGAGAAGGAACGCTCACCGCCGCCAAACGACTGTCCCAGGATGGGCTCAACATCGTAGGCGTCCCCAAAACAGTGGACAACGACCTGGCAGCCACGGACTACACCTTCGGTTTCGACACCGCCGTCCAAATCGCCACAGAGGCCATCGACAGGCTGCGCACCACCGGTGAATCACACCACCGGTGCATGGTCGCTGAAGTCATGGGACGACACGCCGGCTGGATTGCGCTTCACGCCGGAATGGCATCGGGCGCCCACGCGATCCTCATCCCCGAGCAGCCCGTGCACGCAGACCAGATCGCAACCTGGGTATAGCAGGCACAAGACCGGGGACGAGCGCCCCTGGTCGTCGTCGCTGAGGGGTTCATCGAACAAGGTCACACCGCCGCGCACTCCGAACGCGGCCTCGACACCTTCGGACGTCCGCGCCTGGGCGGAATCGCCGACAAAATCGCCCCCGAAATCGAGTCGAGGACCGGCATCGAAACCCGCACCACCGTCCTTGGCCACATCCAACGAGGGGGAGTGCCGTCAGCGTTTGACCGAGTCCTGGCCACCCGATTAGGCATGGCCGCTGTGGAAGCCATCGCCCACGGACACTGGGGAACAATGGTCTCCCTCAAAGGCACCGCAATTGAATCTGTCCACTTCGACGAGGCCCTCGGCCGCCTAAAAACCGTTCCGCAAGAACGATGGGATGAAGCCAAACTCCTTTTCGGCTAATGCCCGCCCACCGGCAGGCCGGCTCACCCGGCGACCACACCCCAACGGGTTCGACCCTGTAGGAAAACATGAGCACAGAATGCACCTCCCCTCAAGTGACCGATGAATTCCAACGACTGGACGAGCATGAATGGCACCTGCTCCAGCCAATGGACCGTGTGCACCTCCGGCGTCAGGACAAGACGTCCGACTCAGGAACGGTTGACCAGATCATGGCCGAGGCGGCCCTCTTCTGGGTCTGGCTCGACCACGGCAAGGGCCGCGTTCTCGTCCATTCAGACAGCCGGACCTCCGTATGGCGCATCACTGCCGGATAGACACCAACCCCCGGACCATCTGCCTTCCAGCCGCGCCCAACGGAACGACACCCCAGGCCGCAGCCGAAGGAACCCACTCGGAGGTTTCCCGTCGTTCCGTCCTCTTGGCTGCCGGCGCGGCAACCATCGGGGCTATCGTAGCGGGGTGCGGATTCCCGACCCCGGACACTTCCGCCCCGACCACTTCTCCGAAGGCACGGCAGACTCCGGCGGCGAAGGCTGCAGCCGCAACGAACCCGAAGGCGCTGCCTACTGCACCGGTTCAACCCAGCCGGTCCGATATCGAAAGGCGCTTCACCGGCAAACCTCCCGGTCGATGGGGTCTCGACCTTCCGGGGATCGTCACCCACACCGGATCTTCGGCCATAGCGCTCACTTTCGACGCCTGCGGGGGCGCAGGCGGATCGGGCTACGACGCCCGTCTCATCGAAACACTCAGGCGTTTCCACGTACCCGCAACACTTTTCCTAAACGCCCGCTGGATCACCTCCAACCCGTCCCTCAGCAGAGAACTCGCTTCGGACAGCCTGTTCGAGATCGGAAACCACGGCCTCGCCCATGTCCCGCTCTCCACGACCGGCCGGAGTGCCTACGGGATCGCCGGGACCAGCTCGGTGGATGCGGTCATGGACGAGGTTTCAGGCGGCGTGGCCGGCCTCGCCGCGCTCACCGGGAAAAAGACACCGTGGTTGCGCGCCGGTACAGCGTTCTATGACGAAACCGCGGTCCAGGTGGTCGGCGCCATGGGCCTCGTACCGGTCAACTTCTCCATCAATTCCGACGGCGGACCCAGGCCACTTTTAGACGAGAGGTCGTACCCGAAGTGCATCCGCGGTTGGCCTACTAGGCGTGGGTTACTTGGGTGACTCCAAACGGGACGTCTGGATGAAATTCCAAGGTGAATCCTCTGGGGCTCCTATTGCGACAGGGTGATGGCGGTGATGATTGCTGCGGCGAGGGCGAGTGTTGCGCCTGCGGTGGTTCGTGTCAGGGCGGCCGGTGGTGTGCCGGGGTTGTGGTGCAGTGTTTTGGTGCGGTGGAGGGCGCTGGCGGTGATGATGGTGGCGGCTGCGGTCGCGACTGCCGCGGCGGTGCCGAGGCCGATGACCTCGATGTCGATCCGTCCGCCGTGCCGGGCCCAGGCTGAGGTGGCGGCGCGCCAGATGAAATAGGCGCTCACGAGTGCCGCGAGCAGGGTCCGCCGCCAAGCCAGGGATGTGCGTTCGGGTTGTAGGCCGGGGTCGCGGACGGGCGATGGGGTCATTGCGCGAGGAGGATAAGGACGGCTAAAACGGCCGCGGCTGCTGCGACGATGATGGCCATGGTGACGAGCAGCCAGGCGTGGGGGAGCTCGCGGTTGTTGCGCATGGCTTGTTCCTGGAGGGACCAGCGGCGGTAGGCCTCAAGGGCGAGGAGCGCTCCGATGACGGCGAAGGCGATGCAGAGCGTGATCCTGACGGGGGTGGGGGCGATCTGGGGTGCGAGCTGGTCGATTCCGATGGCTCCGGCGAGGATGGCCAGGGCGGTGCGGATCCAGGCCAGGAAGGTGCGTTCGTTGGCCAGTGAGAAGCGGTAATCCGGGCGCTGCCCCTCGCGGCGCCAAGCCGGTTCACGCTGGAGAAGTTTCGTCATGACTCTTGTGCCGTTCGGAATTGTTGTTTGGGGTATCTGGCCCTCGCGCCGCCAGACGGGTTCTTTGAGTTTCATGTGAGCCCTATCGTGCGGAATCCGCAGTTGCCTGAGGAGGAGTCGGGGGTGTTTGAGGTGCGGGCCGAGACGCGGTAGCGGTTGCAGTAGGAGTCGTGGCAGAGGTAGGAGCCGCCGCGCATGACCCGCCCGGCCCCGATGGTTGGTCCTTTGGGGTTTTCCCGGGGTGAGGTGCGGTAGTACTTGGGCAGGAACCAGTCGTTGCACCATTCCCAGACGTTCCCGGCGACTTCGTAGAGTCCGTAGCCGTTGGGCGGGAAGGACCGGACCGGGGCGGTGCCCAGGTAACCGTCATCGCGGGTGTTGGTGGTGGGAAAGGTGCCTTGCCAGATGTTGCAGCGGTGTTCCCCGTCCGGGGTGAGTTCGTCGCCCCAGGCGTAGCGTTTGCCGGTCAGGCCGCCGCGGGCGGCGTATTCCCATTCGGCTTCGGTGGGCAGGCGGCGGCCGGCCCACCGGCAGTAAGCTTGGGCGTCGTGCCAGGACACGTGGACCACCGGATGCTCCGGAATCTCGGTCCAGTCCGATGTGGGGCCAAAGGGGTGGGCCCAGTCCGCGCCGCGGATGTTCAGCCACCAGGGGGCACCGGCGGCGGCGCCGAGGACGTCGTCGCCGGTGGCCGTGGACAGCAGGTGGAACACGGCGGAGCTGCCGTATTGCTCGGCTTCGGTGCGGTAGCCGGTGGCTTCCACGAACGCGGCGAACATGCTGTTGGTCACGGCTGTGGCATCGATCCGGAACGCGTCCAGCGCCACCTCGTGGACGGGTGCTTCGCCGTCGGTCGGGTAGCCTTCACCAAAAGCGTCACCCATCCGGAACACCCCGGACGGAACCGGGACGTCCACGTGCGCCGCAGTCCCGGAAGGAGCTGTCTCTTCGGTGTCCTGCCCGTGGATCGTCACGCCCGTGCGCTGGGGTGTGCAACAGTGCCGGGGTGCATGGATTTCAGACACGGGACCGGGTTCCTTCTCCATCGTCCCCGGATCGTCCGCCGGCCAACCCGGCCCCGGCCAGCCCGTCACCGGCGGACGGGATGCCGCCGGGCGGGAGGTCGCCGGTGCCGGGCTGGCCGAGGGTGAGGGTCCGGCTGTGCTTGCGGGTGGCCCACTGGAGCGTGATGCTCGCCGTGGCGGGCTCGCAGGTTTCCAAGGAGCTGGGGTTCTTACTCATCGATCCGCGCCGTGAGTTCGTCGATGGTTGCGGGTGTGAGGGGGCTGCCGGGGAACGCGGCGAGGCGGCCGAGGGGGAAGCTGCCGATGAGCGCGCGGCCTTCAGGTTCGTTGAGCATCGCGGCAAGCTGGTTGCCTGCGGTGGCGGAGTCCTGGAGGATCCGGGAGAGTACGGGCCCGCCGGCAGGGTGGTCGAGCCATTCGATCAGGGTCGAGTCCCGGGTGAGCGGTGCGGTGAGGTCATCGCCGTCGAGCCGGATGGTGGCGGTTTGCCGGATGTCGCGGGAGGAAGCGCCGACCTCGACCGTGTACTCACCGCCCTCGAGGACCCAGCGGCCCTGGACGGGGTGCCAGACGGTGAGGTCGGCGCGTTCGAGCCGGATGCCCGCCGTCGTGCTCTGGCCGGGTTCGAGGTGGACGACGGCGAAGCCCTTTAGTTCCCGGCGTGGCCGCACGAACGCCGAGCCGGGCACGGAGGTGTAGGCCTGCACGACTTCGTGGCCTGCCCGGGTACCGGTGTTGGTGACGTCGACGCGCACGGTGATGCCGCCGTCGTCCGCTGCCAGGGCGGGGTTCGCGTACGCGAAGGTGGTGTAGGAGAGCCCGTGGCCGAACGGGTACGCGACGTCAAGGTCGCGGCTGTCGTAGTGCCGGTAGCCGACGAAGAGTCCTTCGCCGTAGCGCACGTGCGAGTGCTCGCCGGGGAAGTCGAGGTACGCGGGGGTGTCCTGGAGCCGGTGCGGGATGGTCTCGGCGAGCCGTCCGGAGGGGTTCGCGAGGCCGAAGAGCACGTCCGCGGTGGCGGGGCCGCCGGCCTGTCCGAGGAGCCAGCCTTCCAGCAGGGCCGGGACGCGGTGGTCCCAGCCGTCGGTCCCGACGACGCCGCCGTTGGAGAGGACGACGGCGGTGGCCGGGTTCGCGTCCAGGACCGCATCCAGGAGGGCGCGGTGCGCGGCGGGCAGGCCGATGCCGGTGCGGTCGTAGCCTTCGGATTCGAGCTCGGAACCGAGGAACAGGACCACGGTCCCGGCCCCGCGGGCTGCGTCCGCGGCGGCGCTGATGAGCGCGGTGTCCGGGGTGTCTTCGCCCGGGACGTAACCCGGGGCGAACACGACTTCGGCGGCGGAGAGTGAACTGATCGCATCGAGGGCGTTCTCGAGGCGGGTCGGGTTCACCAGGGAGCTGCCGCCGCCCTGGTAACGGGGGGTACGGGCGTACTCGCCGATCACCGCGATCGTTCCCGTGGACGAGGGGTCCAGGGGCAGGAAACCGTCCTCGTTCTTGAGCAGCACGATGCTGCGCCCCGCGGCCTCCCGGGCCAGGGCATGGTGGGCGTCGACGTCGAAGGACGCCCCGCCGTCGGATGCTGCGCGCACGGTCGCCGTGCGGTCGGCCAGGTCCAGGACACGGGCGACGGCGGTGTCCAGGACCGCTTCGTCCAGGGTGCCGTTCTTGACGGCGTCGACGATCTGGGCGTCCGTGATGCCGCCGCTTGCGGGCATTTCCAGGTCCATCCCGGCCGACAGGCCTTTCACACGGTCGTTGACCGCGCCCCAGTCCGAGACGACCAGCCCGGTGAACCCCCACTCACCGCGCAGCACCTCGGAGAGCAGCCATGGATCCTCTGAGGCGTAGACACCGTTGATCCGGTTGTAGCTGCACATGACCGTCCATGGCTGGGCGGCGGTGACGACTTTCTGGAAGCCTCGCAGGTAGATCTCCCGCAACGGGCGGGGGTCCACGTCCGCGCTGACGCGCAGCCGGTCGCTTTCCTGGTTGTTGACCGCGAAGTGCTTTAAGGACGCCCCCACGCCCTGGGACTGGATACCGTTCACGAGGGCGGTGCCGAGTTCCCCGGTCAGGACCGGGTCCTCTGAAACGTACTCGAAATTCCGTCCGCCCAGGGGAGAGCGTTTGATGTTGATCCCCGGGCCCAGCAGCACCGACACGCCTCCGGCCTTGGCCTCGGTGCCTAGGGCCTTCCCGATCCTGGCCAGCAGTTCCGGGTCCCAGGTGGATCCGAGCGCGACCGCGGGCGGAAAACACGTCGCCGGCACACTGGCATGCAGCCCGACGTGGTCATCACCCTCGGCCTGCCGCCTCACCCCGTGCGGGCCGTCCGTCAACAGCATCGACCGCACACCGGCCCCCGGGATTGCCTTGGTGTTCCAGAAGTCGGCTCCCGACGTCAGGGACGCCTTCTCCTCCAAGGACAACGAGGCAAGCACAGCCGAACGGGATGCATTCGAACGGGATTCAAAGGGGGCGTTCATGGGGGCCTTTCGGTGGTTGGGGGTGTCAGGAGGCGAGGACGGAGGGCACTTTGATAGTGACTTCGGCGCTGGGTTGGAAGCCGAGGCGCCAGGCCTGGAACCAGACCGTGTCTGCCTCGGGGTGGACGGGTGTGGTGTAGAGGTGCCAGCGGCGTCCGTCGTCCGCGGGGATCCCGGCGATCTTTTCCAGCGGTGTCTGCGTGCCGGGGTTTCCGGGCGGGTCGGTGGTCCACGCGATGGATGAGCCGGTGGTGGGGCATTCGGCGACGAGACCGTCCGGGGTGTCGACGACGGCGGGGGCGGCGGTCGTGCGCGCACGCCCGCCGGGGCGCCACTCTTCGAGGAGGGTTTCCTCGTCCACTAGGCCGAGGTCACCGTAGGATCCCTGCCAGGTGTCGAGCGCTTGGCGGAGCCGGACAAGGTCGCCTGCGTGCCGGGGGTCCTCGGCGAGGTTGCGGGTCTCGTGCGTGTCGGCGTCGAGGTCGTAGAGCTCCTCGGCCGCCTTGTCCGCGGCGAGGAGCCGGCGCTGGAGCGGGGTCAGGAGGCTCTTTCGTTCTCCGCGGCCCAGTTGCTCAGCCTCGAGAAACGCGAAATGCCGCAGCTCGGCCCACGTGGCGAGGCTGTCCGGGTAGTCGTTCTGCTGCATCGGGGCACGATCGGGGTGATAGTTCCTGATGTACCGGAACCGCGAGTCGCGGACGGTGCGGATCGTGTCCTCGGCTTCGCCTTGACGGTCGCGGCCGCCGTAAACATATTCGTTGGGGCAGTCGGTCAAGCGGCCGTTCCGGTCGAACAGGGCCTTGCCGTGCATGTGGCCAGGGACGGGCAGGCCTGCGGCGGCGAGCATGGTCGGTGCCAGGTCCATGGTGTGCACGAGGTCCGTCACAACGGTGTGGGGGGCGATCCTGCCGGGCCAGCGAACCAGCAGCGGCTCGCGCAACCCCGACTCGCAGGCCCACCGTTTCGCCCGCGGCAACCCCCGTCCGTGGTCGGACCAGAACACCACGATCGTGTCCTGCGCGAGTCCATCTTCCTCCAGCTCTGCCAGGATCCTTCCCACCCACGCATCCATTTCCGTGATGAGGTCCGCGTACCTTGCGATTGCGCCCCGGAACACGGGCGTGTCCGGGTAGTACGGCGGCACTGGCGCACCCGCGGGATCATGCCTGGCCTCGGCGGGCACGTGGGAGGTCGCGACGGCGAACGCTTCCTCCCCGAGGTAGATCTGCGATTCGTGGGTGGCCATCCCGTGGAAGGCGGCGAAGAACGGCTGGCCGGGATCGGGCCGGTTGCGCCAATGCGCCGACGCTGAACAGTCATCGAACACAGTCCGGGGCACCTCGACCTGGAAATCCGTGAACACGTTGTTGCTCGTGTAGTACCCCGCGGCCCGGAAGTACTCCGGCAGTAGCCGCACCTCCGGCGGTGGGACCGCCTTCGTACGCATGTGCATCGTCCCGATCGCCGTCGGGAAACAGCCCGTCATGATCGCCGACCGCGCCGGAGCACAAATAGGCGCGGCAGCGAACGCCCGGTCGAACCGCGCGCCGTCGGCCGCCAGAGCGTCCAGGTGGGGCGTCACTGCGTACTCGGCCCCCGGCCACACCCCGGAGTAGCACCCCAGGTCCGGATTGATGTCATGCGTGGAAATCCACACGATATTCGGCTGCTTCACGGTTCCCTCTCCAAGAGACTTGTTCTTCGAATTGCCGGCCGGCCGCCTGTGACGAATGCGGGTTAGCCTCGCTCAAGCGCTTCCTCGCGGCGCCGTTCAAGGGTGTCGGTCACCCTGGCAACGTCACGTGGGTAGCAGCGGTAGAGTCCCGTGAGCACGGCTGCGTTGATGAGCATGAGGACCACCATGATCCAGAAGAACACCGTTTGGATGCCGAGGTTCGTGGCGAGGGCGCCGGCGCCAAGGGAGAACAGCGCCCAGCCGATGGTCTCGAAGATGGTCAGGAAGATTGCGAACGCCTGGCCGCGCAGCTCAGGCAGGATGACGGCCGCGACGATCGAGCGGTTTGCCGAAGGGTTGAGGCCCTGGCCAAAGCCCATGAGGCCCCAGAAGACGGCGTAGATGCCGATTCCTTCGTAGTGGAACTGGGTTCCGAAGAATGCTGCGACGGCGAAGAAGACTTGAGCACCCTGGAGGTAGGCGACGCGGCCGCGGTGCGGGATCACGCGGTCAAGAAGCGCCAGGAACCATCCGCCGCCGACCGTTCCGGCGAAGTACGACAGGCCGAACGGGACGAGCACGGTGGCTGCTACCGCGTTCGAGAAATGACGCTCGGTCACGAGGAACTGGATCCCGAAGATCGCGATAAGCAGGTGGCCGGAAAGGAGCCGGGAAACCATCATGAGGGAGAACGAGGGCACTTTCATGATCGAGAGCACCGATCCAAACGTCACGCGGGACAGGTGGCGCTTGCTTTCGGACAGGTCGGCCAGTTGCGCCTCGGCGGCGCCGACACCTGGATCCCTGTACAGCGCGGCGACCAGCAGCCCGGCAAGGGCGCAGATGCCGCCGATCGTCCACATGCCGTAGCGCCAGCCGTCCGTGAGCCCGGTGAAAAGTGCGATGAGAGGACCGACGAAGGAACTGATGAGGCTGATGAAGCCATAGAAGTATCCGACCGCCTTGCCGCGGTTTGTGTCGTCAAAGGAGTCGGCGAGGATCGCATTCGAGATCGGAACGCCGCCCACCATCGCTGCGGACATGAGCGCGTTGAAAATCAGCAGTTGGGTGAAGTCGTGCGCGAAGCCGGCCGCCGCGCCAAACAGGCCGCCGACGAGGGTGATCAGGACAAGCGTGTTCCGGCGTCCGATACGTCCGGCGAGCCACGTCCAGGCCGGGCCGGCGGGCACGGCGACAATTTTGCCGAGGGCCGCGAGGAGCCCCAAGTGCCCGCTGTTGAGTTTCAGGGCCTGCGCGATCGAGGGAAAGATCGTCGACGTGAGGCCGGCTTCCGTGTTGTCGACGATGCTCACTCCTGTGAGCACCATGAGGTTGCGCCAGCGGTGGGGAACGCGGCGGGCTTGGAGCTCTCCCTCGACGGGAGTGGCCTTGATGGTTTGGGCTTCCATGGTCTTTTCCTGACTACTTTGACAGGTGGACGGGGTGGGTGGAGCGGTTTGCTTGATGAAGCGTGCTCAGGCCGGAACCGGTACAAGCTCTGCGGCAAGGTGTTCGAGGGTCATGGCCGGGATGGGGCTGACCTTCGCCAGTTGGTAGAGCGTGAGCTGGCCGGGGATGTTGACCAGTTCGGTGGTGACGAGGTACGGAAGGCGGCGTTCGAGGATGTTTCGGCGGTTCGGGTCCTGGAGGAGTTCAAGGATCGGGATGTTCAGTGCTGCGCCCTTGTCGAAGAAGGACGTGAGCGGCGGGAGGGGTTCGAGGTCTGTCTCGGCGCGTTCGGACTGGCGGCGGACGAGGAGGTGGTCCGTGGTGGGTGGGGTATCGAACGGGATGCCGAGCCGGGCGAATTGGCTGGCCGGGGCGTCGCTTGCGTGCATGAGGTCGGCGAGCAGGCCCAGCATGCGCAGTTCGGCGTTGTCGTCCGTGAGGGGGGCCTTCTGTTCCGGATCGTTCTCGAGATCGAAGAGCAGGGTTCCGTGGGCCCAGGAGTTCATGAGCGAGTGCGTGCTGACTTTGAGGGTGCGGAGCCCTTTGGTGAAGGTGAACGGTTCGGCCGGCTCCCATGCGGCGAGTTCGGCCGGGGTGAAGCGGGAGCGCATGTGGGTGGGCATGAGCGTGAAGTCTTCCAACGGTCCGTTCGAAGGATCGACGGCGGCGCGCATGTAGACGTAGCGGCCGTCGGTGACGTTAACGTGTCCGCCGTGGATGCCGAAGAGCGCGGCGTCGCGGACCTGCGCGTCGTCTTCGAGGACGACGGCAAGGTCCCGGCCCTGCATGTCGGGTGTCGGTTCGAGCCCGAAGTAGCGCAGCATCGTGGGGGCGATGTCGATCGTCTGGGCCAGGGCAGCGCGGCGGGTGTCCCGGCCAGAGGTACGGGGATCCCACAGGAACATGGGCAGGTGGACGAGTTCGTTGAACCACGGTTGGACGGATTTGGCCCACCAGCCGTGCTCGCCCAGGAGGAAGCCGTGGTCGGTGTTGACCAGCAGGAGGGTGTCTTTCCACATGTCGTACTTGTCCATGGCGTCCAGGACCCGGCCGAGGGACTTGTCGCACATGGAGACGAGCGCGGCGTATTCGTAGCGGGCGTGTTCGACCTGGGATTCGGGTTCGGTGACGCGCTGGTAGCCTGGCCAGTCGAACTCGGGACCGTCGTAGTCGTGGGGGTACATGGCTTTGTAGGCGTCGTGGGTGAAGAAGGGTTCGTGCGGGTCGAAGAGCTCGATTTGGAGCATCCACTGGTCCGAGGCCTGGTTCGTGTCGATGAAATGGATGCCGGCGTCCACGGTGCGGGTCTGGGAGTGTTCGGCTTCGGTGGGCATGTAGGAGCGGTTGATGAGGTCCTGGCGTTTCATCCCCGCGCGCCAGTCCCGGGCACCGCCGCCGGGCCCTGCCCCGTCTGCCGCCGGCGGGGCGACGACGCCCTTCCAGGGGTCGCCCTCCTGGCCGCGGAAGAATTCCCAGGTGGTGTAGCGGGGGTGGTAGGTGGCTCCGCCGTCTTCCCAGTAGTGCGGGTGGTCGGAGGCGAGGTGGGTGTGGATCCCTGCGTTGCCCAGGATTTCTGGCATGGAGTCGTCGAACGGTTCCAGGGGGCCCCAGCTTCGGTGCAGGAAGTTGTAGCGGCCGGTGTGCATTTCGCGGCGGGCCGGCATGCAGGGCATGGAGCCGGCGTAGAAGTTCTCGAAGGTCACGGATTGTGCCGCGAGCCGGGCGAAGTTCGGCGCCTCCACGATCGTGTCCGCGTAGGGGGCGAGCATGTGTCTGTTGAGGCTGTCGAACATCAGGATAATGGCCCTCATCATGTTCCTTTCAGGAGGGTTAGGCGCGGAGTCGCGGGACGGCGTCGTCGGTTCGCTCAGCTGGAGAGGTCGGAACGGTCCAGGTCGCCGGGAAGGGCGGTCAGGGAACGCGAGGATAGTTTCCCGTCAAGGAGGTCCCTGCGAAGCTCGATCATGGCGGCGACGTGCGCGTCAATGGCCGCGGCGCCGATGGCGTGAAGCCGCTCGCCGAGCGAATCGGCGAACTCGGCGTCAAACGGAATGGTCGGTGCCCAGTTCTCGCGCCGATCCCGGAACCGGTACCTGGCGATCTCTTCTTGCCGGGTATGGATTTCCACGTCAAGGAGTCGGAGCAACTGCTCGGCGCTCATGAACCCCGCGAAGCTCAGCCGTGCCCCGAACTCGGGGTCCTGGAACCGCGACGGCGGCTGGTAGGGTCCGGTGAGCCAGTCGAGGAAGACGGTGGCTCCCTCGTCCGTCACGCGGTAGGTTTTGGCGTCTTGCGCACCCGGGCGGGGTTCGACCGTGTGGGTGATCCAGCCCTGCTTTTCCATCGCGGTGAGGGAACGGTACACCTGGCTCATCTGGGTGTTGGACCGGAGGAACCGTCCGTGCACGTCGAGGTACTTCTTGAGGTCATAACCCGTGCTCGGGTGTTCCAGGAGTACTCCCAGGAGGATGTCTTCGAGCTTCATTGTTCTCTCCGCTAGTGATGGTATTCCGTGATGTACCTCACGTTCTAAGAAAACAATGACACAAGTGGAATGCTCAGTCAATGACACAAGTGGAATGCTCTTGGGAAGCGTTGCCGTCGCATGGCTGAAGCCTGAGTAACTAGACGGTGAAAGACATCGCAACGTTTACAAGTAGTCGCTACTCGGGCGGTGGCCATGCCGGCTCAGTAAGGTCTTTCCCATCCGCCGCCATACCTGGCCCGCGCGTCGGGCGGCATGGGTGATGCGTTTCTCTGCAGAACCGTGAGGAGATCACCGTGTTCGGAAAAAGTCCATGATCAGGCTTCTGAGGCGGGCCCTCACGCTGCTTGCGTGCTTGTCCCTTGCCGTCGCCGGATCCATCGTGGGTCTGCTCCCGGCAGCCGCGCCGGCGGCAGCTGCCGTACCTCTGGCGACGGACCGGATTGTCAGCACGCACCAGAGCACCCCTTCGACACGGATCGTCTCGCCCGCCTTCACGACAAGCCAGACGAACGAACTCCTTCTTGCCTTCGTCATGTCGGACGGGCCCCAATCCACCGGGGGAGAGTCATTCTCGTCGGTCGCCGGTGGCGGCCTCTCTTGGCGGTTGCGCCAACGGACCAATACCCGATGGGGAACGGCGGAGATCTGGCAGGCCGTCGCACCGACCGTGCTGACGAACGCCACGGTCACGGCCACCAACCCGGGCTCGTACCAATCGTCGATGACTGTGGCCACTTTTGTCGGCGCGGATTTGGCGACCGACGGCGCTGTTGGAACAGGGAACGCCGCTACGGGGGCGCCCAACGCTTCCCTGACCACAACGCGCGCCGGCTCATGGGTGTGGGGCGTGGGAAACGACTGGGACACGGCCACCGCGCGTACTGTCGGCGCCGGGCAGACAAAAGTCGATGAGTACCTCTCAAGCCAAGGCGATACTTTCTGGGTCCAGCGCCAGAGCGCAATCACGACGGCGGCACCTCCTACCGTCGCGGCGATCAATGACACAGCACCTACGACTGACCAGTGGAACCTCTCCGTCATAGAAATTCTTCCGGCCTCGCCGGCAACAGGGGGCACCACTCCGCCCGTGATCTCCGCCGTGTCTGCAGGCACGCCCGGTTCCAGCGGAGCAACCATCACCTGGACCACCGACGAAGCTTCCAGCTCGCAGGTGGAATACGGCACCACCACGGCATACGGCCAGAGCACGGTCCTGGATTCCACGCTTCAGACCACGCACTCGGTGGCATTGTCCGGGCTCTCCGCCGGCACCCTGTACCACTACCGGGTGAAATCCGCCGACGCGGCAGGCA
The DNA here is from genome assembly GCF_004354015.1 of Arthrobacter terricola. Classification (GTDB taxonomy): domain Bacteria; phylum Actinomycetota; class Actinomycetes; order Actinomycetales; family Micrococcaceae; genus Arthrobacter; species Arthrobacter terricola. The sequence continues at coordinate 98,922 of NZ_SMRU01000018.1, forward strand.
ATCTTGCCGTCTCGGGCGACGCGAGCTTCACGACGGCGAGCGGGTCCGGCACGGACCCGTCGGTGGTCGGCTCGTGGGGACCTGTCGTCGCCTGGCCGGAGGTGTCCATCCACGCGGCGCTGACACCTACCGGCAAGGTTCTCACATGGCAGGGCGACTTCTCCCAAGGCGGCCAGCAGTACCTGCTCGATCCCGCGACAGGCAGCTACACCCAGGTGCCGAGCGCCGCCGTCGACCTCTTCTGCGCAGGCCAGGCCGTCCTGCCCGACGGCCGTATCCTCGTCGTAGGCGGGACCGCGACAAGCGGCGGACTGGGCACCCGGAACGTGACCGCCTTCGACCCGGCCACCGGAACCTGGCAGACCCTGGCGCCCATGAACCACCCCCGCTGGTATCCGACCGCGACGACCCTGGCCGACGGACGCGTCCTGGTGACCTCTGGCGCCAACACCACCTCGACAGACCTCGTGACCATCCCGGAGGTCTACTCACCCACCACGAACTCGTGGACCGACCTGACGGGCGCTAACCAGAGCATCCCGTACTACCCCTTCATGTACCAGCTGCCCGACGGCCGCATCCTCCAGGCCGGGGCGTCCGAACAGGCCACCTCAACGTTGGCCCTGAATGTGTCCACGCAGCAATGGGCCACCGTGGACTCCCGTGTCCTGGACGGCGCCTCGATCGCGAACTACGCGCCGGGCAAATTCATCAAGGCCGGATCCGCCTCGGACGGTGGCTTCACGGGGCAATCCGCCAATTCCGCCTACACCCTGGACATGAACGTGCCAAGCCCGGCATGGCAGGCGGCGGCCCCGATGGCGTTCCCCCGCAGCTTCGTGAACCTGACGAATCTTCCGGATGGCACAGTGCTTGCCACGGGCGGCGGAACCGACAAATCGGGTCAGGATGTCAGCAAAGCCGTGATGCAGGCCGAGGTCTGGCAACCGGCCGCGGGAACCTGGAGCACCATGGCGCCGATGTCGGTTCCCCGCCTCTACCACTCGGTGGCCGTCTTGCTCCCGGACGGCCGGGTCTTCGTGTCCGGCAGCGGCGGGGACAACGGGGTCGCGGACCAGAAAAGCTACCAGATCTACTCCCCGCCGTACCTCTTCAAAGGCCCGCGGCCGAGCATCTCCAGCGTACCGGGCAGCGTCCAATACGGTTCGACGGCGTTCATCGGAACACCGGATGCGTCCCGGATCCAATCCGTGTCTCTGATCAAGACAGGATCCGTGACCCATGCCTTCGACCAGAACGCGCGGGCCATGACCCTGAACTTCACGCAGGCCACGGGCGGGCTGAACGTTCAAATGCCCGTCAACGGCAACTACGCCCCTCCCGGGTACTACATGCTCTCGATCGTTGACGGCAATGGTGTTCCGTCCACGGCAGGCATGATCCGGTTGCCGGCGCCGAGCCAGGACACCACGCCTCCAACAGCGCCGGCGAACCTGGCGGCGTCAGCCTCTCCAGGACAGATCGCCTTGACGTGGACGGCCAGCACGGACAACGTGGGCGTCACCTCGTACCAGGTCTCGCGCGACGGAACCGTGATCGGGACCTCGGCATCAACCAGCTACACCGACACTTCGGTGGTCGCCGGCACGACCTACTCCTACACCGTCGTCGCCCTCGACGCGGCAGGCAACGTCAGCCCGCCCTCGAACACCGCCACCGCGCAAGCCGTCGCAGCGCCCAGTGGAATCACGATCGACAAGATCGTCTCCGTCCACCAAGGAACCAGCACGACGACGATCAGCGCCCCCGGTGTGACAACCACGGGCACCAACGAACTCCTCCTTGCCTTCATCAGTTCGGACGGACCGAACTCCGCGAATTCGGCCCGGATTGCCGGCGTTTCCGGCGCAGGGCTCACCTGGACACTCCGACAAAGATCCAACACGCGGCCAGGTACCGCGGAGATCTGGCAAGCCGTCGCCCCCGGCCCGCTGTCCAACGCCACCGTTACCGCCACACAAGCCTCGGGCAGTTGGCAGGCCGCCATGACGGTTGTCGCCTTCCGCGGCGCAGACACCACGACAGGAGCAACACTTGGCGCGAACGCCTCCTCCGGCGCACCGACTGCCACCCTCACCACCACGAGGGCAGGCTCCTGGGTGTGGGGCGTCGGCACGGACTGGTCCAACCCGATATCCCGCATGCCAGGGCCGAACCAGACCCTCGCCGACCAGTACCTGGCGCCGGCCGGGGACACTTACTGGGTCCAGCGACAGAACTCCACCACAGCCACGAACGGCACACCGGTGACGATCAATGACACGTCCCCGACATCGGACCAGTGGAACCTCGCGATGATTGAAATCCTTGCCGCACCCTAGGCCTTGGGGGCGACCGGAGTTCCAGCCGTCTGCGTACCGCGGGCTCGCTGAACCGTAAACCCACCAAGGGCTACGACAGACCGCCATTTATCTAGGGGGCTCATTGCGCTCACGCGTCGAGCGTAGTGACCTCACCTTATGGCATGGCCTCGGACTCCCTACGCAGGGCTCCGACCATCGCGTGTGCTGTTGACCGTGATGCGAGCTCCGAGACGTTGGGCCAGGCCCTCTCCGCCTGCTTTCATCAGGACGTCGTGGTTCCGTGCGAAGGCGCGTCGCAGGACCGGGCTGGTCAGGTTCATCCAGGTCCTGGTTGTGCTCACCTTCCACCGGTAAATGACAGTTGTTGTTCCATCGGCTTGTGTGAGCTCCCAAAGGCCAGACCCCTGCAGTTCGCCCCGGGCTATGACCTCAAGCACGTGCGGAGGCTCGCGGCGCACGACTTCGGTCTCTATCGTCAGCGAATATGGAAGCGCGGTAGTCCAGCGCACACGGTGAATGACCCCGATTCCTGCCTCGTCGCCGGGCCGAACCAGTTCGACACCCGCGACGTACTTCCACCACTGCGGATAGGAATCGACGTCAATGATGGTGTCCCAGACTCTTTCGATGGGCCCTTCGAGATCCCAGCGTGTGAGGAACGAATACTGGACCATGGCCAACCTCCGGAGTCGGGAGAAATCCATTCTTGTCGGCTGCGCTAGCCCGCTTGTCGTCAGTATTAGCAGGAGGCCAGTTCGCGGACAATACGCCAGGCGGGCTCCGCAACTCGACCAAGCTGCGACAGGGAAAGTTTGGTTCCGCTTTTCATGGATTACCGAGTTGAGTCTTGCCCTGACCTCCGCGCCCATCGCGGAGAGTCTTCTTCGCGCAGCGGATGAAGTTCTGTGCGATGGTTTCCGGGCCGCTTCCTCTTGCTGTCCTTGCTGCTGCCGTTCACCGCCTACAAAGGCGGCGAATCACCGTTCGTGACGTTCTTCTCCCACCTCGGGGACGCCCAAACAGGGAAAACAGCCGCATCCGTCATGAACTTCGTCGTCCTGGCCTCGGCCCTGTCCAGCCTGAACGCCGGACTTTACTCCACCGGCCGGATCCTCCGGTCCATGGCCATGAACGGGTCAGCCCCCCCGGTTCACCGGACTCGCGATTCGGTGTCGTCCTTCGGCTCAAACCCGGTTCCGGTCCCAATGTTGCACTGACCAGTTGCGCGCGCTGGCCAGGGTAACGGACCAGCCCCGGTCACCAGCCCTGCATGGCCACGGGATGCCCGGCGAGGGTACGGGCACTGATGCGGTCGGCGATGACGCGTGCGTCCCGCCCTGCTCCGCCCACCAGATGTGAGTAGAAGCCGCTTTGGAAGATGAGGCCGACGTAGAACAGGCCGGGGACGCCGTCGGCGGCGCCTCCTGTTTCTGCGGGGTAGCCGTCGGGTCCGATGGCGGCCGGGTGGACGAACGAGTAGTCGGGGCGGTAGCCGGTGCACCAAAGGACGTTGGCGACGTCGAGCACCGTGCCGTCCTCGAGGACGGGGCGTCCGTCCTGTGAGCCCACTGTCCGGGCAGTCATGCGGTGCACCCCGGCGGCGTCCAGGTCGGCCCGCTTGGTGCGGATGAGCGGGGAGCCGCCGCGGCGGATGGCAGGGCGCAGCTTGCGTCCGATCGGAGTGCGAAGGGTGAGGACGTGGTTCGCGGCGAACCAGAAGAGCGGACCGGCGATACGCTCGTTGATCGGGATTTGTCCGTGGTTCCGCCCGGAGAGCCATGTCTGGTGGCCGGCGTGGGCCGCTTCGAGGGCGAGGTCGGCGCCGGACTGGCTGGCCCCGACGACGAGCACCGGGCCCTGGAGCAGTTGTGCGGGGTTGTGGTACTGACTGGAATGAAGCTGGCGGATGCCCGGATCAAGCTGGGCCGCGACGTCGGGGACCTTTGGCGAGGCGTCGCTGCCGGCCGCGAGCACAACGTTCACGGCTTGGAGGTCACCATCCGTCGTGGAGACCGCGAACCCACCGCCCGTGACGACTTCGACGTCGAGCACGCGCACCCCGGTGCGGACCGCCGCGCCAAGGTTGGCTGCATAGTTTTCCAGATAGTCCGCGAGTTCCCTGCCGGTCGGCCACGCCGATTTCCGTCCCGGGAACGGCATTCCGGGAAGGCCGTCGACTCGTGCGGCGGTGAAGAGCCGCAGCGAGTCATACCGTTCACGCCACTGGTCGCCGACACGGTCCCGGGCTTCGAGAACGACGCACTCCCGGCCCGCCCGGGTAAGCCAATAGGCCGTCGCGAGCCCGGCCTGTCCGCCGCCCACGATGACCGTCTCAACACTCCGGCTGCCCGTGCTGGCCGTTGCCGGCGCGAGGGGCTGGTTAGCTGCCATGATGCCCTCCCGATATTTCGGACCCGCCCTGTGCGGGCTTCTGCTACGACCGTAAGCGAAGCCGTCCGGTCAGCGCTTCGGGCGGATGATGCAACCACGGCAGCGGGGCAGATGGGTCATTCTATGCAGGGCCGGAGGATGGTGTCAGAGCAGCCCGTGGTCATACACATAGGCGGTCGCGGCGGCCCGGGAGGCGATGCCGAGCTTGCTGTAGACGTTCGCCAGATGCCGTGCGACGGTTTTCTCGCTCAGCACAAGACGCTCGGCGACGGCGCGGTTCGTGAGTCCTTTGGCCACGAGGCGGACGACGTCCATCTCGCGGGCGGTCAGCGGCCCGGACGGCGACGGCGCGCTGCCCGGCAGGGCGGCAAGGTCGGGCGCGGCACCCAGCCGCTCGAAGGCCGCGCGGGCAGCCTCGAACTCCAGGGAAGCGGCCTCGTCGTCCCCGAGGGCCGCGTAGCACCGTCCGAGCTGCGCCCGTGATCTCGCCTCCGAATAGGGCAGGCCCAGTTCGTGCCACCGGATGGACGCATCCCGAAGACTTCCGGCCGCGTCCACGGCGTCTCCCGCGGTGAAGCGCGCGGTCCCGATGGCGGTCACGGCACGTGCGGTGAGCAAGGCCGAGGGCAGAGCCCGGGCAAGGCTGAGGAGTTCCTCGGCCCCCGAGTGTGCCTCCTCAAGGGCGCTCGCGGCCGCCATCACCTCCACATAGGCAGGCAAGAGCTCCGAACGCTCCACGTCGCCCTCCGTCTCCCGTTCAAGCCTTCTGGCTGAGAGGACGGCCGCGTCCGTGCGGCCCTGGGCGAGCCTGAGCAGCATGAGTCCCGGCTCCGGCCTGCGCCCGGCGGAATTCGCCACCCGGTACGCTTCCTCGGCCTCGGTGAAGCGTCCAGCCAACCGGTGCAGCTCTCCCAACTGATAGCTCGCCGGCCCCACGTCCGCGGCCCTGAGCCGCTCGCCCGCTCGGACCGCCTCGGTCAGCGCACCCGGCCAGTCGCCGTCGAGCATTTTGACTACCGACCGGTGCACGAGGCACTCGCCCCGGAACGGCACGAGCTCCGGATGCCCGGCACACCAATCCGACGCCGCCATTGTCCACTCCCGTGCCCGGGCGACATCCAGCATCCGCAGGGACGCGGAAATGACCGAACAATAGGCAACCCCGTTCACCAGCGGGGTAGGGACGTCCCCACAGTTCACCACGGCCATGGCCTCGTCCAGCTCAGCCAGTCCCGCAGCCCTCCTGCCCAAGCGCAACAGAGCCCACCCGGCGCTCAGGCTCGAAAGCACGGCAGTGTCCGTGTCCCCGGCAGGCCGGGCAATCTCGATGGCCTGGCGCGAGAGCTCAAGAGCGCGCTCGATCCCGGCCGGCTCCGAGGATGAGAGCGCGGCATGCCCCAGCCCCGAGCACACCAGGGCCCGCTCGGCATCGAGCCCGGCATCCTCGACGAGGGCAGCGAGCCGCCGGCCCCACGCCTCAGCACGTACCGGGTCACCGTGCATCTCGTGGGCGAAAGCAAGCCAGAAAGCCGTTCGGGCGGCCGGCGCGGCGTCACCGGCATCCAAGAAGCCCCGGAACGCGCGTGTCAATATTTCCAGGCTTTGCTGCTCGCGGCCGACCAGGAACGCGCTGAACGCCCACGATAAAAGGTCCGGGCCCGGCACGGGAACGTCGCGGTCGGCACGTTCGAAGGCCTCGAGCGCGGCCATCCAGGCCTGCGCGGCATAGAACCGGCGACCCTCCTCGATCATTGTCTGCGGCATAGGGACCACCTCCCTCACAGCATAAACCGGCCAGGCTGCGTACGAACGTGCCGCGAGGGAGCACGACGGCGGAGGGCTGGGTCATCGAGTTAATTACTCCTAGAGTGCCCACCGCCGAACGGCGGCCGCAAGGCCGGGTGAAGCACACTCGCGACGTCCATCGGACACGCCGCGTATTGTCAGCGCATGCCATGTGCGGGAAACCCCATGCCTGGCCGTCTTCTCCGCCGTTGATTGGACAGTGAGTGAAATGCTTTCCACCTGGGGATGCCTTCGAACCCGGAAAGAGCTGGCGCGGCGCAGGGAAATAGCCGGAAGCCATACCGGCGGCCGGTGGAAGGCTGCCGGCGTGTGGGCCGCGATGGTCCTCGCTGTCCTGACGGGCTTTGGTGTGCCCGCCCATGCCGCCGCCAATACCGTCATCTCGCTGACTTTCGATGACAGCAACGCGGATCAGTTGACTGCTGCAGCCACGATGAAGAACCTTGGTCTGCACGGCACCTTTTATACCGTCTCCGGGTGGATCGACCAGCCAAGCTACTTGACCTCGGCAAACCTGCAGCAACTGGCGGCCGACGGCAACGAAATCGGTGGACACACGGTCACCCACCCGGACCTGATCAACCTGACCTCGGATGAGGTGACGCGCCAGGTGTGCAATGGCCGGGTCGCCCTGATGAACATGGGCTTTAAAGTCACCAGTTTCGCCTATCCCTTCGCTGACCAGAATGCCTCAGTGCAGACCATCGTGAAGAACTGCGGTTTCAACAGTGCACGCGGGCTCGGTGACCTCTACAGCAAGGACGACCCGGGTCTGCCCGCCGCTGAAAGCATCCCGCCTGCCAACGCCTATGACACTGCGGCGCCCGAGGAAGTGGACAGCACCTGGACCCTTCAGAACCTTGAGGACAGCGTGACCAAGGCACAGGCCGCCGGCGGCGGCTGGGTCCAACTGACCTTCCACCACATCGCGACAAATACCGACCCGACCCTGACCATCAGCCCCACCTTGTTCAACCAATTCGCCTCCTGGCTGGCCCAACAACAGACCGCCGGCAGCGTTGCCGTGAAGACGGTTGACCAGGTCGTCGGCGGCGCAGTCCAACCAGCCGTCCTTGGCCCTGCCGCGCCCCCGCCGCCCCCGCAAGGCACCAACATGATCCAGAACCCCAGCCTGGAAACATTGACCAACGGGATTCCGCAGTGCTGGGCAGCGGGCGGATACGGCACCAATACGCCTAGCTTTTCCGTCGTCTCGCCCGGCCACACAGGCAACAATGCCGAGTTGCTGACGATGAGCGGCTATGTCAGCGGTGACGCTAAACTCTTGCCTGCCCTGGACCTTGGCGGCTGCTCACCTACAGGGACACCGGGTCATATCTATCAGCTCAGTGCCTGGTACCAATCCGACGTCATCACCCAATTCGAGGTCTATTACCGCACCGGAACCGGGTATTGGACCTACTGGACCGCAAGCCCGCTGTTCAACGCCGCCAGCAACTGGACCCAAATAACCTGGACCACACCGGCCCTTCCGGCAGGCGCATCCGGTATCAGTTACGGGCTGAACATCCAATCCAACGGCTCCATCACCGCTGACGACTACTCCATGATCGACGTCACGCCAGCCGGACCGACGGCACCTGCAGCGCCCACGGGGGTGGCGGCGACGGCGGGTAACGGATCCGCCGTCGTGTCCTGGACGGCGCCGAGTAACGGCGGCTCGGCGATCACCTCGTACGCTGTCACTCCGCATGCGGGCGCTACCGCCTTGACCCCGGTCACCGTGACGGGGAACCCGCCAGCGACGACGGCGACCGTCACCGGGCTGACGAACGGCACCGCGTACACGTTCACGGTTACGGCCACCAACGCGGTCGGTACCTCCCCGGCGTCGGCAGCCTCGGCGCCGGTCACGCCGATGGCGGCTGCGACGGCGCCTGCGGCTCCCACGGGGGTGGCGGCGACGGCGGGTAACGGGTCCGCCGTCGTGTCCTGGACGGCGCCGAGTAATGGTGGTTCTGCGATCACCTCGTAGCTGACGAACGGTACCGCGTATACGTTCACGGTTACGGCAACGAACGCGGTGGGCACGTCGGCGGCGTCCGCTGCGTCGGCGCCGGTCACGCCGATGGCGGCTGCGACGGCGCCTGCGGCTCCCACGGGGGTGACCGCGACGGCGGGTAACGGGTCCGCCGTCGTGTCCTGGACSGCGCCRARCAACGGCGGGTCGGCGATCACCTCGTACGCKGTSACSCCGCATGYGGGYGCTACGGCACTGACCCCGGTCACCGTGACGGGGAACCCGCCCGCGACGACGGCGACTGTCACCGGKCTGAYGAACGGCACCGCGTATACGTTCACGGTGACGGCCACCAACGCGGTGGGCACGTCGGCGGCGTCCGCTGCGTCGGCGCCGGTCACGCCGACGGGGACAACAAGCTCGACCATCATCAACGGTGGTTTCGAGTCCGGGCTCAGCGGATGGACGACCGGAGGCGTCCGGGCACCTGTTGCCTCCAACGTTGCCCATACGGGAACCGGCTCGGCGTTGCTGGGCCTGCCCTCGGGGGCGGAGGGCGACGGGAACGTCCACGCTGAGCTTCTGGTACCAGCCGCACACCGCGGACGACACCTGCAACACCACCACGTGCCAGTACGACTGGATGGAAGCCCAGGTCCGCACTACCAGTGGAACCACCTTGGCCAGCTTGTTCAAACTCTGCAACAACAACGGCACCTGGACCCAGCTCACCGCGGACCTGTCCGCCTACAAGGGCCAGACCGTCACGCTCTGGTTCAACGTCCACCTCGACGGATCCACCCCCGCCGATGACACCTGGATGTACCTCGACGACGTCACCCTCACTCAAAGCACCAAGAAGAACGTGCTATCCTCCATTTAGCTCGAGCTAATAGCACGAGCTAAATTCTGATTCCACCCAGAAAAGGCGCCCTCATGTCTCTCGCACTGCCCGCCCCGAAAATCATTGCCGCGGGATCCGTGCCGGCCCTCCGCTGGGGCGTTATTGGCACAGGGATCGCAGCACGTTTTGTGCGCGCCATCCACGCCCACACCGGGCAGCGTGCGGTCGCAGTGACTGCCCGCGATGACGCGAAAACACAAGCATTCGCGCAAGAACACGGCATCCCGACCGTTCTGGAGTCCCCGTCCGCGCTCATTGCGGACCCCGCCGTCGACGTCGTCTACATCGCAACCCCGCACCCGGTGCACCATGACCTCGCGCTCGAGGCGATCAACGCCGGCAAGCACGTACTTATTGAGAAACCGGTCGCGATGTCGGCGAGCGAGGCCAGGCAATCACGGAAGCCGGACGCGCGGCCGGAGTCCTCGTCATGGAGGCGATGTGGACGCGCTACCTCCCTCAGGCTGACATTGTCCGCCAACTCCTGGACGACGGGGCCGTCGGTGATGTCCGGCTGGTCCGGGCCGATTTTGGCTTCAACATGCCAATGGATCCTGCTCACCGGTTGTGGAGCGCTGAACTCGGTGGGGGAGCGCTGCTCGATGCGGGGGTCTATCCAATCTCGTTCGCATCGTCGGTGCTCGGCGCACCAAGCACGGTCACCGCCGTCGGCGAGCTTGCACCGACGGGAGTTGATGCCCGCGCCGACCTGCTCCTGACCTCGGCCAGTGGGGCGACAGCACTCGTGTCCACGTCGCTGGTCACTTCCATGCCCGTCGTCGCTTCGATCATGGGTTCGAGCGGGCGCATTGACATCGCGAGCCCGTTCTTCGGCCCCACAGGAGTGACGCTCACGACCGGTCAGATCGGGTCCGAGACGACAGAGACATGGCGGGACGACACGTTCGGAACCCTTCATGATGGGCTCGGCTACCAGGCGACAGCATTCGCATCGTATGTCTCCGAAGGCCGGACAGAGTCACCGCTGCATCCCCATGGGGAAATCGTCTCGGTCATGTCCACCATCGACGAAGCCAGGCGGCAAATCGCAGCGGCGACCCTTTCCTGAATTCACAACGAAGAGAAGCGGCACTCATGACAAACTTCCCCGTCCACACACTTGACCAACTGATCGACCAGGATCGCGCGATCGACTTCCCGGCTTTTGGGCATGCCGACGCTTGGGCTGTTGGGCAGCGCATCGTGGCGACCGCCCGGGAGCGGTCAATGCCGGTAACCGCTGCAATCTGGCTCGGCGAGCAGCGGGTCTTCCACACAGGTTTGAAGGGCACCTCAGCCGACAACGACCAATGGATGGAACGCAAAGCCGCGCTCGTGCGCCGCTATGACGCGAATTCATGGCTCACCACGCAGCGGCTGCTCACCTACGGAATTGAAGAAGAGTCTGCCCGGCTCGGCCTCGACCCGCTCACCCACACCCTCAGCGGCGGAGGATTCCCGATCCGTGTGCGAGGGACATCCGTCGGTGTCGCCGTCGTTTCTGGCATCTCCGACGATGCAGATCACGCACTAGTAGTTGAGGCTCTTCAATGGCGCCTTGACAGCCAAGCTGCGCCCGAGCCAGCAGGCGCCCCGATCCGCCACACAGTCGCTTTCCGGCTGGTACACGAACCCGGATCGGAAGCCGAAACACAGTTCCTGACTACCGCCGCCGAGACGCTCGCGGCGATCGACGGCGTCGAGCACTTCGAAGTGAACAAGCAAGTGAGCGCGAAGAGCGACCTCCGCTGGCAGTTCTCCATGCTCTTCGCCGACCAGGCTGCCTACGACGCGTACAACGCGCACCCCGCACATGTCGCCTTCGTGAAGTCGCACTGGCAGAGCGAGGTCGCGGTGTTCCAGGAATACGATTTTGTGCCGCACCCCGGCGGACGGTGACCTCGAACGCCGGCAATATGATTAGACGCGTGATGGACAGCTCGGGGCAGAAACGCGGGACCGCAACGGAAACAGGACCCGACAGGTTGCCAACGATGAGCGACGTCGCAGCACGGGCGGGCGTGTCCCGGCAACTGGTTTCCATGGTGTTCCGCGGTGTTTCCGGGCCGAGCGAGGCGTCGCGCAAACTAGTTTTGGCCGCCGCAGCCGAGCTTGATTTCAGGCCGAATGCTTCCGCCCGGTTGCTCCGGCAAAGCCGTACCCATCTTATCGGGGTCCTTTTTAGCGCCATGAACTCATTCGAAGGCCGCGTTGTGGAGCGGCTTCTGGAGCGTGCCGCCGAGGAGGGATACGGTGTTGTGCTCGGCCCGGTCACCGAGCGACGGACCACGGAGGTTGTAATCTCACAGCTCCTCGAACACAGGGTCGGGGCACTGGCTTGCTACAACCCGGATCCGGAATCACCGGCCCTGAAGCGCGCCCTCGAACTGATGCCCGTGGTGTGGATGGGCGAGAGATCCAGGGAACCCCGCGCGGACGTCGTCCGAACCGACGACGACGCCGGACTCGCGCTACTTGTCTCCCATCTCGCCGGCCTGGGACATCGCGAGATCGCATACGCGGGAGGCCTGGGAGGCGTCGTGGGCCCGGATCGTGCGCAAACGTATCGCGCCGCGATGGCGGCGCAAGGACTCGCGGGGGAGATCGACGTCGTCGAAGTCGCTTTCGGCGAGGAAGACGGAGCGACGGCCGCCCGAACGCTCCTCGCCAGGGAGAAGCTCCCGACGGCGGTGATCGGCTGCAGCGACCACTGCGGCGCCGGGCTGCTCGCCACGTTCCGGCAGGCCGGCGTCGACGTCCCCGGCGCAATTTCGGTCACCGGCTATGACGACAGCGATATCGCTTCGCTGTCCTACAACGACCTCACGGCGATCCATCAGGACGTGAACCTCACGGTTGAGGCGACGCTGTCCGCGATCACCCGACGCCTCGCCGACTCCGAAGCCCCACCTATGGACGTTGCGACTACCGCTACCCTCATCGCCCGATCAACCACTCGGCCACCAAGGGACTGAAGTTGTTGGGTTCCCCTCAATCGAAGGACTTTCGCATGACCACCTTCGGCATACTTGGCGTTGACCAGAGCGACGTGGTTGTCCTGAGCGTTCTTCCGGAACAGGCCGAAGAAGTGCTCGGGCAGCCCACGGCATCGCTGCCCGGGACGCCCGCCGGTACGTTGCCGCGACCTTCAGCGAGTTGGCGGAAGAAATGAACACCGAAGAGGTCGACTTCGCTGCCCTGGCCCGTGCACACTCGACCGAGGGTGGCCTGAATGAACAGTTCGCCCGCCACCTCGCATCCAAAGGCACCTTTGCCGCCGTCGGGGAAGGCCTGGACGCAGTCCTCGACCGCCTCACACCGTCCTGACCAAAGCCCGAGCGGCGGGTCTTACTTGATAGCGCCCTGTGTCAGGCCTGACATCACCCAGCGCTGAGCGAACAGGTACACGATGATCGACGGTGCCATGGCCATGAGGTAGGAAGCGAACGAGACGTTGTAGTTGTTGCTGAACTGCGTTTGGAACATCTGTTGCAGCACAGGCAGCGTTTGCAACGCCGGGTTGGAAACGATGAGTGCGGGCATCATGTAGTCGTTCCAAGAGGCCAGGAAGGCGAAGATCCCGACGGTGGCGCTCATGGGTGCCAGGAGCGGGAAGATCAGGCGCCAGAACACCTGGCCGGTGCTGGCCCCGTCGATGCGGGCGCTTTCTTCGAGTTCGGTCGGGATGGAACGCAGAAACGCGGTGAACAGCATGACGCTGAATGACAGCTGGAACATGATGTGCAGGATGGCGACGCCGATGGGGTTGTCCAGGTGGACCATGCCGCTGAGGCTCACCTGGGACAGTGCGACGACGGGGAACGGCAGGAACATGGCCGCCAGCAGGTAGAAGAACGAGTAGCGGAACAGCCGACGGTCCCAGTTGCGGGAGATCGCGAAGGCGGCCAGGGCGCTGAGGATGATGGTGCCTGCCACGCTGAGGGCGGCGACTCCGACCGAGACGGCGAAACTGCGCGGGAAGTTCGTCAGGGTCCAAGCCTGGACGAAGCCGTCCAGGCTCCATGGTCCCGGGAGTGAGAAGGCGTTCCCGTCCACGGCCTGGCCGGTGGTCTTGAAGGCCATGCAGACAGTGACGTAGAGGGGAACGAGGACTGTGAGCGAGCAGAGGGCCAGGACAATGGTGAGCGCCCAGCGGGTGAATTGCGTGCGGTTCCTGCGCGGGCGCGAACTGGTACCCCTGCCGATGGGCCGCGCAGTGGTGCTGGGTTTGCGAAGGGTTTGGATGCTCATCAGAAGGTCGTCTTTCCGTGGGTGGCACGCAGTTGCAGCAGCGCGATGACGATGGCGATCAGGAAGAAGATGGTTGCGTTGGCCATCTGGTAGGAGTAGTCGCCGCTGCCGAAGCCGTTGAAGATGGACATCGCGACGCTGGTGGTTGAGGTGCCGGGACCGCCTCCGGTCAGGCCGACGATGACGTCGTAGGCGTTCATGAAGCCCTTGAACCCCATGATCACGTTGATCACGATGTAGCCGGCCGCCAGCGGGATCGTGATGGATGCCAGCTTCCGCCAGGCGGTGGCTCCGTCGAGGGCTGCGGCTTCGTAGACGTCGGCGGGGATGGACAGGATCCCGGCAATGTAAATCAGCAGCGTGGCGGGGACAGCCTGCCACGCGGTGACCAGCACCAGGGCGAGCCAGGCGAGATCCGGGTTGGCCAGCATGGACGTTTCCAGCGGCTTGAGTCCGATCGCCGTGGCAAAGTCCGGGAGGGAGTTGGAGAACAGGAAGTTGAAAACGTAGGCGATCACGATGCCCGAAATGACCATGGGCAGGACAAATACGGCGCGCAGGGCGACCTTCGCGCGGATCTTCTCGGTCAAGCCAAGTGCGAGGAAGAAGGACACGACGTTGACAAGGACCACGGTCACCAGCGCGAATCCGATGGTGAAGCCGTAGGCCTTGAGGATGGCCGGGTCGGAGAAAGCCGCGATGTAGTTTGTCAGGCCGATGAACTTGAACTCACCGAATCCGACCGAATCGGTGAAGCTCAGGGTGATGCCCATGAGGGCCGGGACGGTGATGGCCAGGGTGAAGGCAAGGACGGTGGGGAGGAGGAATGCGTAGAACACGGGTTCAACGCGCCGCTTCCGCGACGGGCTTGAGGTGCGGGACGGGCGCGACGTGCGTATTAAGGACATAGCGGAACTCAATTCGTGCGGGAGCGGGTCAGACGTTGCGCAGGGCAAGGCGTGCCCAGTCGGCGTCCAAGGTCTTCAGTAGGGCGTCGGGCGCGCTGCCCAGTGCGATCGACTGGGCGTAGTTCGATACCGGAATCGACGCGGGAATGAGCTGCGAGGCACCCAGGTAGAACGCGCCGTCGTCGTAGTATTTCTGCATCCCGGCCAGGGCCGGGTTGCTTGCCGGCGGCGCATCCTTGCGGACACCGAAGCCGTTGTTGTCGGCGTTGTACTTGTCGTTGATGTCCGGGCGCATGAGGAAGGACAGGAACTGGCGTGCCGCGTCCTTCTTCCGTGAGGCCTCGGGGATCCATAGGGCCAGGTCCACGTTCACGCGCACCTTCAGGTCGGCCGGGTCGTCGGTCACGGGCAGCGGGAACGTACCCAGCTTCAGCGCCGGGGCGGTTTTGGCAATTTCATTCAGTGCCCACGGACCCTGCATGTACATCGCGGCCTTGCCCTGGGCGAACGCGAGGTTACCGTCGGCGTAGCCACGGCTGGCAGCATCCTTGTTCGCAAACGCGGCAAGCTGGAGCATCCGGTCCATCGGGGCTTTGAAGTCCTTTTGGAAAGACGCCGCGGAGCCGGCGTTCAGGGACGTGCCCTCGCTGCCGAGCGCGGAAAAGAAACGCGGAACGTCCACCATGCCGCCGACGCTGTAGTCGAACATTCCCTGTCCGACCGTCCAGGTGTCCTTGATGGTGTTGTAGAAAGGCGCGATGTTGGCGTCCTGCAGGGTCTGGCAGATCTTCACGAGCTGCGACCTGGTGGTCGGAACGGACAGACCATGCTTGGCGAAGACGTCCTTGTTGTAGATGACGGATGCGGCCATCACGGAATACGGGATGGCGCTGGTCCGCCCGGGATACTGTGCCGTTTGGTCCACCAACGGCCACAGCTTGGGGTTGATCGACTTGGCCTCTGCCATGTCGGACAAGTCGCTGAGGGCGCCGTGTTTGACAAATTCCGCGACCGCAAAGTTGTAGTTCCAGCACCCCAGGTCCGGTGGCTGGTTGCGCACGAAGTCGGCAGACATGCTCGACGTCGAGTCGCGGACCACACGGACCGCGTCCTGGCTCTTGTGGAATTGCTCGATCACCCGGTCGAAGTAGCCGATCACTTCGGGCTTCGACACATAGAACGTGATCTCCGTGGCCGCCGTCGACGACTGCGCGGGCGCGCAACCGTCAAGGGCGAAACCGGCCCCGAGAGCACCCGCTGCGAGCAGGAACGATCGTCTGCTCACTCGCCGCTGCCCGCTCGATTGGACTGCAAGCACCACATGGTCTCCTTTGACTTGGTTCACGCATCGCTGGCCGCGACGCGCCTCAAAACATAAATCCACGTAGTAAATAAAGGAACTAAATTTAGTACGTGGACTAAAGCTTGCATGAATGCCGGGGATAAGGTCAAGGAATGTTCCAAGATGACGCGGGGGCGTCGACGCAGCTGCTCCGGAAGATCAACATGGGCGCGGTACTCCGCCACGCCCTCGAAGCGGAAACGTTCATGGCCACCGAGGCCATGGCGGTAACGGGCCTGACCCGTACCACGGTGCTCGGGCTGTGTGACGAACTGGTTGATCGGGGCTGGATCGAAGAGGTGGGCGATTCCCGCGAAGCGGGACAGTACGTCAAAGGCCGGCCGGCCCGGCGGTACCGCCTGCGGAACGACGTCGGACACGTCGTCGGGGTCGACGCCGGCCAGCACACGGTGACGGCGGTCGTCTCGGACCTTCGCGGAACTATCCTGGCCCGGGCCACCCATGCCCTGGACAGCCAGGACGGTGCCGCCCGCCGGACGACCGTACGCGCCGCCGTCGACGAGGCGCTGGGATTGGCAGCCGTCCATCCTGCCGGCGTGTTCCTGACGGTGATCGGAGTGCCCGCGCCCGTTGACGAAAACGGCCGCTCGCCCCGGAACAATGAGTTCTGGGACAACATGAATCCGGACTTCCCCACGGTCCTCGCCGACCGTGGAGAAACGATCGTTGACAACGACGCCAACCTCGCTGCGCTCGCCGAGCGGGCCCGCGGCACCCACGGCGGATCCTTCGCGGCACTGCTCTCCGGGGAGCGCTTCGGCGCCGGACTGGTCATCGACGGGATGCTCCTGCGGGGACCGCGCGGCGGTGCCGGTGAAATGCGCCTGCTGAACGTCGTCGAAGGGGTGGGCTCCACCGAGGGCCTGGGCCTGCTGGGCAGGCAATGGGCAGTGGACGCGAGCCGGGCCGGGGCACTGCCTTCGGGTTCGATATTGGCCCGGATCCCCGCCGAACAGCTATCCGCCGAAGCGGTGTTCAACGCGGCGGCCGACGGCGACATCACCGCCCTGGGCATCGTCGACCGGTTGGGGGAGCGGCTGGCCCGCATCGCCCACGTCCTGGCGAGCCTCCTGGACGTCGACAAAGTCATCGTGGCCGGTGCGGTCGCCGCGGCCCTTGAACCGGTCCTGAGCAAGGCAACCGCCGTCCTGGAAGATCACTTCGAGGCGCCCGTACCGGTCCTGGCCGCCTCCACGTTAGCGGCCGACGGCGTCGTGCTGGGAGCGCTCGAATGCGGACTATCGGCGGTGCGCGAGCAACCGTTGTCGTTCGATCCGCGGCGTCAGGCAAGGGCTGGCGAGAGGGAGGGGCGAGCGTAAGCGAAACTGATCTCCGACTAGTGATCTCCAGGGTTGCGCTGAAGGGGTACCGGGAGGGACTCCCTAGGGGAATGTTTCGCGTCTACCGTAAATGCATGGACAATCGAGCAGAGGTCCGGGATTTTCTGATCTCCCGCCGGGCCAAAGTAGCGCCGGCCCAAGTGGGACTGCCTGAAGGGATCAAGCGCCGGGTCGCTGGGTTGCGGCGTGGGGAGGTCGCTTTCCTGGCCGGGATGAGTGTTGAGTACTACACGAAGCTGGAACGTGGTGCGATCAGCGGGGCATCGGCGGAGGTGCTCGACAGTTTGGCGAAGGCTCTCCAGCTTGACGACGCTGAACGCGACCACCTTTTCAACCTGGCCCATGCAGCAAGTCCGGTCGCTCGTCCACCGCGGCGGCGGAACCCCAAGTCCTGGCTGCCCCATCAGAGCCTGCAGTGGGCCTTGGACGCTGTAACTGCCGGGCCGGCCTTTGTCCGGAACGGTCGGATGGATCTGCTGGCCGGGAACCTCCTGGCCCGTGCGTTTTACAAAGATGTCTACGACATGCCGGGAGAGCCGCCGAACATTGCCAGGCACATGTTCCTGGCTGAAAACGCCCATGACTTCTATCCGAATTGGGAACTGTTCGCAGATATCACTGTCGCGATCCTGCGGACCGAGGCAGCACGCGACCCCCATAACAAAGACCTGCATGACCTGATCGGCGAGTTGAGCACCCGCAGTGACGAGTTCCGCCGTCGTTGGGGTTCGCACGATGTTCGCCAACACGGGGCGGGCTTCAAGACGTTCGTCCATCCCGTGGTGGGGGAGATGACGTTGGCCTATGAGGGCCTGGAGATGGCCGCTGAACCCGGCCTGACCCTGACGATCTACTCGGCGGAGCCGGGTTCGCCCTCCGCTGAGCGTATGCAATTGCTCGCCTCCTGGGCCGCCAGCGAATACGGGAGTGTTTCCGGGTCTGGCCCGGTGATCTCGCGGATCGAATAGCGCCCTCGCTGTAGTAGTGGAGCGCCCGGGCTGCGAGCCTCACGCGGTGGCGCGTCGGGTGGCCCTCGCTGTTCCGAGCGCGAGCAGTGACGCGATGAAAAGTACGCCGGCGCTGACCAGGAAGGTGGAGTGGTACCCGGCGGAGTCGAACAGCAGCCCGCCCAGCGTGGAGCCGAGGGCGATGCAGGTCTGGATCACGGCGACCATCAACCCGCCTCCAGCCTCCGCATTGTGCGGCATCGCCTTGGCGACCCAACTCCACCAGCCGACGGGAGCCGCCGTCGAGAACAGGCCCCAGAGGCCCAAAAGCACGACGACGGCGGCAACCACGCCGCCGAGGGGCACCATCGCCGCAGCCAGCGAGGCCATGAGGACCGGAATGACGATGAGCGTCCGGTACAGGCCCTTGACGAGGAAACGGCCTATCACCACGGTGCCCACGAAACCTGCGGCGCCAACAACGAGGAGCACCAGGGAGATCGTGGCGACGTCCACGCGTGTGACGTCTTCGAGGAACGGGCGGACATAGGTGAAGAGGGCAAACTGGCCCATGAAGAACGCGCCGCAAGCCGCCATGCCCCACGAAATGGGGGCGCTCTTGAGCGCGCCGAAAATGCTGAGGATGTATCCGGGTTCGGCCGGCCTTACAGCCGCTTTCATCGGTGGCAAGCTGATCCACTGCCAGAAGAAGACCAGCACGGCCACCGGAACCACGCAGAAGAACGCTCCCCGCCAACCCATGACCGAACCAAGGTAGCTGCCCAACGGAGCGGCGAGCACGGAGGCCAAAGCATTGCCCCCGTTGAAGATCGCCAGGGCCCGGGGGACTTTTGACGCGGGCACAAGGCGCATAGCCGTGGCGGCGGACATGGACCAGAAACCTCCGATGACCACCCCGATCAGTGCCCGGCCGATCATGAACGGCACGTAGCCCGGTGCCAAGGCGATCAGGGCACCTGAGACCACCATGACGCCGGTCAAGGCGAGCAGGAGCGCCTTGCGGTTCATGCCCCGGGTCAAGGTGGAGACGGAAAGGCTCGTCAGCACGGCGAACAGGCCGGATATCGAGATGCCCTGGCCGATCATTCCTTCGGAGACGCCGAGGTCGGCGGCCATCGGGGTGAGCAGGCTGACAGGCATGAATTCGGAGGCGATGAGCGCGAAGACACACAGCGACATGGCGTAGACGGCGCCCCAATGGCCCTGGTGCTGTTCATGGCCCTTTTGTCCTTGGTCCGCGTCTGTGGCCGGTGTGGAAGTGTCCTGCGACATGGTGTCCTCTCGCTGCGTGGGCCTTCAATTCATCCATCGGACCACGTTCGACGGCGGTGAGGGAGTCCCGCTTGAGAGGGGTACCGGGAGGGACTCCCTTGCCCGTGTAGTGCTGTCTAGGCTGGAGGGAAACCGCTCGCAAAGGGGAAACATGGCATTGATTCTTGTCACGGGAGCCTCCAGCGGGCTGGGGCGGGAGACCGCCGTCGCGCTCGCGGCGCAGGGGCACGACGTCGTCGGTCACGTCCGCAGCTTCGGATCCCGCGGCGCTCCGGAAGGTTTGGCGGAAATCCTCCACGCGGACCTCGCACGGCAGGACGAGACCCTGGAACTGGCGGCCCAGGCGAACGCCATCGGGGTTTTCGATGCCGTGATCCACAATGCCGGGGTGCTTTCCGGGGCTGACGTCGCCGCCGTGAACATCGTGGCGCCGTACTTGCTCAGCACGGCGATGACGCGTCCGGGTCGCGCGGTTTTCCTCAGTAGTTCCATGCACCGCTCCGGCTCGTCAACACCGCCGACGGCGGCCGCGCTCCTGTCCGGGCGGATCGGCTACGAGGACAGCAAGTTGCAGGTCACGGCCTTCTCCATGGCGCTGGCCCACTGGTGGCCCGAGGTGATGGTCCATGCTGTCGACCCCGGGTGGGTTCCCACCCGCATGGGCGGACCTCACGCTCCGGACAGCCTTGAGGAGGGCCATCGGACGCAGGAATGGATCGCGACGGCGGACGCGGCCGAAATCTCGCCGCGCACCGGCGGTTACTGGCACCATCGCAGAACCTGGCGTCCACATCCTGCTTCATTGGACACTGGGTACCAAGACGCGCTGCTGGCGGCCTTGGCGGAGTACACGAGCAGGATCCTTCCGCTCTGAGCCGGACATTCAGGCCCTGTTCGACCCCTTATCTATCAACCCGGCAATGACGTCCAGGGCCCGGGTTAGTTGGAGATCCGAGACGGCTCCGTACCCTATGACGAGGCCATTCACGGGAGCTAGGTCTGCGTAGTAGAAGGCAAGTGGCACAACACGAACACCGTGTTCAAGGGCCTGAGCCGCAAGGGCGTTCGCGTCGGGCTTGTCGAAGCGAATGACGGCGTGGAGCCCGCCGTCGAGGGCGGCCAAGCCCAAACCGTCGAGCCTGCCGAGGCGGTCCATCAATAACGTACGGCGGTGCGAATATTCCCTTCTCGCCCGCGCAATATGCCGCGACAGGCCGCCGCCGTCGATGTACCGCGCCAAAGCGGATTGCATGACGCCGGAAACAGGGGTATCCAAGGCTTCGCGTGTCGCCTTCAATTGTTGTCCGGAATCGCCCCGGACAACGAGGTACCCGCAGCGCAGCCACGGGCTGAGGTTTTTTGAAAACGTTCCGAGGAGGACTACTTCGGCGTTGGTGGGAAGCGAAGCTGCAGCGGGAAGAGGCATCCGGGTGTGGCGGAATTCGCTGTCATAGTCGTCTTCCAGCACGAGAACACCGCGCTGTTCAGCCCACTTGAGGAGATCGAGCCGTTCCTGGACAGTCATCCTTCCGCCCAGCGGATATTGATGGCTCGGGGTGACGAGTACCGCATCAGGAGCCTGTGCCAGGGTGTCCAGTTGCGAACTTCGGAGGCCGTTCTCATCCACGGGTATTGTCAGGAGTTCGGCGCCGGCCGCTGCCATGACGCGGCGGGCCGTGGGGTAGCCGGGATCTTCAACGAGGATCCGAGGGCGGCCGGAATGGCCAGTGCGGTTACGTAGCATGGCTACAACGAGCTGAAGCGCGTCGCTTGTTCCAGCGGTGATGATGACGTCATCCGCCCGAACAGGCAGGCCGCGCGATACCGCAAGATGTTGCGCAACAGCCTCACGCAACCCGATTGTTCCCAAGGCGGCAGGCAATTGCGTAGATCCGGGAGCGGACAGGGCCTCTTTCCAGGCATTCCGCCAATCCTTGTGCCTGAACGGCGTTCCGGCTGGCCTGCCCGGGGTCAAATCAATGACCCCGGCGGCAGGTGCGGATATCCGCGTTGGGGTAGGTATCGAAACGGCCCTTTGAACGTCCGGACGGATCGCGACTCGTGTCCCGCCCGCGCCGTTGCTTTCCAGGAAGCCTTCTCCTGAGAGCTGTTCGTACGCACGGACCACCACGCCGCGCGAAATACCCAGTTCGGAGGCAAGTCTTCGGGTCGCTGGAAGCGTATGCTCGGGCTGCAGCACCCCGCGCAGGATCGCGCCCCGGAGCTGATTGGCCAGTTGGGCGGCCAGGGGGAGGGGCTTCTTGTGTTTGATGGACTTAGTGCCTTCCCGCTTACGCCGCTGAACGGCGAGGATGTTGACCTCAAGGCTGTCGCGGGGCTTGTCTCCCGTGCGGCCCTGGCTGGAGTCGACTCGTTGGGTGTCCTGGGATCCACCGGGAACTATGCCTATCTCTCCCGCGAAGAACGGCGGGCGGTGCTCGAGGCCGCGATTGATGCGGCCGGCGACGTCCCGGTCCTCGCCGGCGTCGGTGCAGTCCGTACCCGTGACGTGTTGACGCTCGCCGGAGATGCCCAGTCGGCCGGCGCTACAGCTTTGCTTCTCGCTCCGGTCTCCTACCAACGGTTGACGGACGACGAAGTCTTCGGCCTCTACGAACGTGTTGCGGCCGAGACCGATCTCCCCGTAGTTGTCTACGACAACCCCGGAACCACCGGATTCACATTCTCAGACGACCTTCACGCCCGCATTGCCCGCATCCCGGGCATTGCATCGATCAAGATCCCGCCGCCGACGGCGGACGTCTCCGCCCGGATCGGGACGCTGCGTTCGCGACTGCCGCAGGGTACTTCGCTGGGCATCAGCGGCGACTGGGTGGCCGCCGAAGCCCTCGCGGCCGGCTGCAACGTCTGGTATTCGGTCATTGGAGGGGTACTCCCGATTCAGGCAAAAACAATCGTGGACCATGTTCGCGCGGGCCGCACCGGGGAAGCCCTTGAAGAGTCGGCGCGCCTGGAACCGCTCTGGACCCTGTTCAGGGCTTACGGCAGCCTCCGCGTCGTATCGGGCCTCGCCGAAGAGCTGGGACTAATTCCGGCCTCGGCCCTGCCATTGCCCTTGCACGGCCTGGACAGCGAAGGGCGCGAAAAGCTCGCCAGGGCTGTCCGCGAGCTCGGACTTGAGGCCTGATTCATGGCCACAATGCTCAAGATCGGGCGAGACGGATGAGTCTCGCTAAAGGAACCACGAACCTCCAAACGCAGCGGCCGCGCCCGGCTGCCTCGGGCGGACTCGCTCGTTACGTGCTGGCCGCAACCTTGGCCAGGAGCGCGGACGGCGGTGCTGTGGTCGCGATCGTCCTGATGGCTACTACGAGTGGCGCACCCGGATGGCTCGCCGGGCTCCTCGGAGCCTGTATTACGGCACCACACCTGTTCGGGCCGTTTATTGCCGGGTCCCTTGACGCTGCCCGTGATGGCCGGACGGTCATAGCCCTGGCCTGCATGGCGCACGGCGTCACCCTCGGCGCGGCCGTCCTGCTCTACCCCATGACGTGGCCGATAGTCCCGGCGTTGTTGCTCATCGCCTCGGGGCTGGTGGGGCCCTTGCTGACTGGCGGGATCAGCAGTCGGCTGGCAGCTATAGCCGGCAGCGACAGGACGAGCCAGAGGAGGGCCCAAGGCTGGGACGTTGCCACGTACGGAATTGGCGGGACGATTGGACCGTCGCTCGTCGCCGCCGTTTCGGCCTGGGCAAGCCCGGCGGTTGCAGCCCTGATCCTCGCGGGCTCGACTTTTGTGGCAGCCGCCGTCGTCAGGCTGCTGCCGTTCAGCGGGCCAGTTGCGCCTGGTTCCGAGATACCCCGGCCAGGACGCACACTGATGATGATGGTCTCGAGCGGCAAGCTGCGTCGAACGCTCTACATGACAGTCGTGATCGCCTTGTCCGTGGCAGCGTTGCCGATCACTGCCGTCGCGTCCACGGGGGAGCTGCGTGTTGAGCCGGCAGCTGCCGGAGTCCTCACAGCTGCCTATGGACTTGGTGGGCTCGTCGGATCAGCAGGCGTGATGATCCGGCCCTTGCGAGCCGAAGCCGACTTGTCGATGACGTGCCTGGCGGCGGCGGTCGGCGTGGTCCTGCTGGGGGCCGCCTTTGCCGGTGTGTTTCCGCTAGCCGTCGCAGCCTACGCATTGGCGGGCGTCCTGAATTCCCGCTTTTTCGCCGCCACCTTGGCAGCACGCAGCGAGTACGCGCCGGCCCAAGCCCGGGGCCAGGTCTTTGTATGGATAGGGGCCTTGAAAATCACCGCCGGATCGGCAGGCACAGCATTGGCCGGCGCCATCGTCGCGCCTGCAGTCCACCTGCCGTTGGTTCTCGCGGCAGCGCTGATCGCGGTGGCAGTCGCCGCCTCGATTCTCGACCGCCGGCTCGGGCGCGGCATTGCGCGAATTTAGTTGTTGCTTCAACCAAATCTAAGGAGTACACTTTAGTTGAAGCATCAACCAATCTACCGAGAGATGAGGAAAACAATCATGACTGCAGTGAGTGTTCTTGGAACGGGCAACATGGGAACCGCGATTGCCGGTGTTTTTGAGAAGGGCGGCAATGCTGTGCAGCTGCTGGGCAGCAACGACACTGCCGTGCCGCTGAGTGGTGAAATTGTTGTCCTGGCCGTGCCTTACCCGGCGGTGGGGGGCGTGCTGGCCGAGCGTGGCGGGGAGTTGGCCGGCAAGATCGTCGTCGACATCACCAATCCGTTGAACTTCGAAACCTTTGATTCCCTCACCGTGCCGGCGGATTCCTCGGCTACGGCTGAGATCCAGGCTGCGCTTCCGGAGTCCCGCGTGGTGAAGGCGTTCAACACGACCTTCGCAGCGACCCTCGCTTCGGGCCGGGTCGGCGGCCAACCGACCACGGTCCAGATCGCCGGGGACGACGCCGATGCGAAGTCCAGGATAGCCGAGGCAATCACGGCGGGCGGGCTGAATGCGATTGACGCCGGCGCGCTGCGTCGCGCCCGCGAGTTGGAGGCCCTGGGCTTCCTGCAGATCACCCTCGCCGCCGGCGAGAAGATCTCCTGGACCGGCGGCTTCGCAGTCCAGGCCTGAGTCTTTCAACCGCGGCCGCCGGCGTTGACCCCTGGACCTTGCGGGGTCAACGCCGACGGCGGGTATCCTGATTCCAGTGATACTTCCTTTTTCTCTGTGACCCAGAGCCTTTACAGCGATTCCAGTTCGCTCCCTGGGGGAGCGGTGATTCCGTGCGCCCGGGATGGGAACTCCCTCTGGAGCTCCCCTCAGCATCGGCCCAACACAGAACCCACTCCTGGAAGATCGCATGAACGCCCCATCAGCCAACCCTTCGCCTTCCCTCGACCGGCAATCCCTGCGCCCTGACTGCGGCAATTGCTTTGCACTCTGCTGCACGGCCTTCGGATTCACGCGATCGGCGGATTTCGCCCTCGACAAACCTTCAGGCACTCCGTGCCGGAACCTTGCCCCCGACTTCTCCTGCACCATCCACGAGAGCCTTCGGCCGCGGGGATTTCGTGGCTGCACCGTCTTTGACTGCTTCGGGGCCGGCCAAAACGTCTCGCAAAAACTGTTCGCCGGAAACAGCTGGCTTGAATATCCGGAAACCAAGGACGGGATGTTCTCCGCATTCAAGGTCGCCCGGCAATTGCATGAAATGCTCTGGTATTTGGTCGAAGCCCAGGAGCGAACGTTTGATCCTGACTCTTCGAACTGTGCCCTGAAGCTCATGAAGATGATCGAGCAGGCGCTCGACGGCGGCCTGGAGGCGTTGCTTTCACTTGATGTCCATGATCTCCACGCGCAGGTGAGGTCAACGCTGATGGAGATCAGTGACGAAGTCCGGGCTTCCTACTTCGCGGCCGGCGACGATCATTTGGAACCTTGGCTGACGCCCGGTGCGGACCTGATGGGTAGGCAACTCGCGTCCCGCCGGTTGTGCGGCGCGGATCTCCGAGGGGCTTACCTGATTGCGGCCGATCTACGCGGCAGCGACCTATCGGGAGTGGACCTGCTCGGCGCAGATTTGAGGGACGCGCGACTTGAAGGGGCGGATTTGTCGCAGGCCTTGTATGTGACGCAACCGCAGCTCAATTCCGCGCGGGGCAACGGCACGACCCTCCTCCCCGCGGACCTGATGGTGCCGGCGCACTGGGGTGCCTCGCCCGACGGCAACTAGGGTAAAGCGCTAACGCGAGAGCACGACGGCGGGTGGCATCCCGCCGTCGTGCTCTTGCGGATTACTCTTGGCCGAGTCCGCCGGCCGAGATTTTTTGACTGGTGATGGAGTTCAGGGCGCGGAGGTCGAAGATGCCGTTGATGTCGGCCTGTTTGGTGATTCCGGTCTCCACGCCGTCCTGCAGGAGTTTCTTGTACGTCCCGGCCAGCGGATCCACCGTGAAGGTGATGTTCGCCAGGGACCGGTCGATCACATCAGCCGGCAGGGTGGATCCCGCGGTGGCCTTCAACGCGGCATTGATCGTGCTGGCCTTCTCCGCCGCCGGGGCACTGTTCAACCAGTCCACCGCCGCCTTGTTCCCCCGCAGCAACGCCGCCACCGTCTCGGGATGCTCCGCGGCGAACTTCTTGCTCACAATCAGGATCGTCGTCGGGAACCGGCCGTTCTCCCAAAGGCTCTTTTCGTCCACGAGCACCTTCGCCCCGGCCTGCAACACCAACCGCGAGGCCCACGGCTCAGGCAACCACGCGCCGTCGAGCTTTCCATCCTGGAACAACTTCAACGTCTGGGCGTTCTCGGTCGGATTGATCGCCACATCCCCGCCACCGGCCGCACTCGTCTTCAACCCCTGCTTGCCCAGCCAGGCACGCAACGCCACATCCTGGGTCCCGCCCAACTGCGGCGA
>NZ_SMRU01000019.1 GCF_004354015.1 Arthrobacter terricola
CTGGTCGTGCCCGCGCAGGTGTACGTGTAGGCGGGGGCCGTGCCGGCCTCAACCCAGCCCGTGGAGCAACGGTCGACGACAACCTGCAGGCCGTTGGTGGCGTCGGAGTCCAGCTTCGTGCTCGTCGTGGTCGCCGCCGTCGTCAGCGTGACGGCCGAGAGGTTCTGGTTCCCGGCTGCGTTGCTCAGGGTGACCGCGCGTTGGATGGTGTCGCCCGGGACGATGCCGGTGGCGGCGACGTTGAGCCGGTTGGTGGCGGCGGTGGTGCCGAGGGCAATGTTGACGGTGCCGGAACCGACAGCGGCGCTGGCCGACGTCGAGGACGTGAAGGCACCGTAAGTTCCCAGTCCTGCCACGCCGGCGGCGGTGCCGACCAGTGCCAGGGAGGCGATGACTTTGCCGGTGGTGGTTTTCAGGTTCAGACCCATGATCGTTGTCCGTTTCCGTGTGGTCCGTGGTGGCTGTGCTTTCTGTGTTGCTGTTGATTCCACGGTGGTGCAGATGGTTTAGGACGGTGCAGGGATCCGGTCAGGATTGCATCAAGGTTGCTTAAAGATCCGCTCAAGAGGCCGATCGCCTCAGACGGTCCTTGTTGGTTTCGGACGGCTGTTGGATGGGGAAAGCCGCTAGGTTCCCTTGTGGCGCAGCGGTTGCGGCAGGAAGACTGTTTCCTCTTGCGGGGAAGATGGGGTTGGTCAGGCTGTTCGAGGGAGCGCGAACGTGGGCACTCTGGATTCAGCGATGTGGTCGGGCCGGGTCTTCATTGATGGCTGGCAGCCCGGCGGTGGCGGCACCATCGGGGTGTCCGGGCCGGCAACGGGTGCTGTCCTGAGTGAGATCGCTGTAGCCGATGC
This sequence comes from Arthrobacter terricola, assembly GCF_004354015.1. Taxonomy (GTDB): domain Bacteria; phylum Actinomycetota; class Actinomycetes; order Actinomycetales; family Micrococcaceae; genus Arthrobacter; species Arthrobacter terricola. Next base: position 855 of record NZ_SMRU01000019.1, read on the forward strand.
CGCGGGGATGTGCGGCGTGCTGCTGGCCTTGCCAAGGAATCCCAGACGCGTGAGCGGCCGCGAGACCGGAAGACAGGACTGCTGTTCTGCGCCGCGCAGGCCAGCTCTTCGCAGAGCATGCCAAAGAGATTGAGGGATGGCTTGTCCGTGAATCGGGGGCTGATGCCCTGAATTTCCAAAATCATGCTACGTTGTTTTAGAAGATGAAATGCGGCATTCCGAGCCGTCTCTTCCGAATCCCAGAAGGAGTGGCCCTGATGCCCGAGTCCCCGCTCACGGCGACCGATTTGCCGGCCAGCACGGAAACCGCATGGACGTCAGATTCGCCTTCGGGCCCTTTTGGTCCCTCGCATCGCGGACTGAAAGAAGTTCCCGCCGCTACCGTGCGCACGCAGGTGCGCATTCCGCTCAGGTTCGCCGACGGATTCAGCACCTCAGCCGAGGCCTTTACATTCAATGGACTCGTTGACGGTAAGGAGCACCTGCTGCTGGGACTGGGCGATTGGCGGCAAGCACTTAACAACGGCACGGGAACGGGACGGGCACCGCTCGTCCGCCCGCACAGCGAATGCCTCACTGGAGATGTCCTGGGCTCCCAACGCTGTGATTGCGGCCCTCAGCTGCGTGAGGCAGCTGAAAGGATCGCAGAGCAAGGCGGGTTCCTGTTGTACCTGCGACAGGAAGGCCGCGGGATCGGCCTATACAAGAAACTGGACGCCTACGCCCTGCAGGACGGCGGACTGGACACCTACGCCGCCAATGTCGCCCTGGGCCATCGTGAAGATGAGAGGGATTATCGTCCGGCAGGGCAAATGCTCCTTGCCATCGGAGCACGCAGTATCAGGTTGCTGAGCAATAATCCGGACAAGGCCATGCAACTTGAAGCGAACGGTGTCACCGTCACCGAACGCATACGTACCGAAGTCCACCTCTCGCCGGAAAATGCCCGCTACCTGGCCGCAAAGCGCGACCATACTGCCCACACCATCGACCTCGGGCCCCTTCAGTAACCTCCGCCTGAGACCACCCAGGACACGTGCCAGGGGCACGATAGACGTTGACCAGCCGGCTGGCTCGGCCGCCGGCTTCGGCAAACGTGACCCAGGGCCGAGCCGAACCAGGGCCGACCTCAAAGGCCGGCCGCCGCCGTCGTCCTTGCGGGTCATGGTCCCCTTAGGTGGTCCGGCCCGGTACGGTCAGCCTTCACATTCGATGCAGTAGGCGTGCCCGTCCTTCTCCCGCGCGATCTGGGACCGGTGCCGGACCAGGAAACAGGAGTAGCAGGTGAATTCGTCATTGGCCTGGGGAATGACCTGCACGGTCAATTCCTCAGAGATGAACTCACCGCCGGGACCGTCCTGGTCAAGTCCGTCAGCCTGGTCAAGGTCCAATACCACGCTGCGGGCATCCGGCGCGTTCGCCGATTTCAGGGCCTCCAGTGAACTTTCTTGCGACTCCTTGACGTCGGAGCGTACTTCGTCATAATCAGCTGCCACGATGTGTTTCTCTTTTCTTGCTATCCATTAGTCCGACATGCAACGTACAGGACGGCGGCAAAATTCCGCAGCCGGCCCGGGACCCACCCACCGTCGAAGGGGCTCAGGAAGTTGCCAAGTTCCTGAGTGCCTCCGCAAAACAGTCTCCCAACCGGCAGTCGTGGCGTGGCTGCCAATCGGAAACCAGACCACAGACCGGGCGTCGCCGACGGTGAAGGCGAGCAACGCACTGTGGCCGCCCCGGGCCGCCACGACCTTTCCGACTGCAAATTGAGCTATCGGCATAAGGGCCACATTGGCGAATATTCAAAAAATGAACACCACGTTCAAACTCTTGACATTCAAGGTGGCGAGGATCACACTAGAACTAGTTCATTTAATGAACGTTTCGTTCATTTTGGAGATGAGTACGATGACACGTCGTGACAGGATCAACACCAACAGGCAAAGCCGGACTGAAGCGGAGACATCCCTTCGGGGCACTGCAGAGCGCCGTACGTCGTGGATGCCGATCGCAGACTACGACGGGGCGATCTTCCCCGACATGGCAGACTGATTGGCGAATAGCAGCCGCGTGCCCCCACTCGATGCCGCGTGGCGCGCCCTGGCCGGCTGAGACCCACACCGCCAAAGGAGAACGTCGATGTCCACCGCCACATCCGCCTGGGTCATTACCGGCCCCACTTCCGGTTTCGGTGCCGCCACGGCCCGCGAGCTCGCAAACCACGGGACCATGGTCCTCGTCGGCAGGAACGCCGCCAAGCTCGCCGTGGTGAAAGCCGACATCGAGAACCGCGGCGGCAGTGCGGCCTGTGTCGTCGGTGACCTGTCCGACATCGTCAGTGCCCGTCAGGCCGCCGCCGATGTCCTGGCGCTCGGGCTGCCGATCCGCGGTGTGCTGAACAACGCCGGCGTCATGTTGTCGCGTCCGGCGACGAGCACGCAGGACTGGGAGCTGTCCTTCGCGACCAACCACCTCGGACCCCTGGCCTTCACCGAAGCGCTCATCCCCGCCCTGACCGCCGGGACTAACGTTGTGTTCATCGCCTCGGCCGTCGAGGATCCCGAACGGATCCCCGCCGTCCGCGCGGGATTCCGCGGCGGCCGCTACATATCTGCCGCGGCGGCGGCCCGGGGCGAGTACACCCCGGGCGGCTCAAAACGCCCCGGTATGGACGCCTATGCCACATCGAAACAAGGCAACCTCGCCGCTGTCTTCAGCCTGGCACGCCAGCACCCGCACCTGCGCTTCCGGGCTATCGAGCCCGGGGTCAACCCCGGCTCAAACCTCGGCGAGCTGACGGCGACCCTCCGCCTTGTTGCCAAAGCCCTGACACCGATACTCACGGTGTTTCCGCACTTCACAACCTCCAAGCGCGCAGCCCGGGTCATAACGAAGATCCTCACGGACACCTCCGCGGCGTCCGGCACCTATTACGACGAGAACGGCAAGCTGATGCGCGCCTCCACGCAGGTCAGCGATCCCGCCTTCAGCGACCGGTTCATCACCGAAAGCCGCGCACTGCTCGCCACGGTCGAACCGCAGCCCTAGCATGAGGATTCCCACGAAAAGAACAAGCCCGCCACCACGCGGTTGAGGGAGAGGCCTGGGTGGATCCCCTCGAAGCCGGCGCGTTCATCAACTATGATCGAATAAGTTCGTTTGTAGCCAATGCGAACATGGAAGCCCGAACGATCAAGGAGGGACAATGATCGCTGATCAGCGCAAGGAACTGATCCTGCGGGAGCTCCGGGCGCGCGGATCGGTCTCGGTCTCGGACTTCGCCCAGCGGCACGACGTGGCCCGGATCACCGTACGGCGGGACCTGGCGGCCCTGGCCGATGAAGGGCTCCTCGCCCGGACCCACGGGGGAGCTGTCCCCGCACCTGCTTCCGCAGGCCGGGACGGGCAGGATCGGAAGGGCGCGCAGGCGCGGCGATCCCGGAGTGCTGCGGACGTGGCGGCCAGGAGCGGTCGCGGCGGATCCCGGGGGCAGCCGATCGTTGGCATGATTGTCCCCTCCGCTTCGTACTATTACCCGCTGATGATCAAAGGGGCCGAGGAAGCCGCCAGCCGGATGGGGGCACGGCTTGTGCTCGGCATCTCCAATTACTCCCCGGTGGAGGAACGCCGCCAGGTTGATCGGCTCGTGGCCAACCGGGTCGATGGCCTGCTGATCACTCCGAGCGAAGCGGACTTCTCCGAGGGCCGGACCCTCGAGGTCCTTGCAGGAGCGAAGGTGCCGGTCGTCGTGATGGAACGCTCGCTCGATGAAGCCCCGCCTCTGGGCTGCCTCGAAGGGGTTCGCACTGACCACGCAGCCGGAGCCGAGCTCGCGGTGGCCCATCTGGCCGGACTCGGGCACGGCCGCGTGCTCCTGGCAGTGCGCTCGTCGACTCCCACATCCCGCTGGATCGCCCAAGGGTACGCCCGTGCTGTCGCCCGGCGAGGGCTGGAGCCGGGGGGAAGCGTCATTGAACTGCCGATGATTCCGGCGGGCGAGCTGCCGGACATGGAGCCCTTTGACCGGCTCCTCGACTCGGTGTCCGGCGATTCCTGCGCGGTGATCGTGCACACCGACGAGGATGCCGCGCAGCTCCTGCGCCGCGCCCAGGAACGCGGCGTCGAGGTCCCGGAGCAGCTTTCCATTGTCGCGTACGACGACGAGATCGCCGCCTTTGCGCCGGTTCCCCTGACGGCGGTCTCGCCTCCCAAGCACGAGCTGGGCCTGGCAGCCGTCACTATGTGCCTTGAGCGCTTGGCCTACGGGGGCGTGGACTCGACGGAGCAGTCCCCGCTCAGGCGGCTCAAGCTCGTCCCTGCATTGAAGATCAGGGAGTCCACACCGCCGAGAAATGTTCCTTAATGATCGATTGTGGCCTTTTTCATTGACTCTGTTCTAAAGAGAACATTCCATGGAGTGACGCACCACACACTGCATGGAGGAGTTGGAAATGATCAAGGTTCGGGCAAAGATGCTCGGCGGCGCGATGGCGGCCGCCGTGGTCCTCGCGCTGGCCGCTTGCGGTTCGGGAACAAGCACTGCCGGTAGCACGACCGAGGACGGGGCGCAGGCCTCGGCCATGGCGAGTGCGAGCGGGAACATCACTTTCTGGTCATCGGTGGCGAACATGAAGCCGGTGGTCGACGCGTTCAATCAGAGCCATCCGAACATCAAGGTCAATTACGAGGTGACTCCCTCGGCCGCACCCGGGTACGCGAAGCTCAGCACTGCGCTCCAGGCCGGGAACGCCCCTGACGTGGCCACGATCGAGTACTACCGGCTGCCCGGGTACGCCAGCAACGGCGACCTCCAGCCCATCTCCGATTACATTGGCCAGGCAGACCTGGGGAAGTTTTCCGGCCAGGTCCGCGGCCTCGTGAGCCTGGGCGGCAAGTCCTGGGCCCTGCCTTACGACGCCCCGCCGATGGTGTTCTATTACCGCAAAGACCTCCTCGCCGATGCCGGGGTGAGTACCGCCCCGGCGACCTGGCAGGAGTTCGAAGCCGACGCGCGCAAGCTCAAGAGCGTCCACCCCGACGCCTATCTGGCCTCTTTCTACCCGGATGACCCATCGACGTTCGCTGGCCTGGCCTGGCAGGCCGGGGCGAAGTGGTTCTCCACCGAAGGCGATAGCTGGAACGTGAACCTCGGCGACGCAGCGACTCAGAAGGTCGCCGGGTTCTGGCAGAAGCTCATCGATGACAAGCTCGTCAAAGTCGAACAGTCCTTCAGCGACCAGTGGTCCCAGGACCTGCAGAAGTCAACGATGGCCGGAGTGGTCGGCGCCTCCTGGAGCGCAACCGGGATCGTCTCCCGGACCAAGGGCCAGGAAGGCAAGTGGGCCGTGGCCGAGCTTCCGAACTGGGGCACTCCCGCCGATAGCATGCTCGGCGGATCAACGTTCGCGATCACCAAGACCAGCAAGAACCCCGCCGCGGCCGCAGCGTTCATCCAGTGGATGACCACCAGCCCGGACGCTATCAAGGCACGCGGGAACGTCGGCTCCGCTTGGCTGGCCTACCCGGGCCTTTCCGATATCGCCAAGGCGAACTTCAGCACCGCACCTTTCGGCGGCCAGGACATTTTCTCGGTGTTCCAGAAGGCATCCTCGACGGTCAGCGACGGCTGGAACTGGGGCCCGAAGATCACGGCCACATACACCCCGCTGGCCGATGGCTTCGGCCGCCTCGCCACGGGAGGCACGATCTCCGAGGCGATCAACTCGGCGCAGACCGCGACGGTCAGCGACCTGAAGAACTCCGGCCTATCGGTCAAGGGTTGATATGAGGCGCACCGCCAGAACGTCCGCCCGCCGCGAGAGCGGCGGGCGGGCCGCCGCCCTCTTCCTCGCCCCGTTCATGGTGCTCTTCGCCCTGACGATGATCGCACCGATCATGTATGCCCTCGTGCTGAGCCTTTTGGCCGAGAAGAAGTCCGGGCTTGGCTTCGCACCCGCTGCAACGGTCTTCGCCGGGCTCGGGAACTATGCTGCCGTGCTCGGCTCCCAGACCTTCCTGGACGGGCTGGCTCGGCTGGGCGCGTACTGCCTGATGTACATCCCGGTCATGATCGGCCTCGCCCTAGTCCTGGCACTGTTGATGGACACGGCCGTGGCGCGGGCCCGGAAAGTATTCCAGCTGGTGCTCTTCCTGCCCCACGCCGTGCCCGGCATCATCGCCGCGATCGTCTGGGTATACCTTTACACGCCCAGTGTGAGCCCGATCGTGGAGGTCCTCTCCAACGGCGGTATCGCCGTGGACTTCCTGGACGCGCATCTGGTGCTCCCTGCGATCGTGAACGTCTCGGTCTGGGAATGGACCGGCTACAACGTCGTCATCCTCTTCACCGCGCTGCAGGCCGTCCCCAGGGAGACCATCGAGGCCGCGACGGTTGACGGGGCCGGGGGGCTGAGGACCGCTCTGAGCATCAAAGTGCCCCTCGTGAGCTCCGCCATCGGCGTCATCGCCCTCTTCACGATCATCGGCACGCTCCAGTTGTTCACCGAACCGACCATGATGCACACCGCCACCTCCTCTGTCACCTCGACCTATGTGCCCAACATGTGGGCCTACGATGCCGCCTTCAACCAGCACAACCTGAACCAAGCCGCCGCTGCCTCCCTCATCCTTGCCGTCCTCGCAGCAGCCCTGTCGTTCATCGTGACGCGCTGGACCTCCAGGAGCCAGAAGCCATGACCATCACCAAGACCGCCTCCCGGACCGCCGGACCGGCCCGGCCCCATAATCGACCGTCGCGCACACCCAAGCCCGACAGTCCCCGCCACCGACCGGCCTGGTCCGTGCTCTCGGTCAACGGCATCCTCGTCTTGGGCTCGGCGTACATGGTGCTGCCCGTGTTGTGGCTGGTGTTCGCCGCGACGAAGAACCTCCAGGACTTCTACGCCACGGACGCACTCTCGTTCGGCAGGTTCTCGCTGCTCGAGAACATCGGGCACGTGCTTACCCAGAACGACGGCGTCTTCACCGTCTGGATCCTGAACAGCCTCCTCTACGCCGGAGTCGGCGCCGTCGGCGGCGCCCTCATCTCGGTCGCCGCCGGCTACGCCTTCGACAAGTTCTCCTTCCGCTGGAAGGAACGCTGGTACGGCCTGGTGCTTCTGGGGGTGCTCGTGCCGAACACGGCCACCGTCCTGCCGCTCTACCTTCTCGCCTCCGCAGTCGGCCTGACCAACACGGTCTGGGCCGTGCTGATCCCGGCCCTGACCAATCCGTTCGGCGTGTACCTGGCGCGCGTCTACAGCGCCGCCTACATCCCCGACGAGACACTCGAGGCCGCACGCGTGGACGGGGCCGGGAATGTGCGAAGCTTCTTCTCCCTGGGCCTGCCGATGATCATGCCCGGACTCGTCACCATCGCCCTGTTCCAGTTCGTGGGCATCTGGAACAACTTCATGCTGCCGCTGGTCATGCTCTCGAACGAGCGGCTCTTCCCGCTCTCCCTCGGCATCTTCGGTTGGAGTACCCAGACCTCGGCCTTCCCGGACTTTTACCCCCTGGTCATCACGGGCTCGATGCTCTCCGTCATTCCCCTGATCATCGCCTTCGTCTTCCTCCAGCGCTTCTGGAAGACCGGCCTCACCGCAGGAGCGGTCAAATGAGGCCACTCGCCACGGCCCTGGCGATGGCCGAAGACACCGCCCGCGGCGTCTTCCCTCCCTCGAGGCTTGCCACGATCAGCGGCGAGCTCGAGCTGATCGATCCGCGCCCGCTGACCAGCTTCGACGGAGAACGTGCCGCCCGCGTCCTGGCCGAGACGGAGATCCTGATCACCGGCTGGGGATGCCCGCCCCTGACCCGCGAGGTCCTCGAACGCGCGCCGCGGCTGCGTTTCGCGCTCCACGCGGCCGGCTCCGTCAAGGAACACATCACCGAGGCGGTCTGGGAACGGGGAATCGAAGTCAGCACGGCTGCCGATGCCAACGCCATCCCCGTGGCCGAGTACACCGTGGCCATGATCCTTCTGGCGAATAAAGGCGTGCTCCGGATCTCCCGGGAACTGCACCACACCCAAGGTCCGATCGGCCTGGCGCAGTACCCCGGGATCGGCAACTACGGCAAGCGCGTCGGAATCGTGGGAGCCTCCCGGATCGGACGCAGGGTGGCCGAAACGCTCGCGGGCCAGGACCTTGAAGTTGTCCTCTGCGACCCCTACGTCACGGACCATCAGGCAGCCCGACTCGGCGTACGGCTCGTGGACCTGGACGAGCTCGTCGCCACAAGCGACGTCGTGTCCCTGCATGCCCCAGACCTGCCCGAGACCCGACATCTCATTGACGCCCGGCTGCTCGAGCTGTTCAAGCCGGGAGCGACCTTCATCAACACCGCGCGCGGTGGCCTGGTCGACCAGGACGCGCTCGTCCGGCGGCTCCAGCGTGGAGACCTCTTCGCAGTCCTCGACGTCACGACGCCCTGGGTCCTGGATCCCGGACACCCCCTGTACAGCATGCAGAACGTGTTCCTCACCCCGCATATGGCGGGCTCACAGGGGACCGAGCTCGAGCGCCTCGCGGCCGCGGCGATCGAAGAGGCCCGGCGCGCGGCGCGCGGCGAGCCGCTCAGGCACCCCGTGGCGGCCGCCGCCCTCAACCGCCTCGCCTAGGCCACACCATTCCGTGCCCGAGGCCAAACCGTTCCGTGCCTCCCCGAGGCCTGAAAGACCCGAGGACCTCCCTTGAAGGAAGCCGTCATTATCACCGGCTCGGGCCGGTACGCCGACCCGTGGCACCGGTTCCCGGAGACCAGCCGATCGCTGGCCTCGATCCTGGAGAAGGCCGGCCACACGGCCATGATCCGTGAAGATGTGGATGACACCCTCGCCGGGTGTGCCACCGCAGAACACAGCACCGATCTGCTCGTCTTCAACGTCGGCCTGCCCCGCGACGGGAGGCCCTCTCCCGCTCCCGAGGGGGCAGCGGCCATCCGCAGCATTCTCCACTCACCGCTTCCGGTTCTGGCCATGCACTCCAGTTCCACGAGTTTCGCCGATTCCCCGGAGTGGGAGGCACTGATCGGAGGCAGGTGGATCCGGGGGACATCGATGCACCCGCCGCACGGAAACGCGCACGTGGAACTGGCAGACCAGCGCCACCCGATCACCGTCGGATGCGAGGACTTCACCGTCGATGACGAGAGGTACTCGTATCTGAGGCGTTCGGCGAACTCCCGCGTGCTCGCCACGCACGAGCACGCGGGGGAGCAGCATCCTCTCATCTGGGCGTTCGACCGGCCTTCGGGTGCACGCACCGTCTACGACGGCCTGGGCCACTGCCCGGCCTCCTACCAGTCACCCGGCCACGTCCGGCTCCTCTTGGCAGCGGTGCAGTGGCTTTCGCGCGGCTCTGACTGACCCGCCTGAAGTGTTCGCACTTCACCATCCCCCATCAGCTACAGGGGTATTACCCGGCCCCTGGGCATTATGACAAAGGAGTCAATGATGACATCGATGACCACTCTCACGGCGCTCTCGCGCCGCAGCATCCTCCGCGGCGCCCTCCTTGGGGGAGCCCTCGCGGCCTTCCCCTTCGGGCTCCTCCCGAAGGGGAAGGCCGCGAGCCTCCCGGACAGCTTCGGCGTCGGCCGCCAGCAGTGGCTCGAGCACCTTCTCGGCAAGGACCTCAACACCTCCGACCCCTCCATCACGAGCCAGCTGGCCTCGATCGGCTCCGCCGCCCGATCGGCTATGAACACCTACGTGACCTCGGCCTCCCGTACAGGCCTGTGGAGCGACCTGTCGCTCGCCGCGCGCGCGACCAATGCGGACTCGGCGCGTGTGACGACGACGGCGCGACGGCTCCGCTCGATCGCCTTGGCTTGGGCGGCTGGTGCCCTCGGTCCGGATGCCGACCGTGGGCTGGCCACCGTTGCCGACGGCCTTGCTTGGCTGAGCCGAGACGTCTTCTCGACAGGTGGCGTCCGCTACGGAAATTGGTACGACTGGGACGTCTCAGCCCCACAGGCCCTGAACGATGCCCTGGTGCTCACCTTCGGCGCAATTCCTGCCTCGACGCGGACGGCATTGCTGGACGCGGAGAGGCACTTCACCCCTGTGATCCCCCAGACCGGCACGACCGCAGCAGCCGCAAACCGAGTATTGTTCTGCGATTCGTTCTGCGGCCGCGGCTTGCTCGGCGAAAACGCCGACGAGCTCACGGCGGCGCGCGACGGGCTCGCACCGGTCCTCACGTACGCCCAACCCTACGGTGGACCGGTCGGGCTCGTGGACGGCAACAAGGACGAAGCGGCGTTCTTCAGCAACGACGGGTTCTACCCGGACGGATCGTTCATCCAGCACGGCCAGTTCCCCTATATCGGCGGCTACGGCGCGTCGTATCTCACGTCGATCACTGCGATCGCTGCCCGCACCAGCGGCATGTCCTGGTGCCCGGATTTGGGCATCGTGCACGGCTGGATCCACTCAAGCTTCGAACCGTGGCTGTGGCGTGGGCTTGTCATGGACACGGTCCGCGGGCGCCAGCTCGCTACCGTCGCCGGCGATCAGGGAACCGGACTCAGCTTCATCAACGGAATGCTCGACCTGCTCCCGAGCGCCTCGGACGCGGAACGCTCCCGCCTGAAGTCGCTGATCAAGGCCGAGCTCCCATGGCGCGGTACCCAGCCCACCGCGGGCCTCGGGCTCCCCGAAACCGCGCTCGCCCTTGAGATCCTCGGCGACCCGACCGTCGTCGCCCGCTCGCCCTTGAACGGGACGTGGGTCTTCGGCCCGATGGACCGGGTTCTGCACCGGCGCGACGATTGGGCGGTGGCGTTCGCGATGAACTCGCTGAGAATGGCCGACTACGAGAACGGCAGTAACGAGAACCTGCGCGGGTGGTACACCTCGGACGCAGCCACCTTCCTTTACACAGGAGACCTCGACCAGTTCGACGACGCCTATTGGTGCACCGTCAACGCCTACCGCATCCCCGGCACCACCGTAGACACCGTGGCCCGCGATGCCACCGCCACGCCATGGCGGGCGGAGTACCACAACCCAAGCCTCATGGCCGGCGGCCTGTCCGCACAGACGTGGGGCGTGGCCACGATCGACCTCACCGCCAAGGCGCCCTCGACGCTGCACGGTCGCTTCTCACGCTTCTTCTTCGACGACTGCTACGTCTGTGCCGGCGCCGGCATCTCAGTCTCCTCCGGACGCAGCGCTGAGACGATCGTTGAGAACCGACGCGTCACGGCCACTAGTTCAGGTCCGCTGACCATCGAAGGATCCGTCCCCCTCGCGCTCGGCGAATCGAAGACCGTCGACAACGCCGGGTGGGCCCACATCGGCGGCGTGGCCGGCTACGTCATGCTCGGCAGGCCCACGGTGCTCGCGCTGCACGAACAGCGCAGCGGCAGGCTCTCCGACATCAGCGGCACGATTACCGGCACCACAGCATCCACCGTGCACACCGGCGACTATGTCGTCCTCGCCTTGCAGCACGGCCCGCGAGCGACCGACGCGAGCTACGCCTACATCGTCGCACCGGGGCTGGACGCTGCCGCGACGGCGCAACTGGCGGCGAAGCTGTCCGTCCGGCTGCTCGGGAACACTCCGGGCGTGCAGGCCGTCCGGCACGAGCCCGCCGGGCGGCTGGGAGCCGCGTTCTACGAGGCCGGCACCGCGTCGGTCATCACCGTGGACGCAGCCTGCGTCATCGCGGTCGAGGAGACGGACTCCAGTATCACCGTCCGGGCCAGCGACCCCACCCAAAGCCTGTCACGGATCCGAGCGGAGCTACGCATCCACGCCGACACGGTCATCGAAAGCGACCCGCGCGTGAGCTGGGCGCCGGGTGCGGATAGCTGTACCCTCACCTTCGACGTCTCCGGCCTCACGGGGTCGACCGTGTCGGCAAGGCTCGCCTGGCAACCGCCAAGCGCGGCCGACCTGGCCGCTGCACTCGGCCGGCTCATCGGACGGGACATCCCCGGCAGCGTCGGCGCGCAGCTGCAGAAGACGGCCGGACATTTCATCGGCGTCTTCAACAGCGGCGACTTCGCCGCCGCACGCACCGAGCTGCACACCTTCCAGACCACCCTCGACGACTGGGTGTCCACCCAGGCACGCCCCACCGCAGGAGTGCTCGCGCTGGTCGACCTGGCATCACGACTGGTCACCCGGACGCTGAACAACCGGAGTTAAGCAGGACAGCCGATGCAGGACACCGCTACCCCCCAGGCCGGCGGCAGCCCCGCCGGACGCTCACGACCACTCATATCCGCACCTCGTGGGTCGATGGGCCGTCAGTCCATGCTGGCCAGACCATCCCGCACCTCTTGAGCCGGTGCCGGCAATCGAATCCAAGGCGGGGTCGACCTTCCAGCTGTCTAATTCATGGAGTTCAAAAATAATAGGGACTCAGTGCTCATGATCCGAGGCATTGCCTGGTCGCGCGGGATGCGGTGACGGCGGACCTTATCGCGCGCTATCCGCTTTTATCTGGAAAGCCGGATAAACCCAGATAAAGGCGGCCGACTCGCGGGGCAAGTGAGGCCTGTAGGGGAGGGGTCCGTCGTCGGGCACGCCAGTGGTGTCCTGAGTTTCCACCTCCGGGGCCAGCGCGCGTCAGGGATTGGAGAATTCCGTTGGTTCCGGGTTCTGGAGCTTCTCCCGCTGCTGGCCCCGTCCGGCAGCTGGCCTGCTGGCCAGGCTCATCCACCTCCGGCCGGTGATCCTTGCCATGATTGAACAACATGCCAAGCCCTGGCCGCGCGAGTGAAGCCTACTTAATATTTCCTCGGGGACCGGCTGCGTCAGGCCCTGAGCTGCGCTTGGCCTGATTAACATCCCGGCCCCGGTCCCGAATAACGGGGCTGGGGCTGACCCGTTCGTCCTTGACCGCGGCGAGCGGCTCTTTGACGATCATTGTTGCCGGGCTGAGGACTCCCGAGCCCCTTGACTACGCCGAAGATCGGTTCTTCTGGACGAAGGTGAACGGGTCATCGCCCTGCGATTCTCCGATCCGGGGCTCGGGCCGGCGCAGACCCGGTTGTCGTAGCCGACGTCAGGACAAGCGTCGAGGCCTTCGGCAGTTTAGCGGTCGGGAGAAGCTCATGCTCACTCTTCGTCCTCGATGATGTTCTTCAGCACGGTCGTCGCGCCCATGCCGTTGGGCCAGCCGGTGTAGAACGAGAGATGCAGGAGGGCTTCCTTGAGTTCGTCGTCGGTGACGCCGTTCCGGCGGGCGAATCCGAGGTGGAATTTCAGCTGGTCCATTTTGCCCATGGCCGTCAATGCGGCGACGGTCACCAGGCTCCGGTCCCGTTTGGAAAGTTCCGGGCGTTCCCAGACTTCGTCGAAGAGGACCTTGTCGGTGTAGTGGACCATTCCCGGGGCGAAGTCGCCGAACGCGTTCCTTCCGCCACTCCAGCCGGTTTCCTGCTCTTCGGTGCTCATGTTCGTTCTCCTTTGGCGTAGTTGCTCGGATACTCCCATTCCATCGCGACGGCCGTAGGGGAGGGAGTCTCCAGTGAAGGGTGTACCAGCAGGGACTCCCACCGGGGCCATGACCGAAATAGCGTTGTCTGCATGAACAGCAGGGACGAAGCACGCCAGTTCCTCATGTCCCGTCGTGCGAACATCAGCCCCGGGCAGGCCGGGCTGGCGGTATCGGGACACCGCCGCGTGGCGGGCTTGAGGCGGGGCGAGGTCGCGATGCTCGCGGACGTGAGCCCGGAGTACTACGCCAAGATCGAGCGGGGCAATCTCGTCGGAGTCTCCGACTCCGTGCTGGAGTCGGTCTCCCGGGCACTGCACCTCGATGACGCCGAACGCGAGCACCTGTTCGATCTGGCCCGTGCCGCGAACGGTGGTGCGCAGCCCGTGCGCCGGCGCAAGCCGAAGACGTGGGTGGCGAGGGAGAGCCTGACCCGTGCGTTGAACGTCATCGTGAACGGCCCGGCATTCGTACGCAACGGGCGAATGGATATCTTGGCGACCAACGCCCTGGGCTGCGCCTTCTACGACGAAGTCTTCGACGGTCCCGGGCACGGGAACCTCGCCCGGTACTGCTTCCTCGACGAACGGGCCAAGGTTTTTTACCCGGACTGGGAGGCGGCCGCCGATGTCACCGTGGCGATCCTGCGCACGGAGGCCGGTCATGATCCCCGCGACAGGCAGCTCCACGATCTCGTCGGAGAGCTTTCCACCATCAGCGATGCGTTCCGCACGCGATGGGGCGCGCACAACGTGCGCCGCCACGGCTCCGGTACAAAAGATTTCCACCACCACGAGGTCGGCGACCTCACCCTCAGCTACGAGGGCCTGGAGCTCACCGCCGAGCCGGGTCTGTCGTTCCTCATCTACACCGCTGAGCCCGGTTCGCCGAGCGAGCAGCGGCTTCAGCTGCTGGCGAGCCTCGCCGCCACCGTGACCGCGTCGCCGACGCGGCCCTTGCTTGACGACACCACTACTAAGAAGGACTGATCATGCATATCAGAACACTTGGCCAGGGCCTGGAGGTCTCCGCAATCGGGCTCGGTGCAATGGGCATGTCCCAAAGCTACGGGCCCAACCCCGGCAGCAGAGAGGAGATGATCGCCGTGCTGCGCTCGGCCGTGGACGAGGGCGTGACGTTTTTCGACACGGCAGAGGTCTACGGGCCGTACGTCAACGAGGAGCTCGTCGGTGAAGCGCTCGAGCCGGTCCGCGACCGGGTGGTGATCGCCACCAAGTTCGGCTGGGACATCCGGAATGGCAAAAGCGTCGGCCTGGATAGCCGGCCCGAGCAGATCCGCCGCGTCGCCGAGGCGTCCCTGAAACGGCTCCGGACCGACACGATCGATTTGTTCTATCAGCACCGCGTCGACCCCGACGTGCCGATCGAAGACGTCGCCGGTACGGTTCGTGAGCTTGTCGCCGAGGGCAAGGTGAAGCACTTCGGCCTGTCGGAGCCCTCAGCAGAGACCATCCGCAAGGCACATGCGACCTTCCCGGTCACGGCCGTCCAAAGCGAATACTCACTCTGGACACGCGATCCCGAGGCGGAGGTACTGCCGACCCTGACGGAGCTCGGCATCGGATTCGTGCCGTTCAGCCCGCTCGGCAAAGGCTTCCTCACCGGCACCGTCTCCTCAGCGACGACATTTAGCGAGGGCGACGTCCGCAACCGTGTCCCGCGGTTCCAGGCTGAAAACCTGGCCGCCAACCAGAAGCTCGTCGACCACGTGAAGGGCCTCGCCGAGGCGAAGGGCGCGACGGCGGGCCAGGTCGCCCTGGCTTGGCTGCTCGCTCAGCAGCCCTGGATCGTGCCGATCCCCGGCACCCGACGCACCGAGCGCATCCGGGAAAACGCCGCGGCAACCCAGGTCGCGCTTTCCGCGGATGAACGCGCCGACCTCGACCGCCTCGCCCTGCGCCTCGGCGTGCACGGCGACCGCTACAACGCCGAGCACATGACCTACGTCAACCGCTGATCCTGCAGAAAGAACCATGATGACCGATAAGACCGAATTCACGCAGATCTTCCCGCTCGGGGAGCCCAACGACGCCTACGCGCAGTATTTCACCGGGCAAAGCTTCCTTGCCCCGCTCGCCTCGGGGAGCGTGCCCGTCAGCAACGTGAGCTTTGAGCCGGGCTGCCGCAATAATTGGCACATCCACCACGGCACCGCAGGCGGCGGTGACCAAATCCTGATCTGCACTGCGGGCAGCGGCTGGTACCAAGAGGACGGCGAGCCCCCGGTCAGCATGGAGCCGGGAACGGTGATCCGCGTGCCCGCCGGCACAAAACACTGGCACGGCGCGAAGACCGACTCGTGGTTCTCCCACGTCGCCTTCATCACGCCCGGCGAGGGCGTCAGCAATGAATGGCTCGAACCCGTTACCGATGCGGTGTACGGGGCGCTACCGAAGACAGGAGAGAACGCATGACCATCCTGAACGAAAACTACATACTGTCCAACGGCGTCGCGATCCCCAAGCTCGGACTTGGCACCTGGTTCATCGACGACGACAAGGCGGCCGACGCGGTGAAGACCGCGATCGGGATCGGCTACCGCAACATCGACACCGCGCAGGCCTACGGCAACGAACGCGGCGTCGGCGAAGGCATCCGCACCAGCGGCGTCGCGCGCGAAGAGCTGTTCGTCTCCACCAAGCTGGCTGCCGGGATCAAAGACTACGACGGTGCGGTGGCTGCGATCGACGGGTCGCTGCAGACGCTGGGCCTGGACTACATCGACCTGATGCTCATCCACTCTCCGCAGCCGTGGGACGACTTCCGCGGCGGCGACTACGCAGAAGGCAATCGCCAGGCATGGCGTGCACTGGGGGATGCGTACCAAGCAGGCAAGATCCGTTCGATCGGGGTGTCGAACTTCCTTCAGGAAGACATCGAGAACATCCTGTCCACAGCGACAGTGGTCCCACAGGTGAATCAGCTGCTGGTGCACGCGGGCAACACTCCGGCGGACCTCCTGGCCTACTGCGCGGGCAAGGACATCCTGGTCCAGGCGTACTCGCCGATCGCGCACGGGGAGATCATGAAGAACGCCGAGGTTCAGGCGATGGCTAGCAAGTACGGCGTGACTGTACCGCAGCTGTGCATCCGATACACCCTGCAGTTGGGCGCTGTGTCATTGCCGAAGACCGCGAACCCGGAGCACATGCGGTCCAACGCCGAGGTCGACTTCGAGATCTCCGAGGCGGACATGACCGCCCTGCGGGACCTGCACGCCAAAGACTACGGCGACGCCAGCGCGTTCCCGGTGTACAGCGGCAAGTGATGCAGGAGGACGAACAACGCATGACTTCATGGACCATTGGGCAGCTCGAGCAGATCGGCACGACCGACGACTTTCACATCTCTCCCTACCGCGCTGACGGCACGACGCCCGGCACGCCGACCTGGATCTGGTCCGTCGTCGTCGACGGCGATGTGTACGTCCGCGCTTACAACGGGACCGCTTCCCGCTGGCACCGGTCCGCGCTAAAGCAGGGGGCCGGGCACATCCGCGCCGGCGGCATCGACGCTGATGTCACGTTCACCCCGGTGGACGGCGAGATCAACGACCGCATCGACGCAGCCTATGCCAGAAAATACGCAGGAAGCCCGTATCTACCGCCGATGATCTCGACGAGGACCCGCGCGGCGACCGTGCGCGTCGACCCGGAG
Source organism: Arthrobacter terricola (assembly GCF_004354015.1). GTDB lineage: Bacteria > Actinomycetota > Actinomycetes > Actinomycetales > Micrococcaceae > Arthrobacter > Arthrobacter terricola. The sequence continues at coordinate 17,987 of NZ_SMRU01000019.1, forward strand.
TAGGGTCCCTTCCCTCCGAACTCTGATCGGGCCGGGCTGTCCGGCGTCGCCGACGCCCGGCCCGATCAGAGGCACACGGCCGTCCGAAAAGACTTACGACGGCAGCCGTTCAGGGCAGCCGGCGACGTCGGTGTGCACCGCACTAGACCCGAGAGTCGCCTCGTTTGACGTGACTCCTATCACCTGACATGATGGCTTCTGGTTCTTTCGAGACCTGGGTATGTAACTCGCTTCGGCGAGGCAAGGCTCAAGCTCTGCGACCTTCATCGGTCAACCGGCTTGGGCCTTTTTCGTGTCCTGAAACAGGATCACCCAAACAGCTCAAGCCGCGTTGCCTCACACTTCCGCCCAATGAAGGGCGGATCTGAGAACGCGAGGAAATCATGAGCAAGCAATACGCTCCCTTAGCCGCGGACATCGTGCGGCTGGTTGGCGGAAAAGCCAACATCACCGAGGCCTACCACTGCCAGACCCGGCTTCGTTTCGCCCTCAAGGATGAATCCGCCGTTGCGCTGGACGAACTGAACGCCACTGAAGGCATCGTCAAAACCCTCTCCAAGGGCGGCGTTTTCCAGGTGGTTGTGGGCATGCACGTCAAGGACGTGTTCGACGAGATGGAGCACGAGCTCGGCGATCTGTCTGCCAACGCCAACGACGCGGACGGCGCAGCCAAGGACAAGCACAAAAAAGTGGGCAGCGCGGTCATCGAATTCGTCTCCAGCGTCTTCCAGCCCCTCATCCCGGCCCTTTCCGGCGCTGGTATGGTCAAGGCCCTCCTGGCCCTCCTGGTTGTCCTGAAGGTGGTGAACACAGGTTCCCAGACCTACGTGCTGGTGAATCTCTTCGCAGATGCGGTGTTCTACTTCCTGCCCGTGCTTCTGGCGTTCAGCGCGGCACAGAAGCTGAAAATCAGCCCCATCCTGGCAGCCGCGGTCGCCGCCATGATGCTGCACCCCAACTGGGTCGCCCTGGTGACAAAGAAGGACCCGGTCACCTTCTTCGACATCTTGCCGTTCCCCTTGGTGAACTACTCGGGCGCGGTCATTCCCATCATCCTGGTCGTGTTCGCCCAGTTTTACGTGGAGCGTGGTCTGACCCGGGTAATTCCCAAGTCCGTGAACCTGGTGTTCGTTCCGATGTTGACGTTCCTCGTCATGGGCACCTTGGCCCTCGGTGTGCTTGGACCCATCGGCAGTATTCTCAGCGGTTACCTCGGTTCATTCTTCACATTCCTGAGCACCAACGCAGCCTGGGCCCCGGCCCTGCTGGTCGGTGCGACACTCCCCGTCATGGTCATGTTCGGCCTGCACAACGGCATCGCCCCGCTGGGTGTCGTCCAGCTGGCCCAGACGGGGAAGGAAAGCATCTTCGGCCCAGGTGCCCTGGTCTCCAATATCGCCATGGGTGCTGCTGCCCTGGTGGTGGCTTTCCGCACCAAGGACAAGAAGACACGTCAGATTGCCACGGCGGGCGGCATCACCGGCCTCATGGGTATTACCGAACCGATTCTCTACGGTGTGGCTTTGCCCAAGCGGTATCCGCTGATCGCGGCCATGATCGGCGGCGGCGCAGGCGGTTTGTACGCTGGCCTGTCCCAGGCCCACCGCTTTGCCACCGGCTCCTCCGGCCTGCCGGCCGTCCTGCTGTACATCGGTGACAACTCACTCGTGAACATGATCAACATCATCATTGCGTTGGTGATCTCCGCAGCGGTCTCCGCCGTACTGACCTTCGCCCTGTCGCTGAAGTTCGAAAAGGCCGCCGTTGATGCGGCTCCGGCAGCGGACGACGTCGTCGCCGCACCATCCCGCCGTCGCACGGCCGCCGCTGAGAGCGCCTTCACCGCCGGTGGCACCGCCACTTTGGTGCGCACCGAGACTGTGGAGCTCGCAGCTCCTTGCGCCGGCACCGTGGTACCGCTGGCCGAGGTCAGCGACCCGGTGTTCGCCTCCGGTGCCATGGGCCAGGGCATCGCCGTGGAGCCGTCCGAGAGCGTCATCGTCTCCCCGGTGAGTGGCACGGTAGCAGTGGCCATGAAGACCGGTCACGCGTTCGGGATCAAGACTGACGACGGCGTGGAGGTGCTGGTGCACGTCGGCATCGACACGGTAACCATGAAGGGCGAGGGCTTCCACGGCGCGCTGGAACGCGGCACCCGTGTGGAGGCCGGTCAGCCGCTTGTCACGGCCGATCTGGACGCCATCCGCGCCGCCGGTCACCCGGCCACCGTGCTGGTGGTGGTGACCAACGGTCCCACGGACGCACCCGTGGAGCAGCTCGAGGGCGGCTCCGTGGTGGCAGGCGCGGCGATTGCCGCCGTCGGCCGCTGATCCGCAAAGCCACGAAAGGAACCGCAGAATGCAGCACGAACAGCTGACCCCGTTTCCCGGGGACTTCCTCTGGGGAGCGTCCACCTCCGCCTACCAAGTGGAGGGTGGTTGGGACGCAGATGGCAAGGGCCCGTCCGTGATCGACATCCACATGCACCGGCCGGAGGGTGTCACGGACTTCACCGTGGCAGCTGACCACTACCACCACTACTCCGAGGACGTGGAGCTCTTCGCCGAACTGGGGCTGAACGCGTACCGCTTCTCCATCGCCTGGACCCGCATCGTCCCGGACGGGGACGGCGAAATGAACCCGGCCGGCGTGGCCCACTACCACCGGGTGATTGACGAGCTCCTGGCCCAGGGCATCGAACCCGTCGTAACCATGTATCACTTCGACCTCCCCGCGGCGCTGGACGCCAAGGGCGGTTGGTCCGAGCGGGCAACCATCGACGCGTTCGAGCGTTACGCCCAGGTCCTGTTCCAGGAATACGGCTCGAAGGTGAAGTTCTGGCTCACCATCAACGAGCAGAACATGATGATCCTGCACGGCAGGGCCATCGGGACCACGGGCCGCAGCGGCCAGGTGGAGGGTAAGGAGCTCTATCAGCAGAACCACCACATGTTCCTGGCGCAGGCCCGGGCCATGGTGCTCTGCCACGAGCTGCTGCCGGAGGCGAAGATCGGGCCGGCCCCGAACATTGTGTCCGTCTACCCGGCCACCTGCGCGCCGGAGGACATCATCGCGGCCGATGATTGGGACGCCATCCGCAACCTGCTCTATGTGGACCTGTCCGTCCGGGGCAGCTACCACAATCTGGCCTGGGCGTACCTGTGTGCCAAGGGCTGGGAGCCGGAGATCCTGGACGGTGATCTCGAATTGCTGGCTGCCGCGAAGCCGGACTTCCTGGCGTTCAACTACTACTCCACCCAGACGGTCGGGGCGTCCCGCGGGGACTCCTCGGATATCCAGGTGCGGGGCGGGGACCAGCAGGTAGTACGCGGCGAGGTGGGTCTCTACCGTGCGGTGAAGAACGAGTATCTGCCTGTCAATGCCTTCGGCTGGGAGATCGACCCGGTGGGGTTCCGCACCACCATGCGCCGCCTGTGGGACCGGTATCGGCTGCCGCTCATCATCACCGAGAACGGGCTAGGTGCCTTTGACGAGCTGGTGGACGGCAGGGTGCGGGACGACTACAGGATCGAGTTCCTGAAGCTGCACCTGGAACAGATCCGGCTGGCCATAAGTGATGGCGTCGAGGTGTTTGGCTACTGCCCGTGGACGGCTATCGATCTGGTGTCGACGCATCAGGGGATCTCCAAACGGTACGGGTTCATCTATGTAGACCGCGAGGAGGATGCTCTGAAGGACCTGGCCCGGGTACGGAAGGACAGCTTCTTCTGGTACCAGGGCGTCATCGCCTCCGGCGGTGACTCGCTGTCCTACTGAGGGCAGGGCCCCACGGTGCGGGCACCGGTGGTGCGGGGCGTCCTGCCCCGCACCACCCCATGATTTTTTACGGAAGGAACGGTGAGTCGTGCGGGTCAAGCGCGTGCTCAACAACAACTCGGTCCTCGCTGTCGATGACGCAGGCAAGGACCTGGTGGCGATCGGCCGTGGCCTGGGCCACGGCCGGAAACCCGGCGATGTGATCTCCCGCGAGGTGGCGGATCAGGTCTTCGTCGCTGCGGAGAACGCCAATCTGGAGCGGCTTGCCCGTTATCTGGATGACATTCCCCTGGACTGCCTGAATGCAGCCGGCGAGGTCGCGTTGCTGGCGCAGGAGCGACTCGACCTGCGGGTCAGCCAAGCTCTGGTGGTGCCGCTCGCGGATCACCTCAGCTTCGCCATTGAACGGCTGCAGGAGGGTATCCCGGCCCAGTTCCCGCTCGCCTGGGAGGTCGCCCAGCTTTACCCGAAGGAACTGGCCACGGGACGCGAGGCGCTGGGTCTGGTGGAGGCGTCCCTGGGCGTGAGGCTGCATGAGGATGAGGCGGTGGCCCTGGCCATGCACTTCGTCAACGCCCAGTTCGCCACCCCCGGCATGGAGAAGGCCATGCAGATGACCGGCGTCATCGCGCAGGCCTTCGCGCTGGTGGATAAGACGTTCGGCTTCACCGTGGACCAGCAGTCGATGAATGCGGCACGCTTCGTCACCCACCTCCGCTATCTATTCAGCCGAGTCGCCTCGGGCAAGCAGATCTCCGAGAAGTCCTCCCTGCTGGTAGACGCGATCATCCAGAGCCACCCCGAGGCGGTCGTCTGTGCGGCCAAAATCCAGTACCTCCTGGAAATGGGATTGGACACCAGCCTCACCCGGGACGAGGTGGCCTACTTGGCGTTGCACGTGGCACGCCTGGTTTCGGACGTGAATGAATACCGCTGAAACCCGGATGTGTCGTGCCTCGCGGGGTCCGGCGGCCGATGGCACGCCCACGGACCACGGTTACCGTCTCAATCTTCCCTCAACCCCGGGCAGCACTGATGCCCCCGGGCGCGGTTGAACCGAATAAATGAAAGAGATTTTCGATGGAAGCAATAGCGCTGAAATTAGCAGGAGCCATGGGTTTCCAGGGAGTTGGAGTCAATCCCGGGCGTGTTATCGCCACTGTCAGACACATGCCGGAGCCACTCACGGAGCCGGCTGCGGGTGAAGTCCTGGCGGCCGGGATTGACCCGGAGGAGGCCATCGCGGGTCTGAAGTCCGCGGCCCTGGCCGTTCACGACGAACTCAAGGACCGCGCCTCCCGTGCCCGGGAGGACGGCAAAGCAGTTCTGGAGGCCACGGCCCTGATGGCCAAGGACACGATGCTCCTGAAAGCCGCGGGCAAGCTGATCACCGCGGGCATGGGTGTAGAGCGTGCAGTGTGGGAGGCCGCCGAGGGTGTCGCCGCGCAATTCAAGGCGCTGGGCGGGTATATGGCCGAACGCGCCACAGACATGTTGGACGTTCGGGCCCGCATCGTCGCTCAGATGCGCGGCGTTCCCGCGCCGGGCATCCCGTCCTCGGACACCCCGTTCATCCTGATGGCCGAAGATCTGGCCCCCGCTGACACGGCCACCCTGGACACGAACGTGGTGCTGGCCCTGGCCACTTCCGGCGGCGGCCCCCAGTCGCATACGGCCATCATCGCCCGCTCCCTTGGCCTGCCCGCGGTCGTTGCGGCAGCGGGCATCGAGGCCATCGCGGACGGCGTGGAGGTCTACGTAGACGGCGCGGCCGGCGTCGTTCTCGCAGAACCTGGTGACGCCGAGCGGGAGGCCGCAGCCAAGTGGGCGGCGGGCGCCGCGACGCTGGCGTCCTTCAATGGGTCGGGCACGACGGCGGACGGCCACCAGGTGCCTCTGCTTGCCAACGTGGGCGGCGCCAAGGACGCTGAAGCGGCCGCCGCACGGGGCGCCCAGGGTGTGGGCTTGTTCCGTACCGAGTTCTGCTTCCTGGACCGGGACACCGAACCGACCGTCGCCGAGCAGGCTGAGGCTTACCGTGCTGTGTTCGCCGCATTCCCGGGCAAGAAGGTGGTTGTCCGCACCCTGGACGCGGGTGCGGACAAACCGCTTCCGTTCTTGACCGATTCCACCGAGCCGAACCCCGCTCTGGGCGTGCGTGGCTACCGTACCGCCTGGACCAACCCGGGTGTCCTCGAGCGGCAGCTCTCCGCGATCGCACTGGCAGCCGTAGAGACCGAGGCCGAGGTCTGGGTCATGGCCCCCATGATCGCCACCCGCTCCGAAGCGGCGCACTTCGCCGGGCTGTGCGCCGCGGCGGGCCTGAAGGTCCCCGGCGTCATGGTGGAGGTGCCCTCCGCAGCGCTCACTGCCGGCAGCGTCGTGCAAGAGGTGGAGTCGCCTCCCTCGGCACCAATGACCTGACCCAGTACGGGATGGCCGCGGACCGCATGCTCGGCCCGCTGGCCGGGCTAAACGACCCTTGGCAGCCAGCCGTGCTGCGCCTGGTCCAGCTCACCGTCCACGGCGCGAAGTCAGCCGGTGACAAGGCCGTGGGCGTCTGTGGCGAGTCCGCCGCGGACCCTGCACTCGCCGTCGTCCTGGCAGGTCTGGGCGTGAACACGCTCTCCATGACCGCACGTTCGCTGGCAGCGGTGGGAACGGTCCTGAACTCCGTGACCCTGGCCGAGGCGCAGGAGCTGGCAGCGTTGGCGGTGGGAGCCGCCACCGCCGCCGAAAGCCGCGATTCCGTTCGCGCCCGCCTGCCTATTCTGGCTGAACTCGGCCTGTAGAAGCACCCTGGATTACACCCGACCCTCGATCCATGTCCTGAAGGAGAACCCATGCCAGAACTCAAAGCCGTTGTCGCCAGCCGCTCCGGCCTACACGCCCGTCCCGCCGCAATCTTCGCCGAAGCCGCCGCTCAACTGGAAGCCGAGGTCACCACCGCCCTGGACGGCGCCCCCGAAGACGAGGCCATGAACGCCTCGAGTATCCTGGCCCTCATGACCTTGGGCGCCGGCAACGGCGACACCGTGGTGCTGCGGGCCGAAGGGGCGGGGGCTGAGGAGGCCCTGGACAAGCTCGCCGCCCTGATCGAAACCGACCTGGACGCCGTCTGATACTTCCAGGGGCACGCAATGCCGAACGTTGCAGGATTTGGTGACCCGTCGGCTCCGATCGAGATGCCGTCGGGAGACTCCCCGGTGAGGACAGAACGCCCTGTCCTACCTGGCCGGGAACGTTGTGTCCTCGGCCATAGTTGGAACCGCCATACCTTCATATGGGGCTCTACCGCGCGACCGGACGGTAACCCACGAATCCATTTGAACCGGGGGCTCCAGCTCGAAGCCGGGACCTACTCATCTGGTGTGGTGGTGTGTCCCGGGCCGGGGGATGAACAGGCAGGCCACCGCGGCGAGGACCAGGGCGGACGCGGCGATGGTGAAGCTTGCCTGCATGCCGGGGATGAAGCCTGCCGGTGAGGCGAGGAGGCCGCCGAAGACGGCGATGGCCACGGCGCCGCCGACTTGACGGAAGGTGTTGAACACGGCGCTGGCGGTGCCGGCCCGCTCCGCAGGGACGCTTGCCAGCACGACGGAGGTGATCGGGGGCATGGCGGTGGATCCGCCAAGGCCATTGAGGATGAGCAACGCTGCGACGAGCGGGGGCGAGCCGAGCGGTGCCGTGAGCAGCAGCGCCGTGAGCCCGGTGGCCATGGAGGTGAGCCCGAGGACTGCGGGAACGCGCGGCCCGAACCGGTTCGCGAGTCTGCCGCTGAGGATGTTGCCGGTGATGCTGAACGCCGAAGAAGGCAGGAACACCAGGCCGGCCAGGAGAGGGGGCAGGCCAAGGTGCTGCTGCAGGAAGAGGCTGATTGTGAAGACACTGCCGAAGTTCCCGACCATGAACGCGAAGCCTGCCGCCAGGGAGATCCGCATCCCGACGGCGGCGAACAAGCTCAGCGGCATCATCGGGTGTTTCACGCGGGCTTGGATCAGGAGGAATGCTGCGGTCGCTGCGGCGGCGACGGTCAGGGCGAGGAGCGGTCCGGGGCCGAATCCCCGGGACCCTCCGGTGATGAGCCCGTACATCAGCGCGGTCAGGGCTGTCAGTGACGCGGCCTGTCCGGCCCAGTCGAACGGTGTTGGCCGCACAGGAGACCTGGTGACCCTGGCAACCAGCACGAGCATCGCGACGCACGCGGGCAGGTTGATCCCGAAAACCAGACGCCAGTCCAGAGTTGTCAGCAGACCCCCGACGGAGGGACCCACGGCGCCGGCGATGGCGCCTCCTACGGCCCAGAACCCCAGTGCATGGGTGCGGCGGACCGGGTCCGGAAAGGCCTCGCGGATCAGTGCCATCGAGGCCGGCAGCATGATGGCCGCACCGGCGCCTTGGAAGACCCTGGCAGCGATAAGGATACCAAGGGTGGGTGCTGCCGCGCATGCGAGCGAGGACAGGAGGAAGAGCGCGATTCCCCATGCGAGTGCGCGTTTGGCGCCGATCCGGTCTGACAGGTTCCCGGCAAAGAGCAGCAGCGACGCAAAGGTCAACGTGTACGCGTCGATGATCCACTGCTGCCCGGACGTGTCGCCACCGAGCTCGCGCCTGATGCTGGTCAGGGAGACGTTCACGATCGTGATGTCCAGCGTGATCAGGAAGAAGCCAAGAGCGCACAGCAACAGTGTGGTCCGTGCACCTCCTCGGTCCGGAAGGCCAGGCGTGACCGGCCGGATCAGGGTGGGGTCAGGCTGGGGCACAGTTTTTCCTCTCGGGACGTCGGGGCAGGCGATGAACGTGGCCAGAGCGATGCCCACCATTTGGTAAGGGCATTCCGTGGCCGGTTGTAACAGTTTCCACCCTTCAGGAAGAGCCAAGAGAGTTCCTGACAATACCCCCCTTGCCCAGTACCTCCCTGGTGCCGGATTGGTACGCGTGCCCGCCAACGCCACACGAGAGAGAGTGCCCGGACGGGATTGGTGACCAACCAACCGGATTTCAACGGTGGGTAACCGGGTTGTCGGAGGCAGCAACCCTTCTGGCCAAGCTTTGTGAGATGTCTTGAGTCGCTGGCCCTACAGAGGTGACGGGGCTGATCAGATGATCCCAAGCCCGGCGAACGCGGCGACGAGGCCTTCCTCCCGTGGGCCCGGAGTCGTGCGGTCCGCGACTGCGACAAGCTCGGGGAGGGATCCTTCGATGGCGATGCCGACGCCTGCGAAAGCGATCATTTCCAGGTCGTTGGCACCGTCGCCGATGGCCACGGTGTTCTCGCGCGCAATCCCGAGATGAGCCATGACGGCCGCGATCCCGTCCGCTTTGCTGATCCCGCGCTGGTACAGTTCCCCTGCGTGGCGGCCCTCGTCGGCCACGGAATTGGCCACCACCGCGATCTCGCCGCCGATCTCCCCGGCCAGGGATGGCATGGGTATAGGGGAGTCAAAGACGGAGACCTTGGCGAACCGGGCAGCGCCCCGGTCCCGGGTACTGCGGACGGCGTTGAGGATGTCCGAGGCCCCGACCGGACCTCCTGGCGCCTTGCTGAAATGGACGTCAAGGATGGTGCGCAGACGGTCAAATGCAGCCGGCGGTGCGTGCGATTCGTCCTGCGCCTCGAGGATATAGACGGCATCGTGCGCGTCGAGGACCCTGATCGTTCTCGCCGCCAGATCAGGGTGAAAGCGCCGGTCCACCAGCACGGTTCCAGCCACCTGGACATAGGCGCCGACACTGGCCACGACGCCGTCGAAACCCGCCGCCTGGATGCTTGGCGGCAACATCGACACCGGACGACCGGTGCACAGCAGGACCCGGTGACCTGCCCTGCGCGCCGCCTGCACGGCCTTCACATGGCCCGTGGGGACGACACCGTAGTCCGCGTAGGTACCGTCCACGTCCAGGAAAACTGCACGAACATTATTCGATGTCTCCGGTGTTGAGCTCATGATCCCGGATCATAGCCGCCGGAATCAGGCAGACCAAAGCTCCCGCAACGGGCTGGCTGGCCGCGCCCCGAATGCTTAGCGTCTCAAGACGGCTTGGCCAAAAGGCACCATCAACATAGGGCCGCCTGAGGATCAGCGAGGATCAAAATCTTCGGCAGGTCACCAGCCGGAATCGGACGTAGCGCCATCGCGTGAGCGGCCTCGGGGCGGCTACGAGTAGTCCTTGAGTTTCATTGAATCGGCCAAGCGCAGACCTTGGTTGCTGAACCGGGCGGCGGCCCGGGCCAGTGGCGCGGGAAGGCGGGAGATCAGCCGGGTGCCATGGACCAGCGCCCAGACTTGTGCCTGGTTTGCCGGGACAAGGATCCGCGCCGTGTGCCGGGCCAGCGAGCGGCTGCCTTGCACGTAGGCGAGCATTTCGCGTTCGGCGGCCGCGAAAGCACGGATATAGTCGTTGCTGGCTTGGGTGAGTTCGCCGGCAAGGACGTAGGCTCCGACGATGGCGAGGCTGGTGCTTCCGCCCACGACCGCTCCGGGGCAGTACCCCGCGTCCCCGACGAGCGTAACCCGTCCGCGGGACCAGGTGTCCAAGGATAGTTGGGTGATGGCGTCGAAGTAGAAAGCCTCGGTGTTTTGCAGTTCTTCCAGCCAGCGGTCGACCTGGCTGTCCAGGCCGGTGAAGGCTGCCCGGAGCAGGTTCTTTTGGGCGGGAACATCGTGCCGGTCGTATGCTGCCGGACTTTCTGTGCGGAACAGGAACAGGGCCCTCGCATCGGACAGGTGCCTGGCGCTGTAGGTGGCCGCGAGCCGGCCGACGTCCAGGTAGGCCAGGATGCGGCGGTCGAGCCCGAGCACCTTGGGCAGGGAGAAGACAGCCAGATTGGCGCCGAGGAACGAGCTAAATTGCTCTTCCGCGCCGAACACGAGTCGTCGCACGTTCGAATGCAGGCCGTCGGCGCCGATGATCGCATCGAATGTGCGGGGCGGGGCATGGTCGAAGCTGACCTCGCCGGTATCGGGGGAGAGAGCGGTGATCGTGTCTCCGAAAAGGTATTCGACGTCGTTGCCGGTGGCGGCTGTCAGGATCGCGCTCAGGTCATCGCGCATGATCTCGACATGATGCTCTGAGATGGCATGGATGAACCTTTCGATGTCCGCCTTGAGTGGCCGCTTCAACCCCGGTGCGAAGAAGATGCCGCTGGTGGTTCCCGTATCCCTGGCCAGGACCTCGGATAAGACGCCCATCCGGTCCAGAATGTTCAGCGCCGGTGTGAACAGGTCGACCGCGTGTCCGCCGGTCGTGCGGGGCCCGGACGCGCGCTCGATCACCGTCACTGAGTGGCCGGCACGACAGAGCCAGTAGGCCGCCGTCGGGCCCGCGATACTCGCGCCCGAGATCAGGACACGCACCGGACGTACACCCCTCGGCCGTGCGGCCGCGGGGTATCGCGGTCCGCCCGTTCTAACGCTTCCACCGCAGCTATCCACGCCTGCGCGGCACGGAACCGGCGACTGTCCTCGATCATTGACTGCGCCATGGGACCACCTCACTCAAAGCATAAACGGGACCACACTGACGTACCCGGATGGTCTTTCCGTCCACGCCCCGGCACCCTCAGAATGCTCTCCAGCGGCGACCCCGCCTGAGGAGCCCCGCGCCTACCCGGCCCGGCGGCCGGCCGCGCCGAAGCGCGCCAGCACAAGGTCCGCAACGATCAGGCGGGCCGTGGGCGCCATCGCCAATGACCACAGGATCGAGGCGAGTACATCGGTGGGGTAGTGCAGTCCGTTGGTCATCACCGCCAGCCCGACGATGACCGTTGCCACCGCACCAATGATTGCAGTGAGGCGGACCCACCGGGTGCCGCGCAGCAGGAAGCAGAGCGTGAGGGTCAGGGCGACCACGAAGGCGGTGTGGCCGCTGGGAAAGGAAGCGTCGGTCTGCAACGGCGTGTACGGGTGGGTCAGTGCCCCCAGTTCGGGCCGTGGGCGGTCCACAACGACCTTCAAAACCACCGACGGCAGCCAGGTGACCGCGATGGTGGCACCGAAAGCGACCGCCGTCCGGAAGGCGCGCGAGACCGCCCACACCACACCGGCGAGTACCGCGGTAAGCACGACGGCGGGAACGGGACTAAGAAGCTTGTAGACACCGTCCGTGACTGCAGCCCACGCCCCGGTGTGCAGGCGGTTCAACGCGCTCACCACGGGCAAGTCCGCAGGATGGGCCTTCATGATCATCCCGAGCACCAGCAGGACCACACCGGTCACGACCGACAGCAGAACCGTTGTATAGGGGAATCGTGCCGGCCGGAAGATTCCCGTGTCCGTGGTGGGCGCCGCCGTCGTCCTGTTCTCCGTCATCGGGTATCTGTCGCCTTTCGAAAAAGTTCTGTCTGCCATGCCGGGAACCGCAAGCGGTTCCCGGCCTCAAGGATGACGGGCCGCACCCGAAGGACCGGCCAGGGAGGAGGCTCCCGCCCACCCCAGGGTCCACGTCGGCTGGACTCCGCCGGCAAACCCTGCCCCGACAGAGTACCGCGGACAGCACAGTGTCCGACGAACGAGGGCCGGGTCTTGGCTTTGAACCGGCGTGTCAGTTCCTATTCGGAATCCTTTTCCTACCAAGGAACGCGCGTGCCGTCCCATGACCAGAAGGCCCCGGTGGGGCCGTCGTCGGGGAGGAGCGCGAGGCGGACGGCTCCCGTGGCGGCCTCGGCCGGGTCGCCGCCCACCGACATACCCGCAATGAGATTGGTGCGGCGCAGACCCGGTGCCAAGGCGTTCACCTTGATCTCCTCACCGAGGGCCTGAGCCGTCAGCAAGGTGACGGCGTTGACCGCGGTTTTCGAGCCCCGATAAGCCAAGCCACCACCTTTTACCCGTTCCCAGTCGAACTGCGGGTTCGGTCCGCTGTTCCAGGTGAGTGACCCGGTGCCGCTGGACACGTTGACGACGCGTGGGTGCGCCGACCTCCGCAATGCGGGAAGGAACCCCTGAGTGACGGAAATGAGGCCGAAGACGTTTGTCTCGAACGCGACCCGCAACTGCTCAAGAGTGGTGCCGTTGATGTCTTCGCCGCCGGGGTTTACTCCGGCGTTGTTGACCAGGATGTCCAGCTCGCCGATCTGCTGCACCGCCGCGGCGATCGACGGCGGATCCGTGACGTCGAGTTGCACGACCCGCACAGCGGAGCAAAGTTCTTTCGCGGCCAGCTGCCCCTTGCCGAAGTCGCGTACCCCGATCCACACGGTCACGCCGCGGTCGAGCAATTGCCTCGCCGTCTCGAATCCGATGCCGCTGTTGCCCCCGGTCACCAGCGCGACCGTGCCCGGCTCGGGTGAACCAATCTCAGCGGGAAGGCGGTCAGTATTTGTCATGATGCCCCTATCCAGCTCCAACGATGTGGTTAGAACGCTACCCCACGTCCGTTTATCACCCGGACTATTCAATTCCTGGTGGGCAACCCCGGAAGAGCACTGTCCCCAACGGAATCCCAACAGCGCCTGCACCGGTACGATCGTCCAGAGCGTAATCACGACGATGCCGACCGGCACACCTGGATCGGCTGCACCGGGGGAGAGTTCTCGCTGCGGCTTCCGTGCCCTCCTCTGCGACTGACCCGCGTGCGGGATCCAACCTGGCGATGGTCGCGGCCAAAAGAACTCTTGCGTGATTTGTGATCACATATCTACAATAATAGTGAAGGATTTAGAGAGGAACCCGTCCACGAATCAGGTGAGCATCATGAAGAAGCTGAATGCCACAAGGAGCAACGGCAGCCCGGCGCAACACTACCAAGCCCCGAAAACCTCCTCAGGCGACCGCCGTCGTTGGACAGGATGCCGTGGCGGGGCGTTTTCATTGGACTGCCCGTTTTGTTGGGCGCCGGATTCCGGTGGCGTGCATACCAGCGAAAGCGGTCTGGCGGAACGCTCGCCCATGTCATCAGGCTGGTGATCGCGAAGTCTCTCATCGTCGGCAGCCGTCGCCTGCGACGGCTATGGATTCCTGCCACTCCATCGACACTGCAGAATTCAAAACGGCCCGCCCCCCGGGCCCTCGCCAAGGAGACCAGCATGGAGACCGCCATCCCGACAAAGCAGCCCGTGCGCACAAGCGACGACGTGACGTGTGACGACACCGAGGTGTGTTTCTACTGCACGGGACCTGAGACGGACTAAAAAGGTCTCCTCTCATGGATGCCGCTCTAAGGTACGGGCGGCGTGCCCCAAAAAACCCGCAAGCCAAGGACGCCTGACCAGTCTTCGTTCCAAGGCGACCTGACGATTCGTCGCGGGTGAGTATGCGGAGTACGCCGCAGGCTCGCTCGACCCTGTGGCCAGGCAAGCCGCGGCGCCACCCGCGAACCGCCGGCTTAGTGATGCTGGCTGCCCCCGGCGGCCGCCATCCCCTGGGATGACGGCCGCTGGGGTACACGGGCACTCCGCGCGGCTGCCGGAGCGCCCCCGCCAGCCTAGTTCTTCAGTTCAAAGCGGTCGTTGTCCATGACCTTAGCCCAGGCCTTTGCGAAGTCGGTCACGAACTTCTCCTTCGCGTCGTCGGAGGCGTAGACCTCGGCGATGGCGCGGAGTTCGGAGTTCGAACCGAAGACCAGGTCCGCGCGGCTGCCGGTCCAGCGGCCGTCCGTGGTGGTGTAGGTCTTCTCTTCGGCGTCCGGGGTCCACTCAAGGCCGAGCTCGAGCAGGTTGGCGAAGAAGTCGTTGCTGAGCGCGCCCGGGCGGTCGGTGAAGACGCCCAGCTGCGAGCCGTCCCAGTTGTTGCCTAGGACGCGGAGGCCGCCGACGAGGACGGTCAGTTCCGGGGCGGAGAGGTTCAAGAGGTTAGCGCGGTCGATCAGGAGGTACTCGCTAGGCAGCTTCAGGAAACCGCTGTCGTAGTTGCGGAAGCCGTCGGCCACCGGCTCGAGCCAGGCGAACTGCTCGATGCTGGTCTGCTCCTGGGTGGCGTCCACGCGGCCCGGGGTGAACGGGACGGTGATGTCGTGGCCAGCGGCCAGTGCGGCCTGCTCAACGCCCACGCCACCGGCGAGGACAACGACGTCGGCAAAGGAGACCTTGACCGCGGAGCTGGCGTTGAACGAGTCAACGATCTCCTCGAGTGCGGCGATCACCGGCTGGAGCTTCTCCGGCTGGTTCACGGACCAGCTGGCCTGCGGCTCCAAGCGGATGCGTCCGCCGTTGGCGCCGCCGCGCTTGTCCGAACCGCGGAAGGAAGCCGCGGCTTTCCAGGCGGTGGACACGAGGTCCTCGACTGAGAGGCCGGAGGCCGAGATCTTCTCCTTGAGCACGGCAATCTCGGCTGCGCCGATGGTCTGCTCCGGCGCGGCGGGCAGCGGGTCCTGCCAGATCAGGTCTTCCGCGGGCACTTCCTTGCCGAGATACCGGACCTTCGGGCCCATGTCGCGGTGGGTGAGCTTGAACCATGCTCGCCCGAAGGCGTCTTCGAGTGAGCTGAGGTCGTCCTTAAACCGACGAGAGATCGGCTCATACACGGGGTCGAAGCGCAAGGCCAGGTCACTCGTGAGCATGCGCGGTTCGCGGGTACCGGAACCTGCGTGGGCTTCGGGAACCAGGCCCGCTCCGCCGTTGTCCTTCGGGCGCCACTGCTTGGCACCGGCCGGGGACTCCATGAGCTCCCACTCGTAGGCGAAGAGGATGTGCAGGAACTCGTTGTCCCAGCGCGTCGGGTGGTAGGTCCACGTGACCTCAAGGCCGGACGTGAGGGTGTCGCCACCCATGCCGGTACCGTGACCATTCTTCCAGCCAAGGCCCTGGGCCTCCAGGGGGGCGGCTTCCGGGTCCGGACCGAGCTGGTCGTCGGGGTGCGCGCCGTGCGTCTTGCCGAAAGTGTGGCCTCCGACGATCAAGGCCACTGTCTCCTCGTCGTTCATGCCCATGCGGCGGAAGGTTTCTCGGATGTCGCGGGCCGAGGACAGCGGGTCCGGGTTGCCGTTGGGGCCCTCAGGGTTGACGTAGATCAGGCCCATCTGGACCGCGGCCAGCGGGGCCTCGAGTTCACGGTCGCCGGTGTAGCGCTCGTCGTCGAGCCAGACCTTCTCCGGACCCCAGTACACGTCGTCGTCCGCTTCCCACACGTCCGGGCGGCCGCCGGCGAAGCCGAACGTCTCGAAGCCCATGGTCTCCAGAGCCACGTTGCCCGCGAGGATCAGCAGGTCCGCCCAGGAAATGGACTGGCCGTACTTCTTCTTGACCGGCCACAGCAGGCGGCGAGCCTTGTCGAGGCCGCCGTTGTCCGGCCACGAATTGAGCGGCGCGAAGCGCTGCTGGCCGGCGCCGGCGCCTCCGCGGCCATCGTGGGAGCGGTACGTACCGGCGGAGTGCCAGGCCAAGCGGATCATGAACGGGCCGTAGTGGCCGAAGTCGGCCGGCCACCAGTCCTTGGAATCCTCCATGACCTGTGCCACGTCCGCCTTGAGCGCGTCCAGGTCCAGCGCCTTGAACGCCTCGGCATAGTCAAAGTCCGAGCCCAGCGGGTTCGCCACCACTGGGTTCTTCGCCAGGATCTTCAGGTTGAGCTTGTTGGGCCACCATTCGCTGTTGGCGATGCCCTGCGTAGGGTGCACACGGCCGCCATGGGCGACAGGGCACTTGGAAATGGCGCTCTCAGACTGGGAAATGGTGCTCTCAGACACGGTTTTCCTTCCGGGTTGGTGTTGTGTTTGCAGAGGTGAAGTGTGTCAGTGGGGAACTGTCGAGTGTCGTTCGCCGTGCACGCAGCTTAGGTATCCGGCTGGTGCTCCGGAGCCGTAGCCTCGAGGCAGTCCTGGCAGATCCCCTGGTAGAGGACGTCTGCGATCTTGATGGTCATGGTCTCTTGGGAGTCATTCCAGGCCGGCTCCAGGCAGGGTGCGTGCCCGACGGCGCAATCCACATCTTCGATGCGACCGCACCCTGTGCAGACGGCGTGGTGATGATTGTCCTTGACCCGGGTCTCGTACAGCGCGGGTGACTGTGGTGGCTCGAAACGCCGCAGCATACCCAACTCAGTCAAATCCCCGAGCACGACGTAGACCGCCTGCGCGGAAATGGCCGGGAGTTCCTGCCGGGCTGCCTCAAGGACGGCTTCCGCCGTGGAGTGCGGCCGGGTCTCGACGGCGGTCAGCACGGCCAGGCGCTGCTTCGTCACGCGTCGGCCGCCGGCACGGAGCTGCTCTGACCATGAAGGTCGCTTCCCGGGGAGGGCCGTGAACTGGGACATGTCTTTATTCAACCACTTATTCTGAGCTATTCATAATAACTCGGGAAAAGTCCGGATGACCCCGACACACAAACGCGTAAGGCGGTCGGTGCTGGTTAGCCGGCTGCGGGATGGCGCCATGGAGGTTCATGGGGATCGGGGAAGACGGGGCCTCTGCACGGCGGCCCGTTCGCGTACCGCAGGGCGCTTCCCGGATTTTTGCGTGGAAAGGTCGTGAGGGTGGTCCTGGCGGGGCAGAACGGTGGCATCCATCATGTGGACACCCGGCACGCCCGGTCCGGAATTCATCACAGGCCGGATCCTTCACCGGCGGGTCAGGGTCTTCGTGCCTTTTTGGCCCGCTCATGACTCCCACACGGCGCTTCGTGCCCTGTCGCGTGTGCCGGGTGCCGCCTAGGCTTGATGCCATGACCCGCGGCCTCGTGGCCGGCTCGTCAGTGGTGTTCTGGTCTTCGCTTCGTGCCTGCTGCCTAGCTGAATCGCCGGTCGTGAACAACCCACGCACGGGTTTTATGCTTGGCTCGGGGCAGAGCCAGCGAGACTTTCAAGGAACTTCCCGTTGGGACCACTGACAACGGGGGAGAAGTGTCAAATAGTGCCACGGGCCGCAGTCGGTCAACGGTTTTGGGCGCGGGCCGGAAAGCCCTCAGAATCATTAGGGAATTCGGGACCCGAAATCCTCCCAAGCCAACACATCGGGTAATCACAGGACCGCTGGCTTACGCCGTTGGTGCGTTCGCTGCAGTCGCAGCGTTGTCGCTGCCAGCTTTGGTCCTTACGGTTACCGTGTCCGGCTTTGAGGGCATCGAATCATTTATCGGTTGGGGTCTGGCCAAATTCACCATCATCGCGATGGTCTCTATCCCGGCATTGCCGCTTTCCGTTGCCGCCGCACTGCTCCTCAGACCCGTCAGATCGCAGCTCGTTCACGTATTGGTGTTCGGACTGGCGGGTTTTGCCGCTTGCACGCCTCTGATAATGGCGGCTCTATTCGGCGAGCCCACGCAGCCCGGCGTCGGCATTCAGCTTCTGACTATCTGCGCTTTTACGGTCACTTGCGCCATGGGTGGCCGTCTGCTCATATGGCCGCTAGTGAGAACCCTTGATGCCGCAACCAGCCGGCTGGACCGCGCTCAAGTGGAAAACCTCAGCGGCTACATGCTGAGCACCGACGCTGGATCACAAAGCCAAGCAAAGAAGCCTGGCACGGTCTGCGATTCCACCAAGAATTGATACGGCCTGTTTGATACACCACTTAGACTTCTGGGGTGCCCGGCCTAAAGAAAGAGAACCAGCGATGACGATCCCCGAAAAAGTCGACACCCCGGAGATCCTGATCGACAGGGACGTACTCCAGCAGAACATTAACCGCATGGCTGCCGCCGTCCACGCCAAAGGGCTGAAGCTTCGACCGCATGTGAAAACCCATAAGATACCCGAAATTGCGCAACTGCAGCTGGCGGCCGGGGCAGTGGGTATAACGGTGGCTACTTTGGGTGAAGCTGAGGTCTTCGCAGACCAAGGAGTCACCGACATCTTCATCGCTTATCCCCTTTGGGTCGGCCCCCGGCAGGCCGAACGGCTGCGCCGGCTCGCTGCCACGACGAAGATCGCAGTGGGACTGGATTCACCGGAAGCAGCCGAAGCCATGGCAGCATCACTAGGCGAATCAGCCGGTGATTTCGATGTGCTCCTGGAAATCGACAGCGGGCATCACCGCAGCGGAATCGCACCCGCAGCAGTCGTTGGCGTGGCGCAGGCCGCAGAGCGCGCCGGCCTTCGCGTCAGGGGAGTGTTTACCTTCCCCGGACACAGCTACGCCCCGGGTATGCCCTTGAAAGCAGCTCAAGAGGAGCAACTGGCCCTCGGGCAGGCCTCGGACCTTCTCGCCCAGGCAGGATTTGAGATCATCCAGCGCAGCGGAGGATCAACCCCCACAGCCACCCTCACCGGCGATTCAGTTGCCACCGAGGTCCGTCCCGGCGTTTACGTCTTTGGTGACGCCCAGCAACTGGAACTGGAACGGTGCGCGGCTGAGGACATTGCACTCACTGTTGCAGCGACCGTCGTCAGCCGGCATGAGGGCGACGACGTCATACCGCGGCGGGTCATCCTGGACTCAGGCAGCAAAATCCTTGGCGGAGACCGACCTGCCTGGACCACCGGTTTCGGGCGCCTGCTCGACTACCCGGACGCGCGGATTACGGCGCTCTCGGAACATCATGCCACCGTGGTCTGGCCCGAGGAGGCCGGGTTGCCGGCTCTTGGAGACCGGTTGCGGGTGATACCGAACCACGTGTGCGTGGCGGTAAATCTTGTTGATGACGTCACAGTCATCAGCGGCGGGCAGATCGTGGACCGCTGGCGGGTAGCCGCACGCGGAAAGAACAAATAGCGACACACCCCGCTGGCCCGCTCCGGCTGCCAGCAGTCGCCGGATGTGGGAGCACGAGCCTAATCCCGGGCGGATTGAGACCTATCGGAAGGTTATGTCTGGCCTGCCCCGATTCTTCCTCCCCGGCAAGCTCACCTTGTCCTCTCGCGCGCCGGATCTGGCAAAACAGTGACCATGTTGATTGCCACCGTAAACAATCAGGGCGCTTCCTAACTGGAGTTCTCGCTACCTGTACGTTCGTTGGAGAACAGGAGATTGGTCTCGGAGACTTGCCTTACTGTCTTCGTCCGGTGAACCCCGCCGCTTACGAGGCTTCAGCGATCTCCACGGCTTCTCCACCCACGACAATGCCGCCGTGCGGAGGAATATCGACGGTGAGGACACTCGGGCGGCCCACGTGGCTGCCTTGGTGCACAATCACCCGGCTTGGTGTTTGGACGAGCGAAAGCAGCCGGAGGTATGCGCCGAAAGCCGCGGCGGCTGAACCTGTCGCCGGATCTTCAGTGACAGTTCCTACCGGGAAAAGGTTACGCGAGTCGAACTCGCCGCCACCGATCTCGAAGAGAGTCGTGACAGTGCCGGCCCAGCCCTGGGCATCCGTCGAGGGTACGGATCTCGATCAGCTCCAGGTCGAAATCGGCGGCCTGGCGAAGATCGGCGCGTCTCCGGTCTGGTTCGAGGACCGGCCGCAGTTCCTCGCCGTACTGCGCGGCGCGGCGGTCCAGGAACTGGAGACCTTGTTTACCCCAGTAACCGCCCCAGTCGACGTGGGCGTTATGCGAGCCGAAGCCGTCCATGGTTGTGAAGCCGTCCCAGGTGTAGATGGCAGTCATGATGGTCTCCTGAGTCTCATTTGGTGGAGTCGGACGCGTACCGGGGGAGTCCGGCGGGCCAGTAGCTCTGCAGGAAGTTTCCCTTCGGGAATGCCTCCGTCGCCCCGTGTAGAGAAAATTTTTCTATCGCAAAAAAAGCTCTACAAAATCTGGCGGGAACTGGATAGAATCATGACCAACTCTCCGGCCCGATCGCGGTTCCATTGACGGACAGCGGACGGGTCGTGCCGCAACTGGCAGTCAATTGCTGGCCAGATCCGGCCGGGGCTGATTCGGCTTGCCGTCGCGCCTAAGGGACGGCACAACAGAGAAACCGTGGGGTCCGTTCGATCTCAACATCAACCGCATAGGAGCACAATGTCTGTACTTGCCGGACTCGTCGGAGCCCTAGCAGATGGCTCGATAGAAGTCGTCGACCTGACCACTCCCCTCAGCAGTGACACACCCATCTTGAACCTGCCGCAGCCCCTCGCCAACACAGTGGGTCTGAGCCTCTCGCCCGTGAGCAATTTCGACGACGCCGGTCCGGCGTGGGCGTGGAACGACGTCACCGTGGGGGAACACGCGGGTACGCATTTGGACGCGCCAGTCCATTGGATCACCGGGCGCGACGGCAAGTCCGTCGACCAAATCGAGCCTGGGCGTCTTGTGGGTCCCCTTGTTGTCATCGACAAAACCACCGAAGCGGCCCGGAACCCGGACTTCCTGCTCGAGCCTGAGCACTTTGAACAATGGCAGGAGGAGCACGGGCAATTGCCGGGCAACTGCTGGGTGATTTTCAGGACCGGATGGTCGGCACGGGGTGGAAACGCTGCGGATTTCGTCAACGCAGATTCAGCCGGGCCTCACACCCCGGGAGTGTCGGCGGAGGGTGCAAAGTGGTTGGCAGCCAATGCCAGCATTAGCGGCTTCGGAGTGGAAACCGTCGGGATCGACGCCGGTCAGGCCGCCAACCTCGATCCCATGTTCCCTGTTCACTCATTTCTTCTCGGAGCGGATAAGTACGGTCTGACCTCCCTTCGAAACGTCGACAGGCTTCCCACCACCGGTGCGACCCTGGTTGTTGCGCCCCTCCCGATCGTGGGTGGCACTGGCAGCCCGGCCCGGGCTTATGCACTGGTGGAGGCGTCATGAGCGAGTCCATACGGGTTTCCACCCTCGTTGGCAGGACGCTCGCCAAGCTAGGTGTCGGCCATGTTTTCGGGGTGGTGGGAAGCGGCAATTTTGATGTCACGAACGCGCTCATGCTGGAAGGTGTTCCCTATACAGCAGCCAGGCACGAGGGCGGCGCGGCGACCATGGCCGACGCCTATGGCCGGATGTCCGGCAAAGTTGGCGTGGTGACGACGCATCAGGGGTGCGGACTGAGCAATGCGATCACGGGCATCGGCGAGGCAGCCAAGAGCCGGACACCGCTTATTGTTCTGACCGCGGACACCCAAGGAGCAGCGGTCCGATCCAACTTCAAGATCGATCAGGACGCCTTGGCGCGCAGCGTCGGTGCAGTGGCCGAGCGGATACATTCAACCGAGTCGGCCGTGGCCGATACCGTCAGGGCGTTCCGGACAGCTGTCAACGAACGGCGCACGGTTGTACTCAGCCTGCCTCTGGACGTGCAGGGCGGCTCAGCCGCTGACACGCTGGACTCAGTAGCGCTCGAAGACACCCCTCGATTGCGTCCCGAGCCAACCGCTGTCGAGCGGCTCGTTCGGATCGTCCAGGAAGCCGAGCGCCCGGTATTCGTGGCCGGGCGCGGGGGCCGCGGGGCCAGGGATGCGATCCTGGCTCTTGCCGAGCACGCGGGCGCGCTGGTAGCAACTTCAGCAGTGGCCAGCGGCCTGTTCAACGGTGCCGGGTTCAACCTGGGCATCTCAGGGGGCTTTTCGTCGCCAGCGACGGCGGAACTCATCAGTGGAGCAGATCTGATTGTCGGGTGGGGTTGCACGCTGAACATGTGGACCATGCGGCACGGCAGGCTAATTTCGCCCGGGACGAGAGTGGTCCAGGTAGACGTCGAGGATGCCTCGCTCGGTGCCAACAGGCCGATTTCGCTAGGTGTAGTGGGGGACTGCGCCCTGACCGCCGCTGATGCACTGGACGTGCTCAAGAGCGCGCAGCCGGAACCTGCGGAAAAATATCGCACGGAGGCCAACGCTCTGACCATCAAGGAGTTTTCCCGGTGGCGCGACGTGGACACGCCTGACCTCTCCACGGCGACCTCGATCGATCCGCGCGTCCTCAGCCGGGAACTTGACACGATCCTTCCCGCGAACCGGATCGTTTCGGTGGACTCCGGTAATTTCATGGGCTACCCGAGCCAGTATCTGTCCGTGCCCGACGAGTTCGGCTTCTGCTTCACCCAGGCCTTCCAAGCCATCGGACTTGGCCTCTACACGGCAATCGGTGCGGCCGTCGCCCAACCGGAGCGTTTGCCGGTCCTCGGCGCAGGCGATGGCGGCTTCCTCATGGGCATCAGCGAACTGGAGACCGCAGTCCGCCTCAAGCTGCCGCTCGTGTGCATCGTCTACAACGACGCCGCCTATGGAGCCGAAGTCCATCACTTCGCAGGACACGACGATTCCGTCGACCTGGACAGTGTTACCTTCCCGGATACGGATATTGCTGCCATTGCCCGGGGATTCGGTGCCGAGGGGGTGACGGTGCGGACTCTTGACGACCTGCAGCCGGTAAGAGAGTGGGCAGACGCGTTCCGTTCCGGATTCCAGGGCCGTCCGCTGGTCATCGACGCCAAGATTGCCTCCGACGGCGGATCCTGGTGGCTGGCAGAGGCCTTCCAAGGACATTGAACATCTTGAAGGGACTGGATACGGATGCGCCGGATCCAGTCCCTTCAGCTTGAAGCAAACCGCTGCCAGGACCGTGCCTGCTTCGATCGTCCCCTGAGAACCGTCCTCCGAGAGCCTCCGCAGGTAGCGCGACCACGCACCTCGGACGGAAGCAGCAAGGTGGCTGACGGTGTCCGGGGCGGCGGTACTGATCTGCTTTACCGACGTATCGGTGCGCCCCGATTCGCGACCGCCGTTTTTGGACAACATGCCTCCGGAATCGGATAGCCAGGCCTATGTGATGGGGGACACCATGGATATCACCTCGCTCGGACACCGAGAACTCGCCGGAACAGCACGACGTCGGAGAAACCCATGCAAACCACCACACTTGAATCGCCAATCAAAGGACATGAGCTGCGTCAGGCGATGCGCCACTGGGCCAGTGGAATCGCGGTGATCACAGCGGGTCCTGAGCCCCTAACCAGGATCGGCCTCGTCTCGAACAGTTTCACGTCGGTCTCCTTGGAGCCGCCGCTCGTCTCATGGTGCGTGGACCGCAACTCAAGCAGCTTCGAGGCCTGGTGCCGAACACCGTCCTTTTCCATCCACATCCTCGACGAGGAGGATGTCCACCTCGTCCCTCGATTCGCGGCAAAGGGGACCGACAAATTCGCGGGACTCACAACACACGCCACCGCCGTGGGAACACCGGCGCTCGAAGCGGGATGCGTCAGGCTGGACTGCCGCGCGTGGAAGACGTACGACGGCGGCGACCACGTCATTATCATCGGCGAAGTTGTGTGCATCGAGCCTCGCTAAACCATTTCCAGAAACCATCGTTTTCAATCGAAAGACAAGGGAACTCGCATGAACCGCAGCATTCTTGACGGCCGGGGATTCAAACTCGGCATCTTCTCCCCGAACTGCTCCGGGGGACTCGCCGTGACCACGATTCCGGAACGCTGGAGCGCCAGTTGGTCGGACAATCTCAGGCTGGCAAAGATTGCAGACGAGGTCGGCATCGACTTCCTGCTCCCTATTGCCCGCTGGATCGGTTACAAGGGCGACACGAACTTTCACGGCAGCGTCCTGGATCCCATTGCATGGGCCGCGGGCCTCCTTGCATCCACGGAGCGGATCTCGGTGTTCTCCACCATCCACACCGCATTCAACCACCCGCTTGCCATTGCGAAGTCGCTGGCCACGCTCGATCAGATCGGTGGCGGCAACCGCGCGGGCCTGAACATCGTCGCGGGATGGAACCAGCCCGAGTACGAAACCATGGGCGTCTCGATGCCCCAGGAGCACGACGCCCGCTACGAATTCGCGCAAGAGTGGTGGGACGTGGTCCGCGACACGTGGTCACGCAGCGAGATCTTCGACTACAAGGGCACCTACTTCAACTTGCAGCACATCGAATCCGAGCCCAAGCCATTCGGGGGAAGACTTCCCGTCTTGAACGCCGGCTCGTCGAGCCAGGGCCGGGATTTCGCCGCCAGGAACTCGGACTTCGTCTTCACGATCATCCCCGATGTGGAAACCGGCGCAAGCATCGCGTCCGGACTCAAGTCCCAAGCGCGAGTCCAGTATGGACGCTCGGTAGGGGTCGTTACGCTCGGCCATGTTGTGTGTCGGCCAACCCGGGCAGAGGCGAAGGAATTCGTCCATTACTACGCCGAGGAGAACGCAGACTGGGGAGCTGTGGACTACCTGATGGGGCTCCAGGGCCTGCACGCGCAGTCCTTCACTCCCGAGATGCTGGCCACCATGCGGGGAAGGTTCGCTTCCGGGCACGGTTCCCTGCCGATGTTCGGAACTCCCGACGACGTTGCCGACTCGATCGAGCGGATTCAAGCGGCCGGCTTCGACGGCATGACATTGGCGTTCGTCGACTACGCCGGTGAACTCGAGTACTTCGCCCAGGAAGTCCTCCCCAGGTTGGAGGAGCGTGGCGTGCGGATGCCCGTGCAGGTGCCGGCGCATTCTGCATGACGTGCGTCACAAGAACCTCGTAGCATGGAAGTAAGCTCGTTTCGAGGAGACACGTGATGAACGACGGCCTGCCACCCGCAGCCGGTTCGGCCCCGGACCGACCATTGGGCGGCAGGCCTCTGGCCAGGACTAAGTCAGCGCGCGAGATCCGTAATGCGGTGGATGCCCTGACGAATGAGCACCATCAGTTGATGGTTCGGGAGGGGCGCTGGCTTGATGGAACGGCCGATGGACTCCAACTCGGGCCCCTCGGAATTGTCCATGTGGCCTACGGAGCGCCGGTCGTCGTGGACAGTCCTCCGTCTGGTCGACAAGTAGTCATCGTCCTGCCACTTGGCCCCATGGCAGTCGGCTCCAACGGGCACCAGTGGATCGCCCGGGAGCCGTTTGCCCTCAGTTCGTGCCACAGCACAAGGATGGCCCCGGATCCTCATGCCGGAGCCTTGGTTGGTTCCGCGCCAGCTGCCGTCATCGAAGACTATATTGAGCGACTCCAGTCGAAGCCGCTACGGTCGCCCCTTTTCCTGTCGTCCGAGGAGCCGTTGCGACTGGCATCGCCGCGCCTGGTCGAATCTGCATGGCTGGAAGCCTGCAGGGTGCTGAGCAGCGGCGCGGACCGCCCGGAGGAAATCACGATCAATGCCCTTGTGTCCTCTCTCCTGTCGACGATGACCCTTGGCCTCGCACCCCACCTGTCATCGTCGATCGTCTCGCCGTGGCGCGCGCTGGAAAGCCCGACGGTCCAGTCGCGGGGACCTGGATATGTCAGCGCCGCTCGGGAACTCATGGATGCCCGCCTCGCCGAAACGCTGACAGTGGAGGACATCGCGGCCGCGGTCGGGATCAGCTCTCGGCAACTCCACACCGCTTTCGCGGAACGTCTCGGCACGAGTCCGGCGCAAGTCCTGCGCGAAATGCGACTCGACCGGGCGCGGGCCCTTCTTCTCGACCGGAGCATGGCAGAGCGCCTTACGGTGGCCACGGCGGCCGCCAAGGTGGGGCTTTCCCATTTGGGGCGATTTGCGGCGTACTACGTAGAACGCTTCGGAGAGAGTCCATCCGCCACCCTGAACCGTTCACGGCTCTGACGCCGTGGTGAACGGTTCAGGGTGACGGTTGTGGCTCCAGGCCATCGAAGACCTTGCATTCGCGCTGACTGAGCTGAAGAGTGCCTGGAACGTCTCGGCTATCCGGTCCGCAGGCCGCGGTAGCAGGCCGGAGGGGCTTCAATGAAGGTAAGGACCCCCAATCCTCGTCGGACTCCACGGTTCAGGACTACGCCTATTCAACCGACACGCTGGTCGGGTCTTGGTGTTCCCTAGACCGCGCCCGGGGGTTGTCCTATGGTTAGGGCATTAATGGTCGTTGGCCGGGTGGGCTCCGTTGCGGAGGTGCATCGTGGGTATCGTTTCTTCTGGTTTTCGTGGACGGCGGTCCGGAAATCCTGCGCTGCCTCCGGGGCAGCACGAGACACGGGACTTTCCCGTCCTTACGGCGGGTCCCGCTCCGCTGATCCCGCTCGAGGAATGGGAGTTCTTCATCGCCATGGAGAATGGCCGGCGGCTCTCCTGGTCTTGGGAGGAGTTCATGGCCTTGCCACAGGATGAGATCACCAAGGACATTCACTGTGTGACCAGCTGGTCGAAATTGGGGACCGTGTGGCGTGGGGTGTCGTTGGATACCCTCTTGGAGGGCGTGGAAACCACGGGCGGGTTCACCACCGCCCATTCCTACGGCGGCTACACCACCAATGTTCCGGTCCGGGATCTTCTGGAAGGCAAGGCATGGGTGGCTTGGGAGTTCGACGGCGAGCCTCTCGAACGGGCCCACGGGGGTCCGGCACGGCTTTTGGTGCCGCACCTGTACTTCTGGAAGAGCGCCAAATGGATTCATGGTCTGGAACTGACGGGGAAAGAAGCTCCGGGTTTTTGGGAATCGAATGGCTACCATCTTCATGGCGATCCGTGGCGTGAGGAACGGTACTCGTGAGGCACATTCCGTGAGCTCGGTGTGGCGCGTTGCTGAAGTGGTCGATGGCTTCCCGGAAAATGCAACGGCCCGGACGATCAGGCTGCGGGTGGATGGCTTGGCGGGGCATCTTGCCGGACAGCACATTGACATCCGCCTTACCGCGGAGGACGGGTACACCGCCGTCAGGTCCTACTCGGTAGCTTCGGCCGACACGGACGGACATCTGGAAATCACCGTGGATGAACTGCATGAAGGCGAAGTGTCGCCGTACCTTGTCCGGGACCTGGAGGTCGGGGACAAGCTGGAAATCCGGGGGCCGGTGGGTGGATGGTTTGTCTGGCAGCCGGGCAACATGAATCGGGTGCAGCTGATCGGGGGAGGATCCGGTGTGGTGCCGCTGATGTCGATGATCCGAGCCCATCAGGCCTCCGGCAACGAGGCGCCGTTCAGGTTGCTCTATTCCCTCAAGTCCCCCGAGTCATCGCTTTACCGCGACGAGCTGCGTCGCTTGGGGCGGGAATCAGCCAAGCTGATGATCGACTACGTCTATACGCGCTCGACGCCGGAGGGCTGGCCGGCCGGGCCGGCTCGCCTTACATCGGAAGCCCTTCTGGGCAAGATTTTTCCGCCCGAGGAGAATCCGGACGTGTTTGTCTGCGGCCAGACAGTTTTCGTGGAGACCGTTGCTGACTGGCTGGTAACGGCCGGTTATTCTTCGGAATCGATCAAGACCGAACGGTTCGGCGGAACAGGAGGTACCCGGTGAACGGCTCCGATAACTTTGCTGTCCCGGACTCCGGGGACCCGGACATCGCGGCGGCACGGCATGAGCCGGTCCTGCATGTCGACGGGAACGCCGCGGCCGGCGCCCTGTCCGAAGTGTTCCGCATCGACATCATCGCCGCACTCGGACGCTGCAGGCATTGCGGCTCGGTCAAGGCTGTTGGCGAGGCGATGGTCTTCATCGACGCGCCCGGAATCGTTGTGCGCTGCCGCGACTGCCAGGGAGTGCTTCTGCGCCTTGTGGAAACCCCAACACGCTACTGGCTGGACCTAAGCGGCCTCAACTATCTGGAAATCGACCGCGAGGATTAGCTTGGGAGCACTGGGTATTGCGGTTTGCCTGCCACGGTGGCTTTTGGATCTTGGGATCCGCTGTTATCGGCTGGGCGATGCCGAAGCAGGCCCGCCAGAGGGCTTCCGCATTGGCGGGCCGCTCATTGCAACCCGCATAGCCGGGATCGGGTCGCCGATTGCCGATTGCCGATCGCCCAAGATGGCTTGGACGATCGGCGCGTGTCCAGGTGTCGGCCCTAGTGTGCGGGCACTGCTGCGGTGTCCAGGCTCGCGGGCTTCCAACGCAGGTGGGCGGACTGCCCCTCTGACTCGGGCTCCCGAAGCAGGGAAAGCCGGGGGCGCACGGCATCGGTACGGGAACTCGGCGGCTTGCGCCGGCCTGCCCTGAACTGCGGGACCCATTGTGCGCCCTCGCCCTGGTATTCCTGCTCAGCTGCCGCGTGCAGGGTCCATTGGGGGTCGTACAGGTGGGTACGGCCCAATGCGACGAGGTCCGCACGGCCGGCGAGGAGGATCGAGTTGACGTCGTCGTAGCTGGAGATGGCGCCGACGGCGATCACGGCGACGCCCGCCGGGGCGGCGACTTCCTGGCGGATCCGGTCAGCGAAAGGCGTCTGGTAGCTGCGGCCGAAAGCTGGTTTCTCTTCCTTGGCGACCTGGCCGGTAGAGACGTCCAGTCCGGCTGCGCCGTGGGCCACGAAGGCGCGGGCAATCTCGACGGAATCGTCGGAGGTGTTTCCGCCGTGGATCCAGTCGGTCGCGGAGATGCGCACCGTCACGGGCTTGCTTGCGGGCCAAGCCGCGCGAACGGCGTCGAACACTTCCAGCGGGAACCGCAGCCGGTTCTCCAGGCTGCCGCCGTATTCGTCGGCCCGCTGGTTGGAGACCGGCGAGATGAAGGAGGACAGCAGGTAGCCGTGGGCGGCGTGGATTTCCAGGAGGTCGAAGCCGGCCGCGTCGGCACGGCGGGCGGCGGCCACGAACTCGGCTTTGATCGCGTCCATGCCGGCACGGTCCAGTTCCGCCGGAGTCTGGTTGCCGGGACCGTACGGCAGTGCCGTAGGTCCAACGGTTTCCCAGTTCCCGAATTCGAGGGGCTCGTCGATGCCTTCCCACATGAGCTTGGTGGAGCCCTTGCGGCCGGAGTGTCCGATTTGCGCGCCGATCTTCGCCGTCGAGCTGGCGTGGACGAACTCCACGATTTCTTTCCAGCTGTCCCGCTGGGCGTCGGTGTACAGCCCGGTGCAGCCGGGAGTGATGCGTCCTGCCTCGGACACGCAGACCATTTCGGTCATGACCAGGCCGGCGCCGCCCAGTGCCTTGGAGCCGAGGTGGACTTTGTGGAAGTCGCCCGGGACGCCGTCAACAGCGGAGTACATGTCCATCGATGAAACCACGATGCGGTTCTTCAGTTCGAGTCCGCCGATCCGGAACGGTTGGAACATGGCCGGAACGGTTTGTGCCAAGCCTTGGGATTCAGCGAAGTTGCGGTCCACGGCTTCGGCGAATTCAGGATCGCGGAGGCGCAGGTTTTCCTGGGTGATACGGCGGCTGCGGGTCAGCAGGTTGAAGGCGAACTGCGTCGGGTCCTGGTCCTTGTACTGGCCAATGCGTTCGAACCACTCCAGCGAAGCCTGGGCGGCGCGCTGGGTGGAGGCGACCACGGGCCTGCGCTCGGTTTCGTAGGCGGAAAGAGCCGCCTCGAGGTCGGCGTGCTCGTGCAGGCAGGCTGCGAGAGCGAGGGAGTCTTCCATGGCGAGCTTGGTGCCGGAGCCAATGGAGAAGTGGGCCGTGTGGGCAGCGTCGCCAAGCAGGACGACGTTGCCGTGGCGCCAGCTCTGGTTGCGGACGGTGTTGAAGTTCAGCCACTTGGAGTTGTTGGACAGGACCTCGTAGCCGTCGAGTTCCTCAGCGAAGATGGAGCGGATCTTGGCGATGGCCTTTTCGTCGGAGACGCCGGGAGGGAAGACTTCGTTGGCGGTTTCGTCGAAGCCGGCAGCCCGCCAGACGTCCTCGTGCATTTCGACGATGAACGTGGATCCTTCGTCCGAGTAAGGGTAGCCGTGGATCTGCATGGTGCCGTAGTGGGTTTCCTTCACGAAGAATTTGAAGGCCTCGAACACTTGGGCCGTCCCGAGCCACATGTACTTGTTGGCCCGCGGATCCACGTCGGGTCCGAAGAATTCGGCGTACTTTGCGCGGATCTGCGAGTTGACGCCGTCGGCGGCCAGGACAAGATCGTAGTTGGCCTCGAGTTCCTCGATCGCGGGAGCCATGGTCTGGAAGCGCACGTCAACGTTGAGTTCAATGCAGCGCCGCTGGAGCAGTTCCAGCAATTCTTTGCGGCTCATGGCTGCGAATCCCTGACCCCCGACGGTCAGCGTCTCGCCACGGAAGTGGATGTCGATGTCCGACCAGCGGGCGAACCGCCGGCTCATGTAGTCGGCGACCACGGGGTCGGCGTTTCCGATGCCGCCCAGCGTTTCGTCGGAGAATACGACGCCGAAGCCGAACGTATCGGTCGCGGCGTTGCGTTCCCAGAGCGTGATGTCGTGTGACGGGTCGAGTTGCTTCATCAGTGCTGCGAAGTACAGGCCTCCGGGGCCGCCTCCGACGATGGCGATCTTCATGGATCGGTTCCTTCTAGGCTGGGGTTGCTGCCGCGTGGGCTAGCTGGTCGTTGTTGTTTTCGAGACTTTGCCGCAGTTTGAAGTGCTGCAGTTTGCCGCTGGGATTGCGGGGGAGATCATCGACGAACCGAATGTCGCGCGGGTATTTGTAGGGCGCGATGGTCTGCTTGACGAAGTCCTGGAGTTCTTTCCGTTTTGCGTCGTCGCCCTCGACGCCTTCGCGCAGGACGATGAAGGCGCAGACCACGCTTCCGCGCTCGGGGTCCGGCCGCCCGATGACGGCACTCTCGACGACGTCCGGGTGCTGGTTGATGGCGGCCTCCACCTCCGGGGCTCCGATGTTGTAGCCGGAAGAGACGATCATGTCGTCGGAGCGGGACTGGTAGGTGAAGTACCCGGCCTCGTCCCGCACAAAGGTGTCACCGGTGATGTTCCAACCGTTGCAGACGTACCGGGATTGGCGCTCATCGTCGAGGTAGCGGCAACCGGTCGGTCCGAGGACGGCAAGCCTGCCGGGCTGGTTGGGGCCAAGTTCGTCACCGTCTTGGTCAATGATCGTTGCGCGGAAACCCGGGACTGCCTTGCCCGTTGCGCCGGGCCGGCTGTCATCGCCGGTAGCTGAGATGAACACATGGAGCATTTCCGTGGCGCCAATGCCATTTACCAAGCGGACGCCTGTCGCGTCGTAGACTGCCTGCCAGGTTTCTTTGGGCAGGTGCTCGCCAGCGGAGACTGCGACCCGCAGTCGGCTGAGCAGCTCGCCGCGCCCTGCCTTGAGGATGGCGCGGTAGGCGGTGGGTGCCGTGAAGAGAATTGATGCTCCGGCAGCGGCCGCGTGCTCAGCCAGCTCAACCGGCGTCGCACGTTCGGTAAGGAGCGCGGAGGCACCAAAGCGGAGTGGGAAGATGACCAGCCCGCCGAGTCCGAAGGTAAATGCGATCGGTGGAGATCCGGCGAAGACGTCGTCGGCTGTTGGCTGGAGGATGTAGCGGGCGAACGTGTCGGCAATGGCCAGGATGTCACGGTGGAAATGCATGGTGATCTTGGGGGTGCCGGTGGTACCGGAGGTTGGGCCGAGGATCGCGACGTCGTCCGCCGCCGTATCGACGGCGGTGAACGTGCCGCTCTTGGCCGCGCAGCGGGCGGCGAAATCGTCGATGCCCGCGCCTCCGTAGGCGAGGACGGCGACGTCGCCGCCTGCTGCGGCAGCCATGTCGTCCATGAAGCGGTGGTCCGAAAGTGCAACCACCGGCTTGGTCAGCTGGATCAGTGTCTGGATCTCGGTAGCGCGCAGCATCGGCATGGTGGTGACAACAACGGCACCTGCTTTGATCACGCCGAGCCAGGCGGCGACGATCCATGGGTTGTTGGGTCCGCGTAGCATCACGCGGTTCCCCGGCACTACGCCGAAGTCCTCGGTGAGTACCTGTGCCGCCTGGTTTGCGCGAAGCTGAAGTTCGCCGTAGGTCCAGACGGTTCCGTCAGGGGTGCGCAGCGCGGGGCGGTCGGCACCATGACGTGCAATGCTGTCATCGACGAGAACGGCGGCGGCGTTCAACTGATCGGGGTATTGGAGCTCGGGGAGGGTGAATTCAAGGGCCGGCCACGTCGCGGCCGGCGGCAGGTGGTCCCGCGTAAAGGTGTCCACATGGGCTGATGTGCTCATGGCCACTCCTTCTATGGTTCGTGCTTTTGATGTCGGATTAGGATCCGGGTCGGATCATGCCCTCTTGGGCGACGGTGGCGAGCAGGCGGCCTGCCTGGTCGAAGAAATGGCCCAGGGCCAGTCCTCTGTTGCTTTGGCCGGACACTGCTTTCTGGGCGTAAAGGACCCACTCGTCCACTCGTCCTTCGCGGTGGAACCACATGGAGTGGTCCAGGCTGGCGGTGGTGAGGCCGGGGGAGGACCAGTGCAGACCCTGGGCCCGGAGGAGGGGCTCGAGGATCGTGTAGTCGCAGACGTAGGCAAGGGCGGCCCGGTGCAGGTTTGCGTTCAGACGCTCATCGGGGCTGTCCGGCAGCTTCCCGAATGCCTTCACCCAGATGGCCTGGTGCGGTTCGTGGCCGCCTTCGACCTCGACGTAGACGGGGCCGGGGACGTGGCGCATGTCGAAACTGCGTCCTGTAGACCAGTACTTCGCGGCAGGACCCTGCTCGTCAGCCAGAATCTCGGCCGCGCTTCGGAGGGATTCCGGGTCGAGTCCACCGGCTGCCATGTGCTCGGGTGCAACCGGCTGGAGTTCGGCGCCGTCCTCGGGGACGTGGAAGGAACCCAGCGCCGCGAAGACGGCCTTGCCGTTTTGGTATCCGCGGACGCTGCGCGTGGAGTAGCCCCGGCCGTCACGCAGGCGTTCCACCTCATACCGCACGGTCGATCCCACATCGACCGGTCGCATGAAGTAGCTGTGCATAGAGTGCAGCGAGCGGTCGTCGTCGACCGAGCGCATCATTGCAGCCGCGGATTGGGCCACCATGTCTCCGCCGTAGGCCTTGGGCCAGGGCACGTACTGTGTGGTTGCCTCGTATGCTTCGTCATAAACCAGTGCAGGGACCCGGGTCAGGTCAATGGCGCGCAGGAACGTTGCTGAAGTCAGGGTTTGGGTGGAGGCCGGGGTGTTCATGGGATCATGCCCGCCGGTAGTCGGCGAGAGTTTCGTCCGGGACATCTTCGAGGTTGACCACGATGTTTTCCGGTGTGCGGGTGGTGAGCCAGACGAGTTCTTCGGTGACGGACATGTTGGCTTCGACATGGGGCATGAACGGGGGCACGAAGACCCAGTCGCCGGCTTTCATGTCCTGGTATTCGGAGTAGTTTTCGCCGTAGTAGATCCGGCCGTAGCCACGGAGCACATAGCCGCCGGTCTCGGCTTCACCGTGGTGGTGGGGAAGGGAGCGGTAGCCAGGAGTGTTCGATACTTGTCCGAACCAGATCTTCGTGGCGGGAGTGTGCTGGATCGAGACTCCTGAGACCCGGATGCAGTCGCCCGATTGGGCGGTGTTGGTGTCTTCGTGCCCGGCCCGGGTGACAACGGGGACGACCTTGCCGTCGGGTCCGGCGTAGATCGAGTTGTCTCCCTCGGTGCGGTACAGAGTGGGCTCGGTCAATTCGGTCATGGTCTCTACTCCTTGGTTGTTGCGATGGCGGCCGGAGTGCGCGAAGCGTCCGCCGGGCCGTTTGACATGATGCGGATCGTATTTTCCAGGCGTCCGATGCCTGCTATTTCGGTGGTCAGGACGTCTCCGTCCTGCAGGAACCGGGGAGGCGTCATTCCCATCCCGACTCCTCCCGGCGTGCCCGTGAGGACAAGGTCGCCGGGCCGAAGGGCGGTGAATTGCGAGATGTAGGAAAGGAGCCGGGCCGGGCCGAACACAAGGGTGTCCGTGTTTCCGGACTGGACCAGGTCCCCGTTGACGAATCCCTGGACCACAAAGTGGCCGTCGGCCTCGTCGGCGGTGATGAGCACCGGGCCAACAGGGGTCGTCGCGTCGAACGTTTTTCCTTGGAACCACTGCAATGTGCGGTTTTGCCAGTCGCGCATGGAAATGTCGTTGGCCACGGTGTAGCCGGCGATTGCCGCTTGGGCCTCGGTTTCGTCCGCCCGGAAAATGTGGCTTCCGATCACGACGGCGAGTTCGGCCTCCCAGTCGATCTTTTCGCTGCCGTGGACCTCGATGGTGTCATTTGCGCCAGTAAGCGTGTCCGCATGCTTGGCAAAAAGCGTGGGGTATTCCGGGAGGTTCCGGCCCATCTCAAGGATGTGGTCCCCGTAGTTCAATCCGCAGCAGATGACCTTTCCGGCTTCGGGCAGCAGGGGGGCAAAATCCGCATCGCTGGCCTTGATAGTCCCGGCCAGCGCCGGTGACCCGATAGACCCGTTTGCCTGGACGGTTTCCTCGACGGTGGTCCGCCAGACGGAGTCGGCCAGGAGCACGCCAACGCTCGGATAGGGCAGCGGCAGGTAACCGTCGGTACCGACGGCGAGGGCCGCCGTCGTGCCCTCCGCGGTGCGCAGTGTGGCCAGTTTCATCCGTCTGGTTCCCTTCTGTTTTGATATGTCGACTTTTTTACGGTCGTCACATATGCTCAAGGTAGCACGACGCAAGGACCCGGACAAGGGGCCTTTTCAAAGCCGAAGTCGAAGCGGATTCACAAGGGAGCATCAATGAGCAAGAAGACAGTCAATCCTGAATCACTGGCCAAGCCGTCCGGTTATGCGCATGGCATCCTTGCCGGAAATGCGGTGTATCTCGGCGGCCAGACGGCGCTGAACAAGGACATGGAGATTGTCGCGGGCGGCATTGTCGAGCAGTTCAGGCAGGCATTTTCGAATGTCCTCACTACCCTCAGGGAGGCCGGGGGGCAGCCGGAGGACCTGGTGTCCGTCACGATCTACCTGATCGATGTGGATGACTACATCGCCAACGGCAAGGAAATCGGACGGATCTGGCGCGAAATGGCCGGTTCGGAATACCCGGCGATGGCGGGAATCGGCGTCACCCGCCTCTGGCAGAAAGAGGCCTTGATCGAAATCCAGGGAATCGCGGTCATTCAGGATCACTAAAAGTATCCGGGCGTTCCCCAAGAGCGCCCGACGGCGGATGGTTCGGCGGGCTGAATAGCTAACCCCCGGTGGCGGTTTCCTCTCGCAAGAGCGGCGGGGGCGTCACCGGGGGTTTTGCGTTGCCGCTACATTGCTGTTCTTTCCCCGGGCGCGACCGCGCCTTCCCGGGATGCTACAGCTTCCACGACCGCCGAGGGCCAGGGCTGCGCTTTGGAGGAGCCTAGCGGCACGTGGGCCACTGTTACTGTTCCAAAGGCGGCAAGCGCGCCCGGCTGGCCGTCATTCGAATGGCCATGAATTTCGAAGGCGTAGGTCATCGACGTCCTGCCGAGTTTGGCAACGCCCACGGTTGCGGTGATCTGTTGGCCGAACCAAAGCTTGGCCTTGAAGTGAATCTCCTGATGAATGCGGGGAACGGTCGGGAAATAGTCGGGCAGCTTAAGGGTGCGGAGGAAGAGCTCGGCCTCCGCGGCCTCTACCCAGCGCATGATCGCCGAGTTGTGCTGATGGCCTGAGGCATCCGTGTCCACCCACTCCACGGCGCGGGTAACGCTGGCGCGCGGGTTCGTTCCGGACATCCGGTCCACTGTGGGCTCCTCTCAATTGCCGAGCGCTGGAGGCGTCGGTTCCCTAACGATCGTAACCCAAGTTGAACAAAAGTATCGCGCTATCTTTACGGGCGTAATGGAAGCTCTATATACTTGATTCATGCCGCATGGATATCGGACACATCCCGTGAACGAATCCATGTGCTCGATACGAGGAGACAACGATGTCCGCTTCATACTCGGAGGAAACCAAGGACGACGCGCAGGATGTGACCGTGCGGGCCGTGCTCGAGGAAGAGTTCAAGTCCGTATTCGGTGGTACCAAACCTGTTGCGATGCCGTGGGCAGGCCTCATTTACATCTAAATGGCCGCCAACCAGGCGACTGCCGCGGAAGCTCCAAGTCGTGCGGGATGTAGCCTATGACTGTAAACCAACCCGAAATATCACAATCTGAGGTAATGCTGAATGGCCACAGCCGATGTCGTCGCCGACATTTCCCCGATGCCCCGGCATCAGCACCTCATCGTCACTGTCTACGGCCTATACGCACGCAATCAGGACGGCACTTTTGCCGTTGCGGACCTGATCCAACTGCTGGGGGACCTTGGCGTTGAATCCGGAGGCGTGCGCTCTTCAGTGTCACGATTGAAGAAGCGTGGCGTACTTGTCAGCTTGAAACGAGACGGCTCGGCGGCTTATAAGCTGTCGCCCGATCTCGAGGATATTTTTACTGCAGGTGATGAACGGATTTTCGCTCCCCGCCGGGCAAAAAAGGGTGATGCTTGGCTTTTGGCATCCTTCTCGGTTCCGGAATCCCAGCGACATCTCAGGCATAAGCTGCGTACTATCCTGACTCGCGTCGGCTGCGGGCAGGTCGCACCCGGCTTGTGGATCGCCCCTGGAAATCTGGCCCACGAAGTTGAACAGCAAGTGGACCGTGCCGGCCTGATGGATTACGTTGACCTTTTCAAGGCAACGCACCTCACGGAAGACCACATCCATGAGAAGGTCGGCCAATGGTGGGACCTGCCGTCGTTGGAAGCCCTCTACCAGGAATTCCTGGAGCGGCATCAACCGGTGCTGCAGCGGTGGGTGCACCTGGAAGCGGATGCGTTGGATTCGCCTGAGCTGCTAAGGCAGGCATTTGCGGACTACGTTCCAATGGTGACCCAGTGGCGAAGGTTGCCCTACATGGATCCGGGATTGCCTGAGGAGTACCTTCCCGCAAACTGGCACGGCCTTGCCGCACAAGAGCTCTTCACCAAACTGCACGCACTGCTGGGCCCCAAGGCCCAGCGCTATGCGTCCTCGGTCGTAGGGACGAACTAGTAAAACGTGCCTGAAGGGTCCGGGGCTTCCGCGGAAGCCCCGGACCCTTCCGTTTCCTCGTCGGGGCACCTGTCCTGATTGTTCTCCTATTGGTTTGACCGTGGTTCAGGTCAGTTTTTGGGCGACCAAATGGCCCGAACCGCCGGAAAGCCCCGGACCTGGGTGGGTCGAGGCACCGATGTGCCACAGCCCTTTGATCGAGGTTTTGTGATTTGCCGCCGAAGGGAATGGCCGCCACTGCAGGTTTTGGAAGAGCTCCGCCGATCCGCCATAGGGGTCGCCTTTCACGGCATTCGGGTTCTCTGCCGCAAGGTCCGTTGGTGCGATGATGTCCCAGGCCAGGACAGAGTCCCGGGTACCGGGTGCAAAGCGCTCAAGCCGGGACAGAACCCGCTCCATGTACTTTTCCTTGAGCTCCCGCGTCCAGCCGCAATCAACGGCGAGCAATCCAGCACCATCCCCGACAGGCTCAAAGGGCACCTCCTGCAGTTGCAGCCAGAGGGTGGCCTTCCCGGCGGGCGCCCGCGAAGGATCCAGAACGCACTGCTGACCAACCACCACGGTGGGCTCCGCCGGCAGCAGGCCTGCTTCGGCCTGTGCGCACGCGATCCCGGTGCTGTCCGAGCCGTTGCTCAAATGCACCAGGGGAACGGTATCCAGCCGCGAATCCAGCCATTTGACGGGCATGTCCAATGCAAGGTGGATCTGCATCGCACCCCGTCCATTCTGGTAGCGCGCCGCTGCTTCTGCGGCTCCTGCTGGCGGCTGGCGCAACAGCCTTGAGTACAGCGCTTGGGGAGAGACATTGGCCAGGACAGTGCGCGCCCGCACCACGCCGCGGCACGTCTTCACGCCGGAAACGCCCTTCGCGTCGACGAGTATCTCCTCGACCTCGGTGTCCACGAGGATGCGGACGCCCTTGTCCCGTAGAAGAGACTCGAACGCACGCACGAAGTTGGTTGCCCCGCCCTTGACCACCGGAAGCCCATGAGCGTGCATGCTCAAGGCCATGACCGGCAGCATGACACCGCCCGTTGACTGGTCAGGACCGAGACCGGCATGAAGCAGCCAAGGCGACCAGAGCTGGTCCGTCTCCCAGCCGTCGAACCGGCTCCTGAGGTAGTTGCGGCCACTCATGACCGCGTCCCTTAGGAAATCCTCCGTGTCCCGGAACCTTCCTCGCTTCAACGCCCCCAAGGCGATCTTCATGACTTCCCTGAACGAGCGCAGCTCCGCGCTGAAGGCCCCGAAAATGGTACCGGCATTGCGTCCCAAATCATCCAGCATTGCCAGGTACGCCGCCTCATCGCGAGGTGACTGCAGGGCGGTGGCTGTGCTTGCCGGGTCGCGGTACGCAATGACTACCTTGGGCGCGCCCGTCCCGGGATCGGCGGCCACGCTGGCCGTTACGGCCCCCTCGGTGTTGCAATACTCCAGTCCGCGGTCATGGAGTTCACCCTTCAAGACTTCGTAGGCTCCTCCGGAGACGAAAAGTGGATGCCATGAGGAGAAGGTGTCATGGATAAATCCAGGCAAAGTCCGTTCCGCTGAATCGATGAAACCGCCAAGCTTTTCCTTGCGTTCGATGAGGCAGACGCTCTTCCCCGCGAGGGCCAGTTCCGCGGCAGCTACCAGGGAATTGATACCTGACCCAATAATGGCAATCTCGGTGGAATGATCCATCGAGGGTTCCTTTCCTCAGAAGTCCGGGTGGTTTGCTGTGGCGTGGTATTTGCCACTATGGAACACGAGGGGTGATCCTCCGGTGTTCTCGTATTTCTCCACCTCGCCGACATAAATCACGTGGTCGCCGGCGTCATGGCGGGATACAGTCCTGCACTGGAAGGTGGCCACCGCTCCCTCCAATAGCGGAATCCCGGCAATTCCTTCCGAGGTTTCCGCGCCGGCAAACTTGTCGGTTGATGGTGTGGCGAATTGCCGTGACAACACGTGCTGGTCGCTGGCGAGGATGTTGATGGCGAAGTGGGTGGAATCCTCGAAATCCACAAGGCTCGGGGCCTTCTTGCTGGGGCACCACAGGACCAGTGGGGGTTCCATGGAAACCGAGGCAAAGGAGTTGGCTGTCATGCCCACCTTGCGACCGTCCGCGCCAAGCGTAGTGACCACGGTGACGCCAGTGGCGAACTGTCCGAGGGCGCTTCTGAAATCCCTGAGGTCGAAGACAGCTGAATCTTCTTCCTTCTGGGTCTGCACGAACTCTGAGGCAGCAGCAGGATCGAACCACCAAGGGTAGAAGGTGCGGGGATCATCGAAGCCCTCGGCGATCCTGGAGGCAAGCGCTTGGTGGCTCGAAGCCTCACTGAGCACCAACCTCTGGTGGTCCCGCCGCGGCTTGAGCATGTCGTTGGTCCACGCGACTGCCCACTGCCCCCACCCGCGCCAGAACTCATCGAACGTCTGTTCCATCCAGCCCCTGTCAAATGGCTGCTGGCCCCTGCGGAGGACGGAATCAAGATAGTAGCGGGCGGCCAAAGTGGCGTTGTTTGAACCCTGCCCAGTGAGGGGGTCGTTGAGGAGGACGGCGTCTCCCAGCCCGAAGACCAGTTCGCCATTCGCGAGTTCGCCAACCGCGGAGCGGACTGTAGGGGTAATCCGGCCCAGAAGCGTTGCTCCGGCATCGGTGAGGCTTGCGCCTGCAAAGTTCTTCGACTCGTGGGGGAAGAACTCATCCAGGATTTCCAATGAGCGGCTTAGCTGTTCTTCGGGCGTAGTTACATCAGTCCATCTATCCATGGGACCGCCAACAACGCCTTCGAAGACCATCATTTGGCACGGACCGGATACGGTCAGCCCGGGAAAGGTAAAGAACTCACCGACTCCGGGCACCACTGACATGCGGATACTGTCCGGGCGTTGTTCGTCAGCGGCCGAGGTGATTGAGACGTAGTTGAGGGCCAGGACCCTTTGCGGCCGATCAAAAGGGGACTTCGACTTGTCTTTGGGGAAAATCTGGCCGATTTCCCCTTTCCCGGTGCTGACGATGATGAGCTCATAGTCGCGTGAGAGTTCCTCCAGCATCCGCGGGGTCACCTTCTCTATCCGGAAGTCACCTCCGGCGGCAACGAAGGTCTCGATCCACGCAGCGCTTTTGATCCGCTGGTCAATCGAGTGGGCCGTCCCCTCCAAGGGGGCCCCCCACTCGATCCGCTCCGTTGCCGAATCGCCTTCAACGCGCAGTGTCAGCGCGTTGATTCCGGGGACGGTCCCGCCGTCGTAGAGGCCTGATAGCGCCGGACTGAGTTGCGCTTCCGCGGCGAGCGCGGTCGAGAACACGCATTGGCTGGACATGACCCTGCCCGTGCGGATCTGGGCTGCCGAGCGGTCGGAGAACAGGGTAATCGCATAGCCCTCGCGTTGTAGGCCCAGGGCCAGCTGCGCACCGGATTCACCAGCACCGACAATTGCGATTTTTCGCATCTTAGGTTTCCTTCATGACGGGATGTGAACGGTTAGGACGGGGCGGTCAGGACGCGGCCACGGAGGTCACGCTCTCCAGATATGCTGCGGCTTTGTCCGGGTACATGAACCATTCCTGGAAGTCCGGCGGGTTGTTGAAGCCGTTGGCGAAGCGGTGGGCGATTTCGGGTGACTGCCCGGCCGCGCCAAGAAGTTGAAGAACGTGGGGCGGCGGGGGCGCCAGCAGGGCGTTCGTCCACTGCGCAACATGCTGGGCATAGTTCCAGTATTTTTCGAACGTTGCCTGCATGAAGTCCGCGTCAAAGTCGCCTTCTTCGTGCTCCTTGATGCTCTGTAGGTAGGATGCAGCGCATTTGCTGGCATTGTTGGAGCCCTGCCCCGTGATGGGATCATTCAGGACGACGACGTCCGCCAGGCCAAGAACCTTCCGGCCGCTAGGCAGCGTCGCGATGGGGTGGCGGACGGTGGGCGCGAATCGGCCCTGCAGGAAACCATTGGGGTCGGTCAGTTCGACGTCGGCTGCGCGGTCAGCTTCCCAAGGCAGGAATGTCTCGAGGATGTTCTTGGACGTCTCCAGGTGTTCCTCGGCCGAGAGGCCTTTCCAGCAATCCATGGGTCCGCCGGGGACCCCTTCAAAAACCATGATTTCGCACGGACCGGTGGTGGTGAGGGCCGGGAAAGCGAAGTACTCGCCGACGCCGGGAATCAGGTTGAAAGAGACAGCAGAGAACTCCGGCCTTGGTTCCAGGCCCCTGACGTAGGTCAGGGCCAAGGCGCGTTGCGGAGCATCGTAGAAACTGCGGACGGCGTCGCGAGTAAAAAGCTGGGCAATCTCGCCCTTGCCTGCGGCAACGATCACCAGGTCAGAGTTGAGAGTGTAGCGTTCAAGGTCCTCTACGCCGGCGTCTTCGAAGATGAGTTCGCCCCCTTGGGACACAAACTCCTCCATGAACCGGGGAAATTTGACCCGCTGGTCGATGGATTTCGCCGGGTTGTCCAGACGGGATGCCCAGTTGATGGCCTTTTGTCCCGGGACCTCCGGATGCGGGATGGTGAAGGAGATCCCGTCGACAGTTGGGGCATCAGGCCAGAAATCCAGCCCGAACCTCCTTTCGTGTTCCAGGGCATCATGGAAGATGCATTGGCTTGAGGAGACTTTGCCTTCGTGGATTTCTTCCGCGGTGCGGTTGGAGATTGTGGTTACTGCGAATCCTGCATTCAACAAGCCGATTCCAAGCTGCAGGCCTGACTGCCCGGCTCCGACGATGGTGATGTGGCGCTGTGTCATAGTGTTGCCCTTGTCTCTCTACTGTCTCGGCATCCGTGGATGTATGGGGGAGTGGCGATTTGGCCCGGTCTCCGGGCAGGCTCGGGAAAGATTTGCTCCCATCCCGGGAGGCCCATGTGCACGACCGTGATCGCGTTCATTTGTCGTCACCTCGTTTCGGCGGCGAGTAAGGGGATGGTTTCTTCGGCGCGTTCCGGACCCAATGCGGAGTACCCGCCGTCGACCGCCCAATCAGCGCCCGTCACGAAGCTCGCCGCGTCGCTGGCGAGGAAGGCGACGACAGCTCCGATCTCTTCGGGCCGTCCCACCCTCTTCAGGACGTGGAAGGGGGCCGCCACGGCGTCCGTTTTGTCGAGGCTTCCATTGCTCAGTGAATCCATGATGTTGCTCCAAACCCATCCCGGACTGACCGAGTTGACTCGGATGTGGTCTTCGGCAAAATCTACTGCCATGCTCCGGGTCAGCTGGACGAGCGCGGCCTTGCTGGCGGGGTAGAGCCAGCGTCCCGTCTGGGCAACGGAACTGGAAATCGAGGTGAAGTTGATGATCGCTCCGTGCTGCGAGGCCCTCAGGTAGGGCCGTACTGCCGTGCTTGCCATCACGGCGCTGACCAGGTTCACGTTCAGTGCCTCGAGCCAGTCGCCGCGGTTGGATCCTGCACCGTCATCTTTGTATGTGCAGGCGAGGTTGACCAGGATATCGATGCCACCATACAGCGCCGCGGTGTCCTTCATGAGCCGGGAAACTGCAGCGTCATCCGTGATATCCGTGTGAGAAAAACTGATGCCCCCATCCAAGGAGTCGAGCTGGGCGCCGCCTTTGGCATCAATATCGGCTACAACCACAGTGGCCCCTGCCTCGCGCAGCGCTGTGACGACGCCCTGGCCGATCTTGGTTACTCCGCCTGTGACGATAGCGGTCCTGCCTGAGAGTCCTGACATGGTCAACCCTTTCATTGTGATGATCTGGTGTCTGTTCCACATGACGCTCGTCATGCCCGGTGGAGCGGTTACTTGCCAGCGAGCCTGGGAGTTGGCTTTGGATGAGTCCGTTCCCATTCCATGCGGCGCTCGTGTACGAGTTTGACGTTCTTCATCTCGCTGCTCACCTCTTCCAACGGGATGTTGTTATAGCTTTTCCGTGACCTGCGTCATACTTGTTCTAAAAGTGACTCTATTCACGCCCCGGAACCCGGTATATCCAGTTGGCGCAGGGCGCATCCAAAAAACGCAAACGAGGAAGTCAGGTGCGCGAGATGGCGAGGATTCTCCCGCGCGACGTCCTAAGAGGCCGCCCAACCGTCGTCGCAACCGATGTTGACGATGCTCACCAAAGGATTGCTGAGCTGTTTTGTGGCCACGACCTTGTTCCGCAAGCGCATGTGAAGTCCGTTGACATGAAGCTTCGGTCCCTCCACCGCGGTGATGTTGGGATTGAGTACCTTGATTACGGTGCAGAAGTGCGAATTAACCCGGAGGGCCTGGAGGACTTCCATCTGGTCCAGATTCCCCTCGCTGGACACGCACGTTTGAATGTGGGCTCTGAAACCGTGGACTCCAGCCCCAGAATGGCGACTGTTCCCCCGGTCGACCGCCCGTTCTCTATGACTTGGGACAGCGGAACACCGCATTTGATCGTTTACATCAAGCGCATCGCCCTCGCCTCAGTCGCCACGCAGCTATACGGCGAAAAGGCGCGGGACGGCGTGCCCCTTGGCTATGCGCTCGACCTTGCAGCTTCTCCTGGACGCGCGTTCTTGAGGTCGGTTGTGGAACTCCATGACGACATGATCAGCCAGGGCTCCAGCACTGCCCCCGTCTTTGTTCAGCAACTGCTCGTGGATACCATGCTGTCCCGTTTGCTCATGGCGATGGAGGGGGCGCCCGATGGAGGCGAAGGCGGCAACACGGATTCCAAAAGCCTGCTGATCCGAAGATTCCGGGAGCTACTGGAACGGCACGCCTCGGAAGAGCTTGCGGTCCCCGACATCGCCGAGAATCTGGGGGTTTCCGTACGGACCCTTCAGTCGGCCCTGCGCTCCGAGCTCGGCGCAACACCGTCTGAGGTCTTGCGGAGCGTACGACTGGACCGGGCGCGTGAAATGCTCCTCGCGGCCGAGCCGGGCCAGGAGACCATTGTTTCGATAGCCGAACGCTGCGGGTTCTCCCACCAGGGACGCTTTTCAGCCCTTTACCTGGATGCCTTCGGCGAGCTGCCCTCCGTGAGCCTTCGGCGGTAGCCGTGTCCGACGTCGTTGGGGGATCACCACGCGGTCTGCCCGACGTGGGAGACTGGGACTCTGCGAAAAACCATCTGGAAGGAAGCGACATTGGCTGCTGCCCAGGCCTCCAAGGCGAAAACTCCCGCGGCGAACACAGTCAGTTGGAGGGACGCCGCACCGTCCGCCGTCGTACTGGTCACCGGCCCGGAGGAGTACCTCGGAATCCGTGCCATGGACAGGATCCGCTCCCAGGTGCGTACGGTCTCGCCGAACGTCGAAGTCACCAAGCTCAATGCCGGAAGCTACGAATCCGGCACCCTTTCGATGGCCGTGTCCCCGTCGCTGTTCGACGAAGCGAAACTCATCGAAGTCGAAGGCTTGGAATCGATGAACGACGCTTTCCTCGCCGACGCATTGGCATACCTCGCGCAGCCGGAAAACGACGTCGTCGTGGTTCTTCGCCACGCCGGCGGCGTACGCGGCAAGAAGCTCCTGGATACGATCAAGTCATCGGGATGGCCCGTTGTGGACTGCCAACCACTGAAGAAGGACGCCGAGAAGACGGCCTTCGTCGTGGCTGAATTCAAAGCGGGGAGCCGGCGCATCGACGCCGAGGCAGTCCAAGCCCTCGTCAACGCAGTGGGAGCCAGCCTTTCCGAACTAGCTGCGGCTTGCAGCCAGCTGATCTCGGACTCCACAACGGCAGTGGACGCAGCAACTGTGGAGCGCTACTACGGGGGACGCGTCGAAGCCAC
This sequence comes from Arthrobacter terricola, assembly GCF_004354015.1. Lineage (GTDB taxonomy): Bacteria > Actinomycetota > Actinomycetes > Actinomycetales > Micrococcaceae > Arthrobacter > Arthrobacter terricola. The sequence continues at coordinate 62,784 of NZ_SMRU01000019.1, forward strand.
TGCATTCAAGGTGGCAGATGCTGCCATGGCCGGCAACGGTCCGCTCGCCCTCTCAAGCCTCCGTCATGCCCTCGCCACCGGGGTAGATCCGGTGCCCCTGGTTGCCGCGCTTGCCGCCAAGCTTCGCACCCTCGCGAAGGTGGCGGGAGCGCAGGGGTCATCGGCGCACATCGCGAGGCAGCTTGGAATGCAACCCTGGCTTGTAGAACAGGCCCAACGGGACGTCCGGCGCTGGACTCCTGAGGGCCTGATCCGATCCATCCAGGTCACCGCGGAGGCAGATGCGCAGGTCAAAGGGCTGTCACGGGATCCGGTGTACGCCGTCGAACACGCAGTGACTGTCATCGCCACCTCGGCCAGGGGCCGCTGAGCTGCAACCCGGCCACCAGGCCCTGCCAGCGTCGCCCCCCTGACAGCGCCGCAGCGCCGTTAAATAAGCGAGGCCGGTACCCATCGGGTACCGGCCTCGCCTTCAGCTCAGTCGAACTGGAAAAACCTTAGAGTGCGCTGACCTTCTTGGAGATCGCGGACTTGCGGTTTGCAGCGTTGTTCTTGTGAATAACGCCTTTGCTGACAGCCTTGTCCAGCTTACGGCTGGCAGCAACAAGAGCCTTGGTAGCGGCTTCCTTGTCCGTGGACTCAACGGCAGTGTTGACGGCGCGGATGGCCGTCTTCAGCGCAGACTTGACAGCGTTGTTACGCAGGCGAGCCTTTTCGTTGGTGAGGATGCGCTTCTTCTGGGACTTGATATTAGCCACGTGTGTGAACTCTCTTGTTAATGCGGAAATGGTCTAGAGGGTTGTCAGGTTGGCCATCGACTGAGCGGCGTGGGGATGCCTATGGCAGCCAACCATGAGTGCCCGTCGACCTGCACGGACACACAGCCATAAATATTAGCAGACCCGGTGCCATTCCACGGATATTCCAGCTAGGCGGGATCGTGTCGTGCGCCCAGCCCGCGGGCCACGAGCTGGAATGTCCGCTTGTCCAGGACAGCGCCTTCCCGCCGTACGGACGACGGGTCCAGGCGTATCACCCGGTCAATCTTGACCTCGCTTGCGCGTCCGCGCGGATCCCAAGGACCGGCACCGATGTCCACGTAGTCGTCCGCGTGCCGCCCGTTGTCATGGTCCTTGCTGGTGAGCATCAGCCCCAGCAGCCACCCGCCGTCGTGACCTATCAGGAGGACCGGCCTGTCCTTCCCTTGCGAGTAGTCCTCTTCGTAGGGGACCCACGACCAGACGATCTCTCCGGGGTCGGGTTTCCCGTCGGGCCGGGGGGAGTAGCTCGGTGAGACGCGGCCACGGAAGTCGCCAGGATAGGGACGCGTACCGTGCCCGACGCCGGTCCCCGCGACCTGGCCGGGCTTTGTTGCGGGCCGTGTTCCGGCCGGGGATCCCGCGATCCGTCGAAGGTAGCCGAGGGAACCTTTGAGGAGCCTGCCGAGCAAGCTTTTGTTTGACGCCATGGCACCACCGTACTTTCGGCTGTATCACAATGCACAAGCGGCGCCATCTTCATGGGAGACTATAGGTTCAGATAAACGGCACGTGCCGGGCTGGTCCACACCAGTCCGGGGTTCAGCCGTGTGAGTGTCGACAGTAAGGACCCTGCGTGTCTCCCATGGCCCGCACCGCACCGGTGCCCGCCGCGACAGATCCGGCCATCATCCGGAACTTCTGCATCATCGCCCACATCGACCACGGCAAATCGACCCTGGCCGACCGCATGCTGCAGTTCACCGGCGTCGTCAAGCCCCGCGACATGAAGGCCCAGTACCTGGACCGCATGGATATCGAACGGGAACGCGGCATCACCATCAAGTCCCAAGCGGTCCGCATGCCGTGGGAACTCGACGGAACCAGCTATGCCCTGAATATGATCGACACTCCCGGCCACGTGGACTTCACGTACGAGGTTTCCCGCTCGCTCGCTGCGTGCGAAGGCGCGATTCTCCTGGTGGATGCGGCACAGGGCATCGAAGCCCAGACCCTCGCCAACCTCTACTTGGCGATGGAGAACAACCTCACCATCATTCCGGTACTCAACAAGATCGACCTTCCCGCCGCACAGCCGGAGAAGTACGCCGCAGAACTCGCCAACCTCATTGGCGGCGACCCTGAGGACGTTCTGCGCGTCTCGGGGAAGACGGGCGTTGGCGTGGAGGAGCTCCTGGACAAGATCGTCCGCGACCTCCCCGCTCCCGTGGGCGATGCCAACGCGCCGGCCCGTGCCATGATCTTCGACTCGGTCTACGACACCTATCGGGGCGTCGTCACCTACGTCCGGGTGGTGGATGGCATGCTGCACCCGCGCGAGCGGATCCAAATGATGTCCACCAAGGCAACCCACGAACTCCTGGAAATCGGCGTAAGTTCCCCGGAGCCCACTCCCTCCAAGGGCCTTGGCGTGGGTGAAGTCGGTTACCTCATCACGGGTGTGAAGGACGTTCGCCAGTCCAAGGTTGGCGATACCGTGACCAACCAGGCCAAGCCGGCTGCCAAGTCTTTGAGCGGCTACGCGGACGCCAAGCCGATGGTCTTCTCCGGCCTCTATCCGCTGGACGGAACGGACTACCCGGTACTCCGCGATGCGCTGGAGAAGCTGATGCTCAACGACGCCGCCTTGATCTACGAACCTGAGACCTCGGCCGCGCTTGGCTTCGGTTTCCGCGTAGGCTTCCTGGGGCTGTTGCACCTGGAAATCACCCGTGAACGGCTCGAGCGCGAGTACAACCTGGACCTCATTTCCACGGCCCCCAACGTGGAATACGAAGTAACTCTCGAGGACAAAAAGGTCGTCCACGTCACGAACCCCAGCGAGTACCCCGTAGGGAAGGTCGCTGAAGTCCGCGAACCGATGGTTTCGGCCACGATCCTCGCTCCCAACGAATTCGTTGGGGCCATCATGGAATTGTGCCAGAGCCGGCGTGGAGTCATGGGTGGCATGGACTACCTTTCCGAAGACCGGGTGGAAATCCGCTACCGCCTTCCGCTTGCCGAGATCGTGTTCGATTTCTTCGACATCCTCAAGTCGAAAACACGCGGCTACGGCTCGCTTGACTGGAAGGCCGACGGCGAACAGGTCGCCGATCTCGTCAAGGTGGACATCATGCTCCAAGGCGAGCAGGTTGACGCGTTCAGTGCCATCACCCACAGGGAAAAGGCGTACGCGTACGGCGTCATGATGACAACCAAACTGCGCGAGCTCATTCCGCGCCAGCAGTTCGAGGTGCCTATCCAGGCTGCGATCGGATCGCGCATCATTGCGAGGGAAAGCATCCGGGCAATCCGCAAGGACGTCCTTGCCAAGTGCTACGGCGGTGACATCACCCGTAAGCGCAAACTTCTGGAAAAGCAGAAGGAAGGCAAGAAGCGGATGAAGATGGTGGGTCGCGTCGAGGTTCCGCAGGAGGCGTTCATCGCAGCCCTGACCACGGACGAGTCGAAGGACAAGGCCAAGAAGTAATGCGGTTCGTCGCCCACACCGCCGGGCAGCCGCGCTGCGCGGAACGGGCACATGGAGGACACTTTGCCTAGCGTTTTGCCGCTCGGCGATCCGGCACCTGTGGACGGCCTGTTGCCGCCGCAGGTGCTCGACGGCGTAGGGTCGCGCAAGTTCGGGCTCTATGTGCACATCCCGTTCTGCGCGGTGCGCTGCGGCTACTGCGACTTCAATACCTACACGGCCACCGAGCTCGGCGGCGGGGCATCCCAAGCGGCGTATGCGTCGACGGCAGTCTCGGAAGTGGAGTTCGCGTCCCGCGCGCTGAACGCTTCGGGTCTGCCGCACCGGCCCTTGAGCACCGTGTTCTTCGGCGGCGGCACTCCCACGCTCCTGCCTGCTGAAGACCTCGCACGGATCCTCGGTGCCGCCGTCGGGCAGTGGGGCCTTGAGCCGGGAGCCGAAGTCACAACGGAAGCCAACCCGGACTCGGTCACCCGGGAGTCGCTCCAGCTGCTCGCGGACGCGGGCTTCACCAGGGTGTCCTTCGGGATGCAGTCGGCCGTTCCGCACGTGCTCAAAGTCCTGGACCGCACTCACACACCAAGCCGGGTTCCGCTGGTGGTCCAATGGGCGCGCGACGCGGGCCTTGCGGTGAGCCTCGACCTCATCTACGGAACTCCGGGCGAGTCGATGGCGGACTGGCGGACGTCGCTGGAAACTGCCCTGTCCTACGAACCGGACCACATCAGTGCCTATGCGCTCATCGTCGAAGACGGAACCAAGTTGGCAGCCCAGATCCGGCGCGGAGAAGTTCCGCAGATCGACGACGACGACCACGCCGCCAAGTATGAACTCGCCGATCAGCTGATCAGCGAGGCCGGCCTGGATTGGTACGAGGTCAGTAATTGGTCGCGTTCTCCCGAACAGGCCTGCAGGCACAACCTTGCGTATTGGCGTGGAGACGACTGGTGGGGCATCGGCCCCGGCGCCCATTCGCACGTCGGCGGCGTCCGCTGGTGGAATGTCAAACACCCCGCCGCCTACGCCAATCGGCTAGGGGAAGGCGTGTCACCGGCGGCCGGACGCGAAACGCTCGACGCCGGAACGCGCGAAGTGGAGCGCATCATGCTGGAGGCGCGGCTCGGCTCCGGCCTTGAGGTCGATGCCTTGGACAAGGTCGGTCGGCATGCTGTGGCCGGGCTGATCGCCGATGCATTGGTGGAACCTGCGGCAGCTTTCCAAGGCCGCTTGGTGCTGACCCTCAAAGGACGCTTGCTGGCCGACGCGGTTGTGCGTCGTATCCTTCCGGACTGACTCAAGCCCTCAGCTGGTGGCACCGCCCGAGGGACTGGTGCCACCCAGCCGGCAATCTTCCGCTACTTGATCCAGCGGAGGTTGAAGCGGTAGCGGTGGGGCTGGCCGTGGTTGACGCGGATCCCTGCGGATACCGAAAAGCACGCCAGGGCGACCCAGATGCCCGTCGCAATGACCGCGAACACGTTTCCGACCACGGGGAGCATGACCAGGAGGTTGGCGAGCACCGCGGCAACCGTGGGCGGCAGGCTGAAGTTCAACGCTTCCTTGGATTCCTGTGCCGTGAAAGGCCCGCGCTCACGGAAGATCAGGTAGATCAAGAGCGATGGCACGCAGCCAAGGATCCCGCCGAAGTGCGCGAGTGTTGCCCATTGGCGGTCCTCCGTGGCCGTCAACGGCAATGCATTGGCAGGAACGCCGTGGTACTGGGATTGGCCCGCTGAGGCATCCCGTTCGTCAGGAGCGTTGTCTGCCACTGTTTCTTCCTTCGGGTATCTGTCGGTGCGATGTTGCTGTCCCAGAATACTTGGTCGGCGCGAAATCAGGGGACCAACCCGGCAGAATCCGCATATGGCGATCAGGAAGTCGGTGCGGTCAGGAAGTCGATGACTTCCTCCACCCGGCCCAAGAGGGACGCTTCCAAGTCGGCATAGCTCCTCACGGCGCCGAGGAGTTTCTGCCAGCCAAGCCCGATATCCTCGGCCGTCTCATGCGGCCAGCCGAACGATTTCAGGATGCCTGTCTTCCAATCCGTGCCGCGTGCGATAGTGGGCCACTGCTCGATTCCCAGGACCTTGGGTCGGATGGCTTGCCATACGTCCACATAGGGATGGCCGACGATCAGGACATTTCCCGCGGCCCCTGGCAGCGTCATGGCGTCGGCGGCGATCCGGGACTCTTTGGAGTCCGGGACGAGGTGATCCACCAGGATGCCCAGCTTTCGGCCCGGGCCGGGGGAAAATTCTGCAATGGCAGACTTGAGGTCGTCCACGCCGTGGAGGGGTTCGACGACGATTCCCTCCACGCGGAGGTCGTCTCCCCAGACTTTCTCAACCAGTTCGGCGTCGTGCTTTCCTTCGACCCAGATGCGGCTCGCTTTCGCGACCTGGGCGCGCTGGCCCGCTACCCGAACCGATCCCGACGCCGTGCGGCCCGGTTGCTTCCCCACGGCGCCGGTCGCACGTGGCGCCGGAGGCAAGAGCTTCACCGCTTCCCCGTCCAGCAGGAACCCGAAACCGAGCTGGAAGGATTTGTTCTTCCCCCTACGGTCCTCCAAGACGACAACGTGCATGCCGCCGGACTTTTCGATCCTTGTGACGGCGCCGACCCACCCGGACTGGACGTCCTCGAGGACCATTCCCCGCTCCACGGGGACCTCGCGTAGTTGCCGTTTGGCTGGCTTTGCCAAGTCCTGCGGGCCCCAATTGTCATACGACACGGTCTTCACACCACTTTGCGCTAGGGATCGATCGGGATCCGGAACATTTCCGCCGGATCGCGCGGGAATCATGTTCGCCGCAAGCGGTACCAATGCTAACAACGCGGCGGCTCATACTAGACTTGTTAGCACTTGGGCATGTTGAGTGCTAATGGTTGAATACCCGTTGTCGAATACCGGGTCATTGAGTGGAGGTGGGGAGTGAGCGAGCCACGCAAGCTTGAAGTGTTGCGCGCCATCGTGGAGGACTACGTCCACTCCCGCGAGCCCGTCGGTTCCAAAGCGTTGGTGGAACGCCATCATCTGGGCGTATCAAGCGCCACCATCCGTAACGACATGGCCCTCCTGGAAGAGGAAGGCCTCATCGCTGCGCCGCACACAAGTGCCGGGCGGATACCCACCGACAAGGGCTACCGCCTGTTCGTCGACCGCATCTCCGAGGTCAAGCCTCTTTCACCGGCGGAACGGCGCGCCATCCATTCCCTGCTTGCGGGCCCGGACGACGTCGAAGACATCCTTGAGCGGACGGTCCGGCTCCTGTCGCAACTGACCAACCAGGTCGCCGTCGTGCAGTACCCGCACATCAGCCGCGCGCGCGTACGCCACATCGAGTTTGTCCTCTTGGCACCGCGCCAGGTTCTCGTAGTGCTGATCGCCGATACCGGCAAGGTTGAACAGGGCGTCGTCCAATCCGGCGCGGATACCTCGGACGAAGACCTCATGACATTGCGCTCCCGGTTCCTCGGAAGCATCGCAGGATCACAGCTGGACCTCATGCCGCAGGTCCTGCCATCGGTTGTCGCGTTGTGCCCGCCGGGCCTTCGCGGCTTGGCCGGCACCCTCGCCCACGGCCTGGAGCGTCTGGCTGACAGGAGCCGGGACGAGCGCATGGTCATGGCCGGAACCGCGAACCTGGCCCGCTCCAATGTGGACTTTCCGCTCAGCATCGGCCCCGTCCTCGAAGCACTCGAGGAACAGGTGGTCATGCTGCGCTTGCTCTCCGACATGGCCGAAGACCCGCGGGGTGTCACTGTCAGCATCGGCCGCGAGAACCCTTATGACGGTCTTTCCGAGGCCTCCGTCGTGGCGACGGGCTACGGTCCTGACAGCAGCGCCAAGATCGGCATTCTTGGGCCCACGAGGATGGACTACCCCAGCACCATGGCGGCAGTCCGTGCCGTCGCACGCTACCTTTCCCGGATTCTGGGCGGCTGAGTTTCCACGGAAACCCCGTTCGCAAGAAAACGCAATTCAACAAGGAAGAGATAACGACTTTGAGCAGCCACTATGACGTTCTAGGCGTCTCGCCGGAAGCGACAGGCGAGGAGATCAAGAAGGCTTACCGCAAGCTCGCCCGGAAGCTGCACCCTGACGTGAACCCGGGGGAAGGCGCCGCTGAGGAATTCAAAGCCGTGACCCACGCCTACGAAGTCCTCTCCGACCCCCAGAAGCGCCGCGTTTACGACGCCACGGGCAACGAAAACGGCACGGACAACGGCTTTGGAGGCGGCTACGCCGGCCAGGGATTCGCCTTCCAGGACATTTTCGACACGTTCTTCGGCGGAGGCGGCGGGGGCATGCACGGACCCGCGTCCCGCGTGCGACGCGGCCAGGACGCCTTGATCAGTGTCCGCATCGATCTCCGCGAAGCTGTTTTCGGTGTGAACAAGAAACTTGAAGTGGACACCGCGGTGGTTTGCCCCACGTGTGAAGGTTCCTGCTGCCGCCCGGGCACCCACCCGGAACGCTGCGATATCTGTGGCGGGTCCGGCCAGGTCCAGCGCGCGGTGCGTTCGATCCTCGGACAGGTCATGACCGCCGCCCCCTGTGGATCCTGCGAAGGCTTCGGCACGATCATCAAGGATCCTTGCAACGAGTGCAACGGCCAGGGCCGCATCCGCAGCCGCCGCTCCTTGACCGTCAAGGTTCCGGGAGGCGTGGCTACCGGCACCCGGATCCAGCTTTCCGGACAAGGCGAGGCAGGACCAGCCGGTGGCCCTCCGGGCGACCTTTACGTCGAGATCCGGGTCAACGCGGACGCTACCTACATGCGTGAAGGCGACGATCTCCATGCCACCCTGAGCGTTCCCATGACCGCCGCGGCCTTGGGCACCGAGCTTCAGCTGGATACCTTCGATGGTCCCCAGGAGATCGACGTCAAGGCTGGTACACAGGCAGGCGAAGTCATTACTTTGCGCGGGCTCGGCGTCACCCACCTTCGCGGCTACGGCAGGGGAGACCTCAAGGTGCACCTGCACGTCGAAACGCCGGTGAAGATCGACGCCGCCCAGGAGGACCTGCTTCGCCAACTCGCCAAGTTGCGGGGGGAGCAGTTCACCGAGGGGAAGCTCGTGGCGAGCGGCGGTGTGTTCGCCAAGCTCCGGGACAAGCTCGGTAACCTGTAGCGGTGAGCAACCCCGTATTTTTTACGCCGGAGGGAACCCTGAACGGATTGCGGCCGGGTGATTCCTTCGTGCTCGACGGCTCCGAGGCCAAGCACGCCGTCACGGTCAAGCGCCTCGAAGTAGGCGAAAGCGTCGATATCGTCGACGGCGCCGGGACGCGGCTCGTTGGAAGCGTCACGGCAGCGGGCCAGGGCAGCCTCACGGTGCTTGCCGTGGATGTGCGGGAAGAGCCGCAGCCCGCGGTCCGGCTAGTTTTGGTGCAGGCCCTCGCGAAGGGCGATCGCGACGAGCTTGCAGTCGAAACGGCGACGGAACTCGGGATTGACGCCGTGGTTCCGTGGCAGTCCGAGCGTTCGATTGTGCGCTGGAAGGGGGAACGGGCCGCGAAGTCGCACGCGAAGTGGCAATCCGTAGCTGCGGCGGCCGCCAAGCAGGCCAGGCGCGCCTGGATTCCCGAGGTTCGTGCCGCCGTCGACGGTTCCGGCCTGGCGTCGGCAGTTGCCGCTGCCGACCTCGCGATCATCCTCCACGAAGACGCGAAGCGCCCCTTGCGCGATGTCTTGGAAGATTGGAACGGCCGGACTTCGCATGGCGGTGCCGGGGCGGCGCGGGAGGTCTTGCTTATCGTTGGACCCGAAGGCGGCATTTCGCCAAGGGAAGTGACCAAACTGAGCGACGCCGGAGCGGTTACGGCCTTGCTGGGCCACCATGTCCTTCGTTCATCGACGGCGGGACCGGCAGCCGTCGTCCTGGCGAGTGACATCCTCGGCCGCTGGTAGCAGAAGCGCGGTTCGGTAAAAGAACCCCGACGGCGGCAACCCGCCTGCCGCGATTGGGGCGGCTAGCGGACGTTGAATGAACGGGTGTCCGTCCCGACGTCGGAATTGTTGGCGCCCACGATGGAGACCCGCAATTCATATCGGCCGGCTCCAAGGCCCACCGTAAAGCTGAACGCCCCGGGTTGATCGGGAGCATTGGATGCCGAAGTCTGCCCTGCCAAGTAGGACGACTTATCGCCGTTGGAGTTTTCCTTCAGGATCTGCCAGTGCAGTTTCTTCGATGGATCCGTGCTCCGGCCGTTAAACTTCACGGGGCCAGACCCCAGGGTCATGTCCTCCTGCGGATCGATGATCCAGACCGGAGCTACCACTGAGGCGTCCCGGACCATCGGATCCCCGAGTTTGACCTGGCCGAATGCCATGTAGTTGGTGTGCCCGTCAACAAGGATAGTGACCTGGATCTGTTGACTGGTGTCGATCAACCCCGCACTGGCCGCAGCGGCGGTGGCAGTGTAGACGAGTTGTTGGACCGCCTTCTGGGCCGCGTCGGCGTCGAGGTTCGAATTGAATGCATCGCGCGATACGTCAACTGTGACCACGTTCTTACCGGAGATCGAGGTCGCGAGGTCGCTCGGGTTTTGCCACGGGGTGAAGAAATCGTGGTCCAGCGGTTTCTGGGACATCATGATCCGAAGGGCGGTGGTGACCGGATTTTCATTGCCCGGATTGTCACGAAACTCGCGGTACAGGTAGGTATCGTCGCCGCTCTTGCCGATCCAGTACACGGGAACCTTGTTCGACGCCTGGGTGGTTTCGAGGGGAGCGTTGCTGGCCGGAGCGGCTTGGAGGGCCAGTGACGAGGCGGGGCTCGTCGTGGTTCCCGGACCGCTGCGCTCGGCGACACACCCCGTCAGCAAAAGGGCAGCCACCACGGAGCCCGCAAGCGCGGCGGAACGCTTCCGCTTGCTCCGGGCCTGGGGACATTCGGCTGGCCTTGTGATGATGGTTCCTGCTCGTCGGGCGCCGGGGCGCGGGAATAGCGTCTCCGCAAAAACGGGGAGCCGGGCTGTTTTGCCCACAAATCAGCTTGTCACAGTCTCCACGCCGGACATCGGCATTTCGACGGTCTGCCTTCGAACTGCAACCCGATTGATACGTGGCCGATGCGGAGTTGATATCAAAGGGGTCGGAAGGCGCCCCGGGCGCGACATTGACAGTGGCTGGCGTAGGATTGAAATCACTTCCGAGCCCGTAATGCAGGCCTATCCGGCGAACGGGACTTCGAGAAGAACATCGAGGCACACGTACCCAAACCGGAGGAGCACAGGCCGCAAGGCCAGCACTATGACAGAGTCATTGAACGGGCGGCCCCGGGCCGGCAGCGTTGATACAGGTCCGGCAGAGTTTCCACACTCAGTACCGGGCGCCCGGACGGAAGTTGTTGTATTCGACAACTCTGATCAGATGGTTCAGACGCTAGGCAGCCATGACGAAGCCTTGCGCTACATCGAAGCCCAGTTCCCGGGAGTCGACTTCCATGTGCGGGGCAATGAGCTCTCCTTCAGCGGTCCTTCCAGCGATGTTCCCCGGATCATGCGCCTCCTGGAGGAAGTGCGCGGCCTTGTCCGCAAGGGAACCGTCATCACGCCTGATGTCCTGCAGCAGCTCGTTTCCTTGCTGCGGAGCCAAACCTTGCAGAATCCCGTCGATGTCCTGACGCACAACATCCTTTCCAGCCGAGGCAGGACGATCCGGCCGAAAACCCTCAACCAGAAGGGTTACGTCGATGCCATCGACGACAACACCGTGATCTTCGGCATCGGGCCGGCCGGTACAGGCAAGACCTACCTCGCAGTGGCCAAAGCGGTCCAGGCCCTGCAGCTCAAGGAAGTCAGCCGGATCATCCTCACGCGACCCGCCGTCGAGGCAGGGGAGCGGCTCGGTTTCCTGCCTGGAACGCTAAGCGACAAGATCGACCCGTACTTGCGTCCGCTGTACGACGCACTGCACGACATGATCGATCCCGAGTCGATTCCGCGCCTGATGGCAGCGGGAACCATCGAGGTTGCGCCCCTCGCGTATATGCGCGGCCGCACCCTCAACGACGCATTCATCATCCTCGACGAAGCCCAAAACACCACCGCGGAACAAATGAAGATGTTCCTCACGCGGCTTGGTTTCGGTTCCAAAATGGTCGTTACGGGGGACATCACGCAGGTGGACCTGCCCTTCGGCGCCACTTCAGGCCTTCGCATCGTCGAGGAGATCCTCAGCGGAATCGAGGACGTGAACTTCACCATGCTGGACGCGTCCGACGTCGTCCGTCACCGCTTGGTGGCCGACATCGTCTCGGCGTACAGCCGCTGGGACGAAAAACACCGGGTACGTGCACAGCACACGCCCACGCACGACAAACGGGGAGAACGCCGATGAGTATCGAAGTCAACAACGAATCCGGCGTCCAGGTCGACGAAGCGCAATTGGTGACGCTTTCGCGATTCATTTTCGAACGCCTCTACATCCACCCGCAGGCCGAACTATCGATCCTGCTCGTGGACGAACCCGCCATGGAAAAGCTCCACATTGAGCTCATGGACGAACCCGGCGCCACTGATGTCCTGTCCGTTCCCATGGACGAATTAACGCCGGGAACACCCGGGAAGCAGACTCCCCAAGGCATGCTTGGGGACATCGCAATCTGCCCCCAAGTAGCCGAGGTACAGGCACGAAACGCGGGGCATTCGACGCAAGACGAGATGCTCCTGCTTTGCACCCATGGAATCCTGCACCTCCTTGGCTTCGACCATGCCGAACCGGAGGAGAAGGAAGAAATGTTCGGCCTCCAGCGTGAGCTGCTCTCCGCGTTCCTCGGTAAGGACGCCCCCATGGAGACTATGCAGTGACCTCGATCATCCTGGTCGGCATGGCGTTGGTGTTCTTGAGTTTCGTCGCCTTGCTGACCGCGGCGGAGGCTGCGTTCAACTTTCTGCCACGCCATGAGGCAGAACAAGCCATCGTCAAAAGCAGGGGCAATTCCCTGCGCAGCATCCTCGCCCAACCCGTCGCCCACATTCGCGCCTTGAGGTTCTGGCGCATCTGGTTCGAGATGGCGTCCGCCGTGGCCGTAGCCGTGGTCATCCGCAGCCTCCTGGACAACGTATGGCTTGCCGGGCTGGCGGCGACCGGCATCATGGCCGTGATCGGTTTCGTGTTGGTCGGCGTTTCTCCACGGCAGCTCGGACGTGCCCATTCCGCGGGGATCGTCCGCTTTTCGGCCCCGCTCATCAGGTTCCTCTGCTGGATCCTCGGCCCCATTCCGGCGTGGTTGGTGGCCATCGGCGTCGCGGTTGCTCCCGGAGCGCCGAGCGGCGACGACGCCTTCTTCAGCGAAGAAGAATTCCGTGAGCTCGTGGACCGCGCCACTGAGTCGGACATGATCGAAGACAGCGAGGCGGAACTTATCCAGTCGGTCTTCGATTTCGGCGACACGCTGGTCCGCTCCGTTATGGTTCCGCGCACGGATATCGTCAGCATCGACTCCGGATCGAGCCTGGAGCAGGCCATGGCTTTGTTCCTTCGTTCGGGCTATTCGAGGATCCCGGTCATTGGAGAGAACGCCGATCAGATCCGTGGAATCCTCTACCTGAAGGACGTTGCCGCGGCATTGCACCGCCCCGAACAGACTTCCGGCCGGCAGGACGTCGATTCCCTTGTGCGCGAGGCCCGCTTCGTGCCGGAATCCAAGCCCGTCAGCGATCTCCTCAGCGAGCTCCAGCAGGAAACCACCCATGTTGCAGTGGTCATCGACGAATACGGCGGAACAGCAGGACTCGTGACGCTCGAGGACCTCATCGAAGAGATCGTCGGCGAAATCGTGGACGAATACGACGCCACCGCTGCGGAAGTCATCGACCTTGGCAACGGAACATACCGTGTCAGCTCCAGGATGAGTATCGATGACCTCGGGGAACTTTTCGATATCGACCTCGACGACGACGAGGTGGACACCGTGGGCGGCCTCATGGCCAAAGCACTCGGGAAGGTGCCGATCGTGGGCAGCGCCGTGGAAATCAGCGGGATCTCCCTCAAAGCCGATAGGCTGGAAGGCCGGCGGAACCGGGTAAGCCATATCATTGCGGCAGCCATTCCAAAAGAAGACACTGACCTTGAAGACCTTCTCGACGAGGGCGACACAACGCAACAGGGAGTTCCACGTGAGCAAGCACAATAAGAAGCTCGACGCCGATCAGGACTTTGGCGGCTTCCACGCAGGATTCTCTGTCCTTGTCGGGCGGCCGAACGCGGGCAAATCGACCCTTACCAACGCTTTGGTGGGCCAAAAGGTGGCGATCACGTCCGCCAAGCCGCAAACCACCCGGCACACCATCCGGGGAATCGTCCATCGCGAAGATGCCCAGCTGATCCTCGTCGACACGCCCGGCTTGCACCGTCCGCGCACCCTTCTTGGCAAGCGGCTCAACGACCTCGTAGCCGACACCCTTTCCGAAGTGGATGCCATCGGTTTCTGTTTGCCCGCCAACGAGAAAATCGGACCCGGCGACAAGTACATCGCGGCCCAGCTCGCCGCCGTCGGCCGCAAGCCGGTTGTCGCTATCGTGACCAAAACCGACCTCGTGGACCGGCAAGCCCTGACCGAGCAGCTTTTGGCGGTGGCGGAACTCGGCCGTGAAGTCCTCGGCGAACAGGGCTGGGCGGACATCGTTCCGGTGTCCGCGGCCGACGGCTTCCAGGTAAGCACTGTGGCTGACGTCCTCATCGGCCACATGCCGTCCTCTCCGCCGCTTTACCCGGACGGGGAGCTGACGGATGAGCCCGAGGCCGTCATGGTGGCGGAGCTCATCCGCGAGGCCGCCCTGGAAGGCGTCCGCGACGAGCTTCCGCACTCCTTGGCCGTCGTCGTTGAGGAGATTGTTCCCCGCGAGGGCCGCTCGGAAGACAACCCGCTGCTCGATGTCCGCGTCAACCTTTACGTCGAACGGCCGTCCCAAAAGGCCATCATCATCGGAAAAGGCGGAAGCCGCTTGCGTGAGGTGGGCACGAACGCCCGCAAGGGGATCGAAGCCCTCCTCGGAACCAGGATCTACCTGGACCTCCACGTCAAAGTAGCCAAGGATTGGCAGCGCGACCCGAAGCAACTTGTGAAGCTGGGATTCTAGCGGCGGGAATTTCCCGGTGCCGCCCCGTAAAATGGTGCGAATCCCATTTTCCGAGGAAAGGTTGAGCGAGTAGTGCGACGCCGCGATGCGCGCGTGGACAAGCCCGGCACCAAAGGTGCACCCGGCCGTACACGCCACGGGGAAGCCTCCGGCACCCCCCGCCACATGAACGCTCTCAAGCAGCTTCCGCTCTGGCTCAGGATTTCGGCAGCGACGGTGTCCATCCTCGTCGTCGGCGGAATCGCTTTCGCCGCCTACTGGGTGTACCGCTTGCAGTCGAACATCAGCAAGGCCCCTTTGACGGCCGGTGCCGTCCGGACCGAGGCCGCTGTCAACGATGCCACCGACCGTTTGCAGATCCTCATTCTCGGCTCCGACACGAGGGACGGGAAGAACTCCGAATACGGTTCCGCTCGGGACTCCACAGGCTACGGCCAATCGGACGTCATGATGCTGCTGGACATCTCCGCGGACAATAAGCGGGTCAGCCTTACCAGCATCCCCCGCGACCTCCTGGTCAACGTGCCCTCATGCACAGACCCCAAAACGCACACGGTCTTCCCGGCGCACTCGGACGTGATGATCAACTCGGCCATGGCAGAGGCTGGCATCGGTTGTGCCGTGGACACAGTGAACCAGCTCACCGGGCTGGAAATCGACCACTTCATGATGGCGGACTTCAACGCCGTCAAGGAGCTCTCCAACGCAGTGGGCGGGGTGGATGTCTGCGTGAGCGACGCCGTCTACGACCCCGACTCCGGCCTCCGATTGCCGAAAGGTACCTCCAAAGTCCAAGGTGAGCAGGCCTTGGCCTTCCTGCGCACCCGCCATGGCTTTGGCGACGGAAGCGACCTTGGCCGGATCCAAGCCCAGCAAGGCTTCCTGTCCTCGTTGACGCGCAAGATCAAGTCGGACGGCACGCTCGCCAATCCGCAAAGCCTTCTGTCGATCGCCGACGTCGTGACGAAGAACCTGACCGTGGACGACGGCCTGGCCTCCGTGCAGGCGCTCCTGACGATCGGCAGCCGGCTCAAGGACGTTGACCTTTCGAAGGTTGCCTTCGTCTCGGTTCCCACCGAGCCTGCCGCGATCGATCCCAACAGGCTCCAACTGGTTCAACCGCAGGCCACCCAGTTGTTCGCGGCCATGAGGGCGAACCTGGACCTCACCAACCCCGGAGCTACCGCAGCCCCGACCGCCAGTGCCACGCCGTCCGCGGCACCGTCCAGCGCTGCGCCCGTGCCCAGTACCCCGGCTGCTCCGGCCTACGACAAGGCCCTCCAGACGGTCAACGTCGCCGACGGAACCGGAATAGCCTCGCGAGGCGAGGAAATTGCCTCGGCGCTGATTTCCGGTGGTTTCACCAAAGCCGGCCACTTCCTCGCGGCCGGTGTTGGCAAGACCGTCGTTTACTACGGGGCCGGTAATGCGGACGTCGCGTCGGATGTAGCAACCATGTTGGGGATTCCGGCTTCGCAAATCGAGCCAGCCACCGGTGTCGCGGGCGTGCAGGTTTACATCGGCACAGACTTCGATTCCGGCACCAAGTACGGGGTCGCCTCGGTTCCGGCCGACGTCGTCAAGCAGACGGCCAATGACTCCAAGTGCCAGGCAGTCAATCCTTACAACATCGCGAGGTAGCCTGGACGGCGAACGCCTCCATGCAAAAAGGGAAGGAGGGGCAATCGCCCCTCCTTCCCTTTTGCATGGCGCACTGTGGTGCCCTTGCGTCGCTGATCCGCTACCAGATACTGACGCGGTCCTCGGGCGACAACCACATTCCGTCTCCGTCTTCGACGGCAAACGCCTCGTGGTATGAATCGAGGTTCTTGGCGATGGCATTCGTCCGGAACTCGTTGGGGGAGTGCGGATCGGTGGCCACCCGCCTGATGGCTTCCTCGGGCCGGATCACCTGGCGCCAGCCGGCAGCCCAAGACATGAAGAAGCGCTGCTGTCCGGTCAGGCCTTCCAAAACAGGCGGTTCAGCGCCGTCGAGGCTCAGGAGGTAGGCCTTGTACGCAATTGTCAGCCCGCCGAGGTCACCGATATTCTCGCCCAGCGTGAGTTTGCCGTTGACCTTGTGATCCGGGGCCGCGTAGGGGGCAAGGGCATCGAACTGGGCCACGAGCTTGGCAGCCAGTTCATCGAAGGCCTTGCGGTCTTCTTCGGTCCACCAGTTCCGCAGCGCCCCACTTCCGTCGAATTGGGAGCCTTGGTCGTCGAACCCGTGGCCGATCTCGTGGCCGATGATGGCACCGATGCCGCCGTAGTTGACGGCGTCATCCGCATCAGCGGTGAAGAAAGGCGGCTGCAGGATGGCGGCCGGGAAGACAATCTCGTTCAACATCGGGTGGTAGTACGCGTTGACGGTCTGCGGCGTCATGAGCCACTTGTTCAGGTCCACCGGCTTGCCCACCTCATCGAGGTGGCGGTCGACGTCGGCATTATGCGCCCGCTCGACGTTCCCCAACAGGTCGTTGGGGTCGATCTCGACGGCGGAATAGTCGATCCACTCGTCGGGGAAGCCGATCTTGGGCCGGAATGCCTCAAGCTTCTTCAAGGCTTCGGCCTTGGTTTCCTCGCCCATCCAGTCGAGCGCGGTGATGCTTTGGCGATACGCCTCAATGAGCTTGGACACGAGGACCTGCATGCGCGCTTTGTATCCTTCGGGGAAATGGCGCTCCACGTAGATTTGCCCCACGGCTTCGCCGAGGGCGGCTTCGACGACGGCGACACCTCGCTTCCAGCGGTCCTTGTTCTGCGGTGTGCCACTCAGCGTGGTGCCGTAGAAGTCGAAATTGGTGTCGACGAAGACTGATGACAAGTAGGGAGCGGCAGCGTTAAGCACACGCAGGGCGAGCCATTCCTGCCAGGTTCCCAAGGGTTCCGAGCCGACCAGGGCGGCGGCACCGGCGAAAAAGTCCGGAGTGCTGACAACGAGTTCGGCGAATTTCTCTTCCCCGATGCGGGCGGCGTCGAACCAGGAGTCCAAGTAGGGGAAGAGTTCCCGGCTCTCGTCCGCGGTCTTGAGGTTGTAGGTCTTCTGCGGATCGCGCAGCGTGACGTTGTCCCAGTGGTGGGAAGCCAGGGCCTTCTCGAACGCGACAACCCTGCCAGCGGCAGCATCGCCGTCTGGGACGCCTGCCAAACCGAAGAGTTTGGCGACGTACTTTCCGTAGGCGGCCACAATGTCCGCGAACTTTTCCTCACGGTAATAGGACTCGTCCGGAAGGCCCAGGCCGCCTTGCCCGATGTACAGGAGGACGCGGTCCGGGTTCCCGGCGTCGGGTGCCGGGTAGATGGAGAAGAGCCCTGAGACGTCGGAGCGGAAAAGCCGGCCGGTCAAGGCGACGACTTCAGCCGGCGAGGTGGTGGCGAAAACCTCGTCAAGGCGGGCACGGATCGGATCCAGGCCCTTGGTTTCAGTGGCTTCTTCGTCCATGAAGCTGTTGTAGAGCCCTCCGACCTTCCGCTCGATGCCGCTGGCTTCCTCGCCCTTGGCCGCGGCCTCTTCGATGATTGCCCGCACTGCCAGTTCGGAACCGTCGCGCAGGGCGGTGAAGGTTCCTTCCAAGGGACGGTCGTCGGGAATGACGGTTGACTTCAGCCACGCGCCGTTGACGTGCTGGTAGAGGTCGTCCTGGGGCCGAACGCTTTCATCGATGTTGGACAGAGTAATCCCCGATTGTGGCACATGAACTCCTTCGGACGACGCAGCGCAGCTGGTTCCCCACCATCGCCGCGTCTGCATAGTGGACGTTGCTTCAGGTATTTCACTGTCATCATACGCACCCGTGTTACTGTGAAATGGTGCGTGCAGGAATGCTTCTCCTTAGCTGCCGCGGCGAGGCCTCGAAAGCGAACATTCGCTAGGCCAACCCTCGCTGCGGAGTTTGCTATGCCCGGCCAATCTTCCATCTGGATTTAGAGAAAAGGCCCCAAGTCATGCGCAACGCACAAAAGCCCTCCGGAATGCCCATCCACCGTTACGTCCCCTTCCAGGACCAGATCAACGTGGAACTGGCGGACCGCACGTGGCCGGACAAGACCATCACCAAGGCCCCGCGCTGGTGCGCCGTGGACCTGCGTGACGGCAACCAGGCACTCATCGACCCCATGAGCCCGGCGCGGAAGCTGAAAATGTTCCAGCTGCTGGTCAACATGGGCTACAAGGAAATCGAAGTCGGATTCCCGTCAGCGTCGCAGACCGACTTCGACTTCGTGCGCCAACTCATCGAAGGCGGCCACATTCCTGACGACGTCACCATCCAGGTTTTGACCCAGGCACGGGAACACCTGATCGAGCGCACCTACGAATCGCTGGTCGGTGCCAAGCAGGCCATCGTCCACCTCTACAACTCGACGTCGGTGCTGCAGCGCCGCGTGGTCTTCAACCAGGACGAGGACGGCATCCTGGACATCGCCCTGCAAGGTGCCCGCCTCTGCAAGAAGTACGAAGAGACGTTGGCCGACACCCACATCACGTACGAGTACTCGCCTGAGTCGTTCACGGGCACTGAACTCGAATACGCCGCCAGGGTCTGCAACGCGATCGCCGATGTCTTCGAGGCATCAGCGGACAAGCAGGTCATCATCAATCTGCCAGCCACCGTGGAGATGGCGACTCCCAACGTGTATGCGGATTCCATTGAATGGATGCACCGGAACCTGCACCCGCGCGATGGCATCATCATTTCCCTGCACCCCCACAACGACCGCGGCACAGGCGTCGCAGCTGCGGAGCTGGGTTATCTGGCCGGCGCGGACCGCATTGAAGGCTGCCTCTTCGGAAACGGCGAGCGGACCGGAAACGTGGACCTCGTCACCTTGGGCCTGAACATGTTCGTCCAAGGCATTGATCCAATGATCGATTTCTCGGATATCGACGAAGTCCGCCGCACCGTGGAGTACTGCAACCAGCTGCCCGTCCCGGAGCGCTCACCGTACGGCGGAGACCTCGTCTTCACCGCCTTTTCCGGTTCCCACCAGGACGCCATCAAGAAGGGTTTCGAAGCCCTCGAAAAGGACGCCGCGGCAGCGGGCAAGGCCGTGGACGACTTCATGTGGCAGGTTCCGTACCTGCCCATCGACCCCAAGGACCTGGGCCGCAGCTACGAGGCCGTGATCCGCGTCAACTCGCAGTCGGGCAAGGGCGGCGTGGCCTACCTGCTCAAGAACGAACACAGCCTGGACCTGCCGCGCCGCGCGCAGATCGAGTTCTCCGGCGTCATCCAGCATCGCACCGACACCGTCGGCGGCGAGGTCAGCGGACCGCAACTGTGGGCGATGTTCCAGGACGAGTACCTGCCTGCGAGCACTGCCGAAGGGCAGTGGGGCCGCTATTCGCTGGGCGCGATCCGGACCGAAACCGATGAGGCCGGCGAACTCACGCTGCACGCGGCCCTGCGCGTGGACGGAACCGTGGTTGAACGGACCGGAACCGGCAATGGTCCTATCGCTGCGTTGCTCAGCATCCTGCGCGAAGACGGCGTGGACGTCCGCGTGCTCGACTACACGGAACACGCCCTGTCCGAAGGTGGAAGCGCCAACGCGGCTGCGTATGTCGAATGCGCAGTGGGGGAACGGGTCCTGTGGGGAGTCGGCATCGACCCCAACACGAGCACCGCGGCCCTGAAGGCAGTGATTTCCGCGGTCAACCGGGCAATCAGGGCCGTCCGGGCTTAGCCCTCGATCGCGCGGCGTCCACCAATAGGGCGCCGCGCGGTCCCGCCGGACCCGACTCCGTCCGGCGTGGTGCGAAGATTAACTGTGGCCAATTCCTTTGCAGCCCGTTCCTACCGGGACGACGCCGTCGTGCTCCGCACCCATAAGCTGGGCGAAGCCGATCGCATCATCACCCTGCTGACCAAGCACCATGGCCAGGTCCGAGCGGTAGCCAAAGGCGTTCGACGAACCAGCAGCCGCTTTGGCGCCCGTCTCGAACCGTTCATGGTGGCGGACCTTCAGTTGGTTTCCGGCCGAACCTTGGACGTAGTGACGCAGGCCGTGGCAAAGGGAGCCTACGGAAGTTCGATCGCGTCGGACTACTCGCGCTATACGGTCGCAGCCGCAATGACGGAAACGGCGGAAAAACTGACAGACGCCGACGCCGATTCGGGAACCGCCCAGTACAACCTCCTGGTGGGGGCCCTCGCCTCGTTGAGCCGTGCGGACCACCCACCAGAACTGATCCTCGACTCATACCTCCTTCGCGCTTTGGCGACGGGAGGGTGGGCGCCAAGCTTCACCGATTGCGCGCGGTGCGGAGCACCCGGTCCGCACACAGCCTTTTCCGCCCCCTTGGGCGGCATGATCTGCAACGACTGCCGACCACCAGGTTCGCCCGCACCGGCGCCCGAAACGGTGGTCTTGCTGGGTGCGCTCCTGACGGGTGATTGGGCGACGGCGGACGTATCGGAAAGCCCGCATCGCCGTGAAGCGGCCGGCCTGGTGGCGAGTTACCTGCAATGGCACCTTGAACGAGCATTGAAATCCCTCAAGCATGTGGAGCGAAGCTGAAAGTGGCACTGGGAAAAAAGAAGACGACAGCACCGCGCAAGGGCCCGGTGGTGGCCCCGTACCCGCATCCCTCCGGCGCCACGCCGCCGGTCATGCCTGCAGAGCTGATTCCGCGGCACGTGGCAATCGTCATGGACGGCAACGGGCGTTGGGCCAACCAGCGGGGACTGCCACGCATTGAGGGCCACAAAGCAGGTGAGCCCGCCCTGCTTGACGTCATGGCCGGTGCCATCCAGTTGGGCATCAAATACGTCAGCGTGTACGCCTTCTCAACTGAGAACTGGCGCCGTTCCCCGGAGGAAGTGCGGTTCCTCATGGGATTTAACAAGGACGTGCTGCGTCGCCAACGGAACCAACTCGACGATTGGGGAGTGCGGATTCGCTGGGCCGGACGACGTCCGAAGCTGTGGGGTTCAGTGATCAAGGAACTCGAGGACGCCGAAGAGTTCACCCGCGGCAACGACACCTGCACGTTGACCATGTGTGTTAACTACGGCGGACGCGCCGAAATCGCCGACGCCGTGGCAGCGATCGCACAGGACGTAGCCGACGGCAGGTTGAAGCCGGGATCGGTGAACGAGCGCACCATCCAGAAGTACCTGGACGAGCCGGACTTGCCGGACGTTGACCTGTTCCTCCGCAGTTCGGGCGAGCAACGGCTGTCCAATTTCCTTTTGTGGCAGTCCGCGTACGCAGAGTTCGTGTTCATGGACACCCTGTGGCCGGATGTAGACCGTCGCACCCTGTGGGACGCCGTCGAGATCTACGCGAAACGGGACCGGCGCTACGGCGGTGCCGTCGACGCCGCAACCCCGCGCTGACCGGGCTCACTTCAACGTCAGTCCGGATAGGACGCGAGCCAAATGGCGACATCGCGGTAAGCCTGTTGCCTGACGGTGCGCCGTGACAAGAAGACGTCATGGAGCGCGCCGGGGTAGCGGAAAACGGCTGTCCTTCGCCCCAGGCCCAGCGCCCGGCGGGCTGTTTGCTCAACGTCGATGACGGCGTCGACCCGCATGAGTTCGGCACTCCATTCGGCCTGTATCCGGGTACGTCCGGAGAGCAGGACGAGGACCGGGGCGTCAATGTTGAGTTTGCGTTCGACGGCCGCGTGCCCGGCGAGGACGGCCTTAGTCCAACCCGCGCGGATAGGGAAAGAGGCCCTTGGCCGCCACACGGGGTCCAAGGTCCACTCACCGTGGGCTTGGTTGCTCACGCTTTGCCAATACGCAGGCATTTCCGGGAAACGGAACGGTCGCTTCGGGTCCGTCCGGGCGATGGGCTCCACCAAGTGCATCGCGATGCTGCGAAAAAGGCTGCTTCCCTGAAGCTCGAGCCACGGCGAGTTCAACGTCAGCGTGGCAATCCGGCCTGGATTCCGGTTGGCCCACAGCGCGGCGATCAGGCCGCCCAGGGAATGCGCGATCATGTGGATGGTCGGAGCCTCCGAAATTCCGGTCCGCTCACGGAGATCCTGTTGGATGGCAAGTATCGCCGCGTCCAGGTCTTCGTCGTAGACCGTCAAGTCGGTGGCGTAGCCGGGAGTCTGCCCCGAGCGAAGGCTCCGGCCGAACTTGCGCAAGTCAACGGCATAGAAATGAAATCCCGAGGCCGTGAGGAATTCGGCAAGTTCGGTCTGCATGAAGTAGTCAGCCCAGCCGTGGATGTACAACACAACCCGGGGTGGACCTTCCGTGACGGGAACGTCGCGCCGGCGCCTGCGCCGGGTAAAGGCGGTCAGGGTGTCCAGGAGACCATGCGGAGCAGACAGCGGGGCATCCTTGCGCACATGCCGGACGAGCGTCGCGCAGACCGGCCCCTCGTCGTCGGGCAAAAGTTCCAACCCGAGCGCTTCGAATCCAGCCCCCAGGAAATCTTCTTGCCACAACGGCAAGCCCAGCTCTGTGGTCACGGCGTTTCCTGGATGCGTTGATGCTCGCGGCCGCTGATGTATCCGTGGACCCAGCGGCCCAGCCGCGCGTAGGCATCGGCGCGGACGGGACCGGCTGACAAGAACACATCATGGAGTCCGCCTTCCACCCGCTCCAGGGTGACCGACTGCCCAAGAGTCATGGCCCGGAGGGCCATCGTGTTGACGTCGAGCACCGCGTCCGAATGACGCATTGATTCCTGCCAGATCATTCCGTTCGCGCTGGATCCGGAGATGAGGACCAGGATGGGAATGTCTATCCGCAACCCACGGGCGACTTTTGCGTGCCCGCTGAGGACGGCGCTGAGCCATCCGGCGCGAACGGGAAAGGCCAAGGGAGGACGGTATTTGTCGTCGAGTGTCCACTCGCCTTCGGCGGAACTGCTGATGCTGCGGTAGTAGAACCCGCGCTCAGGCAAGCGCAGGATCGTCCTCGGGCGAAGCCGTGCCAACGGGCTGACCATGGTTTGGGCGGCCCGCCGCACCAAGGAACTACCGTGCATTTCCAACCATGGGCTGTTGAGGACGAGGAACTGGACGATACCCGGATACCTGCTGACCCACAACGAGGCAATCAGGCCTCCGGTTGAATGTCCCATGAGGGTCACGCAAGCACTTCCGCCGCTGACCTTCTCCTCTGCGCGGATCATCTCGATGGCTTGGGCAATTTCGGCGTCGTAATCGTCAAGGTGCTCCACGTAGCCACCCGGGGTGTCCGCCCGGAGGTTGCGTCCATGGTTGTGCATGTCCAACGCGTAGAAGCGGAACCCCAGCCCGGTCCAAAACTCTGCCAGGGCTACGTTGAAGAAGTAGTCGCTCCAGCCGTGCAGGAAAAGGACAGAACCATTCGGCGGGGGAGGGGTGGCCGGCATTCCTTGCGGAACGTGCCGGACCAGGGTGGCGCGGCGGACCACGCCGTCGGGTCCGGTTGCCTCGAATGCGTAACTTTCGAAGTCTGCGCCGAGGATGTCGGTCTGCCACTCCATGGGAACAGCTTAGACACTTGCCGCGGCATCACGCCCGGCCGCCCGTCCGGAGAAGAGGCAGCCGCCAAGGAAGGTTCCCTCCAACGCACGGTATCCATGGATTCCACCGCCGCCGAATCCGGCCGCTTCACCAGCGGCGTACAAGCCGGGAACCGGAACACCAGACATGTCGAGAACACGCGAGCGGAGGTCGGTCTGAAGTCCGCCAAGGCTCTTTCGCGTCAGGACTGACAACCGGACGGCGAGGAGAGGGCCGTGCCGCGGGTCTTCGAATCGGTGCGGCGGGGCGACGCGCATGAGTTTGTCGGTGGCGAAACGTCGCGCGGAACGGATGGCCGCGAGCTGTGGATCCTTACCGAGTCCGGAAACCACTTGACGGTCGCGGTCACGGATAAGCGACGCCAGCCCGCTTGGGTCAATCGACGCCGATCCGGTCAGGAGATTCATCTTTTCAGCCAATTCCACGGGCGTTCCTGCCTGCACGAAATCAGCGCCGTGGTCCAGGAATGCATGCAAGGGCGAATTCCCCGATCGAAGACGGGCGCCCAGAAGCCGGAGGTCCTTCCCGGTGAGGTCCGGGTTCTGTTCAGAACCGGACAACGCGAGTTCCTTCAGGGCAATCGTGCGGTTGCACACGAACCAGGAATGCGCATGGCCGCCCGCGAGGATATGCCGCAGGGCTCCCAACGAATCAAAACCGGGGAAGAGTGGGGCGGGCAATTGCCGTCCGGTCGCGTCCAGCCACAAGGAGGACGGCCCGGGGAGGATTCGGATGCCGTGCCGCGGCCAGACGGGAGAGTGGTTGCGGATTCCTTCGGGGTAGTGCCACATGCGGTCGCCGTTGATGAGGTTCCCGCCGGCTGCTGCCGCTGCGCTGAGGAAGTCGCCGTCGACCGAGGCGGGCACACCGCTCAGGAGTTCCTCCGGCGCTTCGCCACCGGGCCATTGCTTCCTGACCCTCGCATGGTTTCCGCCGATCCCGCCCGTCGTGACCACAACCGCGCCACCCGTCGCGTCAAAATGCCCGACGGCGGTCCTTGAGGACCCGTTTCCGCGTTCGGCCGGTGATGGCTCGAGGACCTCACCGCTCGCCCCGGTGACCCGGCCCGCCGTCGTCGTGATCGCCGTGGCGCGATGCCGGAAATGGAGGGTCACCCTGCCCTCCGCGAGGCCCTCATGCACTTTCGCGAGGAAAGGTTCCACCACTCCCGGGCCGGTGCCCCACGTGACATGGAACCTTGGAACCGTATTTCCGTGGCCCTGCGGGCCGTACCCACCGCGTTCAGCCCATTGGACCAAGGGGAAGAAGCGGACTCCCAGGCTGTGGAGCCAGGCCCGCTTTTCTCCCGCGGCAAAATCCACATAAGCCTCGGCCCATGATTTGGCCCACGAGTCTTCGGTCCGGTCGAATGCCGCAGAAGCGAGCCAGTCCTCCAGGGCAAGCGTCGCATTGTCCCGTACACCCAGCCTTCGCTGCTCCGGGGAACCGACCAGGAAGAGGCCGCCGAACGACCAATGCGCCTGCCCGCATATGGACGCGGCAGGTTCCTGGTCGAGGATCGCTACGCGCTTGCCCGCAGCATAAGCGTGCGAGGCCGCGACCAACCCTGAAAGGCCAGCCCCGATAACGACGACATCGGCCTCAATGTGCGCCGCGGAGTGAAGTGCACCACTTGGAATGCTCGACATCCGTACATGCTACCGCCGGGTAACCGCCTCCGGTTTGTTGCGCGGCAGCGAAACCGGAAAACTAGGAGCATGCGCGTTTACCCCACCTTCTTCAAGCTTGCCTTCTCCTGGATGGATGCCGAAAAAGCCCACAAGATCGGTTTCCAGGCGATTCGCCTTGCACACCGCTCGGGCGCCGGCCGGATCCTGGCCCGGATGACGGCCCCGCATCCCTCCTTGCGCACGGAGGCTTTCGGCCTGACGTTCCCCTCTCCATTCGGCCTCGCGGCAGGTTTCGACAAAGAAGGCCACGGCATCGAAGCCCTCGCAGACCTCGGCTTCGGACACGTGGAGGTCGGTACCATCACCGGCCAGGCACAGCCGGGCAATGAGAAACCGCGGCTATTCCGCCTCATCGAAGACAAGGCCGTGATCAACCGGATGGGGTTCAACAACGACGGCGCCGCGGCCGTCGCACCCCGGCTGAAGGCGGCGCGTGCCGCATTGCAGCGGTCAAACTCGGACGTACGTCCGGTGATCGGCGTCAACATCGGGAAAACAAAGGTGGTCGAACTCGACGACGCGGTGGCGGACTATCTCGTCAGTGCCCGCAGCCTCGCACCGGCGGCCGACTACTTGGTGGTGAACGTCAGTTCACCGAACACTCCCGGACTGCGCTTGCTGCAGAACGTCGAGACGCTCCGCCCCCTCCTGCGGGCGGTCGGTGACGCCGCGGACGAATCCGCCGGACGCCACGTGCCTTTGCTGGTCAAGATCGCGCCGGATCTGAGCAATGAAGACATCGACGACGTCGCACGCCTGGCATTGGACCTGAAGCTGGACGGCATTATCGCCACGAACACCACCATCGGGCGGGAAGGGCTGGCGTCCGATCCCGGCAAGGTGGAGGCATGCGGTGCCGGCGGCCTCTCCGGTGCGCCGCTCAAGGAGCGTTCGCTCGAGGTACTCCGTCGGCTCAAGGCCGCTGTGGGGGAGCAGTTGGTGCTCATCGCTGTTGGCGGGGTTCAATCCACCAGCGACGTCCAGGAAAGACTCGACGCCGGCGCAACGCTCGTTCAGGGGTACACGGCGTTCCTGTACGAAGGACCGTTCTGGGCAGCCGGGATCAACAAAGGCCTCGCGAAGCGTCGTCGCTAACCGCCAATACGGGAAAGACCCTGGACCGAATGGTCCAGGGTCTTTTTCATAGCTTTGCCATCCACTGCCACGCGATGGCGAATGGTTGGGGTGTCGGCCTTATGAGGGGTACTGGCCGCGCTGGACTTGGGGCTTGGGCAAGCGAAGGCGGCGGAACTGCAAGGACCGCATGCTGCCGTACCAGACCGTGCCGCGTTCCACTTCGCCGAACTTCTGCGCCAGTCCCTTCCGCAGCTTGCGGGAGAGAAGGAGGACATCAAGGAAAACGACGATGAACATCACCCAGAAGGCGATCAGCACATAGCTGAGGGTTTCGCTGCCCGACGGAATGATGAACGAAATCACCACGAACAACAGGGCACCGAACATAAGGTATTCGCCCAAGCTGAACCGGGCATCGACGAAGTCGCGGGCGTAACGTTTCTGGGGGCCCTTGTCACGTACCGGGAGATACTTCTCGTCACCGGTATCAAGTGCTTGGCGCATTTTCTGGCGCTGGTCTTGAACCGCAACCCGCTCCGCTTCCTTCGAAGCCTTGCGGTCCGTGGGTACCAAAGGGCGCTTGCGGGCAGCTTCCTGCGCCCTGCGCTTAGGTGTGGGTGCGCCCTTGCCGGCACCTGCACTCTTCAGGGGCGCATCGGCCGCAACCTGACCTACTGACTCTTGAGCGCTCGGCTCATCCTTTTTACGTCCAAACACCACTACAGAATACCTCGCAGGAACCTTCCCGAAGTCGAGGCGGCCAGCAACGGCGGATTGACCCCGCCACGCCGTCGGCACCCGTTCCCCGGCATGGGCGGCGACGGTAGTGTTTGGGCCATGACTTCAATGAATGCGGAGATCCCGCAGACCTTTTCAAACCGCGCCGGCACCATCAATGTGGATGCGCTCAAGTCTGCCGTAGACGCCACCTTCGACCACACCCTGGAACGGTTGAAGACCCTCGTGTCCATTCCCGGCATCGCGTGGCCCAGTTTCGACCCGGCGGAACTTGAACGAAGCGCCGAGACCGTCGCGGAATTCGTGCGCGAGGCAGGTTTTGCCGACGTGCAAATATTGCGATGCAACAAGACAGACGGCACTCCCGGCGGGCCCGCCGTCGTCGCCCGCCGCCTCGCCGGCCCCGGCAAGCCGACCATCCTGCTCTATGCGCACCATGATGTCCAGCCACCCGGCGACTCGACGCTGTGGAACTCCGAACCGTTTGTTGCCGAGGAGCGGGACGGCCGCCTTTACGGACGCGGAGCCGCCGACGACAAAGCGGGAATCATGGCGCACTTGGCCTCATACGCCGCTGCCACCCAGGTTCTCGGCGACGAATTCGGCCTGGGCGTGACGCTGTTCTTCGAGGGTGAGGAAGAGGCCGGTTCACCGACGTTCCGGACGTTCCTCGAAACGCACCGCGAGCTTCTCGCGGCGGACGTGATCGTCGTCGCCGATTCGAGCAACTGGAAGGTCGGAGTTCCGGCCCTCACCACCAGCCTGCGCGGCCTGGTGGACGGCACCTTCGAGGTGCGCGTCCTCGATCATGCCGTCCACTCCGGCATGTTCGGCGGCCCCGTCCTGGATGCCCCCACGCTGTTGTCGCGCCTGATCGCCACCCTGCATAACGACGACGGCAGCGTCGCCATCGAAGGACTGGTCGGCAAGGACGACGTCGTCGAGGACATCGACGAGGAGCAGTACCGCGCCGACGCGTCAGTGCTCGACGGCGTCCGGCTCGCCGGAAGCGGCAGCATCGCTTCGCGCCTGTGGACCAAGCCTGCCCTCTCGATCATCGGAATCGACGCACCCGCCGTCGATGTCGCCTCAAACACCCTGATCCCGGCGGCCCGGGCCAAGTTCAGCCTTCGGCTCGCGCCCGGCCAGGATCCGGACGCCGCTATGGACGCCGTGGAAGAGCATGTGAAAACCCACGCACCGTTCGGAGCGAAGGTGACTTTCACGCCGGGGGAGAGGGGCAACGCGTTTGCCACCGACACGGCATCGACGGCCGCGCGGATCGCCATGTGGGCACTTGGAGAGGCCTGGGGAGTACCGGCAGTGGAAATGGGGATCGGTGGCTCCATCCCGTTCATCGCCGACCTGACCGAGACCTATCCGGAAGTACAGATTCTTGTGACCGGCGTTGAGGACCCCGATTCCCGCGCCCACAGCGCCAACGAGTCGCTTCACATCGGCGACTTCCGAAACGCCGTGCTGGCGGAGGCCCTGATGTTGGCCCGATTGAACGTCGGAGGGCTGTAACACGGCGCGAATCGCCTGGGTGGCCGGGCTGCCCCGGCCACCCCGCGGGCTTGTTCCGGGAACAAGGCAAGTGTCCCCGCGGTTACGTTAGAAGTTATAGCTATGCGTCGGCTCGACGTAGCATGTAGCTATAACCCGCACGTATTTGGGTAAGGGCAGAATGCGCGGACGCGCGGCTGCCAAGAGCTTCATAAGAAGGTAGGCCAATGAGCACTGCAACCAACGAAAACAGCACCGGAGCGCAGGTCGCCGGCGGCGAGCTTCCCGAGCACGAGGTCATGCTGACCGACGTCGCTGCAGGCAAGGTCCGGAGCCTACTCGAACAGGAGGGGCGCACGGACTTGCGGCTTCGCGTCGCAGTTCAGCCCGGCGGCTGCTCCGGCTTGATCTACCAGCTTTACTTTGACGAGCGCTTGCTCGACGGCGATGCTGTCCGCGACTACGATGGCGTCGAAGTTGTTGTCGACAAGATGAGCGTGCCGTATCTCAGCGGTGCCAGCATCGACTTCGAAGACACGATCTCGAAGCAAGGCTTCACCATTGACAACCCCAACGCCGGCGGGTCTTGCGCCTGCGGCGATTCGTTCCACTAACCCGGAGTTTTTGCGCACTGTCGGCCCAGTTCAGGAGCGGGTTTAAACCCGCTCCGACGCACTGGGCCGACATGTCTGCGAAAACCGCTTGGGAGCGGTAAGCTCTACATCGGGTAGTAAAACTTTAGTGTGCCCGGTGGGGTTTTGGCCGGCCGGGCTGCAGCAACAAGAGGAAGGGCCGTCTGTGAGTTCGCAGAACCGAACCGGCAGCCGACGCAAACAGATCATTTCGATCACTGGCTTGGCACTAGCCGGCGCGTTGGCTTTGACCGGATGTTCACCAGAGGCAGCGAAGGGCTGGTTGCCCACCGATCGTGGGACTACTAGTAACACCGGCCGGATCATGGACCTCTGGGTCAACTCATGGATCGCCGCCCTGTCCGTTGGTGTCATCACCTGGGGCTTGATCATCTGGTGCATCATTGCGTACCGCCGCCGCAAAGGCACCACGGGATTCCCGAAGCAGCTCAGCTATAACCTCCCTTTGGAGGTCTTTTATTTGACCATTCCGCTGTTCATGGTCTTGGTGTTCTTCTACTTCACCGACCAGGACCAGCGTGCCATCGATGACCGCTCGCAGCCGGCCGACGTGACAATCGACGTCCGCGGCAAGCAGTGGGCGTGGGACTTCAACTACGTCAAGGGCTCGGTTATTTCCGAGGACCTGCACGAGGCAGGCGTCCAGGCCCACCTTACGGGCAACAACGTAGACAAGGACAAGCTTCCCACCTTGTACCTGCCGGTCAACAAGTCGGTTGACCTTGAGCTCAACTCCCGCGACGTCATCCACTCCTTCTGGGTACCGGCCTTCCTGCAGAAGCGCGACATGATACCCGGCAAGACCAACTACATCAGGGTCACCCCCACCCAAGAGGGAACCTATGACGGCAAGTGCGCCGAACTCTGCGGTGAATACCACTCCGAGATGCTGTTCCGTGTGAAGGTCGTTTCCGAGGCTGAATTCCAGGCACACATGGACCAGCTTCGCCAGAGCGGCAACACGGGTCTCCTCGATTCGAAGTACGACCGCAACCCAGACCTGAACGTAAAGAACTAAGGGAAGCGACGTGGCTACTTATACTCAATCCGCCGGGGTCCTTGATGCTCCGGTAGTACCGAAATCCAAGGGGCGCATCGTCGTCAACTGGATCACCTCGACTGACCACAAGACCATCGGGTACATGTACCTGATCGCGTCCTTCGTGTTCTTCTGCCTCGGCGGCGTGATGGCGCTGCTCATCCGTGCGGAACTGTTCGAACCGGGCATGCAGATCCTGCAGACCAAGGAACAGTACAACCAGCTCTTCACAATGCACGGCACGGTCATGCTGCTGATGTTCGCGACGCCGCTCTTCGCCGGCTTCGCCAACGTCATCATGCCTCTGCAGATCGGTGCTCCTGACGTCGCGTTCCCGCGACTGAACGCCCTGGCTTTCTGGTTCTTCCTCTTTGGCTCCACCATTGCGGTTTCCGGCTTCATCACCCCGCAGGGTGCGGCTTCCTTCGGGTGGTTCGCCTACGCGCCACTGTCCGACACCACCTTCACTCCCGGTGTTGGTGGCGACCTCTGGGTGTTCGGCCTGGCCCTGTCCGGTTTCGGCACCATCCTTGGTGCGGTCAACTTCATCACCACGATCATCTGCATGCGAGCTCCTGGCATGACGATGTGGCGCATGCCGATCTTCACCTGGAACACCCTCGTCACGGCCATCCTTGTCCTCATGGCCTTCCCGCCGCTCGCCGCGGCACTGTTCGCGCTGGGTGCTGACCGCCGCTTCGGTGCACACATCTTCGATCCGGAAAACGGTGGCGCCGTCCTTTGGCAGCACCTGTTCTGGTTCTTCGGCCACCCCGAGGTCTACATCATTGCGCTGCCGTTCTTCGGCATCGTGTCCGAGATCTTCCCGGTCTTCAGCCGCAAACCGATCTTCGGCTACAAGGGCCTTGTCTACGCGACCATTGCCATTGCGGCATTGTCCGTGACCGTGTGGGCACACCACATGTACGTGACCGGTTCCGTGCTGCTGCCGTTCTTCTCCTTCATGACCATGCTGATCGCGGTTCCCACCGGCGTGAAGTTCTTCAACTGGATCGGCACCCTCTGGCAGGGTTCGATCACCTTTGAAACTCCCATGCTGTGGAGCATCGGCTTCCTGGTCACCTTCCTTTTCGGTGGCCTGACCGGCATCATCCTGGCTTCGCCGCCGCTTGACTTCCACGTTTCGGACTCCTACTTCGTGGTTGCCCACTTCCACTACGTGGTCTTCGGCACGGTTGTGTTCGCGATGTTCGCAGGGTTCTACTTCTGGTGGCCCAAGTGGACCGGCAAGATGCTCAACGAACGCCTCGGCAAGATCCACTTCTGGCTCCTGTTCCTCGGCTTCCACGGCACCTTCCTGATCCAGCACTGGCTGGGTGTCGAGGGTATGCCGCGTCGTTACGCGGACTACATGCCGCAGGACGGCTTCACTTGGATGAACCAGTTCTCCACGATTTCATCCTTCGTCCTTGGCGCCTCTCTGCTGCCGTTCTTCTGGAACGTCTACATCACGTGGCGGAGCAACAAGAAGGTTGAAGTTGATGACCCCTGGGGCTTCGGTGCTTCGCTTGAGTGGGCCACGTCCTGCCCGCCGCCGCGCCACAACTTCACGTCGTTGCCTCGCATCCGTTCGGAGCGTCCTGCGTTGGACCTGCACCACCCGGAATTGGCGCAGAGCCACACCATCGATATCCCGAAGCCAGCAGCAAGCATGCTCGGCAACGCTGAGCAGGAGGACACTTCAAAGTGAGAGTCGAATCATGGATCTTCGGAGCAGGTACGTTCTTCTTCGTACCGGTCGCAATCGTCTACGGATTCCTGACCCACTGGACTGAATGGGTAGGCATCCTCGGCATCCTCCTTGTCGGTGGCCTGGCAGGCATGATCGGCGCCTACCTCGGCTTCACCGGCAAGCGCGTGGGAATGCGTCCCGAGGACCGCGCCGACGCTGAGATTCACGAAGGCGCCGGCGAGCAAGGCCACTTCAGCCCCTGGAGCTGGTGGCCGATGGTTCTCGGCCTGGCCTGCGCAGGCGGCTTCCTTGGCCTGGCCGTTGGTTTCTGGATCACGGCCGTTGCCGCTGGCCTGGCGATTGTGGCGCTGGTTGGCTGGGTCTTCGAATACAGCCGCGGAGACCACGCTCACTAGTAGCACCAACTAATAGCGGAGGGTCCCACCATAATGGTGGGACCCTCCGCTATTTTGCTTTAAGACGTCTATAGTCGCCGTTCAACATTAGGTTTGCCGCTTAGCGTCCTTCTACGGCCTCCAGGACGGCCGTGAGCGCCTTGAGGGCACCAGCGACCTCGTCGAGGGATCGGCCCGGCGGGAGAGCCTCTCCAGCGACTGAGAGAACCACCTCGCATCCGTGCCCGAAGTCTTCGGTCATAACTTCGAGCAGGGACCGGGCATCGACCGAATGCTGGCCGGGCTTGCGAATTGTCACAGGAAGTCCGGTCGCTGTCACCTCCCGCACGAAGACCGCGGCGGCACGCGCGTGAAGGCCGATCTCAGCGGCGACAATGGCTTTAAGCTCGGGCAAACCGGCTCCTCTAACTCCGACGGCCTCACGCCGACTGCTATTTTGATCCCTACAAGCGTAGCGCCGCGAACTGTATGCTCGATTTGTTTACCGGGCTGGTCTAGACCTGCGCCTGGTTTGGCATACCCTTGATCCATGGAAATCTTCTTGGCCGAAGACTGTCATGCCTGCTGAGGCTTCCCGCATAGTGGGGGAGATCGACCGCAAAAGCGGAACTCCGATTTACATACAACTCAGGGAAATCCTGCGTACCTACATCGCCGAATCATGCCGGCCCGGCGCCGCGTTACCGTCCGAGCGGGACCTTTCCGAACGCTTCGGCTTGGCAAGGATGACCGTTCGCCAAGCTATCGACGCGCTTGTGGGCGAAGAAGTCATCGAACGGGTTGTCGGACTTGGCACGTTCGTCCGCAAGCCGAAACTCGACCTTCAGGTGAAACTGACTTCGTACAGCGAAGAGATGCAGCGCCGCGGCATGGTGCCTGCTGCCAAGGTTCTGAGCTTCGAGCAGATCGCCGCGAGTGCGTTCTTGGCACGGGAACTCCAGCTCGAGGAGGGAACGCCATTGGTCCGCTTCAGGAGGCTCCTCCTTGCCGACAACGAACCCATGAGTGTGGACGAGAACTTCATCCCGGCGCATCGGGTACCAGGGCTTCTGGACGAAGCACCGCCAACATCGCTCTACAACGTCCTGAGCGAGAAATATGGCCTGGTCATGGAGTGGGGTGAAGACATGATCGAAGCAACAGCAGCATCACCGTCAACCGCGCGTCTCTTGAACGTCGACGTCGGTACGCCGTTGCTCAAAATCCAGCGCCACGCCTTCGTAGCACGTTCCATGGTGGACTATTCCGTTTCCTACTACAGGGCCGACCGATACAAATTGTGGGTTCCCCTCCAGCGGCCGGGAGTCCGGTCCACCCGGAGCCAGGCCACAGGCTACCGTAACCACTAGTCCGATGCGGCTGGATGCCGTGGTTAGGGCATCCAGCGTTGGGCAACATCGGGGCAAACAGACATAAAGAAAGCGAGAGAGGGTCCCATCCATTGGATGGGACCCTCTCTCGTTGGTATCAGCGGAAGCTAGTGGCTCAAAGTCCTCTGCTCGTCGCCGGACTCGATGGCTTCGTGGTGGCCGTGGCTGTGAGCTGCTGCCAGCTCAGCCGGAGTTGCAGGAGCAACGCGGTCTTCGAAGAACCACCGGGAAAGAGCGGCGCGACGCTTTTCCTTGCGGGTTACAACGCCATGCTCGTTCGGTTCTGCAGGCAGCGGAACCGGGGATTCGAAGCCCACGAGCCTGTACTGCTTGTAGTCGTTCAGCGGGGCGTGGACCTCGATGAACTCGCCGTGGGGCAGGCGCACAATACGACCGGTCTCGCGGCCGTGCAGCGCGATTTCGCGGTCCTTGCGTTGGAGCGCCAAAGCCACGCGCTTGGTCACGATGAACGCAAACACCGGTCCGAGGAAGAACAGCGCACGCAGCCAGTACGTGACGTCATTCAGGGCAACGTGGAAGTGCGTTGCAATGAGGTCGGAACCAGCGGCAGCCCACATCACGCAGTACCAGGTGAAACCTGCGACGCCGATCGCGGTACGGGTCGGAGCGTTGCGCGGACGGTCAAGCACATGGTGCTCACGGTCGTCCTTGGTGATCCAGCGTTCGATCCACGGGTAGGTGAACAGCACCGTGAAGATAATGCCGGCAGGAACAAGCGCGGGCAGCAGCACATTCAGGGTCAGCACGTGACCGAAAATGATGTACTCGAAGTGGAAGTCATTGACGACGCCAGGCATCAAACGCAATGCGCCGTCGACAAAGCCGATGTACCAGTCAGGCTGTGTACCTGCCGACACGGGGGAGGGGTCGTACGGACCGTAGTTCCAGATCGGGTTGATAGTGAACATGGCGGCCATGAGTGCGACGACACCAAACACGATGAAGAAGAAGCCACCGGCCTTCGCTGCGTAAACCGGACCCAGTGGGTAGCCGACGACGTTGCCGTCATTGCGGCCCGGGCCAGGGTACTGCGTGTGCTTATGCACAACCACCATGAAGAGGTGGATGACAATCATCAGCAAGATCATCGCCGGCACGAGCAGGATATGCAGCACGTACAGGCGTCCGATAATCGCCGTGCCCGGGAACTCGCCCCCGAAGAGGAAGAACGAGATGTACGTTCCGATCACCGGGATGGACTTGATGACACCGTCGATGATCCGCAGGCCGTTACCGGAAAGCAGGTCATCGGGAAGGGAGTAGCCAGTGAAGCCTTCAGCCATAGCCAAGATCAGCAGGACACCACCAACGACCCAGTTCATCTCGCGCGGCTTGCGGAAAGCACCCGTGAAGAACACGCGGAGCATGTGAACGCCAAGCGATGCCACGAACAGCAGTGCCGCCCAGTGGTGGACTTGGCGGAAGAACAAGCCGCCGCGGATATCAAAGGAAATGTTCAGGGAGGAGTTGTACGCTACCGACATCTCGACGTTGTACAAGGGCGTGTACGAACCCGAGTAGTGGGTTTCCGCCATGGACGGGTCGAAGAAGAACGTCAGGAAGGTACCGGACATCAGGAGGATGACGAAGGAGTACAGCGCCACCTCACCGAACATGAACGACCAGTGGTCAGGGAAGACCTTCCGGCCGAACTCGCGCAGGATGCCGGATCCGCCGACGCGCTGGTCAACGAAGTCAGTGATGCGGCCGACTTTGGTCTTGGCCGTGAAGGGGACTTCAGCTGTTGATGAGGCGCTCATGCTCGTCACGCTCCCAGTAACTCGGTCCTACAGGTTCTTTGAAGTCGCTCGTCGCAACGAGGTAGCCCTCGGCGTCTACCGAGATGGGCAGCTGGGGGAGCGGACGGCTGGCGGGGCCGAAGATGACCTTGCATTCCTTGGTGAGGTCGAAGGTCGACTGGTGGCACGGGCACAGCAAGTGGTGTGTCTGCTGCTCGTAAAGGGCGACAGGGCAACCGACGTGGGTGCAAATCTTGGAATACGCAACAATGCCGTTGTAGTTCCAGGTTTCGCGGCCCTTGGAGATGGTCAGGTCCTCGGGGTTAAGGCGCATGAGCAAAACCACGGCCTTGGCCTTCGCGCTGAGCTTGCCCTCGGGGAGCTCGTTCAAACCTTCCGGAATCACGTGGAACGCGGAGCCGATGGTGACGTCCGATGCCTTGATCGGTGTGCCGTCGGGGTCGCGGGTGAGGCGCTTGAGCTTGCCGTCCTGGGGTGCCCACATGGTGTGTGCGAGCTTGTCGTCCGGGCGCGGACCGAGGTCGCCGAACACGGCCAAGGCCGGGAGCGGTGCCAAGGCGACAGCGCCCAACAAGGTGTTGCGGATCAGCGGGCGACGCTTGATGCCGGTTTCCTCGACGATGTCGTCGACGATGCGCACGGCTGCCTGGCGGTCTTCCTCGGTGCGGATCGCGTGGCGCTCTTCCGAGACTTCGTGGTCCGGCATAAGGGCCTTGGCCCAGTGGACAATACCGGTACCGATGCCCAACATCGCGAACGCGGTGCCAAGACCCAGCAGCAGGTTCTGGGTCCGGATAGTAGCGATCGATCCATCGGTGTGCAGGTCGATGGCAAAGTACGACACTAGGAAGATCACCGTGCCGATGACGGAGATGCCAAACAAGATGGCTACCTGACGTTCGGCTCGTTTTGCGGCTCTCGGGTCCGTGTCAGCCAGGCGCAAACGGTGCGGAGGAAGTCCAGGATCCTGGAACTTCTCCACAGCATTCTGACCAGCCGTAGCTACGGTGCCCGAGTGGTTCGGACTGCCGTCACTATGGTTGCCCATAATTCGCCTCATCCTTCTCTCGTTGTCCCGGCGGAACCGGGTTAATGTTCAATTCAAAACTGCTGTGGGGACAGCAGAAGCTGGTGGTGCGGGTGTGTGCTACGACGTACGCGACGTCAGCCAAATGGTGAAGGCGATGATGACGCCGAGGCCTGCTACCCAGACAAAGAGGCCTTCCGAGACCGGACCCAGCGAGCCGAGGTCGGCGCCGCCCGGAGAACCATTCGCTTCAATCTTCTTCAAGAAGGTGATGATGTCGCGCTTGCCCTCAGGAGAAATGTTGGCGTCATTGAAGACAGGCATGTTCTGCGGACCCGTGGACATGGCTTCATAGATGTGCTGAGGTGTCACGCCAGCAAGTGCGGGTGCGAACTTTCCTCGGGTCAAAGCACCGCCGGCAGCTGCGGCGTTGTGGCACATGGCGCAGTTCGTGCGGAAGAGCTCGCCACCCTTGGCAGCATCTCCGTTTGCGTCAAGCAGGGAGGCATCAGGGATTGCCGGGCCGGCGCCGAGGGAGGCGACGTATGCTGCCAGCTGCTGTGTCTGCTGGTCGTTGAACTGCCGCGGCTTCTCCTGGGCCTGGGGTCCGTTCATCTGCATGGGCATACGGCCGGTGCCAACCTGGAAGTCAACCGCGGCTGCGCCCACGCCGACGAGCGACGGAGCGTCCTTGGATCCGCTGGCACCCATGCCGTGGCAAGTGGCGCAGTTGGCGGCAAAAAGCTTGCCACCTTCCGAGACGTCGCTAGCGCTTGCGGTAGTGGTGTCTGCTTTCGCTTGGTTGACCGTTGTAGCAACGGCGTAAAGCCCACCAGTGACGAGGAGTCCCAGCAGCAGCAGAGCAATTGCTGCCAGTGGATGACGTCGCTTCTGCGAGAGTGCCTTCACGTGGTGGTTCCTTTTTTCGAGACTGCGTCGGCTCCGGGAGCCGTTTCTTTAAAATTCATGCTCTTGTGGAAAGAGTCGGTGCTGGTCTACTTCAGGACGTAGATGACCAGGAAGAGGCCGATCCACACAACATCCACGAAGTGCCAGTAGTACGAGGTGACGATTGCCGAAGTCGCTTCAAAGTGTCCGAACTTCTTGGCAGCGTACGCACGTCCGATGATGAAGAGGAACGCGATGAGGCCGCCGATGACGTGCAGGCCGTGGAAGC
Organism: Arthrobacter terricola; assembly: GCF_004354015.1. GTDB lineage: Bacteria > Actinomycetota > Actinomycetes > Actinomycetales > Micrococcaceae > Arthrobacter > Arthrobacter terricola. Next base: position 100,987 of record NZ_SMRU01000019.1, read on the forward strand.
CCGTAGTCATGTAGAACGAGGAGCCGTAGGCGTTGGCCGAGAGGGTGACATGCTCCGAAGTGAGCATGGCGTATTCGGTGGTCTGGCCGGCAACGAAGAAGGAGCCCATGAGGAACGTCAGGATGAACCACTCGGTCATTCCCCAACGGGTGATCTGCAGTAGACCGCCCCGGCGGCGAGGCTCGAGGCGTTCGGCAGCGAACACGCCCATCTGGCAAGTAAAGGAGCTGGCCACGAGGACGATCGTGTTCACGAGCGCGAACGGGAAGTTGAGCTTGCTGGTTTCTTCAGACCACAGGGCGCCCGAAGTGGAGCGCAGGGTGAAGTACATGGCAAAGAGACCGGCGAAGAACATCAACTCACTGGAAAGCCACACAACGGTTCCAACGGATACCAAGTTGGGGCGATTCAGCGTCGGGTGCGCCGGGGTACTGGGGGCATGGGTCGCAGATGTCACAAGGACATTATGTCTATAAAAGTCCGGACTTCCCAATGCAAACCGCCTTTTGGGGGGACTTTTTCTACAAACACGCGAAATCGCGCGGAAAAGTTCCCGGACTACTTCGCATTGGTCACGGAGCGGTGTAGATCGCTAGCATCAAGTCGTGACTTCACAGGCAACTGCACAGCAGGCAAGCAACTCGTGGCCAGGACTTATCTCCGCGATGCTCAAGGGACAGGACCTCTCCGTCCAGAACACGGCATGGGCAATGAACACCATCATGTCCGGAGAAGCCGCCCCGTCCCAGATTGCCGGTTTCCTGGTTGCCCTCAGGGCCAAAGGCGAGACGGTGGAAGAAGTCACCGGCCTCGTCGAGGCCATGCTGTCCAATGCCAACCCAGTGAACATCCCCGGCGAAAAGCTGGACATCGTAGGCACCGGCGGGGATCAGCTGAACACCGTCAACATCTCCACGATGGCGGCCTTGGTGGCGGCCGGCGCGGGCGCGCGCGTGGTGAAGCATGGCAATCGGGCGGCGACGTCGTCGTCGGGTTCCGCCGATGTGCTCGAGGCGTTGGGCGTCAGGCTCGACCTGCCGATCGACCGCGTTGCCCGCAATGCCGAGGAGGCAGGAATCACTTTCTGCTTCGCGCAGGTGTTCCACCCCTCGTTCCGCCACACTGGCGTGGTGCGGGCGGAATTGGGAATCCCGACCGCGTTCAACTTCCTTGGTCCCATGACCAATCCCGCACATGTACAGGCGTCGGCCGTGGGCGTGGCCAACGCCACGATCGCACCACTGATCGCCGGGGTCCTGGCTCGCCGCGGCAGCCGGGGACTGGTATTCCGCGGCGAAGACGGTCTGGACGAACTGACCACCACAGGGCCGTCGACAGTCTGGGAAATCAGGAACGGACAGGTGGCGCAGCTGTCATTCTCGCCATCAGATCTTGGAATCGCCCCCGCGACCGTAGCGGACCTCCGGGGCGGGGACGCAAAGGCGAATGCCGCCGTCGTACGCGAAATACTGGGCGGTAAGCCGGGAGCGGTCCGAGACGCCGTGCTGCTCAACGCCGCCGCCGGCCTGGTTGCCTTCGACCTCGCTGCCGAGGGTCCCTTCCTGGAACGTATGGAGTCGGCGCTGCGGCGCGCGGCTGAATCCATCGATTCCGGCGCCGCGCAGCGCGTGCTGGAAACTTGGGTGGCGCTCAGCCAAAGCTGATCGCCGCGCCGGCAATCACACGGCGCCGGGGGAGGACTACTGCTCGAACCCCAGCGAAAATGCGGCGTCGAGATCGTGCTTCGAGTAGGCGCGGAAGGCAATGTGGGTGGTCGTGTGGACCACGGCGGGCACCTTGGAGAGCCGGTCCGCAATGACGTCCGCCAATTCTTCGTGCTTTGCCACCCGGGCCACTGCGATGAGGTCCCATTCGCCCGTCACCGAGTAGACCTCGCTGATGCCCTTGATGGCGGAAATCTCCTCGGCCGTTTCGGGGATGCGCGAAGCGTCGGTCTTGATCAGGACAAAAGCGGTGATCACTGGGAGGCCTTTCCGGAGTGCAGCAGCGGACGTTGCAAGCCTAGTGCATCCAAGGGCCCTTAGCCCCGGGGCGTCCGGGTACGGAACCGGACCCCGAGTGCGATCACGGCGCGGTACCCCAGGAGCAGGGTCGCAAGGCTGATCAAGGCCACGATGATGAACGCAATAACAACAACCTGACCCGTGATCGCCCGGAGGATCATCCCGACCGCGACGGTTCCTATCCACACAGCGACCCCGGCAGGCCAGAGGGAGAACGGCGCACGCCACACGCGTACCACCAGCCAAGCGACAGCAGCGCCGGCAAGGAACGGCCAAGCTGTGGCGAAAACGCCGATGATAACGTCGGGTCGCTGGTGCGCATCACGGCCGATGGCGGCAAAGATCAGGATGAGGACGACGTCGGCCACGGCGGAGACAAGGGTGGAACGCGAAACAGCGGTTTTGGCAGCAGGCATGGAATCGACATTATCCCGCCGGGCCGGTCGAGTTCGAACCGGGCGCTGGTTCGAAGCGAAGCCGGAACCGGCCCGGCAAGCCCTTGTGCCCCCGTGGCGCACCTGCAAGCCTTGAATCCGGAACTGCGATACGGAGGCCGACGTGAGGTTGATCCAAGTTGCCCAGAGAGCGGTCGACCTGGATCGGGCGTCGGACTTCTACTCCCGGCTGCTCGACGCCGAGCCGAGCGGCAGATTCGATCCGCCCGGACTCCTGTTCTTCGATCTTGACGGTATCCGGCTCCTGCTGGACCGTGGCGCACCGGCCGCGCTGATCTACCTGGACGTGGCTGACGTCCGGTCTTCGCTCGAGGAATTCCGCAGCCGAGGCGTCCGGGTCCTCCAGGACGCGCAATTGGTCCACCGGCATTCCGACAACCGTTTGGGTCCGGCCGGAACCGACGAATGGATGGCGTTCATCGAAGACAGTGAAGGCAACACCCTGGGCCTCGTGACCCGCTACCAACGGGGCTGAGCAGACGCCGCTGTGGGCATTGTGTCCGCGGAGGACGCCGACTAGCGTTCAGACCGAAGCCGGAGACTGGAGGCCGGCCAGGCGGAATGGAAGGACATTCATTATGCAGAAAATCACTACGTGCCTGTGGTTCGATTCCCAAGCCGGGGAAGCCGCGGAGTTCTACACAACACTGTTCCCTGGTTCTTCGATCGGAAAGGTCCTGCGGAGCGGCGATGCCGGTCCCGGACCGGCCGGACAAGTAGTGACCGTTGAGTTCGAGATAGAGGGCAGGGAGTTCGTGGCCCTCAACGGCGGCCCGATGTTCAAGTTCACCGAAGCCGTCTCGCTCGTGGTCAATTGCGATACCCAGGAAGAAGTGGACCGCTACTGGGATGCGCTGACCGAGGGCGGCGAGGAAAGCCAGTGCGGTTGGCTCAAGGACAAGTTCGGCTTGTCCTGGCAGATCGTCCCCAAGATCTTCCCGGAGCTTCTTTCAGGCCCGGATCCCGACGGCGCGCAACGGGCCATGGCCGCGATGCTGCAGATGAAGAAGCTGGACATAGCCGCCCTCCAGAGCGCCTACGACGGCGCCTGAAAACCGAGAGGACGCGAGGATGCATCGCCCGTAGTTGAGTCCATCGGGAGCTGTTAGCATGACCACAAGGCAGCTCATCCGGCCGCCACAACCCTGAGGAGAAATGCAATGCCCACGAACCTCAACCCGTACATCAGCTTCCGCGACAACGCCAAGGACGCCATGGTGTTCTACAAATCCGTTTTCGGCGGAGAGCTGACGCAAAGCACTTTTGCTGAATTCCATGCGAGCGAAGACCCTGCCGAAGGCGACAAGATCATGCACTCGGCCCTCACCACCGGCAATGGAATGGTCCTCATGGCCGCGGACACCCCGAACAGCATGGAGTACAACCCGGGCAACAACATTTCGATCTCGCTGAGCGGCGAAGACGAGACCGAACTTCGCGGGTACTGGGACGGACTGGCCGACGGCGGAACTGTGACTGTCCCGATGGAGAAGGCACCGTGGGGTGACGTTTTCGGAATGCTGACGGACAAGTTCGGCATTGCTTGGCTTGTCAATGTATCCGGAGAGCGTTCCGAATAGCCAAGCAGCCCGACGGCGGTGAGGGAACCGCCGTCGGGATCGCCTCCTTCGGGGACGGGAAACCACAAGGGCGCCCTCCGGTCCGCAACGCGGAACGGGGGCGCCCTGTCTTCGGCTGAATCGTAAAGCTAGCCGAGCGGGTTGGTCGTCTGGCAGGTCTGGTCCTGCGCGGTTTGGTTGACGACGTCGCTGGGCTTGGCTGCCGGGAGTGTGGGCTTGTCGCCTGTGGCGAAGTCCTGCCCGGCGTAGACCTGGACACCCTGCACAGTGTTTACCTGCTGAATGCTCGACGCCGGCAACCCGAACATCGCAGCGACATCCGCGGCGACGTCGGCAAACCCGGCACCGTAGTAGACCATGGTCTGTGCCCGGGTTTCAGCCTGGATCCGGGACAGCTTGGTGAAACCGGCGTTTGACAGGATCGTTCCGATCTCCTGGCTCCTCCCGCTCACGCCTGTTCCATTGGCTACGGTGATCGGCTGGAGTGCCTTGCTGTAGGCAGCTGTCGGAGTCCCGGCAGCGGTCGGGGCCGCCAATGGTGCCGCGCTTGCTGCCGGCTGGCTAAGGTCGGCGCTCTGCTTCAACGCAGCGAAGAAGTTGCTTGCCGCCGGTTCGTCGAGGTCGAGGCGGTTGGGGTCGGACGTCGCCGGCACATTCGGCACAGTGATGAAGTTGACCTTGGCGGGGTCGATGTTCTTGAGCCGGCCGGCGATGGTCAGCAAGGCGGGAACCGAAGCAAGCCCGTCGTCGACCGTGAGGTTCTTTGTCACCGTGTCAGCAATGGTGAGCATCTTCTGGGGGTCGCTCAGCGTCCCCTCGGACTTGAGCTTCCGCACCAAGGAGCCGAGGAACGACTGCTGGGCTTTAATTCGTCCAAGGTCACCGCCGTCCGTGAACGCGTGCCGGGTCCGAAGGAAGGCGAGGGCCTGGTCACCTTCGACCTGCGAAGTGCCCTTGGGCAAATGAAGTCCCGATTCGGGGTCGTCCACAGCGGAGCTGACGCAAACGTCCACGCCTCCGACTGCCTTCGAGAGTTCCGTTACGGCGTTGAAGTCGGCCATCATGAAGTGGTCGACTTCCAGGCCCGTCAGCTTGTTGACGGTATCGACGGCGCAGCCGATTCCGGCCTCAGCCATCGCACTGTTGATCATGGCATTTTGCCGTTCGGGATAATGCTGGCCGGTCTTGCTGTCAGTGCAGGCCGGAACATCAACCAGTAGGTCCCGCGGAAAGCTGATGACGTTGACGTGGTTATTGTCCGCCGAGATGTCCACAAGCATCATGACGTCGGATTGACCGTAGCCGGACGATTGGTCCACGGTACCGAATTGCCCGTTCTTGCCGCTTCTCGTATCGGTGCCCAAGATGAGGATCTGGAGCCGGTCCTTACTGTCGTCGACCGGACCTTCCGTCCTGATTCCTCCGGCTCCCAAGGCGGATTTTGAGATGTTCGACTGGAGCCGCCACACCCAATACCCGCCGAAAGCGACTACTGCCACCAGCAGTACGGCAACTACGGCGCTGGTGATCTTGAACCAACGTGGCGCAGTGCGGAAGCTGAATCGCCGGCGGCTGCGGACGGCCAATTTGCCCTGACCTGGATAGCCGACGGGTCCTGTCTGGCTCGGATCCGGGTTGGGTGCATCGTGGGGAGTTACCAAAAGGGACTACCTCTCCAGGGGGAATAACGGTCGGCCCCATTGTAGCCGGGGGGTCTGGGAAACGGCCGAACTTCGTATCCTATAGCACACTTGCGGTGATTGAATAGGACAATGACTTTCCCTTCGTTGGCGGCATTCATCGGGCTGTGCGCAATTTTGGCGCTCACCCCGGGGCCCGACTCGTTCCTGGTCTTGAGGTACAGCCTTTCGAATGCCCGGTCCGGCCTATCCGCCGCGTTTGGTTCGTCCCTCGGCAGCATCTTCTGGGCGGCACTTGTTGGCATTGGATTGGCGGCCTTGCTGGAACAATCCGCCGAGGCGTACCGGATAATGAAAATCGTGGGTGGCTTGTACTTGATCTACCTCGGCGTCACCGCGTTTATCCATAGCCGACGCATGCAGCACGGACCGTTGGACGGCGAGCGCACTGTGAAGAACTCCTCAATTCGCTCAAGCTTCCTCGCGGGTTTGCTCTCGTGCATGCTCAACCCGAAGGTTGGCCTGTTTTTCCTTGCCATCGTTCCCCAATTCCTGCCGACGGGGAATGCGTCCTTTGGCTTGACGATGCTGCTCGGGGTCATCGACTTCGCCGTTTCGATGATCTATCTCGGAGTCTTGTCCTTCGTGGCCACCAAGGCGGTTCTCTGGCTGAAAAAGCCGTCCGTCACCAAGGCAATGGAACGCACCTCCGCCGGGATTCTTGCCACGCTGGGCCTTGGGACTGCCATCTCGGCGAACAGCTAGGTCACTTGCGGTTTCTTTGCTGTTCCCATTCCTTCATGATTTCGGGCATCCGTGCGTCCAGGAACCTGTAGAAAGCCGCCATCTCGTCCAGCCTCCCGAAGGCTGTGGAGTCCTGGTTGCCTATTGCGGCCGTGGCGGTGTCTGCGAGGTCGGCCAGGGCCCGATAGATCGGGCGTTCGTGCGCGAACGCTGCCTCCCACGCATTGGGCGGGACTTCGTAGCGGTCCCTTCGGCTCCCGGGCTGGGCAACCCTTCGAACAATCGCGATCGATTGCAGGTATCGGACGGCTCCGGAGATCGCGGCCGCACTCACTCCTAGCACTTCGCCCAGCTCAAGCGCCGTAAGGCCGCCGTCCTCAGCGACGGTCAAGGCCATGAGGACCCGCGCAGGCATCTTCGGCATGCCGGCCGCGGTTAGGATAGCGGCCGATTGCTCGGCCGCCTCGCGAATCGTTCGCTCGTCTCGTGCCATCCGGTGTTCTTACCTCTCCCTTGGTTTCCAATTCACGTCACGGGATCTAAGCGGAGTTAAGTTCTCGCCGACGCATTGACGCCACAGCTACGGCGCCGACTGCAACTGCTATGCACAGCATCCATATCCCTCCGCTCCAATCGGTGGAGGTGCCGACGGGAACAGGGGAGTGGGTGAACGGAGACAGATCCCGCAGCCAGTCAGGCATCCCTACCAGTCCGCCGAACAGGCCAAATACCGTCCCGAGGCCAAGCAGGGTCCAGCTTAAGCCAATGGTCCAACCTGGCAACGCGACGAACACCAAGGCCAGTACCGTGAGGTACACCAGCGCTGCCGGCAACTGCGCCGCGGCCGCCGCAAAGGAATCTCCAATGCGCGCCGAGGCGTCGCCGACCGCGAGCGCGCTGACGCTCGACGTTATCGCACCGCTGAGAAGGACGAGGATGATCGACGCTGCGCCGACCGCTAGGTATCCCGTCAGCCATCGGTTCCGGGATACGGGCGTGGCGAGCACTTGTTCGGCGGTTCCTGCCACCTCTTCTTGGCGCATGCGGATGATCACCTGGGTTGCGCACGCCGCCGCAAGTATTCCTACCATCACAAAAATGGCGGAGATGAACAGTTGCACGAGGGAACCCTTTCCGCCAGGGATGAGGCTCGCCATGATCTTTTCCATATTCGGGTCAGCGTCTGCAGCGCCCGCGACCGCGTGCGCCAAGGTGCCGGTCAAGATGCCTGCGAAGGCGCTGCCGGCACACCAGCCCACAACGGTCGGCCATTGGAGTCGCCAAGCGAGACTTGTTGAGCTCGACAAAGATCCACGGGCGTCCATTCGTCCGGGGCGCCCTGCGAGCAAGCTTGCGCCGCTGTCACGCTGCGATTGAAGGCTGAAGACGAGTACGAGCAGGACAGCAGTGAAGGCCAGGCTCAAGAGCAGAGGCGTGAGGGTGTTCTTGTCGTAGGCAAGGGTTTGTTGGGCCCAGCCGATCGGGGATATCCAACTCCACCACGCCACGGTCGTATGGAGGTGGTCGGCAGACGGAGTACCCAATGCGTCACCGATGCCGCGAACCGCGTAGGCGGCCATTACGGCGGCCGCGGCTACGCCGTTTGCACCACGGGATGTGCGCATGAGCTGGGCGGCGAAGAGTCCGAAGGCGAGGAAGGAAAGTCCGACGGCGGCCGTCGCCGAGCCCGCGACGAAGGATCCCGCGACATCCAGACCACCGGCAACGAAGGCCAATGCGACAACAAGCCCGACCACGAGGTTGGCAACTGCACCATAGGCGACGGTGACGACCGTGGGCAGGGTACGACCTGCGGGAGTAGCGGCGAGGAGCTCGGCGCGTCCTGATTCTTCCTCGGCCCTCGAGTGCCGAACGGCCAGGAAGGTACTCATCAGGCCTACAAGCACCGCGATGAAAGTAAAGATGTCAAAGAAGATGAATTGATCAAGTCCACTGCCCTCGGGGGTGCCGCGGAGCATGAGGATGCTGGGATTAGCGACGGCAAGTTCCAGGATGTTTTGCCGGCCCGCCACGTCACCGTAGCTCTGTTTCACAGCTGAGACGGAGAATTCGACAAGGAGGCCTATACCGACTATCCAAATAAGCATCTGCAAGCGGTCGCGGCGCAACCGCTGCAGGAACAGGGTGACCACAGTGCTCATCGTGCGCCCGCCACCTTACTGGCCGCCCGCCGTCGGGCCTTACGGCCCGGAAGCTCAGCGGAAGATGCTTCGGCCGGAAGTATCTCGTCGCCGTAGTGCCTCAGGAACAGTTCCTCGAGCGACGGCGGTGCAACCCTGAGTCCTTTGACGTCGAGATCTGTGAGCGCCCGCAGAACCGGCGAGACGTTGTCGCTGTCGACGGTGAACTGTGCCCGCCCGTTGACCAGTGCCAAGTCATGGATTGTGGGTATGCGGGACAGGTCGGCTTCGGTCAGCCCGTTACGGGCGAACGACACTTCCGTTCGCGTCAGGTGGCGCAGTTCCGCCAGCGTTCCGGACTCAACTGTCTTGCCTGCGCGGATAATGCTTACGCGGTCGCAGAGTTGTTCGACTTCGGAAAGGATGTGGCTGGAGAGGAGAACCGTGCCGCCTTCCGACGCTGCACGGCGGATCTCCTGGTTGAAGACGCCTTCCATGAGCGGGTCCAGCCCGCTCGTGGGCTCGTCGAGAATGTAGGCATCCGCCGGGGACGCAAATGCCGCTACCAGCGCCACCTTTTGGCGGTTGCCTTTCGAATATGAGCGGCCTTTCTTGGATGGATCGAGCTGGAAGGCTTCGATCAGCCGTGCCTTTCGCGCAGCGTATGCGGCTTTGTTGTCAGTGCCGCCGCGAAGCCTGCTGAGCAGGTCGATCGCTTCGCCCCCTGAAAGGTTGGGCCACAGGCTGACGTCTCCGGGGACGTAGGCGATGCGCTGGTGAAGTGTAGTGGCGTCTTTCCAGGGATCCTGGCCAAAGACGGTCGCGCTGCCACCGCTGGTCCGGGCAAGACCGAGCAACACGCGGATGGTGGTTGATTTGCCGGCGCCGTTCGGGCCGAGGAACCCATGCACCTCTCCAGCGTTGACTGCGAGGTCAAGTCCGTCCAGTGCGCGGATCCGGCCGAAACGTTTCTCAAGGCCACGGGCCTCAATCACTGTGTTCATGGTTCGCACGCTACGCTCGATTCACAAAATTGTGAATGTTCTTAACGAATCTTTAATGTCTTTCTAAAAGTCCCGTTTTGGGCGGCTTGCACCTCACGTTACGTTAGGTTCTAACGTTGACCGCATGGAACAAGCGGGCAGCGGATCCCAATGGACAATCGGCGAGCTGGCCGAAGCGTGCGGAGTGAGCGTACGAGCCCTGCATCACTACGACGAGATCGGCCTGTTGAGGGCGAGTAGGCGGACAGCCTCGGGCCATCGGCGCTACACCGAGCAGGACGTGCGGCGGTTGTACAGGATCCGCGGGCTCCAGATGCTGGGCCTGCAATTGGCGGAGGTCGGCTCCACGCTCGAGTCACCGGTGGACGACCTCATGTCGCTTCGCACGCTTCTGGAGAACCAGTTGGCCCATGTCCGCCGCCAAGCCGACCAGCTCAAGGAACTCGAAGGACGCATAGGGCAGATGCTGACCCGTTTGGACGGCCCTGCCATGCCCGCACCTGAACTATTCATGTCAACGTTGGAGATGATCGCAATGCTCGAAAACCACTTCACCCCGGAGCAACGCCAGGAACTGGCAGCACGAAGGGCCGTTCTCGGTGCCGACAAGATCGAGGATGCCAAGCGTCGGTGGGTGGGCCTCATGGAGGAAGGACTCGGCTATGTCCGCGACCAGACTCCCGTGTCGGATCCGGCGGTGCGGAGCTGGGCGCGTGCTTGGGACGAAATCGGTTCCATGTTCCACTCGGGCGAACAGACGAAGGCTGCCGCCCGGTCCATGTGGCAAAAGGAAGCGCCTGCATTGAGCGAAAACCTCCCATGGTCCGCGACCGACCTCGCCGGCCTCATGGACTATTTGGCGAAAGTTCGTCATCATCGCGCCGCCGCAGAGTAACTGCAATTGCCGGTTTTGAGCGTTTCACGCTCGGCCGCTGCAAAGACTCCTAGGCTGGCGCCAATCGGGCTGGTGCGCTCCTTCGGTGGCCTCGTCTTTAAACATGCCCCGGGAGGCAAATGCGAAGTATCCGGGCTTGCACATGCATAGTTTAAGTTTGTGAGCTTGCACTTATGGGTAAAGTCACCGCATGAATGCAGGACGGAAACGAACAGGGGCTTGAATTGGCAGGGAATGCATCCTTCCGGCATAGGAACACCGCGCTGCTCTCGGTTAGCAGCGTCGAGGCTCCGAGGATTGTGAGTTCCACGGATTTCGATCGCAGGTTGGCATCGACCCTGCAGCGGCTGAAGTTCCCGCCGCGCCTGCTTGAGCGAGTGGCCGGAATAACGCAGCGCCGTTGGTGGGCCGCGGGGACATCGTTCGATGACGCCGCCGTCGAGGCCGGCGCGAAGGCCCTGGCAGAGGCCGGCGTCGAAGCGTCTGAAGTCGGGCTGTTGATCAACACCTCGGTCACGCGTCGCAACCTTGAACCGTCCGTCGCAGTGAAGATCCACCACGAACTCGGCCTTCCGTCGTCGGCCATGAATTTCGACTTGGCGAACGCCTGCCTCGGGTTCGTGAACGGCTTGATTCTGGCGGCCAACATGATCGACTCCGGCCAAATCAGGTACGCAGTCATCGTGAATGGCGAGGACTCCCAGGGCACCCAGGAAGCCACCTTGGCACGATTGCAGAGGCCCGAGACCACAAGGGAAGACTTCAATCGGGAGTTTGCCACTCTCACGCTCGGATCCGGGGCTGCGGCAGCCGTGCTCGGCCCATCGGACGAGCACCCCGGTGCCCACAGGCTTGTCGGCGGAGTAATGCGTGCCGGTACCGAACATCACGAATTGTGCGTGGGAGGGATCGACGGCATGGCCACCGACACGAAAGGCCTGCTCGACGGCGGTCTGCAGCTCGTCGTCGAGGCCTGGCATGAAGCCCAGCCGGAATGGGACTGGGCCACTATGGACCGCTATGTCACCCATCAGGTCAGCAATGCTTACACACAGGCGATCATTCAAGCCATTGATCTGGACCCGGACAAAGTTCCGATCACCTTCCCGCACTGGGGCAACGTTGGCCCCGCCTCGCTTCCCATGACACTTGCGGCCGAGGCGCAATCCCTCACCGCCGGCGACCGGATCCTGTGCATGGGAGTCGGTTCCGGGCTGAACACAGGCATGGTGGAAATCGTTTGGTAGGCGCTAATTGGCCAGGCGTCGATCCGGACTGGTCCCGGACAGTCGAGGTGAGGTCCACATCCGCAGTCGACGCGCCAGGAACAAACCGCCACTGGCACCTGTTGGACAACGGTGCGCAACTCGCCCGCCGCGGCCTCGTTCCCGCGGGAACCCTGCTTTGCGTCCATGGAAACCCGACGTGGTCGTATCTGTGGCGGACACTGCTGGCCGCCGGATCGGACGCCACACATCCGTGGCGCGCTATCGCCGTGGACCAATTGGACATGGGCTACTCGGAGCGCACCGACACGTTCCGTCGCCTGGCGGACAGGATCAACGACCTGGGTGACCTCACCGACGAGCTGGGCCTTGCGGGGCCGGTGGTGACAGTCGGCCATGACTGGGGCGGCGTGATCAGCCTTGGCTGGGCCTTGGCGCACCAGGACCAGCTCGCCGGCGTCGTACTGACCAACACGGCCGTCCACCAGCCGTCCGATGCGCAAATTCCGTCGGCTTTGCGGCTCGCCCTGCACCCGGCGGTGCACGGGTGGGGGACGACGACGTCGGACGCCTTCCTGCGCGTGACGCACTCGCTTGCGAAACCCGCGCTGTCCCTGGACGTCCGAAAGGCGTACATGGCGCCCTACCGCGGAGTCCGACGTCGGGCAGGGGTAGGGAACTTTGTTGCCGATATTCCCGTCGACGCTTCCCATCCCAGCTACGCCGCGCTCAGCGGCGTAGCTGAAGGCTTGCGCGGGTTGAAGGTCCCGGCACTGATGCTGTGGGGTCCCAGGGATCCCATATTTTCCGACCGGTACCTCAAGGACCTGATCGGTCGTCTCCCGCATGCGAAGGTGCACCGATTCGAAGGCGCCGGGCATCTCGTAGCCGAAGACCGGGATATCGCCACACCGGTTTTCCAGTGGCTAGCCGCGCGCGGCAATGCCAGCGACGGCGATTCTCCGACCACGGAAACCACAATAAACGACGACGGGAGACCGCGGGACGCCTCCGGGCTTGCGGGATTCAGGCCCCTTTGGCACCTCCTCGCCGAGCAGGCCAGCGGGCCGACCGGTGAAGACACCGCCGTCGCGGAAATGGCTCCGGACGGGACGGTCTCCCGTTCGCTCAGCTGGCAGCAGTTGGACCGGAACGTCCTGGACCTCGCCGCGGGATTGCAGGAAACCGGCGTGGAAAGCGGTAGCCGGGTAAGTCTCATGGTTCCGCCCGGAGTGGACCTGGCTGTCGCCCTTTACGCCTGCCTGCGGCTGGGCGCGGTGGTGGTAGTGGCCGACGCCGGGCTAGGCACCGAGGGCCTAAGCCGTGCCGTAAAGGGCGCCACCCCCGATTTCATCATCGGAATCGACAAGGCGCTGGCCGCGGCGTCGGTACTCGGCTGGCCGGGACGCCGGATCAGCGTGCGGGACCTCCCGGCCACCCGTCGTCGAGCCCTGCGCGTCGAGACGTCCCTCGCCGCACTCGCCCGGCAAGGTTCGGGACGCGGTTCGGGGATGCCAACGCATGTTTCGGACCCAGCACTTCCAGCCGCGGTACTTTTCACGTCCGGCTCGACCGGACCCGCCAAAGGCGTGCTCTATACCCACAAGCAGCTGTCCGCCATGCGCGATACCGTCGCCGAAACGTTCGGGATCCGCCCGGGTGCCCGGCTTGTGGCCGGTTTCGCTCCGTTCGCCTTGTTGGGCCCGGCGCTCGGAGCCGTTTCCGTGACGCCGGCCATGGACGTCACTGCGCCCCGCACTTTGACCGCCCGAGCGCTGGCGGACGCTGCCGCAGCCATCGACGCCACGGTGGTTTTTGCCTCGCCGGCGGCTTTGCGGAACGTCCTTGCGACCCGGGATGGCCTGAACGGGGCCGGGCAAAAGGCCCTGGATGGCGTCGAATTGCTGCTGTCAGCCGGAGCGCCCGTCCCGGAACCGCTCCTGGCGGAAGTGCAACGACTACTGCCGCGGGCTTCGCTGCACACACCGTACGGGATGACCGAAGCGCTGCCGGTCACCGACATCAGCCTTGAACAAATTCAGGCCGCCGATGCCGACAGGACTGCCGGCACCGTGAGGGGAGCGGGAAATGGCGTGTGCGTGGGGATATCTGTGCACGGGGCGCGCATCGCCGTCGTCCCGCTGAAGCCGGACGGCACGGCGCCAGGCTCCCGCCTAGTGACGGAGGCAGGAGTGACCGGCGAAATCGCGGTCAGCGCCGCACACGTCAAGGAAGCTTACGACAGGCTATGGCTGACCCAGGAGGAAAGCGCCGATGTGCCCGGCTGGCACCGCACCGGTGATGTCGGGCATTTCGACGCCGCCGGGCGACTCTGGGTGGAGGGGCGCCTTGCCCATGTGGTGACGGCGCCGGGTGGTGTGGTGACGCCCGTGGGCGCCGAACAGGCAATCGAAAGACTGGACGGCGTTCGGATGGCTGCCGTCGCCGGGGTCGGTCCGGCAGGAACGCAAGCCGTGGTCGCCGTCGTCGAGACCGTTCCTCCCGCACGCAATGCCGGACCCGCTGCGCCGGAACTCGCAGGGCGGGTCCGCGACGCAGCGCGGAAGGCCGGCGTCGAGGTTTCCGCCATTCTTGTCGTTCCCGCGCAACCCACCGATATCCGCCACAACGCCAAAATCGACAGGACCCGCCTGTCCCGTTGGGCGACACGGGTACTAGCCGGCGGCCGTCCGGGGAAGCCATGAGGGTCCTTGTCACCGGCGCCAGCGGGCTGCTCGGCAGTGAAGTCGCGCGGCTACTAGTGAGGCGGGGCCATTCCGTGACGACGTTCCAGCGCCGGCCATCAGGGGTCGACGGCGTTACGGACTTGCGCGGCTCCGTCACCGACGATGAAGCCGTCAGGCTCGCAATTCACGACGCAGAAGCAATCATCCACTTGGCCGCCAAGGTTTCGTTTACGGGCCGTGCGGCGGAGTTCGATGAGGTGAACGTCGAAGGGACCCGTCGCCTGCTCCACTTGGCCCGCGCGTCCGGCGTACGGGACGTGGTATTCGTTTCCTCCCCATCCGTGGCCAACTCGGGCGCCGCAATCGCCGGACTGGGCGCGGAGCCGGCCGATCCCAAGCACGCACACGGCGACTATTCCCGCACCAAGGCCGAGGCTGAACTGTTGGCACTGGCCGCGGACGCTCTGGACTTCCGGGTCGCAGCGGTACGGCCGCATGTAGTCTGGGGCCCGGGGGACACCCAGCTCGTGGAACGGGTCCTGGCGCGTGCCAGCCGCGGCCGATTGCCGCTGCTCGACGCCGGCGCGGCCCTGATCGACACCACGTATGTGGACAACGCCGCCTCGGCCATCGTCGCCGCGCTGCATCGCATGGAACATGTCCATGGCAGGGCTGTCGTTGTAAGCAACGGCGAGCCGCGCCCCGTCGGTGAGTTGCTGGCGGGCATTTGTGCCGCAGGGGGAGTCCAGGCTCCGTCGTGGGCTGTTCCGGGCGGCGTGGCACGGATGGCCGGGGCAGTGGTTGAGAAGCTTTGGACCTGGGCAGGGCGGAAGGAAGAGCCGCCCATGACCAGGTTCCTCGCCGAGCAACTCTCCACCGCACATTGGTTTGACCAGCGTGAGACCCGTGAGCTTCTCGACTGGGCGCCGGCTGTCTCAATTGATGAGGGACTTGCGAAGCTAGCGGAGTATTACTCGCCGCGGTGACTGGCTTCGCTTGCCAGCCCTGGCGACCCGTGCCGCGTAAGTGGTCGGTTAGGAGACGTCTCAGCGGGCTGACGCCGTCGTGCTTCCTGCAGTCCTCATTTTGAGTGTGAGGGCGCTGAGGGCGAGCATTTCGAGTGCGGTCCATGTGAGCGTGCCGCCCCAGATTTCGGGGGAGAAGCTCAATGTTCCGTCGTGAATGGCGACCCCGGCGAAGTACGGGGCCCAGAACACGATGGGACAGAGGCCTGTTGCGATCATCAACCGTGCTGGCCGGTCCGGGGCGGGGCGGACTACCGCCCATAAGACGGCAACGAGGATTGCACCAACCAGGGCCGCCGGCACAAGCCATGCGTCGCGCAGTGCGACCATGATCTGCAGGGCAACGGAGGGGAGCAGTGCCATCGCCGCGGGCACGACGGGGTGCAGGCGCCAACGAAGCGACAACAGAAGGACGGGCATGAACATCGTGGCCGTGGAGACGAAGAACGATGCCAAGGAGATGATGATGCTCGAAGACGTCGGACTCGTCACCGTAGGCGGTGTCCCCGCGACCGTCGTGTAGGTCTGGATAAGTCCATGGCGGGCGAACACCGCGAACTCTTGAAGAATGAATGCCGCGACCATCCCGGAAAGCATGGCGCTCACGACCGCGGGTAGCCGTTGGAGCCAGGACCGTGCAGGGGAGTGCCACGCGGCGGTGAACGGGGCGCCGAGGATGAGGAAGCCACCTGTGGCCAACCCCAAATGGGACGGGCTGAACAACGCCTTGATTCCATGCTCGATGCCGAACACCGAATGCCAGGCGAAGTCGCCCGCGCCGGAGACGAGGAAGAGGATGACCCCGGCGGCCGCGGCCCCGTACCCGGCGGGAACAGCTTCGATCCACGACATACCGGGTCTATGCCTGCGCCAGATCAAGGAAGCAATCCAGAGCGCATTGGCGGCGAAGCCCGAGTAAAGGATCGCGTGCCACGGAGTGAAGAACGTCTCCAGATCGGGAATGTTGTTGTGAGCCCAGCCGTCTACATAAGTTCCCGTCAGGAGCCAGACGCCGGCCACGAGCGTGATGACGTCTTCACCGGCCGTGGTGGGACGATGAACCGATATCGGCGGAACTGCAAAAGCGTGAGCAGCTGTGGCGTCCATAGCACCACACTAGATCCAGCGACCCTCAGCGGCGAGAGGCGATCTTGCACCGGATTCCTGCGGATGAAAATTGTCCCGTCTCAATTGAGTTGACCCATATCGCGCCGGAAATGCGCGGTTGGCTCAACTACAGCGAGACAGATCTCCCCTGTTTGTCTCAACTTAGTTGACCCAGATCGTCGAATCCCGCCGTTCGGTCTCATCTGCCGCTGCGGCTGGGCACTCCTTACTGTTCGACGCGGTCGCGGCCGCTTCCTGGCCTGCGGAAATGGGTGAGTCTGAGATTCCCAGGCGGTGCTGTCCAATATGACCCGCGGCATCTTTCGCGCCGAGTTCATTCTGTGGTCGATGTGGGCCAAGCAGACTCAAGCGGCTGAGTCGTCAATGAGTCGGATTCGTACTCGCGCGCCGACACTGAGCACATACGCGAACGTACGGTGTTGGGGAGCGGGCGGACATCATGCATCCGATGGGACGCCCAGAGGTTTACTTTACATAATGTAGATTATCGGCGCTTAAAATGCGGGAGTAGAAGTAGCTGCGAGAACCCCCGACGAATCGCGCATTTCCGCAGGCCAATCGGCCTTTGCTGGATGTGAAAGAACTCAGATTAGATCCAGGCGAAGAACTGACCGCCGCAGCGGAGTCAGTTCGAGAATTGCTGGTTGCGCCCTACTGACGTGCAGCGCTAGCAGCGGATAAACTCAGGGTCCCACGGTCCATCAACCCGTAGGCCCGACGGTTCGGCCCGGCCGATAAGTCGGCGGGGCTCAGAAGAGAGGCCAGCCATGGACTTCGTTCCGGCTAACGAGTATTCGCTGGATCCTTTTCCCCATTACGCGAGAATGAGGGAAGCCGCACCTGTCTTTCATGACGAACAATCGGGGAGTTGGCATGTCTTCCGGTATGACGACGTACAGCAGGTGCTGTCCGATCATGCCAGGTTTTCCTCACGGTTGGGCGGCAACGATCCATCCGAGACCGGTCAGCTGTTCGCGTCGAGCCTGATCACCACCGATCCCCCGCGACACCGGCAATTACGCTCCCTGGTGACCCAAGCGTTCACTCCGAAAGCTGTGGATGCCCTTGCTCCCCGCATATCACAGCTCACGGAAGAGCTTCTGGATGGAATCGCTTCCCGCGGAACAGCGGACCTAATCCAGGAGTTGGCATACCCCCTGCCGGTCATCGTGATCTCGGAACTCCTGGGCATACCCGCCCAAGACCGAGACCTCTTCAAGCAATGGTCCGATGTCATCGTCAGCCAAACGAGAACCGGCACGACAAATGAGAACCACTACCTCACCAACAAGGAAATGACTGAGTACTTCCTGGACCTGATCGAACAACGCCGGCATCAGCCGGGCCAGGATCTGATCAGCAACCTGCAATCAGCCGAGATCGACGGGCAGAAACTGAGCGTGGCCGAACTGCTAGGTTTTTGCGCTCTACTACTCGTCGCCGGCAACGAAACAACGACCAATCTGATTGGGAACGCGGTTCTTTGCTTTACTGAAGTCCCCGGCACGATCGATCGATTACTGACAGAGCAGTCATTGCTTCCCCAGGCAATCGAAGAAGTGCTCCGTTTCCGGTCCCCCGTCCAGTCCATGTACCGAGTGACGGTCGCTGACACCACCCTCGGCGAGGTTCAGATTCCAGCCGGCGCCCCGCTCGTAGCTTGGATAGGCTCCGCAAACCGCGACGAGCGCCAATTCCAGAGGCCAACCCAGTTCGACATCGACCGGAGTCAGATCCGACATCTAGCATTCGGCCACGGCATTCACTTCTGCCTCGGTGCCCCGCTTGCAAAGCTGGAAGCAAAGATCGCGCTGGAAGCCACCCTGTCCCGGCTGCCCGGGCTGACACTCGCACCGGGAGCGCACCTTGAAAGGATGGAAAGCACAATCATCTACGGGCTAAAGACCCTCCCGGCCAGGTGGCAGACAGCCTGATCGCGAGGGCGCCACAGCCCGACCATGAACCACCGAAAGAGCAGTCAGCCGGCCGAGTGCGTGGTCCCGAAGGAAGTGGGCTCACAAGACTCACAAGACTCACAAGATCCGATGATGAACCCGTTTCGCCCCACAGCCGGCGCCACTCCCCCTGAACTCAGCACGCCGCCACGATTCCCGATGTCGAACGCTCCTACTCCGGCACGTTCCGCGATGCCGGCATCAGCATCAGCGATGACCTGGTCGAGTACGCGGCCAAGGCGACTGGAGGATACCCTTTCCTGATCCAGCTCATCGGCTACGCGCTATGGCGACAAGCCGAGATCAAAGTCGATTTCGCCATCCCCGGCTTGCGTGAATACCTCCGCGAAACAAGCGACCAATAACCTCCCTCCTCCCCTGAGGACATCTCAAGAGCTTCCGAGATCTGTGTCACAACAAAATGCTATACACTCGTAAGACGTCTTACGAAAGCATGGACTTTAAGCAGACCGCGTGAGACGCTTCGTGGACCTAGGAACCAGAGGGGGCACCATGGCGGTGAACGGGAGGCGAACGACACCGGAGGACCCGTTTCAAGCAGCGTTCCCCACGCGGCTTAACAACGACGGGACGACACTTTCCTGCATCTAGGAAATGCCGAACCGCGCACATGAGCCCCCGGCTACTCCCCCAAGCTCAATACCCGTTGTGAACATACGGGATAAGAAAGGAAACTGTCTTGAATACCTCTGCCGGAATGCACGGAGTCACACGGCTCAACGACCTCCCCCGCGACGAATTCATCAAAGTGTTGCCCGAATTGTGCCATCTTCCCGTAGAAGACTGGGCAATCGACGTAGTCGGCCAGAGGCCGTTCAGCGACTTCGAAGACCTGATCGAAAAGGCGCTCTCATCTGTCACAGCCCTAAGCGACGTCAACGTGGTCGCCGCACACGTTGGGTTGAGGCGACTGGGATCCAGGCACGACGGCTTCACCGGTCGGCGGCTACGGTGGGCCAAACAGGAATCCGCTCGCATGGATAGGGACGATGAAGCCCTTCAGGCTCTGAACCAGGCCCAGGACGCCTACGAAGCAAAGTTCGGCCATGTCTTCCTCATCAGCGCAACTGGACTAACGAACGATGAGATGCTGGCAGCGCTCCACGCGCGCTTGACGAACTCACCCGAAGCGGAGTGCGACGCCGTCAGGGAGGAATTGCGCAAACTGGTCGCCATTCGCCTCACGAGGCTCGTTGAAGAATTGGACGATCCGGAAGCCGCCCTCACTGAGGCATAACCGGCTGTTCGACCGGCCAAGCACGGAAGCCGAAACAACCGGGGTGTTCCCCCAGCCCCAAGGCTGGGGGAACACCCCGCATCACTAGGCCACTTTCCTCATCGAAGCCGGCTACGATCCCTTGCTTATGCAGCAACAGGTCAGGCGCGGCTACTCGTCCACCCACGGCTCTCCAAGCCTGCCTGAAGAACCGTGCAGTCAGGTGCGCCAGAGATGGCCGACGTTGTTCCCGGCGGGAGCTGAAACTAGGTGTTGAACAAACCGGTAAGGCGCCGGTGGAATCCGGTGCTTCGTTCGTCGAGGCCTTCGATGCTCACGGTGACATTGTGGCTGCTGTATTTGCTCTCGATGGAATCCAGGGCCGCGACTGTTGACGCATCCCAGATCTGGGCGCGGCTAAGATCGATGATGACGTGGCCTGGATCCTGCGAGTACGAGAACTTGTCGACGAGGTCATTGCTGCTACCGAAGAACAAGGGTCCGCTTACCTCGTAGTGCGCGACGGCGCCGTCGGCTGCAACAGCGCGGCGGACGGTGATGACGTGGGCAACGCGCCGCGCGAACAGGACCATGGCCAGTACGACGCCGACGATCACTCCAGTGGCCAGGTTGTTGGTGAAAACAACCACAGTAATGGTTACGACCATCACGGTGGTCTCAGGCAACGGCATCCGCTTCAGGGTCGACGGTTTGACGCTGTGCCAGTCAACAGTTGTGATGGCGACGACCATCATGACTGCTGCGAGGGCGACCATCGGGATTTGTTCCATGACCGTGCTGAGTCCTGTGACCAGAGCCAGCAGGAAGAAGCCCGCGACTGCCGTGGAGATGCGGGTACGGGCACGCCCTGTTTTAACGTTCAGCACGGTCTGGCCGATCATCGCGCAGCCTGCGATCCCGCCATAGAACCCACCGAGAATGTTCGAGACACCAAGCGCCCAGGACTCGCGGCCCTTGTGGGAAGGTGTCTCGGTCATCTCATCGACGAGTTTCGCGGTCAGCAAGGTCTCCATCAGCCCGACAAAGGCGACGCTCAACGCCGTGGGCCAGATGAGCTGCAGAGTTACCGGATCAAGCGGTACAAGAAACGGCGTGACGCCGGGAAGCGAACCGGTCAGGGAACCTTCGTCCGAGACGTTCGGCACGGCGAGGCGGGCAATGATGACGACCGCGGTAACGATGATGATCGCCACCAGAGGTGAGGGAACCGCCGTCGTGAAGCGCGGGACGAAAAAAATGATCGCGAGGGTGACGGCGAAAAGGACGTAGGCCAGCCAAGGGACATTGAGGATGTGCGGAACCTGGGCGGTGAATATCAGGATGCCCAAGGCATTGACGAAGCCCGTCATCACAGATCGTGGAATGAACCGCATGAGCCGGGCAAGTCCTGCGAAGCCAAAGATGATCTGGATGATCCCGGCAAGGACCACGGTCGGAAGTACGTATTGGACGCCGTGTTGGTGGACCAAGGGGGCGATGACGAGCGCCACGGACCCGGCAGCCGCCGTGATGACGCCAGGGCGTCCGCCCAGGACCGACATCGTGATCGTCAGGACAATCGACGCGACGAGGCTGACCATCGGGTCCACCCCGGCCACGATCGAGAATGAGATGACTTCCGGGACCAGGGCAAGCGTCGTGACCATGCCCGCGAGCACTTCG
Source organism: Arthrobacter terricola (assembly GCF_004354015.1). GTDB lineage: Bacteria > Actinomycetota > Actinomycetes > Actinomycetales > Micrococcaceae > Arthrobacter > Arthrobacter terricola. The sequence continues at coordinate 122,411 of NZ_SMRU01000019.1, forward strand.
CGGGAAAGCAGCCGCGGCGAACGCAGAGCGTCCTGCACGGAGACCTGGTTGCGGACAAGTGGTTGGCTTTTAGGCGATGCCAAGTGCGGCTCCAATGGCTTGGTTCTCCGGAGAGTAACGGGGCCGACGACGCTTCTGTGTCACTTCTCGATCCCAGGACCAGTTCCGGGACTCCCGCCCACCCGCGATCTGTAGCCTGCGCCAAACCAGACTCCACATGGCGCTTCCGCCGTCGTGCGCCGGCATGATGCTGCCCTCGAAGACAAAAATCGCTTCGGTCGACGATTCAAGGGACTGCCACAAACCGTTCGCAGGGCAATGAGTCCCAATGCGGGCGACCATCGTGCCCTGAGAATTGTCCGGGGCCCGGTCGGTGTTGCTGAACTTCTTCATTCCAGGTTTCCTTGCCCCGCGTTGGCGGTCCGGTGACTGCAAAATCGGCTGCAGCTCAATGGTAGGCAACGAAATCGACGCTGAATAAGATGAAAGTAAAGTCACTAGATAAGGCGCGCCTATGGATAGCTCTGCAGATCGGGCTCAGACAGTGTTCCTGCCGTTGTCGGCCGTGCACAACCCGAGATAGGGCCGAGGTCTCTCGAGGGCGGACGCTAAGGGCCTTGGGACACGTGTAGCACTGCCGCGGCGCTGATTCCTCCCGAGGCCATGATGCTCACGGAGTACCCGGGATTCCGAGTGTCTACCGTCTCCCGTCTTCCGGAACGCTAGCCATAAAAGATCGCTATGTTGGCACACAAAAGAGGTCTTTGTGTGACCCACGCCTCAAACGCTACTTTGATGTCTGAGGCCAGTCGGCAAGCCCACGATCGTCAAACGAGAGAGCCCGCAGCAGGACCAAACGGTCATGCACTCGAACTCTCTCTACGCAGCCCACGTGTACCGGTAGGCCGCTGTTCACCCATCCGCAATGGAGACGAAATGACTCAAACCATACTTCCCAAGAAGACCCCGGCCAAGGCGGCATTCGCCGCTTGGATCGGCACGACACTGGAGTACTACGACTTCGCGGTGTATGGCACCTCGTCGGCGCTGATCCTGAACGTCCTCTTCTTCTCGCCCCAGCTGCCCACTGGCATCAGCGTCCTGCTTTCCTTGATCACCTTCGCGGTCGGCTACGCCGTCCGTCCCCTCGGCTCCCTCATCCTGGGACCCATGGGCGACCGCTACGGCCGCAAATTCGTCATGATGCTCACCTTGTTCGGCATCGGCGGCTGCACCTTCCTGATCGGCTGCCTGCCCACCTACGCCCAGATCGGCTCTCTCGCACCGATCCTGCTCGTGGCGATCCGCGTCATCCAAGGACTGTGCCTCTCCGGCGAGCAACCCAGCGCGATCACCATGAGCCTGGAGCACGCTTCCGAGCGCCGCCGCGGGTTCGTCTCAAGCTTCACCACGTTGGGCTCCGCCTCCGGCACACTGCTCACCCTGCTGGTCTTCATCCCGATCTC
>NZ_SMRU01000002.1 GCF_004354015.1 Arthrobacter terricola
GTCAACATTGCCCTCGGCACCACCGCCGCCACCAACCGGCTCAACGTCGCCGCCACCGGCATCGTCCCGGGCGACACCATCCAACGCGCGGTCACCCTGAGCAACGCAGCCGGGAACCAGAACCTCTCGGCCGTCACGCTGACGACGGCGGCGACCACGACGAGCACGAAGCTGGACTCCGACGCCACCAACGGCCTGCAGGTTGTCGTCGACCGTTGCTCCACGGGCTGGGTTGAGGCCGGCACGGCCCCCGCCTACACGTACACCTGCGCGGGCACGACCAGCATTGTCCTGGCCTCCCACGCTGTCGTCGGCGCGAACATGGCATTGTCCAACCTGTCCTCCCTGACCGCGGGCAACACTGACAGCCTCCGCGTGACCATGACCTTGCCGGCGACGGCGGACAACACCTTCCAGGGGCTGAGCAGCACCGTCGGGTTCACCTTCACCGGCACCCAGCGCACCGCCACCAACCAGTAACCATCCTGATCTGCCCTCTGCCGCGGTCTCCCGCCTGCGGCAGAGGGCGCCCCACCAGAAAACAACGGACAGCACCACAGGACAAGGAACCGCCGCCATGACTGCAATACTGGACCGTCCCACCATCACCACCGACGCGGCAACCGGGTCCGACGCCGTCGGCGCTCCCCGGCAGCGCGGGGCAGCAGCGAAGGCGCTCCGGGCGGTGGTCAACGTCATCGCAACCGTGGTGATGGTCGCGGCGGTAGCGGGGTTCGCCTTCCTCGCGGTCGGGCCCCGTGTCCTGGGCTACCAGACCTCCACCATGCTCACCGGCTCCATGTCCCCGCTCATCAACCCCGGCGACGTCGTCGTCACCGTCCCCGTCCCGGTCTCCGAGCTCAAAATCGGCGACATCATCACCTACCACATCCCCGTGCAGGACCAACGCGTCGAGACGCACCGGATCATCAAACTGGACGTCAACAGCCAAGGCACCGCGACCGTCCAGACCAAAGGCGACGCCAACAACGGCCCCGACCCCTGGACCGCCACCCTCGCCACCCCCACCGTCGACCGCGAAATCTTCACCATCCCCCACCTCGGCAACGCCATCCGCGCCCTCCGCGACCCCATCGTCCTCAAGGTCCTGATGTACGGCGCGCCCGCCGCCCTCGTGGGCATGCTCCTGGTCTCCATCTGGCGCAAAAAGCCGGCCGAGGATGCTGCCGCGCAAGGTGGCGCTCCGGCCACCGACCAGTAACCACCCCGGCCAGCCCTCCGCCGTCGAACTCTGGGAGTCGGCGGCGGAGGGCTCACCAGCTGAGGACGCCGTTCACCGGACCGAGAAGAAAGCCGACCATGCTCACAACACGAGGCTCCGCCGACGCGAGGTGCAGGTCATGATCTGGCCGGACCTCCCGCCCCTCCGGCGGAACGAACCCGACCGCCCGCTACCGGCCCTGGACCACGGGACACTCCGTCGCCTGGCCGGCGACATGCCCGGCGCCGACGCCGCACACCGGTTCGCCGCAACGTACACCAGGATGCTCCCGGCCCGGGTCGAACGGATCAACCAGGCCCTGGACGACGGCGATGACCACCAGGCCATGGACGCGGTACTGAGCCTGAAAATCAGCTCCGCCATGGTCGGGGCCTTGCAGATGGAACAGCACTGCGCACGCCTGGAAGACGCCCTTGCCCGGACCGACCGTACCGGGGCCGCCGCGGCAGGTGAAGACGTCACACGGCACCAAGCCGAACTGGAGAAGGTACTGCGAGTCCCTGGAAACAAACTCCTTCCGGTCCAGGCGCTCGACAAGGAGGGTTGTTCCACCCCCAACAAGACGGGAACATTGGAATCGAACCAAACGCACTGAACGAAAGCCAGCCACCGTGCCCCGACGCCCACGCAACACAGCCGCCGGCACGCCCGCGCTCGGGCGTGCCGCGGCCGTTGTCGCGGCCGCGGCTGTGCTGGTCAGCGCCCCGGGTATCGCGCAGGCGATGTTCACCGGCACGGACACCGCCTCCCTCGCCGCGTCGACGATGAGCCTGGCCGCCCCGACCGGCACTGCCGTCGTCGCCGCATGCCCGGCCGGGCGCATCCTCAGCATCGTGGTCGCCGACCACGGCACCGTGCCCCGGGCAACGTCCTACGATTTCGTCCTGACCGACCCCACCGGCGCCAACGTCCCGACCTCCGGCTGGACCTATACCGCAGCCCATCCGGCGCTCAAAGGCACCTGGACGTACCAGATCCACGGCCTCTATCAGGCGGCACCGGGCAACACCTGGATTGGTGCGCCCTACACAGGCACCGTGACCTGCTAGACGCCAAAGGACTCCACCTCAGCGGCGCAGAGCCAAAAAGACGACACGATCTGTCGCTACGGCCAATACCCTGACCCCACACAGGCCAGTTTCTGCCGCAACCTCGTCCGACGCTCACCCCGTTCATCCCTAACGAGGTACCCCGTGCGGTTGTTCCGCATGCCCCGACGATACCGAAGCCAGCTTGCGCGTCTCGGAAGGGTTCGGACACCGCCCCGGCACACTGTTCGCAACCCTATCGCCACCTCGCAGCCGGGAGTCTGAGGTGGTCCCTACCGTGAAGCCGACGGCCGGGACAAACGGAATCTAGACCTTGCTCGTGTGCGCAGATCAGGATGTGCATGGATCCGGCTTGCCCCAGCCGCTGTACACGGCGAAGCAGGCCGGTGATGTTCGCCGGGCGGGAACCTAGCTATGCCGCGATTCGGGATTTGTTGGAATGATCCACGACGATTCCCGTCGCGGCATTTTCGCGGACCGCGTTGATGCCGTCGACCAGCGCCTTCAAATGTTTGAACTTCGGTGATTCGGCGACGAGCGATCCGTCAGCCGCCATCAGCCGGAAATGGTAGCCCGCACCGTCCTGCAGAACCTCGAAACGTCCAGCCATTTTAGGTGTCCCCCCATTGTCCAGTACCGCCAGCGCGTCGTTGCACTGTGGTACGCCTCACTTTGTCCGTCCACCTTACCGTCAGGATGCGGAACAAGTCGCATTGGCGAAGCCCACGCTGGCATGAGGTCACTGCCCGAAGCCACGAGGCGGCCTCGGGATAGCCGACGATGCGCGAAGAACTCAGAGTCCTTCGACCGTGTAACGGCGTTCGATCCTGGCGGTGGCACGGCCCCAGTCACTGCTCGCAGCCCGGTCCTGGTGGGCGTAGAACGTATCGGCATCCCGGAACCGTTCGTCGACCTGCCACACCAGCGGATTCCCGGTGCGGGACACATTGAAGGAAATGCACCCGGCTTCGGCGCGCGTCAGAGCCACATGCCCGGGAAGGTGCCTGACGACGGCCGCCACCTCGTCCATGTCGACGCATAAAAGCTGCCCGCTGAGGTGAACTTCAGTCATCGCCCTATCCTCCCGCACCACAAGCCATTCCAACACCAAGACGGCGGGGCTCGCGTATCCAAAAAGGGGGATCTTTCCATGCTTTCGCGCCGTTCCACCACTTTCACCGTCTGTGCGGTCGCCGGGCTGGCAGTATCGCTGGCTCTGTCTTCGTGCGCTCCCGGCACCGGGACGACACCACCGGCCGCTTCGAGTCCGACGGCGACTGCCTCACCCACGGTATCGGCCACACCGGCCCGGACCACAACCGCAGCCGCCGAAAACCCGGCTCCCGCCGCGGCCACTGATGCCCCGGCAAAGGCACCGGCGAACACGCCGGCCTCAGGCCCCAAGGTCTTCACGTTCCGCGACGGGCATATCTCCTTCACCTATGCGGCCGGGTGGAGCTTGGCGACGCTACCGCAATCCTTGTCAACACGTTAAAGCAAAAACCCCTCTGACGAGGGGGAATGCTGTGCCCGAGGTGGGACTCGAACCGGGTTCCAGGCCTTGAAAACACAGGGAACTCCCGAAAACATAGCGAATCCGAGCCAATCCGGCCGATGTACGACCCAGTCCGAAGCCCAAAGTGTGTATGTTGTACACACCCCAAATCTAGCGCTACACACTCCCCCGCCAACCGCACGTCAAAGAATGCCGCCAATCAGCTTGGGTTCCCGTCCACGCAACCTATCGTCGAATCAGATGTTGCTCGATCAGGACGGCGCTCCCCCGCAAGTCAATGTCGCCGGCGGCCACGCCCACGACCAAGTCGAACCCTTCCTCGGTGCTGAAGTCGTGCCGGTAGCCGTTGATCCACAGCATGAGCACCATGAGCGTCCAAGCGGTGCGCTTGTTGCCGTCGATCAGCGGATGAAACCTCGCCACGGACTCGAGGAGCGCTGCGGCCTTCATGGCCAGTTGAGGATAGGCCTCCGCGCCCATGACCGTCGTTGCCGGGCGCGCCAAGGCCGAAGCAAGCAGCCCAATGTCACGAATGTAGAACCCGTACCGGTCGATCACCTGCAGCGCGTCCTCAATTTCGAGGTACGAACTCATGCATCCTCAAGGCGCTTGAGCAACTCAGCGTCATGGCTCATCACGAAATCCAAACCCTCATTGATCTCGCGGCGTCGCCCGTGCCGTTGCAGGACCAACTCGGCTCCCTGGAGCAGCAGCGCGGACTTGGAAGTATGCTCCTCGGCGGCAAGCTCATCGAGACGGCGGTCGAGGTCTTCCGGAACACGCAGATTCATAGCCATACCTCATGGTACCAAAACAGTACCAAGGAATCCCGAGGTCAGGACGGTTCGAATTCCGAACCGCTTGTTCGAACATACGGGGGGCGGGTTGCCGCGTCAGGCGATCTGGATCCGTTCGTCGCCGAGTTCAACCTCGACACGAAGCCGGCCACCGACCGCTTCGACGTATTTCCGCAAGGTGTCGACTTGGGCACGGTCGATCTCGCCGTGCTCAATGCGAGAGACCCTGTTCTGGCTGACGTGCAGGCGCGCAGCCAGCTCGACCTGGGTCAGGTCCGATGCCTCGCGGAGTTCCCGAAGCCGGTATGCCCGGACCTCATCGAGCAGGAGCTTCTTGTGGGCGTCCACAGCAACCCGGTCAACAGGCCGCTTGGCCAGCATCTCTTCGATAGTCCTTGCCATTACGATCCTCCTTTCAGAATTCTCAGATGATCATCGAACAGCTCATCCGCAATCGGGATGTTCGTTTTGTACCACTTGCTCCAGTTGCCGGCCTTGTCACCTGCGACAAGCAGGATCGCATGCCGCTCAGGGTCAAAGGCGAACAAGATCCGCAGCTCCGACCGGCCGCTCGACCCCGGTCGAAGGTCCTTCATGTTCCTGTGCCGCGAACGAACCACCGTATCTACCAGCGGACGGCCAAGCCGCGGACCGTGCTCAGAAAGAAGCTCCGACGCGGCGATCACCTGCTCGTAGGAGTCCTGATCGAGCGCGAGCAGCCACGACTCCACCAACTCAACGCCAACATTCCACACCGATTCCATGATACAACCCACAGGTTCTACAACCCAAGGGCTATATTCACCGTGAGGTGAAACTCGCCTAATCCGTCTTCAGCTTGCCTTGATCAGTCGATCAATCGGACGGCGGCGACACGCTCTTCAAAGGAGGCGTGGAACTGATCGGTCCGTGTTCCAGCGGGAAAAGGGAATCCGGTGTGCCGACGCTCGCCCACGGTGGAAGGTCCTTGGCGGCCACTCCTAGAAACTCCGAAGCAATCCGCGCAGCCTGCGCGTTCTTCCGCCGGCCGATCAGAGCTAGCACGGCAATGACGGAAGCTTGAACAATTGCCGGAAGCACCCAGACCGATTTTCCAAGGGACACACCCATAAGGCCGAAAATCAACGCCGGTCCCCCGCCGCCGGCCGTCAGGAGGGCCGCGAACGTGTATTTCCGGGCGTCCGCGCGCATGTTCCCGGCGGCGGCGCCGAATCTGTTGACGAGTCGGGCACGGGTTGACTTCGCCCTGACCAGTTCCAGGTTTGTCTCATTGATTTTGCCGGCCGTCGCGGCCGCCTCGGCTGCGTCCTGCCGGGACATCCTGTCCGCGCGGGGGTATCGGGCGCGGGAAGCGGCCCAGCGTTTGGTGAGCTCCGACTGCGCAAGCTTCGCTTCCCCGGCGGCCCTGATTTCCACGCCGGAGCGTGGGTCGAGTTGAGGGAGCGTCCTGTAGTACATGCCGAACTTGGAAAAGCTCTGCAGGGTCGTGTAGCCGTGACGGTACTCCCTGCGGGCCTTGTAAGTGGACACCGCTCCCGACACCGCCGCGGTGAGTCCCGCGAGCACGAAGATCCCGTAAAACACGAGGGCGACGTTCCCGACCCTCGCGTCATGGTTGCTGGCGATCGCAACACCAACCATGAGGATGCCGGCGCCTAGGAACGTCAGGAGACTTGTTGTGGAGGTCCGCTGCCAAGCGGCAGCGCTGAAACCGTGGAGCATGGGGTACCGGACCGTGGGCTCCCATAGCGCGGTCAGGACCACGCCGCCGCCTTGGTCCTTAATGGTGTGAAGCACGTGTGCCTCCTGGAGTTTCCACCGGACCAGGTCGACATTCGGCCTTCGTGAGCTGGTTCATCTGCTGCCTGGCCCCGGTGCGGGGTTTCGCTCTGGCCAGGTGGTGTAGCCGCGTTTCCGCTCGGCGTAGTAGGGGCCGATCGCAAGCACCGCAAAAACCATGGCCACGGCGCACAGGGCGATGGCCAGCCAGATGGGCACCAGAGGTATCCATGCCGGGAAGGCATAGCCGGTCGCAGCGTCGATCAGAGCCAGCGGTGCGCCAACCCCCAAAGCGGCCAGGATCCCCTTGATAAAGGGAACGGCCCGGATCAGCCACTTCCCCGCCGGCGGCTGAACAGGCAGCGTGTCCCATTCGCTACGCGGAACGAACCTCACCTCAGCCATTCAAACCCTCCCCACAGGCAATCGGACGCGTCACCGCCACTGGACGCCATGCTACACAGAAACAGCCCAATCCTTGCTTGACCAGCCAGGAATCGACTAGGCAGTGAATGTCAGCCAGGCGAAAACCGTCACCCTGGCCAGTGGTGTCATCGAGTTTCACAGGGGCATCCTTTCCTTGGGCCAGTGGCGCGGTGATACTGTTGGCGAGGCCCGGCGACGGCGATGAGGAGCCGTGCTCGATGCTGGCCGCCAAACAGGCCTCCCGGCCAGCACGTCGCAGCCAGAGTGGTGACATACACGAGGAACACCTCGCATAGCCGCAGCTGAACGTGGACCTAATCGCGTACTGGTAGTAGGGCCCGGAGAAGCGGGTCCAGCCGGGGCTACCATCTGATTGCGGATTGATTCGAAGGTGCCAGCCTCTTGGGCGGCCTGGGAGGGTTGCGTGCAGCCGCATCTTCCATGCAGCGCTAACTCAGGGCTTCATCCTCAAGCTGCTGGAAAGTCCGGCCGGTTGTTGTCTTCCAGGTGATTCTGCCGTTGATGTTGCCGCCCACGACAACAGCCCCGGCGGTACTTGGACTGCTGAACAACTGGTCCTTGACGAAGACGTACTCGTCGCCGCGGATCTCCACGATGCCCTGCTCGACGAGGTCTTGGCGCCGGCGGACAAGGGACGCGGACAGGGATGGACGATGCGTTGCCTTACCCACGGACCCAGCGAGAACCAGACGACCCTCCGTTGTCGGCCTTGCTCTGGCCTCAGTTCCTCCTTCACGGAAGACGAGGGTCTCAGCGGCCCCACTAGATCCCACAAGAGAAATCTGACGCACCGGCTCAAGCACCGGGTAACCAAGAGTTGTCAGCAGATTGAAATGGTTTCCAGATACTCGCGGCAGTCTGATTCCAATGGCGCCGGTGTGTGAGGATTTGAGGCGTCATTGCCGTTGTCCAGCGCGTACCGCCCGGCTTCGGTGGACCGCTTGATGGCCTGCCATTCCATGTATCCCGCGTGGGTGTTCGTCCAGGTGTTGGTCAGGGACACTGCGACCAAGGCGTGGTCCCAGAAGTCCTTCTTGTCCGAGTGCTGCTTCAGCCTGTCGCCAATAGCCCCGCTCTGACCGATGTAGCAGGAAGGACGGTCTGAGGACGATGAGCCGAACAGGAAATAGACACCAACCTGCTTGGACTCCGGCATGTCCCGGAAATCCCGCAGAAGCGGGCGCGGCACTTCGAATAACCTCACCGTGCGCGTGGTGATCTCAGCCATTCGGATGCCCACGGGGTCACCCTGGGGAAGGTAAATCTGGATCGTCTGAGGTAGTGGCAGATTCCGAAGCATGCGTAAATCCTTCCACAATGCCGCCATGCCGGTGTCGGGCCTTCATGGCCCCAACGGGGATAGATTTTTTGAGTAACCTAAGGAGCGCTGATGGGCTACACGCATTACTTCCCGGGCCTAATCGCGACGGCCGATGTTATTGCCGACGCCCGCAAGATCATCGAAGCCGCCCCTGTGACTGTCTGCGGGCCGAAGGGACAGGGACCTCCGATGCTCAACGATGCGGAAGGGATCCGTCTGAACGGCTTCGCGGTGGCCGGCGAGGCCCATGAGACTTTCCGATTGCAGGGCACCATTGAGCCGTCCCACCCGGACATGTGGACCTTCTGCACCACCACTGGCATGCCGTACGACGTCGTCGTCACAGCCATCCTGATCGCTGCCGCGGTGCGCGCGCTGGAATCAAGATCTAGCACAATCCGCAGCGACGGGCGCTGGGACAACTGGGCCGCCGGGGTGGCCCTGTTCGAGAAGGCGGTGCGCCCGCTGACCGAGGACGAGAAGATCGCTCTGGAACTCGACGTCGAAGCCATGCGGCCGGCGCGTGAATCCAACCCGAGCGGAGGCCCACCCGACCTCCAATGAAACAGGATTGGGGTATGAAGAAGATCCTGCTCATCGTCCTGTGTTCTTCCTGCCGCCGCTGGCCGTCCTCCTGCACGAGGGCCAGAACCGGAAGTACTCTGGGCACTGCTGTGGCAGCTGCTCGGGCACTCCCCCGGAGTCATCTACGGAATTCTCGTGGTCACAAAGGACCCTGAGAAGAAGTAACGACCGGTCGCTCAGCGTGCCAGGGCCCGGCCCATAGTCAGGTCCGAGAGTATTTTGGGAAACCGGTCCGAGATGTGCGCGATAGCTCCGCCCCCGCGTCTGCTGGGGTCGGTCAGTACAACTGCTAGCACGCGCTCGTCCTCATGCAGGTACGTAGCTCCGAGCCCGCACGTGCATTGAGTGCAGGTAAGTCGAAGACTCAGGGGCCGACCGCCAGAGGCACTGCCAAAAATCAGATGTAAGTGTGGACACTGTCCACACCCCCTTTGGCAAGACAACCGGACAGCCACAGCACTCCCCTGCAGCCAGGATTAGCTGTCCAAAGAAACCTCCGCGCCAAAGCCGGTTTCATCATGCCGTACCCCGGGCCCTGAGCCATGAACTGGTGTTGGCCATCCACGACCAACCCGGCCGAACGGGAACGAGGAACCGCATAACCCCACCCCAGAGCAGGCGGAGGGCCCACCAGCCAGGGACTTGAACCCGCCACCCACACACCTTCATAGGCCACCGCGGCGGCCAGGCACCAGCCCGCGAACCTAGCGTCAGAGGCGCTTGTCAAGCTTTGTACACACGTTAAAGCAAAAACCCCTCTGACGAGGGGGAATGCTGTGCCCGAGGTGGGACTCGAACCGGCTTCCAGGCCCCGGAAACACAGGGAACTTCCGAAAACATGCCGAGTACGGCGCGGTCCGGCCGATGTACGACCCAGTCCGACGGCAAATCTGTTGACACTGTCAACACCCCTTTTCTGACAGAATTTGAAGAACACAGAGCGACTGCCGCCCCCAGTTTGAGGAGGAACGGCAGTCCGCTCTGTGGCCGGTTGCAACGCATCAGGCCAACTCGTTTTGGATGCATCCGTTTGCGACAGATATGTCGGTTCGAATCTGGTCACGGCGGTCCCCCTTCGTGCATCTCATAGGTCCAAAGTGCAGGAGCGCGCATGACCTTGCAGTGTGCATGACACGTCACCGCGGACCGTGGAACCGAGGCGAATGGATTGGAGCTGAAACGGGGGGTGGCTATCTCGCTGGCGCCATCTCGTATCGCTATTTCCACTGGGTCGTCTTGGCCAACTGCACGGGAATAGGACCCGTAGAGGGTTGGAGAGTGCAGGCCATGGAACACCCTGCGTCTGGTGCCTTGTGTCAGGTCCTGTGCCAAACTGCTTGTAGCCGGTGGAACCATTACGGGTGACCTCCCACGATGGGTGCAGGCCTCTGCAAAGATCGCGACCAAAAGCTTCGAATGCCTCATCGGTGAGCTGCTCGAAGGAAACACCCCGGGCCTTGGTTGACTCGCGGTTTCGAGTACGTTCCTCATGAGTTGGTTCAGCAACCCATCGGGGCCCACCAGGCTCACGCCCTGTTCCTTGGGTTGAGCGAGCAACCACTCCGCAAGCTCCTTCTGATCGATGATCTATCCCGTCACAGGATCGATCATCACCCCTGTCATCTCGGTCGTGGATTCCGACACGGCCGTCTCCTTTCGGATCAGGCCGGACCCACACACCGTTATTCAGACAGTCCCAAGGACCGCTGGGATCGAGCAGTGAGAGCCTGTGCGCCCTACACCATGGGACGACTCGTCCCGTGGCACCGCGGCTTTGCTCGTTGTTTGTGAGTCTTAGTGACTCTTTGGGAATAACGGTGGCTCGGCTTGGGTTACCAACAATTCAAGTACACCTTCGAGACTCTGGGATTAGCGGCGAAGGAGAAGTCGTCGTCGGGGTGGAGCGTCTCTAATAGGTCAGCAAGAGAGCAGCTAGGGGCGAGTCAGTGAAGCCGATTGATGTGAATCCTAACCGCATTATTCAGCGCTCTATGCACTCTCCGAGTGGCGAGGTGCGGGCTTGGTTTCATGAACGGCGCCTGTTACGGCGTCCAGATCGTCGGCGTGGTTTTTGATTAGGGCAATGGGAAGCCCGGGTGGGGTGCCTGTCCTTGAGGATTTCATGGGGTCCCCCGATGGGGAGTTGTTATCAAGCCGATAGCCAGTCTCATGCCAAGGTATGTCAAGATAGTGATAGGAACTGCACGGGGGAGGTGTCGCATCGTGCCAACTGAATCTCAGCAAGCCGCCGAACTGCCTGCAACCCAAGTTGCCCAGTGGTTCGTTCTTCAGGCGCAAGGCGATCCCGAACAAGACTTGAGTAACCTAAAGCTGCAAAAACTTGTGTATCTCGCGCAGAGCCGCTACCTGCATGAAACGGGCCGCGCGTTACTTCGGGAAGTTGTACAAGCGTGGGATCACGGCCCCGTGGTTCAACAGGTGTATCGGCAGTTCAGTGCCTTTGGTAGCCAAGCGATCCGGCTGGCCGCCTGTAGAGAGCCTGAACTGGCGCCGGAAGTTGTTGCGAACCTGGAATGCGTGTGGACGTATTTTGGGGGTTACACGGCGTCCAAGCTCCGAGCTATTACGCACGCCGTCGGTCCATGGCCTCAACATTTCAGAGAAGGAGCGCGGAATATCGTGCTACCTAACGATGAAATCGCTAATTCCTGGACTGAATTTGAGCGCTATGCAGAGCCGCGTATCGTCGCGACAACCGATGATTACAAGAGTACCCTCGCCAGGTACTCATCTATCCTGCGGGCTACTCAGCGTGCACAAATGCAGGAAGACGGGCAAGGCATAAGGCGTGAACTCGGCGAGACACGACACATGCGGAGATCAGCGGCGCGAGCTATGCATTGAGCCCCACGTCTTTTCCTGCACCGATCCGCCGTGGGCATTTGTATTGGGTTGCTGACTCAGAGATTGACATGCCTCCAGAGCAGAACCGCACGACGCACCCCCGGCGCCCGGTAGTCGTACTGACAGGGGATCACAAAAATGATGACTCTGACTGGCCCATCGTGGTTGTCTGTCCAGTATCATCGGGGGCTCAAGTTAGTGAATACGACGTCAGGATCCCCGCCAACACCGGAGGTCTGAGTTCAAAAGGATGGGCGCGTGTTTGCCTGATTCAACCACTAGACAAAGCCTTCCTGGATGACCGGATCGGACAGTTGGAGGCGAACATGGTTGATCAATTGATGGCTAACTACCTTGGCTATCTGGGAGCGATCTAGGTAATTCGCCATAGATCTTGGCGAGACACTCTGTCGCACCTGTCATTTAGGTTCTGTAAAGAATGGATATGCTAGTCGAAGCTGCAGAGCTACGACGCGAGGCAGCAATTAGGCAGCGGCTAGCTACGAACGAACCCAGTCCCATGCTGCGCATCACGACTGCCGGGGTTTCTTACTTATTTGCCCCGGAAGTACTTGGAACTGCCCCCCCAGTTTTGTTGACTCCTTGATCTAGCGAGCTTGTGCTCGTGGAAGGATGTTGACCATGCCCACGCCGTACGGGCGGAGTTCCGCCAGGATGTCGTTGATATGGCCCGCAAGGGCGAGGCCCGCTGGCGCAGATTGCGAAGGATTTCGGGCTTTCGGTCACGACGCTGAAAGGCTGGCTTGTCATCGACGAGCGCAAGGAATCCGGGACGGCAGGGACCGTGGGAGCGGAGTCTGCCGACATGCGGGAGCTGACGAAGCTGAACCGCCTGTTGGAGCAGGAGAATGAGATTCTGCGTCGTGCTGCTGCCTATCTGGCGAGGGACATCAACCCAAAATGATCTACCAGCCCGTATTGGCGGCCGAGGTATCGGTCTTGGCGCTCCATCAGAGCCTCTACGGAAATAGGCTCTTCCTTCAGGTCGAGAGACAGAAGCGGGACAGTCCATTTCTCAAGAATCAGACGCAAGGCACTACCCCAGCCGCTCGGAAAGAACTGTGTCCGCGGGCAGGACCGCGGCGAGTACCTCCCGAGCCTTTTCCCGGCAAAACTCCCAGCGAGTATCCGAATCGAACACTGCTCCTTTCCACACCGCTGCCGTGGCCCGCGCCCCTTTCTCTGTGAGAAGCCCTGCATGCTTCATAGCGAGGAGGAGCCGGGGTGCCGCGGTGTCGACGTAAAACTGGTCCGAGTTACCTCCCGTCCACATAACCCTCATCTGTCTCCTCGTAATCCACGTAAAGGGCATTCTCCCGGGTTCTGAGCAAATCATTACGCCAGATCCAATCCACGTCATTGGGTCCATCAAGATAATGACTCGGACGAAGCCATGTTAGGTACCGTTCGATCGCAGCAAAGTCAGCAGGATTGCCCGCGTGAACCTTCGTGTAGATCAATCGAGGGAGATGTAAATAGAAATAATCGCGTCCTTTGCGAGCCACCCTCTGGTCATGCGTTCGCGCGATGTCAAGCAGAATGAGCGCCTTAGCGCTCTCCTCGAGGCAGATTACTTGAAGTGCCCCCGCCCCGGATTTCTGGTTTTCCTTCAAGAGGTGCTTTATCGAGCACATCAATTGCTGAACATGTGCGCCTAAATGCTCCAGCCCCTTGCCGACGACGGAAAGTCGCTCTTCGCGCGGCATTTCAAAAATGCGGTGTAGCCGACGTGCCTGCTTCAAAGCGCAGGCCCTTGAAGCGAAAGTAGGCTGAAGAGTGCCATGCCTAGTCATGCTATACGAGACGAAGAGCGCCTGAAGCGCCTCGCCAAGCAATACTAGGAATCAGCCGGCTTTCGACACCAGCGATTCACTCCTGGTGAAAGACCGCCACTGATGCGAAAGTCGGGGCCATCACCTAGCGCGAGGACATCAATGGACCGGGCCGATCCCGCCATTCGAGCCTTCACTGCCAGTGGCTGAGCGGCCCGGAAGATAATTCGCTGCACATGCGTGCGATATGACAAGCACCCCCGACATCAACGGTGCTCTGGTGAGATGTGCAGGCGGCCCTGATCGGGGTCCTGCGCTTCCCACCCTTCCGCGATCACCCGGGGGCATCAGGCCAGGGCGCGACGGGCCGGAACCCGACTGGTCGAGAAAGTCAACCTTTCTCAACAGCACGAGGAGCTTGATGTTGAGCTGGCGGCCCGATCTGCCATGGGCGGCCTGTCGAAGTAACCTTGGCTCCATGGAGGGTCTTTGTGAGTTCTGCCACGGTCCAATTGTTGGCCGCCAGGCCGGGGCCCGATACTGCTCGCAGCGTTGTGTTCGGTCGGCGTGGCGTGCCCGTAACACTGAGGCTGACGCTGCCGGACGTAGGGCGGCCAACAAGAAGCGGAGCGACGAACGGGCAGCTGTGCGGGACGCCGGACGCAAATGCGAAGGGTGTGGCGGGAGCATGGCCGGAAGGGTGGCAACCGCCCTGTTTTGCTCGAGTTCGTGCCGACACAAGTACCGGTACCGCCAGCGGGCCGAGATCGCAGCCAAACTGCAGGCGGAACGTCTTTGCGTCTATTGCCTCGGTCCACTGCCTGAGCATCTTAACCTCAGTGCCATCTACTGTTCGGATCCTTGCCGGCGGAAAAAATGGGAGGCAGACAACCCGGAGAAAGTAGCCCGCTCAAAGGCGAACCACGAAGCACGCCTGCGGGAACGGGCAGCGGCCCGCAGGCTGGACCGGCCGCCCTGCCCTGTTTGCGGCACCCAACTGCCTGCGACCCGCGGCCCGAAAGCGATCTACTGCTCGAACTCCTGCAACCAAAAGGCCCACTATCTCCGACACCACGCCTGGCACCTTCTGCGGATGAAGAAGTACCGCGAGGGCCGGGAGCCGTACTTCGCCAGGAAAGCCCGCGAAAACACCGCCAAGCGACATGCTGCCGACCCGGGTTATGTTCTCGTCCTACGCGCACGGGCGCGTGTGGATTACAGCACCCATCGTGAACGCCGACTGAAGGTCAACCGCCGGTACGCACGCGCGCACGTGCCGCTGCGAAACATGCACAGCGGCAAGCGACGGGCACTGCAGAAGGGCGCGGAGACGTTCCTGTTCACGCTAAAAGACTGGGAGCGGCTGAAGGTCAGGTACCGGAACTGCTGCTCTTACTGTGGCAAGTTTTCGGCTCGGCTGCACAAAGAGCACGTCATTCCGCTGGAAAGGGGAGGCCGGCATTCGCTGGGGAACATTCTTCCGGCATGCCCCACCTGCAACTACTCCAAACAGGACAGTTATGTCATGGAATGGCGTATGCGGCGCATCAGGATCCGGAGGGAGCTCGAACTGCGTGCAGCACGGAAGAAGAAGCGTTTGTCTGCTCACGCACCAGGGTTGGTAGCGGCGCCAAAATGACGTGGCTGGCAGCGTCCGTCATGCCGCTTTGGCGCCGGCCGGGGGAACCGGTCAGGCGTCCCGGCGCTTCCCGGTAAGCAGCGCACGGCCAGGGAGGCAGCCGCCCAGCCGAGCAACACAAGACCGGCCTCACCCCGCGTGGGATGGTCCGGCAGGGCTTGATGGCGATCAGATCCATAGGGGGTGAGGATGGCAGGTAGCAGCTGATACCCAGGAACAGCTCGTTGTGGTCGGACTGGATGGCGAGCACCACCGGAAGGACCAGCAGCCGGCCCTTAGCTGGTCAGCAAGGGCCGTGTGGCCCGCTTAGCAGGCAACATGGTCAGGGCATCACACGCCATCAGTCGCACTGAATGTTCCCGCCTTACACCCGGACTTCCTAAAGTGTCAAGCTTTGTCAACAGCCGGAAAACAAAAAGCCCCTGACCTGCGGAAACACTGTGCCCGAGGTGGGACTCGAACTGCATTCCAGCCCCTGTGGATACTGGGAACCCGCGAAAACATGCCTAATCCGAGGCAGTCCGACGGAGGTACGAGCCGATCTAACGCCAAAGGTGTTGACGCTGTCAACACCTCCTGTTTTGGCTTTACACTCAGCTACCGGCCGTAGGTCCGGGCAAGTCTTTCTTGCCTTGACACCTAATTCGTCGTGCCTCGGGGCAGGAGACGCTCTAGGCATTCCCGAAGCGGCGGCGTGAGGCTGCGCGGCAGGCCTCCCCGTTCGCGCCGCCGCATGTTTGTGCCCTGCACCCCTGGCGCCTGTTCGTAGCCTGCGTTTGAACGCCTGCCATCGGGAACCGTGCCGCTAATAGGACGTCAACATCATTCCTTAGTGCGAAATACGCGAGACACTAGATTCTAAGCTGACTCCGGCGGTTCCTGATCCGGCTCTTCAAGCCAGGCAAAGGCAGAAGCGACTGCATCTTCATCAGTTTCCAAAATGGATAACCCGGTGCGTGACAGCATGTAGAACTGGTCAACCCACGATGAGGCTAGTGAGACATTGCCCCCAAAGCTCAGTGAGAAACTGGGAACTAGGTGCAGCCCGTGAAGTACGTTCAGACAGGGCTCCATGGCATGTGTCTCAACGGACCACCACTCCGAGTGGGTGACTCCACTCGCAAGCGAGTAGGCCTGTCGGTACAAATCCAGAAGGCCTGCCTCGTCAGCCATTGCCCGAATGGATTTCCCACCCGCAAACGTGTCACGGGTGTCAACAACCCGGTCATCCACGACGTCGTTATTGTGGCTCAGTCGCTTCAATTCCTCGGCTGCCTCACGAAAACCGTCAGTACGTGCTTTTACAGGTAGTTCATCCGAAATGCGGGCATAGAGCTTGGCTTTGCCCGCGCCATACTCCTGGAACTCGCGATAGATAGATGGATCCTGAAGAGCCATCCAACGGAGGTAGATCTTTGTTTCTACAAGCATGCGCGCGATGTGCGCACCATGTTCCATGCACCAAAGATCGGGAGCCGAAAGCACAGCGATGAGGTCCCGCCCTGCACGGGCCACCAGTCCCGAGA
This sequence comes from Arthrobacter terricola, assembly GCF_004354015.1. Taxonomy (GTDB): domain Bacteria; phylum Actinomycetota; class Actinomycetes; order Actinomycetales; family Micrococcaceae; genus Arthrobacter; species Arthrobacter terricola. The sequence goes on from NZ_SMRU01000002.1 coordinate 16,561, forward strand.
TGACCTCCTGTCGCGCCTTCTCATATAGGCGCGCAGGCGCTGTCTCGATGGCCTCAATGAAACTGCTCAACACATCCATTGTGAAACGGCGAAGATGCGCTCCGTCTTCAGGAACTGGGGTCGGAGCGGCGTGCTCGACAGGCAGACTGTCCGAGGTCCGCACCTCGATTTCATGCTCCTCCTGATCGGTGCCATCCACGTAGTCGTCCTCCGTCTCACTTTTGCGGATACACCGGGAAGTCATCGAGTTCGCCCCCCAGAACACCCGCGCCCACTTGATCGCATGATCGAAGTGCTTCGGATCTTTGACAAGCAGCATGCCCTTATGCGCCCCCCAACCGGCTCGCACAGCGGTATCTGCTGCGGACCTCGTGCCGGTATCGCCAGGATAGGACTTCAATAGCTGGATTGTCCGTGCATCCGAGCGAAAGGTCCCGGCATGGACTGTGCTCCAAGTGCGGAAGCACTTGATGAGTGCCTCACGGTGTCCGTCCTGCAGAACACCGAGCAGAGCCTCTTGAATGAGTTGCAGTTCGGCAAGCTCGGGGGGTGTGTGCGGTGATTCGCCTGCAAGCCAGGGTGCAGGGATGAACGGATACGAACCAAGTACACGACGGATGCTCGCTGATAGCAGGCCATAACGGCTTGCCTCCTCGAATAGGATTGCAGATGAGCCCGGGAACTTCCCGGCAAGATCCGCTAGGTGTGTCAGACGCCCATCCAACAACTCCGCTATCACGGTAGTCTCTCCATGCTGGGCAAGCTGTTCTTGAACTGCCTGCTGCCAGCTGATGAAGCGATGAACGCTCTCGTTGCCCTGCTCGGCCATAACCAGCGCTGGCCAGAGCAAGTCCGGTAGGTCATCCTTAAACCAGTCGTTTGCTCGCAACATCCCTGTCGCGGCAAGCGGGGACTTGTAAACGCGTCCTTTCCGGACGTGACCTGCCAATGGTCCCGTGTGCTGGTTCGGTCTAGGGAAGTTCACGTCCAAAACATACCCTCCGCGGCTGACAAAAGATGTGAGCCCACCTTCATGTCGTCTGCGCATAAATAACCGCTCGACTGGTTCATAAGAAAAGGGTTAATCGGGCCAGGACTTTGTCAAGCAACTCGGTGTGGCGACCAACGAATCCTCGATGTGGCGCCCGATACAGTCACCCTAAGGCGAAGGAGTCCTTCCACGACAATCCACAAGCAAAAAGCATGCGACCGTCGTCGAGTACGGCCTGCAAGCCATCCTCAACCGCACGCCTGAAGCGGTGATCGAGGATGGTGGCCCGGCTGGATTACTCTCGGTCCTGTGTGGGAACAGCGCCGACGTCGACGTTCTTGGACGCCCGGACGGCAGATTCCGAGCCACCATCCACGAAGACACATCAGGCAAGAAAGATCAGTTGCGATCCGAACTTGCTGATTTGGCATCTACACGCTTGATCTCTCGCATGGTCACGCGAACAGTTCCGCCTATGGTCCTCAATATTCTGAGAGAGGAAGTCGGTTACCATTGTCCCGCGGACAAGGACGGGGACATCTGCGGAAGCCCATATCTGACTTGGCATCATTTCGACCCTCCATGGCGTGTGGAGAAACACCACCGTCCTGAGGGCATGATTGCCCTTTGTCGCGAGCACGCTGACAAAGCGGATAATAGGAGCTACACCGATGATCAACTGCGGACTTTAAAAAAGGAAGGCAAGGGGCGGGGAAAATCCGTTTCGGGCCGCTTCGATTGGATGCGGCAAGAGATGATTGCCGTTGTAGGTGGCAACGCCTTCTTGGATGCGCCAGAGGACATCATCGTACAAAAGGGGGGTTGAACCGGTCCTGTGGTTTCGCACCAACAAAAACGGTGAGAAAATGGTTAACTTCCGCATTCCATCATTGCCTGGTGAACCACTGAGGGCCGCCTTGGTGGACAACTTTTGGACAGTAGATCCAAAAGGTGCTGCTTCATTCGAGTGCCCTCCGAATGGGCGGAAGTTGTTCGTATCGTACGCCAACGGTGACTACTTCCGGTGCGAGTTTGACGTTATTGAAGACAGGGACCAGCTGGCGAAGAAGTTACCAAAGCTGAAGCACGTAAGTAGTTATCCATTCGGATTCCCGTTCACGATGGTGAAGATCGAACAAGAACTATCGGGAATCTATCCAAAGTTCTCCCAAGAATACATGGACACGGGAAAGATCACTATCGGGGACACCGTCATGAACGCCTCGGTCATTAGGATAGCTACGTAGGAAATCGGCTCTCACAGAGTCGTTCAATTTGAGACATTACAATAAGAGAGCAGTTCAATCGCTCACGCCTTAGGCCAGGCCATTGTGCCCGCGGACTGGCCCCCGAGGGTGTCTCATTTTGCGTTTCGGCCGTGGCCGGATGAATTGGGAAAGGGTTAGGTGTATCGCTGCGGACACTCGCGGCCACCCCACCCAGTATTAGTGCACCCGAGGAGTGTCTTGTACCTGAAGCGAATTACGATCGAGGGGTTCCGCGCTGCCGTACCGCACCCCATCACTCTTGACCTCCCGGGCCGATTCAGCCTTTTGGTCGGATCGAACGGCGCCGGGAAGACCACGATCAATGACGCCATCTATTTGGCGCACCCTGATCGGTTTCCGCGGCTCGCACCGCCCGACGCAGCTGTTCTGGGCCTTGCGCCGCGCAATATTGCCATGGAATACGCATTCGAGGGACCGGGCCGTACCGAGGGAGCGCTCGGTCAGGCGCTCCAGAGGATCGGAACCAGTGCTCCGTTTTGGATGAGATCCTTAGAGCGGTCGCTTGGCCGTGTCAGGGCTCGGACCGTCGGCCTGGCCCCAGATGAACTGGAACAGCTTCGACTAATCTACCTGCCTGCGCTTCGGAACCCGGTGGATGAACTATCCCGGCGCGAAACCAGGGTCTTATTGGAACTCCTGCGAGCGGAGCAACTGCGGAATCCTTCCACTGGAACTCTCAGTGACGTTCGCCGGCAGGCGGAGTCGTTGCTTGGTTCCCTTACGACCCATCAACTACTAGTCGACGTTCAGGGGCGCATTGCAGAGAATATGAAGACTCTGACCACTGGGGTGAAGGAGCATTTCCCGTTCATCGGAACCCAGAAGGTGGATGACGGATACCTAGCCCGTGTCTTGGAACTCATGCTTGCGACGACAAACGAAGCGAACCAAGCGCAGCGTCTCGAGGCTTCGAGCCTCGGCTACGTAAACCTTCTGCACATCGCAGTCACTCTCGCCGGCATTCCCGACCCGTCAATATCCCCGGAGACGACCTCTGAGAACGCCCCGGCCGACAGTTCCGGCGCTGCCGATGGTGCGGTCGGTGTCAATCAACCCCTAGGAGATATCAATCAGCCCGCTCCGGCAGATAACGCTGAGGATGCTCGACGGAAACTCGAAATGCGAAGCGAGGAGGCGGAAGACCAGCTTGATTCGTTCTTCCCGCAGCTGTTCCACGCCACCGTCCTCATAGAGGAACCTGAGGCACACCTCCACCCGCAGCTTCAACACGGGCTCATCCGCTATCTCCGCAAGGTGACCGTCGAGCGCCCCGACCTGCAAGTAATCGTGTCGACCCACGCGAGCGAAATTGTCGCTGCGTGCAAGCCCGAAGAAATGGTAGTAGTACGTAGGGAATATGGCCGCGTGGTCACCCGCACCTTGGCAAACATTCCGTGGAAGGAAGCAGATCGGAAAAAGATCACCAGGATGACAGCACTCCATTTGGACGCTAGCCGCTCGGGTGCACTCTTCGCAGACCGAGTTGTGTTGGTCGAGGGCATTACCGAGGCAGCCCTTGTCCGTGCGTTCGGACGAGCGTGGGCTAGCCTTGATGGGGCCAAATTCGCTTTTATTGATGCGCTATCCATCGTGCCAATCGGCAATAAGGTCGGTGAATGGCCGGTCCGTCTCCTGGCGCATCCTGGGTGGGAACTTGCTAGTCAAGTCGCCGTGCTGTCGGATACTGACAAACGCGACGACCCCCTGCCGGAACCAAGCCCAACGGCATGGCAAAGTGGCTTCGCTGACTCGACTCGGTTCAAAGTGTTTTGGTCTCGCCCGACCCTCGAGCCAACTTTAGTGGACGGAAACGACCTTCTGATAGAGAAAGCCTTGGCCTCGCTCGGCCAGTCCGTGATAGGGGCTTTGACCTCGAAGAGTATTGATGACCTATTCCTGACTTCCTCGGGGAAAAAAGCGAAGGGGGAATTCGCATTTGAACTCGCTGCCCTTGTAGATGAGACCGCGTCCACTGTGCAGGTGCCGGAGCAACTCGTTGAATTGTTTGACTGGCTCTGGGCTGGTCACGTCGCGGTAGAGGATGGAGGCGACGGCGACGGCGACGGTGAGATGACAAAGGAGTCCGGAGCCGAGAGCGGGCCTGGCGGCCAAATCTGATGGCACTTCGACTGACCGATCGGCAGGTGGTCGCGGCCGTCTCCGAACGGCCCTTCATAAACATCATTTCGGCACCCGGGTCCGGGAAGACAACCGTGGCAGCGGAACGGTTTGGATACCTCGCTTCCCAGCGCTCCTCAGACCGACGCGGGGTTTTGGGCTTGAGTTTCAACAGGGCCGCCGTCGCGGAACTGAGCTCCCGCATCACCGCGAGGTGGGGGAAGCCCACGATTCAACTGCCGAACATGGTCACGACCTTCGACGATCTGCACGTTCGCATCCTGCACCACCTGATCGACCGGGGACTTATTCGCTGGCCAGGAGGGCACTCCGTTGTCGAGGTACTAGATGAATACCGTGGAAGGCGCGGCTTCCGATTCCTTTCCGTGACCAACTGGAAACGCATCGCTAGATGCGACCAGTCTGGACAGGTCGTGAGCCACGGGCTTCAGCTAAGCGCACCGGAGTACGGTATCGGTGGGGTGGCTGACCACCGTGCCGTTCTAATGGAGGGGTTTGCTAGCCATGAAGACGTCCGTTGGATATTGCGCTCGGCGATACGTCTCGATGGCGTTGTCGACGCAATCCAACGCTGGTTTTCGTCAAACTTCAGGCACATCATCATTGACGAAATCTACGACGCCGATGAGCTCGACCTCTGGATGGCAATGACGGCGGGGTCGAATGAAACCGATTCCACCCATCTCACGCTCATTGGGGACCCGTGGCAGGCCCTTTATGAGTGGCGCGGCGCAACCCCGGATAAGGTGCAGACTCTGATCGACAGCCTCCCATTTCATGAGTACGAGCAGCCCGAGTCGTTCCGGTTTATAGGTGAGCAAATGCCTGACTTGTCACGGTTGCTTCGGGCCAGCGCGCCGGTGACCATTCCCCGGCACACCAGTGACGTCGTGGACGTCGCCCTGGCCCGCAGGTGGGTACACCTGTGGAATGTCGGTGACAACGTTCTTCCCATTGCTTTCCGCTCGGTCGGGAATGCAACTGACGGGATGCTGAACCTCCTCTTGGACGAAGTCTCACGCCGGAAACTTGGGCGTGACTCGTTCGGAAAGCAGTCCGCCTGCGTCATCCTCGGGATCGACCCATCGGAGCTGGCCCCCATCCAAGCCACAGTCCTCGAACCAGTCCTACACGCAATGCTCAATGGCGTTAGTGCTGCTCAAGTGCTCCACCTCCTACGTGACACAGCCCTGGACCTAGGTGCGAACCGGCGGCCTTCCCGACTTCCCCGACAAGGAGAACCGATCCGACACCTCGAAGTTGAAGCCTTGCGTCGACGGCTCCAAAGAGACGATCTAATCCCCGGCCTGACCGTTCACCAGGCCAAAGGTCGAGAGTGGCAACGAGTAGGTGTCGTTTTGTCGGAGAAGGACGAGCAGACCCTTGCGGGTGGGCTTCAAAAGTTGGAACCCGAGCACTGTGTGCTTTATGTGGCACTGACGCGCGCTAAGGCGTCCTGTGTCGCGCTGGGCGATCCCAGCAAACTACAGGTCGCTGAAGCGAATTAGCGACGAGCAGGATGCCGATGTGAGTGACTCTCCTCTCGTGGTGTATTGGAAAGCATCCTTTCCACGGTGACACTGCGGGTTCATCCTAATGCGGGTCAGGCATTATCAGAGATTAGGACTACGCAGATGGACGCTTGGTTCGTGTGGGCAAGGCGGTCAGAGTGTCGGGACTGCCCCCGGTTTTGTTGACTCCTTGACCTAGCGAGCTTGTGCTCGCGGAAGGATGTTGACCATGCCCACGCCGTATCGGGCGGAGTTCCGCCAGGATGTTATTGATGTGGCCCGCAAGGGGAAGCGCCGCTGGCGCAGATTGCGAAGGATTTCAGATCGGGGTCCTGCCCCTTCTGGATCTCTACCCAATTGCGCACCTGATCGAACCAGATTTGGATGTACTCTCCAGGCCGCTGGTCGGCGCCCCGCCACGACCTGGTAGCATCCTCGGGGCCCCCACCGCGGTGACGACACTTCGGCGTAGGGTGGTCGCCGACTGGAACTCCTTGGCGATCGTGGCTGCGTTCCTGTTGTCCACTCGACCGGCTTGCCCTCCACGGAGGCCGGCACGACAACGCCGTCGTCGACAGGGAGGCCACCCGCGGCGCCGTTGCCCCGCGGTATCACGCCGTCGAACCGCACCCGGCCCACACCGGAGGGATAGGTCCGGTCAAAGTCTTGGAAGAGATCCAAATCGGAACGGGGAGTTGGTAGATCGCGGTCACGGTCTCGGCCGCCGGCGGAGTCGTTTCCTCCGAGGTCATATCGTTCACGACTCCGAGCTACTTGGTGCCGGAGGCGTGGGCGGTCCCTATCCCAGGGCCAGGGTGACGTCGTAGCCGGCGGACTTCTGCAGGATATCCCTCGCCCGGTCGTACCGCCGCGTGGGCTGCGGATCCGCGTGGCCCATGCCATCCCGCAGATCGTGCACCGACACCCGGTGTCCGCTGAACTCGGGCTTCACGTCTCCCGGAGTTCAGCTGGCTCCGGTGGCCGGCCGAAGGGATAGTCCACCCATGGTCCGGCACCTTCTTGCGGGCAAGCCCGGTCGGCAACATGTGCTGACCTCCAGCCGGCTACCAGGCGCCCTGGAGGACGGCGTCAAAGTGGATTCCGTACTCCTCGCGCCCGTCAGCGGATCTAACGTCATGGCGTACGCTGCGGTACCGGGTCTTCAACCAGCGACGTTGCTTCCTGGTCGCTGTGGCTCTGACCGCGACGGGCATTTCGGTTTGCTCATGGTTCACTCTTCCTCTTCGCTGCTACGGCCCAAGAGTTCCCATGCGGGTCACTGATCGTCGCGGCTGGCCATCCTCCGGCAGACCAACTCGACTTCTTCAAGTGCCTTGGTGAGAGGGATCCGTTCCTGCTCGACGCGCCGGTGGCCAGTGTGCTGCGGATCGAGAAGACGCAGATAGACGGCCCGTTCCTCCTCGCGGAGCCTGTCCGCGGGCCTCGGAGTGCCTGGCTGGAGAATCCTGCCCGTCTGGTCCAGTTCGGTGCCGAACGGCTCGTACACCGCATAGGCATCCGGGCCCATGAGGATCGAGTCGATGTCGCGGCCGAAATCGGCACGGTAGCCATCGAGGATCTCATAGCCGTCGCGGTCCATGTCACCCCAGTAGACCAGCACGGCGGCATCCCGGATCCACGGGAACGATGCCGGCGTCTTCCCGCCCTTGCCGACCCCCTCGACGCAGATGCCGCCGGCCAGGGCCGGGAAGTGGATTGCGGTGTCCTTGTTCTCCGAGATGACCACGACCTCCGGGAGATAGGCCGGCGTGTAGCTGTCGCCGGCTGTCGCCGAGTCATGGACGCGGCGGCCGGCGGCGAGGTGCGCGGGGTCGAGGTAAGTGAAGTGGATCCGGGGCGGGTGGCCTGGCAGCAGGCCGAGGTCGTCTATCCCGGTGAGCGCTTGAACGCCGCGGCGGTGGGACTGTAGCCACTTTGCGTGGACACCCGGGATCGGGACCTGACGGGGGGTGACACCAAGGTTGGCGCGGGCCGGGTCCCGCCGGTACCAGTCAGCGACAGACAGGAGCAGCCCGAAATCGACCTCCCCGTATGCGTCGAGGGTACGGAGCGTCTTCCCGACGTCGTCCAAGTGCGGATACTTATCACGCAGGACGCCGAGCCGCAGGCGGGCACGGGCGAGCCTGTCGGCCCAGTCTCCGGCTGCGAGGGCCGCGGCATGGTCGATGGATACCACCCGCGCGTGGGTGGGAACCGACTGCGTTGTCCCGCCCTTTGCTGTGCGGTTCTCGTAGTCGAGGACGACCTCGTGCGCCTTTGCCCAGTCCTGCCACTGCATGGTCCGCGCGTGCACAGCGGAGTAGTCGGCCCGAAGCTCCGATGTTGCCGGCCGGCCCAGGGAAAAGGCATGGGGAAACGCGGCCTCGTCCCCGGCCAAGTGGGCATGCCACTTCCCGCTCAGTCTGCGGCGGATGTCTTCGGTGACGGCTTGCGGTGTTTTCATACGCTGTCCCGGGTGTCCTGCTCGTCGGGGAGGTCGCTGACGTAGGAGTAGCCCCGCGCGTTTTTGGTGACGGTCAGGAGCAGGTCCATGTGCGGCTCAAGCGACGTCACCTTGTCCAGCGGGGCGCCGATAATGAGCTGGAACCCCAGGTTCTGCCAGGCCCGGACGGACCGGCCCGCGAACTCGCTGTCCGATAATACGAACCCCTCGTCGAGAAACACCGGTGCGAACGCGGGCCGGGAGCGGGTCTCGTCCCCCAGCTGATAGCGCAGTGCCGACCCCACGACGAAGGCCACCAGTTCCTGGGTTTCGCCGCCGGACTTATCACCCAGGTAGTCGTAGGTGGCGATCTCGCGGCGGGTGTCCTTGTCGAGGCAGGCCGCGGCGATAACGACGTGCTGGCGCACATCGAGGTAGCGATCGCGCTGGGACGTCGAGGATTTGGTGTGGCCCTCCGGGATGCGGATGCGGGCCATGAACTCGCTCAATTTCTTGAACCTCGCCTCGATCTGGTCTTCGGTGAGCTCCAGAGCCAGTCCCGAAGACAGCTCACGCAGGCCGCGGCGGAACCTGCCCAGGTCTTCGCTCTGAAGCCGGCGGAGGGTGATCTGAAGGACACCGCCCCTGTTCCCGAACGGCAGCGTTTCCAGAATCCTGTTGATCGGCAGGAGACGGTCTTCGATGTCTGCCAGGGCGGTGTCGAAGGCGTCGTTGAGCCGCAGCAGGTCATCGCTGGACCACGCAGCCAGTTCGCGCCGCCACTTGTTGCGGCGTTCGTAGAGCCCCTCGGACTGGATCCGGTCGAGGATCTCGCGGTAACCGTCCGCCGAGTCGGCGGTGGTGCCCAGATTGTTCTCGGTCCAGTTGCTCTTGTACGCCTCGAACATGCTCACCATCGCGTTGGTGGCGCTCTTTGCGTTGCGCCGGGCAGCCTCGGATTCCTCCCTGAGCCGCCTGCGCAGGGCGGTGATGTTCGGCTCGAATGACTTCAGGCTCGTGGCCTCCCAGTTGCTGGTGAACAGCTCATCCAGGTACGCCTGCTGGGCCTCGGTAATCGTTGCCGTCTGCCGGTCGACAATGTCGTCAGCCGCAGCCTGCACGGTGTCCTGCCGCGTCACAAGGGAGCTCCAGTCGGACTGCAGCTTCTCCATGTCGCGTTCTGCCAGGACCCGGGCCCGGTTCGCCTGCCCGTGAAGGGGCCTGATCTGCTCGTCCTCAGCTTCAAGGGCATCGAGGATCTCATTGGTGCTCCGCAGCCTGCTGATGGCGTCCTGCAGCTCCGTGATCTCCCGGTCGATCCCGAGGTGGTCGATGGCTGACCAGTTGCTGTCCTGGACGAACAGGTGGGCGTCACGCTGCCGCCTGAGGTCGGCCCGGCGCTGCATTATGTCCCGGACTCGGTCGTTCGCCTTGGCGATCTCCGGCTCCAGCTCTGCCAGCAGCTCCGCGATGTCCTTGAGCCGGCGTTCATTGGAGAACCCGATGATGTTGCCCTCACCTGATTCCCCGTGGGCGCCGTGGTCACCCGAGCGGGTCTGTCCGGACCTGGTCACCCGGGATCCGGGGCCTGCGAGTCCGGCAGCGTCGGCCACGCACAGGTGGTCGACGCCGCTGCCGGCTACCCGGTCCTGGACCCAGCGCGAGAACGGCGAGTCCAGGAATGCAAGCTTGCCCGAGACCAGGGCGGAGTCTCCGCGCCAGTCCTCGTGTTCGGCCAGGGTCACTGCCCGGTAGTTGATGCGCGGCCTGATCGTGACGCCGTCGATGGCTTCAGACAGCCGGTCACGGGTGTTGCGGTCGACCAGCACAGTGCGGGCCAGGCCGCCGAGGGTCGTTTCGATGGCCTTACGCCAGGTCTCCTCACCCGGAAGGACATCAATGAGCTCCGCGACGAACGGAAGATCACGCATCGGATCGAGGCCCGCGGCCGCCGCCATCTGCAGCCGGGCGTTGTGCAACCTCATCGGGACCATTCCGGCCCTGTCCTTGAGGGACGCGGCCTCCTCCGTGAGGTCCTTCCGCCGTGCCGTGAGCGGGGCAAGGTCCTCGCGGGCATGCCCTTCCTGCTCGTCCAAATCACGTTCGCGGGGCTCGTAACCGGACAGGAAGTCGCCGGCCGCGGACTGGGCCTCGGCGAACTGCCCGGCGGTCTCGGGCACGACGAGGTTGATTGCCTCGGTCTTCAGCTGGAACTTGAGATTTGCCTGGTAAACCCCGTCACGGCTGCTCTCAAGGGCCGCGATCTTCTGGCGGCGTTCCTCGATCGCATTACCGCCGTTGGCGGCCTTGTCCCGGGCAATCCTCTCAAGGCGTGCCCCGTACTCCGCTTCGTCCGCCTTGGCCTGGGCGAAGGAGCGGCTGGCCGCGGCGTGGTCCCGGCGGTTCGCCAGCACCGCGTCGTCAAGAAGGCCACGTTCGGTGCGGAGCTTCCACAGGCGGAACGACGAGGGTCCCTCCTCGTCAGCCCCGAAGTGGCGGATCATCAGTTCCCTGGCTTCGGCGTCCGCGAGCTCCGTCTGGAGCGTGGGCAGGCGCTGCAGGACCTTGACCTTGTTGGCTTCATCCACCATCTTCGAGTACGACGCCTCCAGATTGGCGAAGTGCAGAAGCGCCTGATCGGCGGCCTGGTACGTGACGGGTTCCTCCAGCACCATCGTCTTGTACAGCCCGTCCACCCGTTTGACCTCCATCCCGGCCTGGAGCCGAGCGAGAAGCCGCATGGCCTTGCGGCCGCCGTCGGCCCCGCCGATGCCGAGTCGGGTGTGGAGGGTCCCCTCGAACTCCCAGAAGGTGTTAAACGTGGTGAGCCCGGGCGCGGCTGCCTTCAGTGCCCGCTTGTCGAAGCGGCTGGCGGCCAGCGGCGCGAGCCTGGACGTGTCGAAATAGCCCTCGTATGCAGCGAACGTCGTCGTGACGTCGCCGTTGACGGAGCCGCCGGCCTTGACGAAATAGATTCGCATCGCCGTGTAGCGCCGGCCCTGATCGTTGACAAAGGTCGCGGCCAGAGCACCCCAGACCGGCGTCATGCCCGCACCGCGCAGCACCTGATCGCGCATCTCGTCCGAGCCGTCCACCCGGCTGGTGTCCATCTTGCCGCGGAGATAGGTCAGCAGGTTCCGCTGCTCCGCAGACCGTGCCCGGCCGCCAGCGTCGTTGGACGCACCGTTGAACGGCGTGTTGGAGGGCATCATCAGCGCGATGTAGGCATCCAGGACCGTCGACTTCCCGGTGCCGCTCGCCCCTGAGAGCAGGGTGGAGCCAGGCGAGAACGGCACCTCGGTGCGGCCGTGGAAGCCACCCCAGTTCACCAGCTGGAGCGCCTCAACCCGCCATTGGGCGTGCTCCGTCGCGGCTACCTGCAGGTCGGGTATTTCCAGTTCGAGGGTCATGCGCTGTCCTTCCCCAGCTCGGTCAACAGGTCTGGTTCATCGTCTTCTTCGTCGTCGGTATCGGAGCCGTCGCCGGCGCCGTCACCGTCCTGCGCGGTGCCGTTCTGCTCCATGAGCCACGTCCACAGAGTGCGCAGCTTCTCGACCGGCATGAGGATCTCGATGATGGGAGAGATCCGGAACCTGTCGGGATCGGCGGTCTTCAGGAGCAGGCCGGCCGTGGCCAGCCCGTCAACCGCCTTCAGCGCGCGTTTCTGGTCCATGGCGCGGTGGGTCGTATGCTCGGGGCGCTGGTCGGCCACCTCATCGAGCAGCGTCTGACGGTCCACAAAGACGACGTCCTCACCCTCCTGGCGCTGGGAGAAGAGCCTTTGCCGCAGGTAGACCATCATGATGGTCTCCTCTTTCGTGTGGGACACGTCCCGCAGCAGTGAAGGAAGAGGATCGCCCGTCTCCGAAACTGCCTGACGTTTGAACGCGATTTGGTGGTCCCGGTCTATGAAGAGCTCGAAGAACAGCTCGTTGAGCCGGCCACGGATCACGTCGTCGTTGGCCAGGAGAACCTGCCAGTGGTCGGGGTGACGCTCCGCCGAGAGGTACCGATGCTTCAGGAGCGCATGAAGGCATCGGCGCTGGTCAGGAAACAGGATCGAGGCATCGCTCTCGAACATGGACAGCGAGCTCTCCGTGCCGTCCTCGTCCCCGGCCGGGGGCTCATCCGACAGAAAGTCCAGAGGGTCCACGGAGTCCTCGTCGATCGCGGCGACGTCTGTCATTGGCGTGCTCCTTCGGTATCGGTGTCCTGCGTGTCCCCGGCGGGCCGGATCGTGGCGGCAGGCATCAGGAATGTGCGCGTGCTTCCGTCGGGCCGCACTGCGTACACGGCCTCGCGCTGGTTGGGATCGGCAACGGCCCCGAGTCCGGTGAAAAGGTGCAGGAGCCCGAGGATCTCGACGGGGCGGCGAAGGTCTCCGGGCAGCGAGTTGAACAGCGCCGCGGCGGACTCAAGCTCACCATTGGCGGATTTTCCCTCTATCCGGCGGCGCAGCTGGTCCAGTGACGGGCCGCCCTGCCTACGGATGTCCTCCAGGGACAGCGACGCGGGCGCCTCGTCAGAGACGTCCGCGAGCGGTTCGGGCGGACGCTGGCTCTCCGGATCGTAGGTCTTGAACCGCAACGCCGCTATGTCCAGGCCCGGCGGGATCAACTGGACGCCGACGTGGTCCCGGGCGCGTGCCGACTGCATCCAGGTCCGCATTTCCCGGTCGATTCCGCGCAGGACCGTGTCGAGCTCGCGGTTGCGGATGTGGTCGTAGTTCTCGATGTGTTCCCGGAGGGTGGCGGTGAGGCGCTGGCGCTGATCCAGGACGTCGGCGATGCCGCGGCGGATGATGTCCACCGCCGTGCGCATCTGGCGCTGTTCATCGGCAAGGAGACGGCTTGCCCCAGGGTGGGCCAGGATGGCTTCCAGATCGGAGCGCAGCCTTGTCAGCCAGTCAGGTTTGCGTAGGAGCTCCAGAGCGCCGGCAAAGGCCCTGCCCTCCGCAGTACCGGTCAGCAGGCTGCTTGCCTGCGCAAGGTAATCGTCGACCACTTCCCCGACGGGTCGTTCTTCCTCACGGAACCTCTTGGTGATGCCCCGGTGCATCTTCCGCACGGCCTCCTCGACCCGGCGGAAGTCGGACGGCAGGCCATCGAGCTCGCGGAGCACGTTGGAGAACTGCTCGGACAACTCCGCTTCCGAGGATTCCCGCAGCTCTCCGCCGGCGGCCAGGTGGTCGTACTCTTCCTGCAGGATCGCAATCTCTTCGGCGAGCCTGCGCTTACGCTCCTCGCGGTCCGGATTGGCCGCCTGTGCGGCATCCGAGATGACCCGCCGCATGGTTTCGATGCGCGACACGGAGACGTTGAGCTGGGATCGGCTCGCACGGATCACGTAGTCCAGGGCCTGCCTGGCGTCGCCGGTGAGCTGATAGGTTTCCTGCCCGCGCCCCGGGTCCCGGTACAGCCACCGCTCACGCACCCACTGCATGGCGAGGGCCTTGCCGCCCGCGGAGGGCACCGTGTACCCGACTGCTCGCAGCTCATCGAGGAGGGCGTCGATGCGGGTGTGGAACTGCTCGACCGGAATCGGTTGCGCATCGTCGGGGAACACGGCAGCGAAGAGAGGCATGGCGACGACCGCGGACTTGCGGTCCAGCAGTTTCAGGGTCGGTGTATTAAGAGCAGCCTCGATGCGGGCGACGTCACCCTCGATGCCAGTCGCCAGGCTCACCACCACCGCCCAAGTGCTTCGCATTGTTGATCGCCCTTTGTTAGGCGATCTTCCTGACAACTGGCCTTGCCGGTCGGAACCTCCGAAAAAAACCACGGCAGGCACCGAGCGGGCAAGAAAGCTCCCGCGACGAACGACTCTGAGTCATAAAGCTTGTACATGAGGCCAGTATCTTCGGCACCACTGACATTCTTGGTGCAGCCGGGGCATGTCGCATCCAATTAACGCCGCAAGTGGCCTCGACCGAAAGATAGTCGCTTGCGTATGCCGAACCACTTTCGGCAGATCGATTCAACATGCCGCTAAGTTGCCGCGATTCTCTTCTCTGCTAAGTAGGCCGCCACGTGATCGGCCCCCACACGCAAATACATTGACATTCTTTCCAGCAATTCTGCCCTGTCCTTGGCATGCCCAATGGCCGCATTGCAACTCCAACACAGCAGCCCCCGTATACAGAACCCACATGTCTTTTGACTATCGGAGCAGCACGAATGGTCATGATCAACCATGAGTCCCTGCCGGCCCTCTGAAACTTCCCGGCAGAGGTAACACACGCCGTTCTGCAAGTCGAGAAGGGCCCTGTAGGCCTGGCCGATGATCCCGTATATTCGTGCCCGGCGTTCGTCGGCAACGCACGGCTTACACTGACTGCGGAGACCGTCCCGAGCATTGGAATTGGGTGGAAAGCTGTCCTCTGGCAGCCACTGCTCCCACATGCAGCAGCGCTTATTGCCGTTCTCATCGCGCGCCCTGGAAGGGTACGACCTCTTAGCGGCGTACAACTCAACTCCACGCCGCACCTGATCGTAATGAGTACCACAAAGGGGTATGGGGGTCAGCCTTTTGGCTTCCCTGCCGCAGTAGGTTTCAGTCATGCCCGGCGCTTCACAGGTGTGATCCTGCACGCCGCGGATCTGTTGGTGAAGTGGTTTGAGCGTTCGGTGTTTCCGCCAATAACGGTAGTGCGAATCGCAGAGCGGACCCCCAGGACTGTTATGTCCCGGCTTGCGTGCACAAACACCGCCGCCTTCGTCCGCGGGTGCGCTACACGGCCGATTCCCGATCGGAATCCGGATGGGCCGCATCTCGCCCCGGTTCTCCCACTGCGAAAAATGCGCCTGACACATTGGCTGTGGCTCGACAACCTTCACGGGCCGTCCGCACTGCTCCGAGGGCACGTAAGTCGGTCCCACACAAAGGTCTTCCATGCCCTCACATTATGTGGAGGCACAGACAAATGCTGGAGAAACGATCAAATCCCCCGCCGCCGGGGGCAGTACAGATACAAGCATGGACGAAGCTTTCACCTTCCTCGCAACCCGGCGGTTCACCTCGGCTCTTTGACAAAGGTGGGCCTCGACCTGCCGAGTCATGCCAAGCGACATAGGGGGATGCCATAGCAGCCTCGAAGACCGCAGCTCGTGGATGGTAACCAACGTAAGCCTTATACGGGCATCGACGTCGGCATCGCACCCACTCCCGCGGGCGTGGAGGGCTTCAACCCGGTGGGCACGCACCCCTCCGGCCGCATCGGCGAGGACCCCAGGGCATCCCGAACAACCTCGTCCCGCTCATCGCCCAGGTCGCCGTCGGGCTCCGTGAAAACCTGGTGGTCTTCGGCGGCGACTACGGCACCCCGGACGGGACGTGCGAGCTGGACTACACCCGCGCCGTCGACCTCGCGGAAGGTCACCTCGCGGCCCTGCACCACATCATCTCAACCCGTAACCCTCAGGGTAAGCTCCGTTCGGTATCCCGATGGATGCGCGGTTCGAAAGCCAGCTTCGGATGGTTTTGGCGGGAACTTCGCATCACTGCTGCGCGAAGCACATACTACTGATGGCAAAACTCCTGAGGCTGGGCGTCCAGACTCCGTGCTGTTTCCTGTCCTACCAATGATTAGCCGCCCGACTTCACGCGATAGGAAGCGCACGCGCTATTGCCTTGTGCTTAGCACGGAGGGCCTTAAGTGTCGGGTAGTAGGGATGGTGACTGTTGCCCTGGAGGTTGAGCGGCAAATTCAGCTGCTCGATCGCGTACGTTTCGGGCAGCCAGGGCGTATCCGTCTGGACCCAGGTCACGCGGGCGTGCCGGCTCATCCACTCGTTGATCTGATGTTCGCCATGGTGCGTGAAGGTCAGCCGGTTTCCGCTGCCGACTCTGCGGAGCGCGATGCCTAGCTTGTCTGCCAGATGGCAGCCCAGTGTCAGCCGTAGTGTGGAACCGTAGGCGTTGCCGCGGTAGTGGTATCGGATCCGGTTCCAAAGCGTCTGGGTCCTCGGCGACGCGCCATTGCGCGGCGGCTCTTTGGGCGCGATCCCGACATAGAGCATCACTCCTTCAGGGATTGCGTGGCAGTCGCGGACGTCAACACCCGGCGGCACCTCATCGAAGTACCACGCGTACACGCCGGACACCTTGGGTACAGGTGAGGATCGCTGGAGCACTTCTTCGCGGGTGAAGAGGCGTGATGGCCCCAGTAACTGTGCCAGCTCTGCGATGTACTCGTCAGATGGGTCCCGTTCCACACTGGTCAGCGGCGCTAACCCAGCCCCCATCTCGTCCGAGAAGTCTTGTCCAGTCGTCACAGGTCAACAATGACGGCGAGCATCCCGAGAACCGTTCATCAACACGCTGTGACCCGCCAAGTATTCGTCCGTCAGATCCTGCATCAGCTATACGCCGTCGGTCCTGATTGCCAGGCAGGCGTGCTCGGGACCGACGTGGCCTGTGAACCGCTCGTTCTCCGCCATCAGCGGACGAAGGATCGACGTTGACGGTGCATACCTGGGGTCCGAAACTACGCGCCTCGGCAAGGAGCGGCAGCCTTATTGAGCCAAATGCGTGCCACCGGCTGCGGACCTCGAAGCCCGCAGCATGCTCCAGCTCGCACAAGGTGATTCGGGCGACTGCAAAGGAAACACCCGATCCGGCAGTGCGGAGAACTCCGGGATCCAACGCCCGTTGCGAAAAACGCGATACACCAGGGAGAATTCCAAAAAGTCAAGCTTTGTCAACACTAAAAAGCCAAAAGACCTTTGACCTGCGGAAACACTGTGCCCGAGGTGGGACTCGAACCGCATTCCGAACCCCGGAAACACAGGGAACTCCCGAAAACATAGGTAATACGAGCCAGTCCGGCCGATGTACGGCCCAGTACGGAGCCAAATCTGTTGACACTGTCAACACCCCCTTTCTGCCAGAATTTGAAGAACACAGAGCGACTGCCGCCCCCGTTTTGGGAGGAGCGGCAGTCGCTCTATCGTCGGTTGCAACGGCATCCGGCCAACTCGTCCTCGATGCATCCGTTCGCGACAGTTGTGTCGGCCCGATTCTGGGCACGGCGGTCCTCCTTCGTACAGCTCATAGGCCCGAACGGCAGGAGCGCCGATCACCTTGCAGTCTGCACGACAACGTCGCCGCCGAACCCTGGAACCGAGCGAACGGGTTGGAGCTGAAACGCGGGGTACTCTGTACCAAGCGGCCGTCGGGGATACCGAGGCCGCTGCCTGATTATCAGCGCCCGGCGGAACTCCGCACCCATGCCAGGGCCCGGTCCCGGCGGATGTCGTCACCACGTACGGTTTCAAGCCGCACGGCAATCGTGTCCACGTCGACCAGCCCATGCTCAAGGAGGGCGTTCACGAAGACGCGGTCCTTGGCCCGGCCGGCGACGAGCTTGGCCGCACATAGATCGTGCGGTTCAAGGCAGAGTCCGGTCCGGCCATTGGTGTTGGCGTTATTGACCCTCACAAGCCTGTCCGTCCAGCCCTCGGGGAGCACCGCGGTGTCCATGCCGACGCCTTGGACATAAAACCCGTGTGTTTCGTGGAAGAACGACATCTCACCGATGGCCGCGTCCAGCTCGGTCGCCAACGACTGGGCATCATCGTCCTCCATCGGAGCGACGTCGACTTCCTCGGACATCGTCGCCTCGAGCGGCAACTCGTCCTCCGTGAATGACCCCAGGATTGCCTGGCTGCCGATGATCACGACGGTGTCGTGCCGGATGATTTCCGTCGCAGCCCGAATGGCGTGCTCCAACTGGCTACGATCCATGCCGCGTAGCCTTGTGAATGGCCAAGAGCCTCTCCTCATCTGTCAGGACTCCGGCGAAGGGCGTCATCTGGCGCAGGTCACTGGACCGCTCGTCCGGGCGGAGCATCACCTCAATAAGGTTCTCAACCGGGCCGGCGAGCAACGCCGACCATTCACTCACCCATCCGTCGGCAAAGGAGCCTCGGGACCTTGTCGCAAGACGGGCGAGGTTCACCCCCGCCTTAGCCAGCACAGCCTGAGGATCGACACGCAACTTCTCGGCAACGGCCCGGTGCAACTCATACGACACCCGTTCCTCCCGCCGTTCAAACACGGGCCGGCCGGCCCGGGCCTTCTCCAGCAGACGCTGACTCACCGAAGGACTGACGGCCGTCGCCTTGGCGATCCCCCGAACCGTCATGCCCTCGACCCACAAAGAAAAGACAGCTTCAGCGCGGCTATCCGAAGCCGCGACCATTTCCCGACGCGCCTTATTGGCCGCCTCGCCAGCAACTTTCACCTTCTGGATGAGCTCATCCGTCAACACGGTGGACATGCTTGTATCCTACCCGGATACAGGTTTTGGCGAAAGTTAGCGATGTGCGGACTCTTCGGCGTTTTCCTCAAGTGGGCGGCAGGCGCTCCCGTTTGACCGGCAAGGATCGATTCCACGAGTGCTCGGTCGAGTCATGGGCGGAACCAATGCGGCGCCGCGCGCCAAACCGATGATTGCGCGCGGCAGCTCCCACAAAAAGGTACCAAGCCAGTACCTGATGGTTCTTGGATACTATGTAGTCGAACCGATGCCCCAAAGCGTCGTCTGGGGTGAATCCTTTGATCCCGCGGGCGCCCAAGTCCGTCGCAGAAACGGACAAGAGCAGGGTCTTGCGGGTCGTTGCATCGCGCAGCCGTGTGGATCAACGCGCGAAGTTCCCCTTGATCTGATCTTCGGAAGGAGGCCCCGAACGTCCGTTTCATTTCAAGGAAGCAGCTACCGGCTTTTGTCAGCAGGACACAGCACTGCAGGACACTTCTCTTGGGGAACAGTGCGGTATGAACGCGTCTGGTTGCTTAGGCCGGCGTTTGGGGAGCGAGCGGCGACGTAAGGGCATGGTAGCTACTCTCCGAAACGGCGTCGGCGGGCCTGGTCTTTTTCATGGATGATTCCGAACGGAATGGTTGGTGAAAGCGCCACGGTGAAGTGGTCGAAATCGCGGCGCGTTACAAGGACCCCTCTGCGATGTGCAGCTGAGCCGGCATAGCCAGCTGCGATTACAGCGTCAAGCTTTTCGTACAACTCCGCTTTGTGCTGGATTTTGATGTCGGCAATGATCTGCATGACCTTTCTTGGTTCCTTTCGAATTGGTGCTGCCGCTGAAGTTGTAAGGCGGCGAAGCCACTGGCTGGTGGTGGTGTCTGGTGATGCCCTCTGCGTCACCTTCGGGGCGCGAGGGCGGGCTGCTTGGCGGCGCCGGGAGGCGCGTGCCCGTTGTCCCTGTTGACGAAGTCGGTCGGTGCAGGGCCGGGAGAAACCCGTTTTCGACCTCGGACCCGCCAATCCGGTCACGCACCATCTTGTTAGTGACGCTGTCCGGAACGAAATCTCCGTTGTCCATGTACTTCTTGGCCTCCCTGCCGAGCGGCGTCCCGGCCTTCACGTTCGCGCGGAAGATATCTCCGGTGGAGATGGCCACAACGCCGAGGCGTTCTTAAATCCGTTGCGAGAATGCTGATTATTGGACCTCCCGGCTCCGGAAAAGGTACGCAGGCGTCAGTGCGCAAATTGATTCCGCAGCTCCGCCTTGCGGATTTTTCCGCTGGCTGTCCGTGGCATTTCGTCTATGAATGTCACCGATTTTGGAATCTTGTAGCGGGCGAGCCGGCCGTCCAAATGGGCACGAATCCGGGCTTCGGTAAGACGTTCCCCCGCACGGAGCGTGATGATGGCCCGCGGAACTTCACCCCACTTCTCGTCCTCGACGCCGATGACAGCTACCGAAGCTACCTCGTCGAGTTCGGAGATGACCGCTTCGATTTCCGCCGGGTACACATTCTCTCCTCCGGAAATGATCATGTCCTTGATCCGGTCCGAGACGAACAGGAACCCGTCCTCATCCACGTGGCCCACGTCGCCCGAACGGAACCAGATTGAGTCGGAGTAGCCTGCCGCGGTGGCGTCGGAACGGTTCCAGTATTCCTTGATGACGTTCGGACCGGAGATCTGGATTTCGCCGGTCTCCCCCACCCCGGCCTGCGCCCCTGAATCACTCACGATGCGGATGTCGGTGAAGAAGTGTGGAAGGCCGGCCGAGCCTGTCTTCTCCCGAGACCTGTCCGAGGGAAGCATGGTGGTTCCCGGGGCAGTTTCGGTCATACCGTAACAATTGGAAAAGCCGATACCGCGCGCCTCGTAGGCGTCGAGGACCCGGATCGGAACTGCCGAACCGCCACAGGTGAGCTTCGCGAGTGACGACAGGTTCGCTGAAGCCCACGTGGGATCTTCGCAGAGCATCTGGAAGGTCGTTGGCACTCCGCTGAGCGTAGTGACCTGATAGCGACCGATCAGCTCAAGAACCCTGCCTGGAACGAACTTTGACTCCAAAACGGCGGTTCCGCCCTTGAGGATGATCGGGAGCAGTCCCATGTCCAAGGCGGCCACATGGAACAGGGGCGCGATGAGTAGCACCACGTCGTTGCGACTCGTGTCCATGTCAATGATGGCGTTGAGGCAGTTCCAGGTGATGTTGCCGTGCGTGAGCAACGCACCCTTCGGTTGGCCAGTGGTGCCTGAGGTGTAGAGGATCATCGCGCCGTCGTCGAGGCTGACCGCCTCATCGATTGGTGTGGCGGCCGCCGCGTTGATCACCGAATCATAATGTTCGACGCCGGATGGCAACTTTCCGACGGAAGCGGCCGGACCGCCGTCGGCGTCCACTTTTAGCCGGGTGCCGACGGAGGTTCCGTCGACGGCGGCCGCAGCCAATGGCTCCAGGCTCTCTGCGTTGATGAGGTAACGAGCGCCAGAGTCCTGCAGTTGGAACTGCAACTCAGGGGCGGCGAGCCTCGTGTTGAGGGGAACGAAGATGGCGCCGAGCAGGCCGCAGGCGAAGAAGGACTCAACAAAGGAGGTGTCGTTCTCACCGAGGTACGCCACGCGATCGCGCTTGGCCACGCCACGGGCCCGAAGGGCGTTGGCAAGCCGGTCTGCACGATCGGCGAGCTCGGCGTAGCTCACCGCTCGGTCTGCGCAGACGAGGGCGGGCTTCGGACCGGATTTGGGGCGGCGGCGGCGCAGCCAGGATCCAACGCCGTTGTTGTCCATGTGTACGGCTCTCCTATCGGAGCGAAAAGCAAGAGGGGAAAGAGAGGGTCACCGCGCTGCGGCGCGGATTGTCTACCGAGGGGAAACGGCCACTTGGGGTTTACCGGCGGCCGCTCCCCTTGAACGGCCTATTTGTAGAAGCGCGCGAGGAATTCGGCAACGACGGCGGGGCCTTCCTGGCCTTCGATTTCGATGGTGGCGTAGACCTTGATCTGCGCGCCGCCTTTGACTTCGGTGACTTCGGCGATGGTGGCTTGCATACGGACCTTGGAGCCGACCTTGACCGGGGAGGTGAAGCGGACCCTGTCCAGGCCGTAGTTGACCTTGGTGGTGACACCGTCGACGTCGAACAGCTCGCCCCAGAACGGGATGATCAGGGACAGGGTGAGGAAGCCGTGGGCGATGGGGGCGCCGAAAGGGCCGTCTTTGGCGCGTTCGGGATCGGTGTGGATCCATTGCTGGTCGTCCGTGGCGTCGGCGAACAGGTTGATTTGTTCCTGGGTGATTTGGCGGTAGTCGGTGGTGCCGAGGTCCTTGCCGGTCAGAGTGGGCAGGGTGTCGAAGTCGACGACGAGACGGGGCATGGTGGCCTCCTGTGGTTGTGGGCGTGGATAGAGCGTGGGTCTAGCGGGTAAAGGCGCTTTCGCCGGTCAGGGCGCGGCCCACGATGAGGGCGTTGATTTCGTGGGTTCCTTCGTAGGAGTACACGGCCTCTGCGTCGGCGTGGAAGCGGGCAACGTCGGTTTCCAGGGTGATTCCATTGCCGCCGGCGAGTTCGCGGGCCAGGGCGACGGTTTCGCGCATCAGCAGGCTGGTCTGCATCTTGGCCAGGGCGGAGTCCTGGTCGCGGTAGAAGCCCTTGGCCTGCTGTTCAGTCAGCCGGACCACGAGCGAGAGCGAAGCGGTGATGTTGCCGAGCATGCGGGCGAGCTTTTCCTGCACGAGCTGGAACGAGGCCAACGGGCGGCCGAACTGTTTCCGTTCCCCGACGTAGGACAGGGCGGCTTCGAACGCGCCGGCCTGGATGCCGGTCGCGATCCAGGCCACGTCCGAGCGCATGGCCTTCAGCATCGCGGCGACGTCTTTGAAGGAGTTCACGTTGTGCAGGCGCATGGATTCCGGGACCCGGACTCCGTCGAGGGTGATGTGTGCGTTTTGCATCATCCGCAGCGCGGTCTTGCCGTGGATCTTCTCCAGCCTCACCCCGGCTGCTTGGCGGTCCACGAGGAAAGCTTTGACCTGCCCGTCGTTGACGTCGCGGGCGAACACGGCCAGGACGTCGGCGGTGGCGGCGCCGCCGATCCACCGTTTGGCGCCGTCCAGAACCCAGGTGCCGCCGTCGGGGTCTGCTTCGAAGCGGGCGGTGGTGGAGAGCCCGCCCGCGATGTCCGAACCGTGTTCGGGTTCGGTCAGGGAGAAGACGCCTTTGAGGGAGAAGTCGATGACCTTGGGCATCCATCGGGACTGCTGTTCGGCGGAGGCGCCGACGCGGATGGCGGTGCGGAACAGGCCAGCCTGGGCGGTGTACCAGGTGGCCAGGGACGCGTCCGTACGCGCGAGTTCGAAGACCCTGAAGCCCTGATAGATCCCGCGGGCGGGCGTGGCCCCGGGGCCGGTCAGTTCAGCCGGTTCCATCAGGTCAAGGTCGATCAGCGGCCGCGCCAACTGCTCGGGGAACTCGCCCCGTTCCCAGTACTGGGCCAGCAAGGGTCTGGCCTCGGCGTCCAGGAAGACCCGGAGCCGGGCCAGGACCCGGCGCTCGTCCTCGCTGAGGAGGGACTCGGCGTCGTAATAGTCGCACGCCCCGTACAGGCGCTCCTGGACTCCGCTCTCAATGACGGTCTCCGTGCCCATCTCAGCCGTCCAGTCCGAGCAGGCGCACGGCGTTGTGCTTGAGGATCTTGGGCCGGACCTCATTCTTCAGCGGCAGGTCCGCGAAAGCCCCTAGCCACTTCTGTGGCGTGATAAGCGGGAAGTCCGTGCCGAACAATACCTTGTCCTGGAGCACTGAGTTGGACATGCGCACGAGGGACTCCGGGAAGTATTTCGGGGACCAGCCCGACAGGTCGATGAACACGTTCGCTTTGTGCGTTGCGATGGAGTTCGCCTCGTCCTGCCAGGGCACTGAGGGGTGGGCCATGATGATCTGCAGGCCCGGGAAGTCCGCGGCCACCGCGTCCAGGAGTAACGGGTTGGAGTAGCCCAGCTTGATCCCGTAACCGCCGGGCAGCCCCGCTCCCATGCCGTTCTGACCCGTGTGGAAAATACAAGGTAGGCCAAGTTCCTGCAGTGTCTCCCACAGCGGGTAGAACTGCTCGTTGGAGGGGTCAAAGCCCTGCAGGGAAGGGTGGAACTTGAAACCCCGGGCACCGAGTTCGACCGCCTGGTGTTTGGCTCCGGAGATCGCTTCTTCCCCGGTGCGGGGATCCACGCTGCCGAACGGGATCAGCACATCGTTGTTCTTCGCCGCCCCGGCAATCAGCTCCGGGATGCTGTTCGGTTCGTGCTTGAGCTGGGTCCGGGCATCCACGGTGAACACGACGGCGGCCATGTTCAGCTCGCGGTACAGCTCGGCGATCCGGTCAAGTGAGGGCGTGCGGTCCTCGGCCTTGAAGTACTTCGCCGAAGCTTCCGTCAACGCCTCCGGCAGCGATCCGTGCCCGTGGCCGTCCACTTCGAGATGGACGTGCATGTCGATCGAATCAAGCTTTGCTGCGTTGATGCCGGGTTCATAACGTACGGCCATGATCAACGGGCCTCTGCCGGTTCGGGCTTGAGCTCTTCGGGCAGCGGCAGGAATTCCTCGCCGTAGCTTTGCAGCGTTTCCTTGCTGAACAGCGCCCCGGCGTTTTCCTGCAGGGCATCGAAGGACCAGCCGCCCTCGCGATATTCGGTGGTTGCCGCTTCGGGGTGGGTCCAGACCTGCAACCGGTCCCCGCCGGCGCCGATGGCCTGGCCTGTGATGTTGGCAGCCTCGTCGGAGGCGAGGAAGGCAATGAGTCCGGCGACGTCGTCGGCCGTACCGAAGCCCAGGTCATGGCGGAAGAAGGACGGCATGGCCTCGCCACGCTCGTCGGCTTCCACGGCCTTCTGGAAGTACGGGACAGTCTTGGTCATGGCCGTGGCGGCCACCGGGATCACGGAATTGACCGTCACCCCCGCCTTCTTCATCTCCAAAGCCCAGGTCCGGACCATGCCCACAATGCCGGCCTTTGCTGCCGCATAGTTGCTCTGGCCGAAGTTGCCGCGCTGCCCCGTAGGGGAACCGATCGTGATGATCCGGCCGGCAATATTGTTTTCCTTGAAGTACGCGAAAGCCTCCCGGACGCAGGTGAAGGTGCCCTTCAGGTGCACGTTGATCACCAGGTCAAAATCCTCGTCCGTCATCTTCAGCAGGGACTTGTCCCGCAGGATCCCCGCGTTGGTCACCAGGATGTCCAGCCGGCCGAAGGCTTCGACAGCACCTGCCACCAGCGCCTTCGCAGCCTCCGTCGTGCCTACCGGAACAACCACGGCGGTGGCCCGGCCGCCGTCGGCCTCAATCCGCGCGACGGCTTCCGAAGCGGTCTCCGCGTTCACGTCATTGATCACGACGGCGGCACCCTGGCGGGCCAGCTCCCTCGCATAAGCCAGACCCAGGCCCTGCCCGCTCCCGGTAACGATGGCAACCTTGCCGTTCAAGCTCATGCTGTGCTCCCTTGCTCGATCTCTATGCATCCAGCCGTTGGGCATGGGATGCTGTTCTTCTTCCATGAAAATACGTATAGTTGAAAATGTCAACGATTTATTTTGAAGATTATTGGAGTTTCTTATGACGATCGAAGCGAAGGCTGAGCAGCACCCTGCCGCGAAGGACCGGCTGGCAGGCGCTCCGATCAGCCAGGACGCGGGTTTCCTGCTGGCCAAACTCCATGCCGGCGGCTCGGTCGTCAACAACCGGGCCCTTGCGGAGTTCGACCTCAAGGAACGCTCCTACTCGGTGCTCATTCTTGCCGACAGCGGCCTGGAACCCACCCAACGGGAGTTGGCGGACTTCCTCAGCCTCGATCCCAGCCAGATCGTCGCCTTGGTGGACGAGCTTGAAAAGCGGAAGCTCGTGGCCAGAGCGCCGGGCAAACAGGACCGCCGCGCCAAGACCGTGACCGCCACGGCCAAGGGAAACCAGCTCCTGGCACAAGCCGCTATCGCTGCCCGCCGGGCCGAATCGGAAGTGCTCTCCGCGCTAGACGCCGAGGAAGCCGCGCTGCTCAAAACCCTGCTGCGAAAAGCATTGTGGGGATGAATCCCCCGGGCCGCAATACCCGACCCGCAAGCTGCTGCCCCACGCTCTCGGGACCAGCAAAACCCTTGACAGTTTGAGCCGCCATCGGATGTATTCTGTATTGCATGGTCATGCCAAAGAAGGTCCAGAACGAGCTCGCCCGGGTAACCGAAGCAGAGCCGGGTCCGTTCGCCAGGGACCTCATGGTCACATTGTTTGGATTTGTATGGCGCAACCCGGGCGCCTTTCTTCCCTCGGCAGCCCTCGTGGAGCTGATGGCCGGCTTTGAAGTTGGACCAGCTAACGCCCGGGCGACGTTGAGTCGCATGGCCCGGGACGGGATTTTGGAACTGCGACGGACTGGGCGCCATACCCTCTATCGAATTAGCGATGAGACGGTTACCCGTGTTGAATCCGGCACCAAGCGGGTGCTGTCTTTCGGAGCCTCGGACTCCTGGGATGGCAATTGGACAATGGTGGCCTTTTCCATACCCGAGGAGCACCGCGAGATCCGGGCAGCATTCCGCACGCAACTGAGGTTTGAAGGTTTTGCCCCGTACTACGATGGCATGTGGATCACACCCGGCTGCCGCACCGAGGGAATTTTGGGACAGATTCGAGCCCTGAATGTGGACCATGCAGCTGTATTCACAGTCCCCCACGCGGACATCGAGATCATAGGGCGGCAGCCCTTGGACGCATGGGACTTGGATCCCGTGCGCGAGAGGTACGTCGACCTCAAGGAACGTTCTGATGCTCTTCACGAGCTATCCATGCAAGGTGACATGAATCCCGCCTCCGCGCTCAGGCGAAGGACCGAACTCCTTATCAGCTTCAGAAGGACCGTCCGCATGGATCCCGAACTACCGCTGCGCATGATGCCGTCCGGCTGGCCGAGACCGATTGCGCGGGACGCGTTCATGCAAGCTTTCGATGAGCTCGCCGTCCTTGCCGCCATCAGGGTCCGCCAGGTTTTCAGCCGCTATGATCCCGAACTCGGCGAGCACATGGCGGCCCTTACCGAAGTCCCCTTCGCTGAACTTGGTAGAACGAACCCCGCCCGGGAGACAGTGAGCGCTTAGCACCGACCCTGACCGCACCCCGGGGCCAGTTGTTTGGTATGCTTCAAGAGATATACTACTTTTTTGCCGCTGTCGCATTAAATAATGTCTTATATGTATCTCGGATGGCTGCCCACAATTTAGGTGTCATTACATGGACGAAATCTCCCTCATCAAAGACCATGCACGCGCTCTCGGCGTCGCTGTCCCCGCAGTCGATAGACTCTCGGTGACGGATGGGCCGGCGAAGGTGAGCGGCCTCCAATGGGCAAGCAATCCCCGGCTCGTAGTCCTTCACGGCGCCCGTCTGGAGGCGCACACCTGGAACGGGGTGCTGCTCCGCCTCGGCGTGCCCGCCCTGGCTTACGACCTGCCAGGCCATGGCCATTCCCGGTATTTGGCGCCGGATGAATACACCATTTCTGCCATGGCCGGTATCCTCGCCCATGCCATCCGCCGTGACGTGCCGCAGGATTTCACACTCGTGGGGCACTCACTTGGCGCCATGGTCTCCATAGCCTTGGCGGCACGCCACCAGCTTCCCGTCAAGCGCCTGGTATTGCTGGATGCAACACCCCATGGGCTCGGTGGATTCCCGGGAGATCCGGTGGTTCCGATTCAGCACGTCGGAACCCTCGACGAATTGGTGGACGCGGTCCATGCTGGGGCCCCGGGTCGGGATCGGCAATCCTTGGTCAGAGGGGTCTCACGGAACGTCCGGAAACGCAGCGACGGCTTCGTGGAGTGGAGGTGGGATCCAAGGTTCAGCGAATCAGCGCAACTGCGCCGGGCCGAGAAAATGGCTGTATGGAACTCGCTTGCTTCGCTTGACATCCCCATTACGTTGATTCGGGGTGGCCATTCACAGCTGGTTACGAACGGGATGACGGAGGAATTCCTGCGATACGTGCCGCAAGCGACTGTTGAAGTGGCCCCGCGGAGTGGACACAACGTTCACACGGACGCTGCGGCTTGGCTGGCCGATTGGCTCGCTGCGCTCCCCGAAATGTAGCGCCAACCCAGTCCTCGTATCGCGGGAATTCTCCGCTGTGATCGCAACCCCCGTTCTGCTCAGACCGCGGTAAGCCCGCCATCGGCCGCGATAGCCTGCCCGGTGATGAAGGATGCCCTCTCGGAAAGGAGAAATGTGACTGGCCCCGCGATTTCCACTGGATCAGCCCGCCGTCCAATGGGTGCGGTGATCGGTTGGTGCCCCATGGCCTTTCCTCCAAGGATGCTTTCACCGAAATTCGTCATCGTTGATCCGGGATGGACGCAATTGGCCCGCACGCCTTCACCGCCATACCTAGCCGCTACATGCCGGGTGAACTGGGCCAATCCCGCCTTCGAAGCCCCATATACCGCTGCCGAGTCTGCATGGCGCGACAAGATCGCTCCAGTCGATCCGATGGTCACAATTGACCCGCCACCGGCTTCCACCATGGGGCGGATGAAGTGTTTAAGGAAAAGAAAGTTTCCATCCAGGTTGACTGACATGACCTTGCGCCACGTCGCCAGGTCCATATTCTCAATCGAGCCGCTGGCGCCGATGCCAGCAGCGAGGCACAGGGCCGTGACGGGACCGCGCCAGGCTCCAGCCTCATGGGCGCAAGCGAGCACCTGATCCTCGTCCGAAGCGTCACAGGCGATCCTGCGAGCAGATCCGCCAGCTTCTTCGATATCCTTCACAGTAGCTTCGGCACGCGTCGGATCTATGTCTACGGCAATGACGTGCGCGCCCTCGCCGGCGAGCTCAAGGGCGACCGCTCGGCCGATACCGCTGCCAGCGCCGGTAACAAGGGCCACACGAGCTTTAAGTCCAAGATCCATTCTTTCTTATTCCTTTTCGTTATGGTTTTGGCCCGCGGGCGGCGGGGGACAACTACGGCGATAAGCAACACAGCCGCGTCGAAAGAAGGCCCCCGCGCCTCCCTCAGGACGTGTGCGCCCGCAGCAAGTCACGCACGGAAAGCCTCAGCAGCTTGCCGGTTTCGTTATAGGGAAGCTGCTCCACCTCGACGATGCTTGCGGGGACGCGCGAGGAGCGAAGCTTGCTGCGGACCAAGGCCTTTAGCGCCTCGCGGTCAATGGCAGCTCCCTCAGAGGCCACGATCACCGCCACGGGCACCTCGCCCCAGGTCTCGTCCGGTTCAGCGACGACCGCGACGTCGGCCACTCCTGGGTCTGTACGGAGTACGTCCTCGATTTCGCCCGGGGAGATGTTTTCCCCACCGCGGACGATGACGTCGTCTACGCGTCCCAGGAGGAACAGGTAGCCTTCTTCATCAAGCCAGCCCTCGTCCCGGGTGCAGAACCAACCGTCGAGCAGCTGCGAACCGTTGCCTTTGTATTCGCCGGAGACCTGTGGGCCGCGAACCCAAATCTCTCCTTGGACGCGGGAACCGACCGGCATCCCGTCGGCGTCGCGAACTTGAAGCTCCAGGCCGGGGATCGGACGCCCCACGGATCCAAGCCTGGCGCGGACGGCCGGGTCTTCGCTTTCCAACGCTACTCGGTGATCATCGGGACCGAGCAAGGTGATCGTTGAACTGGTTTCGGTCAGTCCGTAAGCGTTCGTGAATCCAACGTGAGGCAGTTGCGCCAATGCGGACTCAATGAGTTCGATCGGCATGCGGCCGCCCCCATAGGAAAGGTTACGCAGCTGGGGCAAGGTCTCCCCCTCATCCGAGAGCACGGAAAGGATCCGCTGAAGCATGGTTGGAACCACCATTGCCTGGGTGACCCCCTCACGGACTACGGCTGCAACCCAGCTCCCGGCTTCGAAGGAATCGAGGTAGACCATCCGACG
Source organism: Arthrobacter terricola (assembly GCF_004354015.1). Classification (GTDB taxonomy): domain Bacteria; phylum Actinomycetota; class Actinomycetes; order Actinomycetales; family Micrococcaceae; genus Arthrobacter; species Arthrobacter terricola. The sequence continues at coordinate 46,110 of NZ_SMRU01000002.1, forward strand.
CCCGGCGAACATGGACGTCAGGACCGAGGCCAGGCCAGCGATGTGATACGGAGGAACGCTCACCAGCACGGCTTCCATCTCATCAGCCGAAACGGCATCCACCGTGCCCAGAACGTAGGACGCCAGGCTGTCATGCTTGAGGACCACGATTTTCGGCTCACCGGTGGTGCCGCTGGTGAAGAGCCAGCACGCCGCGGTACCGGCCTGGTCATCGTCGCTATCGACGACGACGTCCCCGGCAGGTTCCAGCGCCGACTCCAGGATCTCGGCGCGAAGGCGGATGGTCGGATTGTTCAGGCCTTCGAGGCGGGCCGCGCCGACGGAATCGGTCACCACAAGGGTATTCTCCAGCCGCTCCACCTGCCGGCGCAGCTGCTCGTCGGCGAGCCGGTAGTTCAGCGGCACGAAGGGTATCCCGGCTTTGGCAGCCGCGAAGAACAGCAGCGGAAAGACCACCGAGTTGGTGTCCACCATGGAGACGTTCCCATAGCCTGCGGCTTTCAGCTGCGCGCCGAGGACGGACGATGCACGGTTCAGCCCCTCGTAGCTCAGCTCAGTAGTGGCATCGCGCACTGCCGCCCGGTCCGGCACGGTTTCGGCGACGATGGAAAGGAGGACCGAAATGTTCATGGCATTCAGTCCGAAGATGGAAGAGCTTGGGTCTGGAGCTCGTTCATCGTGCGCCCGTCGGCCGCCAACGGCCCGGCACCGCCTTTGGTGCACAGCACCAGCAGGCCGCTCGCCTCATCCGAATACCGCTTTCCCAGCAGCACCGGCGTATCGGACCCGCCCGCAGGAGCGGACTCAGGGCGTGTGGCCAGCATCGGTTCTCCTGCGCAGGCAAGCTCAACGGACGCGGCTTTGACGACGATTACCTCGGCGGTCGAGCTTGCGCTGTACAACCGCTGTCCGGGGGTGATGGTGGACATGATTCTCCTTGCCTAATTCTGTTGGGGGACTCAGTTGTTGCGGAACTGCTCTGCGCGCAGGCGCATGGCGCCGCCGTCGACAAGCATCATGTCCGAGGTGACGTACTTTGACTCATCCGATGCCAGGTAAAGCGCGGCGTAGGCAATGTCCTCCGGCTCGCCCCTGCGATCGACGCAGAGATCCACAATCGGGGCTTGCTTGTAGGTGCCGTTTGCGCGTGCTGCACGGCTCATCGGGGTATCCACGGGGCCTGGGCAGATAGCGTTGGCGCGGATGTTGTACTCGCCGTATTGGAACGCGATGCTGCGGGTCAGCGAGGCCACCCCGCCCTTGGACGCCGCGTAGGCCGCACGGGGGCCCATCCCCATGGCCGCAGCCGAGGCGATGTTGACGATCGATCCGCCGCCGCGTTCGAGCATGGCAGGGAGCACGTACTTGCAGCAGAAGAAGACACCCTTGAGGTTCACGTTCATGATCCGATCCCACGCCTCTTCGGTGACCTCGTGGATCCGCAGGGTGTCCCCCGAAGAGATGCCGGCGTTGTTCACCAGCACCGAAATCTCCCCGTAACGTTCAATCGTGTCCTGGGCGAGGCGCTCCACGTCTTCGGCTTTGGTGACGTCCACCTGCTGGAAATTGGCCGTGCCTCCGGCTGCCCGGATAAGCTCGACAGTCTCTTCCCCGCCGGCCGGTGACGCATCTGCGACGACGACGATGGAGCCCTCCTCGGCGAACTTCTCCGCGATCCCGCGGCCGATGCCGCTGCCGGCGCCCGTGATAATGCTGACTTTGCCCTGGAGCCTATTCATTCGATCCCTCACTTAGCTTTCTTCCTGCACAAATCTGGACAAATCCGACGTCGCACTAGTCAGTGCGGGTCCGGGTGGTGCCGCCGTCGACGGGAAGGACGGTGGCTGTGACGTAAGCGGATTCATCCGAGGCGAGGTACACCGCGGCGTAGGCGATGTCGTCCGGTTCTCCGAAACCAGGCAGTACGCGATTGATGATCTCGACGCTCCCCGCGGCCTCATCCTCCGAGGTATGGGCAAGGAAGTCGTTTTTGTACTGGGCCGATTGCGCCAACTCCGTGCGACGATCGGTTTCGATCGTGCTCGGGGAGATCACGTTGGCGCGGATGTTGAACTCGGCGACCTGGGTGGCAACACCCTTGGTGAAGGCGTTCACTGCGCCCTTGGAAGCCGCGTAGGCAGGCTGCGCGGACTTGGCCAAGGCCGCAATCGAAGAGATGTTGACGATGGAGCCTCCACCTGCGGTGCGCATCGCCGGAACGGCGTACTTGGTAGTGAGGAACACGCCTTTCGCGTTGGTGTCCATCATCAGGTCCCAGTCCCCTTCGGGTAGGTCACTGATCTCGCGCGTGTCCAGCCCATAGACGCCGTGGCTGTTGCACAGAACATCGAGTTTGCCGTAGATGGCCACGGTCTCCTCCACCAGCCGCTTCACGTCTTCGGTGTCGGTGACGTCGGTCCGGATGAAGGTAGCCTGGCCGCCCGCGTCCTTGATGAGCTCCACCGTTTCCTTGCCCTTCGCCTCGTTGCGGTTGGCGATAACAACCTGCGCTCCTTCATGTGCAAACATCCGGGCGATTGCGCGTCCGATGCCCTCGCCGGCACCTGTAACAATGCTGGTTTTGCCAGTCAGACGATCCATGGTTTTGTTTCCCTTCATCAAAGGTTCGGTGGGTTCCGCCTCAGCGGAAAACGTCCTCGAGCAGCAGCTCAATGTATTCGGGGTCGGACATGCCCAGGAGCTCGGTGGCGACGTATTCGTTGTGCTCGCCCATCCCGGGTGCGGGGCGCAACCGGGCTGGTGTTGCGCTGAGCCGGAATGGAGGCACTTGGTGGCCGAAGGGGCCAAGGACCGAGTGCTCCACGGTCTGCAGGAATCCCCGTTCCCGCAACTGGGGATCGTTGTCAATAATGTCCTCCGCTCCTTGGACAGCGGCCGCACGGACGCCACGCTCCTGCAGGTACGCCATGACGTCGTGGGGGTCGCGGGTGGACGTCCATTCCCCCACCAGCCGCTCAAGCTCATCCTCGTTAGCCTTCCTGGCTTCCAAAGTGGCGAATCTGGCATCAGCAGCCCAGCCGGGATTGCCGATGGCGGCCACGAAATCGTTCCACTCCTGGTCCGAGAAGACCGCGATAGCGCACCAGCGGTCCTCGCCCGTGCACGGGAAGACGCCGTGGGGGGCGGCGTTCACTACACGGTTGCCGGTGCGGCCCTCAAGGCGGCCGTTGGACTGCCAGTCGAGCACGGCAGGCGTGATCTCCTGGGTCGTGACTTCGAACATGCTCGCCTCCATGTACTGCCCCCGGCCGGTCTTTTCGCGGTGCGCCAGAGCGGCGACGACAGCCACGGCGTTCATCTGCGGCACGACGTAGTCCCCGTAGATGCCCGAGCTCGGCGTGACGGGCACCCGGTCCGGCCAGCCGGTCAGGTTGAGGCGGCCCGAAATGGCAGCGCCGGTGCCGTCAATACCCCATTCCTCCGCCAGCGGTCCGGTCTGTCCGAAGAGACTGCCGCTGATGAAGATGATGTCCGGGTTGATGGTCTTCATGTAGTCGTAGTCCAGTCCGAGCCGCTGCAGCGTTCCCGGGGTGAAGTTTTCGTTCACGACGTCCGCCCAGGCGATCAGGCGGTCGAGTACTTCGCGGGAGCGGGGATTCTTCAAATCCAGGGACAGGCTGTACTTGGAGCTGTTGAGGTGGGCGAACCAGGGCTTGTCATCGAGGCTGGTGTGGGAGGACTTCGAATAACGGCGGTCCACCCGGGTCATGTCCGGGCGGGAGGTGGACTCAACACGGATCACTTCGGCGCCGTGATCGGCTAGGAACTTGCCCGTCAAGGACCCTACGATCGCCCAACCGAAGTCGAGCACTTTGACTCCTGCCAACGCGCCCTTGGCGGCCGGAAACTGGGAGGCGGATTCAGATGGCATTGGCGCTCCTAAGTTCGTCGATCTTCTCGGTGCTCAGACCGAGTTCGTCACGGAAGACAACCTCGTTGTCGGCACCCACCTGGGGCGCGGCCGTGAGGCTGAAGTTCTCGGTGTCCCGGGACTGGAAGAAGTATTTCGGGAACTCGAGGCTTCCGAGGACGGGGTCCTCCAAACGGGTCCAGTAGCCGCGTGACCTCAGTTGCTCGCTCTCAAGCAGATCGTGCGGGTCGTTGGCCACCGTGGCATTTGTGCCGCGCTTGAGGCTTTGTTCGCGGATTTCGTCCTTGGTGAAGCGGAGGAAGAATGGCCGGATCGCGTCTGCGAACCGGTCCCACTGCTCCTGCGGAATGCCGGCCTTGTCGAATTTCATCCAGTCCGTTACCTCGCGCAGGGGATTCTCCTCGAGGTACTCGTCCATCCAATCGGAAAGGGCCTTGTTGGCGGGAGCGCCAAACGCGCCGCCGAGCATGTGCCAGAACAGGTGCCCGTCCTTGCACTCCCAGAACCAGTCGGTCGACGTCGGTCCCATCTGCGACTTGTGGCCATCCCGTGTCAGGGACACCCGTTCCATGTCCCAGGCCAGGATTGAGGACGTCAGACGGCTCGCGGCAACCTCCTGGACCGAGACATCCACCTGCTGGCCCTCGCCGGACATCAGCGCGTGGTAGTACGCCATCACCCCACCCAACGCCCCGGCGATCCCTGCATGGAACAGACCCGAGTCCAGGGATTCCTTCACCGGCGGCCGGTCGGGGTCGCCGGTGTTGTTGAGGACCCCGCTCATGGCGATCGCAATCAATTCAGAGCCCTTGTAGTGGCTGTACGGGCCGACCTGGCCAAACGGGGTGATCGAGATGACCACAAGCTTCGGGTTGATGGCTCGCAACGCCTCGTAGCCCAGGCCGATCCGCTCGAGATAGCCGGGTTCGAAGGACTCCATGACGAAATCCACGCGGCTGACCAGATCACGGAATACTTCCGTTCCCCGTGGGTTCTCAATGCCCAAGGTGATGCCCCGCTTACCGGTATTGAACGCTTTCCAGTACAGGCTGCGTTCCACCCCGGGGATGTCCTGGTGGAACGGCGGGATCATCCGCGAGGCGTCGCCTCCGGGCCGTTCGACTTTGATGACATCGATGCCCAACTCAGTTAGTACCTTGCCGCAGACGAATCCTGTCTCGTCCGTCAGGTCAAGAGCCCGAGCACCGCTCAGGAGTCCCTTATTCATGCCTCTGCCTTCTTCATAATGTTGTGTTCTCCACTGGAGTGGGAGATAAACTCCGCCAGCTTTTCGGAAACGGCCTGCGCATCGTCGAAGGCATAGTCCTGGTCGGTGAGGGCAACGACGTGGATCCCCTGCTCCTGGAGTGCACGCCGCTGGTCGGGGAAGTCCCATCCGGTGGCTGTGTCGTTGAGCAGGTGCAGGAAGACTTCGACGTCGGCACGTGCGGCCACTGCAGCGTCAACCTTCATTGCGATGCGTCGTTTGATCCCGAAGGCCCATGACTCCGGAGCCTTGAAGGTATATCGGTCTGCGATCGCCTCCATCGGATCGATGGACTCGTTGATGGGGGTTTCGGCATACCGCGCACCGAACTCGGTGTCTTCACCCACCACCACGGCAGGAAGCGATTCCACTATTTCATGCAGGCGTTGGTGGTCCAGTGAACTGCCGGACAGGAACACCCGCGTGCTGTCTCGGGCCACCGCCGGTGCTGTTGGCACCTCGCTGGCCAAGAACTGTCGCAAGGCCGCGTTGAACGCCTTCTTCGGCATCAGCATCGAGGCCATGGTGATGGTGTGTGCGTCAACGCCGGAGATCCGAGGATCGTCCCCCGTGCGCAGAATGGCGACGTCGCGAAGCAGCGCGCGGGTCTCATTGGTGAGACTGATCGCGGCCGCGAGTTCGCCGTCGTCGATGACATTACCTGAGCGGTCCTCAAGGTAAGCGCGGAACTCACGATGCAACCGCAGGTTGTAATCCCGATGCTCCCGGTACGTGCCCCGCACACGCTCCAGGTAGTACACGTCGCCGAAGTCCGGGGTAGCTGAAATCTGCCGGTAGGCCTCAAGGAACCCGTGGGTGTTCGCCAGCCAGCGGTCGCCGCCGGTCACACAGAGCACATCGACCGAATCGTGGCGGCCGGTGACCATCGCCTCGGTCAGATGGCGCACTCGCGAAGGTACCGAGAGATCCAGATAGGGATCCACGGTGGCGGTGCCCGAGCTAGGGTCGCCGGTCAAAAGCATCGGATGGAAGCCGGCGGCGATCGCCAACTCCTCAGGGAAGCCGGTGTCGAGGAATCCGATCACCGGACGTCCGCCGAACGAGGCCAGCGCATCGACGGCGTCCGGATCGAAGCGGTTCTCCACGACTTGCCGGAAAAGACTGAGGGCATTCACGGAATCAGCTCCAATCCAGGGAAGTTGACGGCTTGTTTCATCGGGATCCCTCGATCTGTTCAATGAATTCGGTGACCTCGGCGCGCATCGCGTCCTCGTCCCAAGCCGCATTGTCGAACGGCGAGTAGTCCAGGAGCAGGACAGCGATTCCCTCCCGGCGGAGGGCCTCAGCCATGAAGCGCGAACTCGCGGACGCTTCGCGGGTAGCACCCCTGGCAGGAAGTACGACGCCGTCGATGCGGTAGTCCCGCGATTGGGCGACGATGAGTTCCGCCGCTGACCGCTGGCTCGGGCCCGTGTACTTCATGTGCCGGCGCATATACGCCGCACGCAGGGCATTCCTTCGGTCCGGCTGCATCATGCGCTGCGCCCGGGGAAGATACATCGTCTCCACGAAAATCGCACCGTGGCTTTCTTCCCAGGCGTTGTAGAAGCCCAGGTTGAACCAGAGCGGGGTGCCGGCCCAGAGCAGTCGCATCCGCTCCCCTTCGACGGCGACTTCACGGTTCTCGACTTTTTCCTTGACCTCCCGGTACATGCCCTTGACGTGGTCCAAAGCCCACTCATGCCCGAAGTGGGTCTCGAAGATGCCCACCTCCGTGTATGCGTCCGTCGCAGTGTAGGGCGCCGGACCGGCCGACTTGTAGGCCAGGTCCGTGATTTTCCAGTAGTACTCGGCCATCTCGTCGGCCCGTTGCAGGTATTCACGCAGGCGCGTCTCGCTGTACGGCTTGCCGGTCACCGACTCCAGGAACCGGACGCAACCTTCGAACTCGCGCACATTGAAGTCGATCAGGTTCTCATTGCGCCACTCAGGGCCCTCCCACCACCGCGGAGGGATCGAGGCCTGGCGGTGCGGATCATCCATTAGGTAGATGGGCGAGCCGAACTCCCGCGCGTACAACTCGTAGATGGCCGGTTCGGTCATGTAGCCGCCCACGATGGCGGAGGGCTTAGGCAAGCCACCATATGGTGCGATCTCCGGGTCCGGCTGGAAGCAGTACCCCAGGGGAAGGCTCTCGTAGTTGGAGAGGGAGCGGAAGTAGCCCCGTTCATCGATCGCGCCTTGGTAGTGCTCGAAGAGCTGCTTTGCTGCCATGACCGATCCGTACTGGACGGGTAACACCAGGTACAGATCCATGGCATTGAACAGCTCCATGGGACCGTAGCCGAAGACAAACGACTCGCCGTTGGCGATGTCCTCCCACATCCGAGTGGTGTAGGCGCGGTTCAGGGCGGTGGCCTCGGCCGAAGATGCGAGGCGCTTCTTGCTCCGCGCGCCCTTCCACGCGGGGGCGGCCTTGATCTCTGTAATGGGACTCTCCTTCAGGCCGGTCATAACGAGGACTCCAGGTTTCCGGACACAGCTACGGCGGGCAGTGTTGATTTGGGGGTCCCGTCATACGCGGCGCCGATTCCGGTTTCGGTACCGGCTTCCGTCAAGGAGCTGATCGCTCGGCCGGCCAACACAGGGCCGCTGGTGTGAAGGTGGCACTTGGCGACGCCGCCACCCGGGATCTCCACCTTGGGCGGGGCTTTCTGCGCGCAGATCTCCATGGCGAACGGGCACCTCTGGTGGAAGGCACAACCGCTGGGCGGGTTCGTGGGATCGGGAATGTCGCCCCGCAGCAAGAGCTTCGTCGTGGCCCTCTGCGCCACCGGATCCGGTACCGGTACGGCGTTCAGCAGGACCTGCGTATACGGGTGGGCTGCTGCTCCAAAGATTCGGTCGACCGGTCCTTCTTCGACGATCTCGCCGAGGTACATGACGGCGACGTAGTCAGATATGTGGCGGACCACCGCAAGATCGTGCGAAATGAAGAGGTAGGACAGACCGATCTTGTCACGGAGTTCTTCGAGCAGGTTGATGACTTGGTTCTGGGTCGATACGTCCAAGGCGCTGACTGCTTCATCGCACACCAAAATCTCGGGGTTGAGTACGATGGCCCGGGCGATCGCCACCCGCTGCCGCTGGCCGCCGGAGAACTCGTCCGGGTAGCGGTCCGCGTAATCGGCGTTCAGGCCCACCAGAGCGAGTACCTCGCTGATCCGTTCGGCACGCTCAGCTGCGCTCAGCTTCGTGTGGACCTTCAGCGGTTCAGCGATGCTCGCACCCACCGTGAGCGATGGGTTCAGCGATGAGTAAGGGTCTTGGAAGACCATCTGGATCCGCTTGCGCTCCTTGCGGAATGCGCCCGGCTTCAAGCCCGAAACGTCGCGGCCGTCCAGCTTGACTGTCCCCTCTGACGGGATAAGCCGCATCAGGGCCCGTGCCAGTGTCGACTTCCCTGAGCCGGATTCCCCCACCAGGCCCAGCGTCTCACCGGCGCGCAGTGTGATGTCCACTCCTCGGACCGCCTGCACGGTGGTGGAATGGCCGGCCCGCCGGACGGGGAACGAGACCTTGAGGTCTTCGGTCTGCATCACGATTTTATCCGTGCTCATGATTCGTTCTCCTCCATCCAGGTATTTCCCCGTAAACAACGATTCGAACGCCCCGGGGAGATCTCCAACAGCGTCGTAGGCTGTTCGCAGGAGTCAAGACGGTGCCGGCAGCGCGGAGCGAACCTGCACCCTGCGGGAAAATCCGTGGGCTTGGGCGGAGATCCCGGAATCCATTCAAGGCTCCCCCGCCGGCTCGCGATACTCGGCATGGCTGCCAGCAGGCGGTCTGTGTAAGGATGCTGGGGGGCCGCGAAAGTCTCGAATACGTCCCCTTCCTCCACGATCTGGCCCGCATACATCACGGCCAGGCGGTCGCAGATGTCCGCGACCACGCCCATGTTGTGGGTAATGAAAATCATCGCCAGCCCCAGGTCCTCCTTCATCTCGGTCAGGAGGGCCAGTATCTGCGCCTGGACACTGACATCAAGTGCGGTGGTGGGTTCATCGGCAATGAGCATCGACGGGTTGTTCGCTATCGCCATGGCAATCAGGACACGCTGGCGCATTCCGCCGGAGAATTCGTGCGGGTAACTGTCAGCCCGGACGCGTGCGCTGGGGATCCGCACCTTATCCATGGCCTCGATCGCCATCTCCTTGGCCTGCGCCGCGGTCACGTGTTGGTGGACGCGGATGCCGGCGGCGATCTGGTGGCCCACTTTGAAGGCAGGATCCAGGCTGGTCATGGGTTCCTGGAACACCATGGCGATCTCGTTCCCGCGCATGCTTTCCAGTTCACGGTCATTGAGGCGAAGCAGGTCTTTGCCCTGGAACGCCGCCGTACCGGAAAGCCGCTGGCCACGCTGGCGCCCCATAAAACCCATGAGCGACATGGCAGAGACGCTCTTCCCAGAACCGGACTCCCCCACCAGGCCCAGGGTCTCCCCGGGCTTGACCGAGAAGGACACATCGTCAACCAGGGGCACCCAAGCGCCGTTAAAGTCGATTTCAACACGGAGGTTCTCGACGTTCAGCAATGGGTCTTTGGCGCCGGTCATCGACGTACCTTCTTTCCAATCGAATCCCGGACGCCGTCGCCCAGGACATTCAGGGCCAGCACGCTTATGGCGATGCAGACGCCGGGGAAGACTGCCAACCACGGCGAGCGGGAGATGTAGGTGAACGCGCTGCCAAGCATCGCTCCCCAGCTCGCTTCTGGTGGCTGGACTCCGAGTCCGATGAAGCTCAGCCCCGCTTCGATCAACATGACGGTGCCTGCCAGGATTGCCGCGAAGACCACCAAGGGTGCCAGGACATTCGGCAGGATGTGACGGAACACGATCTGATAGGACGGGGTGCCGATGCTCCTCGCGGCCTCGATATAGGTCTCTTCGCGGATTCCCAAAACGGATCCACGCACGAGCCGGATGGCCCTGGGCGCGGTGCTGAGGCCGATGGCTGTCATCGCGTTCGTCAGGTTTGGACCGAGAATTCCCGCGATCGCCATGGCCAGCAACAGGGCCGGGAAACTCATGAGGGCGTCTGTGACGAACATGATCACCTTGTCGACCCAGGCGCCGAAGAATCCGGACACCAGTCCCAGCGGTACCCCGATGACCAAGGCAATACCGGTTCCTTGGAGCGCCGCTATCAGAGACACCCGTCCTCCGACCAGGAGCCGGCTGGCCACGTCACGTCCCAGTTCGTCGGTTCCCAACAGATGCCCTGGCGCTCCGGGCTGTAGCAACACAGTGTTAAGGTCAGTTGCATTGGGGTCGTAGGGGGTGATCCACGGGGCCACAATTGCTACCACTGCGAGAATGCACAGGATGGCGAGGCCGGCCATTGCTACGGGCTGCTTCTTCAAGCGGGCTGAGAAGCGGTTTGGATTCACCGGACGCGGCGCCTTCCGCGCTGATTGTTTCGCCGGGACGCTCACTAGATACGCACCTTTGGGTTGAGGACGGTGTAGATGAGGTCCGTCGCGAAATTGATGATGATCACGAAGCAAGCGTTGAGTAGCACCACGGCCTGGAGAATAGGCAGGTCCTTCAGCGTGACCGAATCGATGGCCAAGGTCCCGACGCCCGGTAGGCTGAATACTTTTTCCACCACCACGCTGCCTCCAAGGAGCACGGCCGTCTGGAACCCCACCACGGTGGCCAGCGGCGGCGCACCGTTCTTGAGAGCCCTCTGCCACAAGACCTTCCGCCGGGTCAGCCCTTGGGCCCTCGCCGTACGAATGTAGTCCTGCGAGAGAATTTCGGAGACGCTGCTCCGGGTCTGACGTTGCAGCTCGGCCCCGGCCGCAGCCGCCAATGCTATGGCCGGAAGGACAAGGTGCATGAACCATGAGCCGGCGTTTTTGGTGATGGGGGTGTAGCCGACTGCCGGGAAGATGTGCCAGTTCAGGGAGAAAAGGATCAGCAGGATCATTCCGACCCAGAAGTTCGGGGTGGCGATCCCCACAGTCGAGATGACTGTGGTGATCTTGTCCGCGAGACGGCCACGCCTGGTGGCTGACAGCAATCCCGCAAGGATGCCGAAGACAACCGCCGCGATGATCGCGAAGAGAGCAAGGGACAAGGTCACGGGTAGCCTGCTCATCACGAGGTCCGAGACCGGCGTGTGGTAAAAGAAGGAGGTTCCCAGATCGCCGTGAAGGACGCCATTCGTCCACGAGAAGTACTGCTCATACCACGGCTTGCCGAGCCCCAGCTGCGTGCGGATGGCGGCAATTGCTTCCGGTGTGGCGCCTTCCCCGGCCAGCGAAACGGCCGGATCGCCCGGGATCAGCGCGGACAATCCAAAGACGGTAATCGTGACGGCCACGAACAGTAGCAGGGACCTCAGTATGCGGGTGCCCACGCTGCGAAGCAGCCCAGACAACGGGACGCGGCGTTTGGCCGGTGCCGGCAGTTTCTTCGGCTCCTGCAGGGCCGGACTTACGGATATGCCTGTCGGTGTCATGCCGTCAGCACCACTTCTCGATCTCGAACACGGTAGTCTCTCTTCTTTGATGCGGTGTGCCGGCCCGGGAACCTTGGGAAGTCTCGTTTCCCAACGGGTTTCCCGGACCGGGCGCCGTTACTTGTTCGCCGCTACGCCCACACCGGTGAGGATGGGGTATCCGCTCTCCCACGGCTTCACACCAACCAGGGATTTGGAGTAAGCCACTACCTGGTACACCCAGGCCACGGGAGTGTTCGCCTGCGTGGATGCCGACGTGATCTCGGCAAGCTGGTCAAAGACCTTTGCGCGGGCGGCCGGATCCGCCGTGGCGGCGGACTGCTTGATCAGATCGGTCACCTTCGGGTCAGCGACCTTGCCCGGGTTGTAAGCGGCGCTCGGAAGCAGCATCTGCTGGTAGGCGTTGGACAGATCGTTCCTTCCATCGAAGGACCAGAGCCCGGCGGCCGCGGTTGGCTTGTACCACAGGGCGTCGGCGGGTCCTGAACCGGGAGGGGTAGTGACCTTGACGCTGACGCCGATCGCGGCCCAATTGGCCTGGATCGCCTCGGCCTCCTTCGCGAATTTCACCGGAGCAACAAAGTTAAAGGACAGCCCGTTCGCGTACCCCGCCTCGGCGAGCAACTTCTTGGCCTGCTCCGGGTCATACGCAATAGGCTTCGCCGCGCTGCTAAATCCTGGCAATCCATTGAGGCGGAACTGGGAGGCTGCCTCTCCCTGGTTAAGGAACACGCCCTTGACAATGCCCTGACGGTCGATGGCCATGTTGAGCGCGTCGCGGACCCGCTGGTCGGCAAGCGGCTTGTAGAGGTCCGGGTTCCAGGTGATGCCGCTGAGCTGCCGTCCCTTGATGGGGTAGGTGCCCAGGGTGTCGCCCGCGGATTGAAGATCCGCGGCCTGTGCCGCTCCGACAACACCCATGTCAACGCTGCCCGACCGGATCGCGTTGGCCATGGCAACCGGGTCCTGGATTTGGGAGATGGTCACCCCTGCGATGTGCACGGTGTCCGGCGACCAGTATTTCGGCTGCTTCGTCAGGGTGATGGACACACCAGCCTGGGCGCCCTCGAGCGTGAACGGGCCGGTGCCGACTGGCTTCGTGAAGTCGCCGGAGGCAATCACCTTGGCATCCATCATGATGCCGGCGCGGTCGCTCAGCACGGCAGGGAGCGAGACATCCGCCTGCTTCTGCACGAACCGCAGCTTGCTGGGACTGACGATGTCCACCTCCTGAACGTTCGCCAGCTGGCCCGCTACGGTCGAGCCCGGAGCTTTGAGGTAGTGGTCAATTGTTGCTTTCGCGCTCGTCGCATCGAAGGCGTCACCGTTGCTGAAGGTGACCCCCGTGCGAAGTGCGAATTCGTAGGTCTTGCCGCCGTCGGGGGTGTTCCAGGACTCAGCGAGGCTCGGAACGACATTGTTCTTCTCGTCAAGGCCGGTGAGTCCGTCATAGACCATTTTCTGAATGGGAACTTCCAGCGATCCGGCGGTCTTCGCGATGTCCCACGATGACTGGAGGTTGGTGACACCGACCTTGATGATGGCATCCGGGTTTACCTGAACGTCCTGGGACGTCGAGTTCCCCGGCGAAGCGCTGCAACCGGCCAATAGCACGGCCGTGATCCCGGCTGCGCCGCCAAGCAATATGCGAGCTCTCATTTCACTCCTTCGTGATTCGCTTCCTGCGATCAGGTCGCACCCTTGTCGACTGAATTCTGACGATCGCTCAAACAACTGTCGCATGTTGGATGAATCACGTCAAGTAGCCCAAGTCACAGCCCGCACATCAGGAGGGCGAGGTCGCGGGATGACGTCGACGATAGCCACCAGCCCCTTGCATCGCCGGATTGGCGGGGCTAATAACCACCTGGGGATCGTCACCAAATCGACGCAATACTGCACGCGACCTCACGCCGTAATAATGCATATAATCGGTGATCACACACTTTTTTGCATTCTATTGCTAGATAAGTTGACCACCGCGGGAAGCTTCCGCGTTTCCACCACAGACACCGGAGTCCATACATGCGAACGCCTAGCGCGATGTCCGCCATTCAAGAGGACGAAAACCCCATGCCTGGTGTCCCGAGATGGCAGTCCGGAAGGAATCCACAACACCTGGCCGTCACCCTCTTTGGGGACTTTTGGCTAGCCCGGCCGGAGTTCCTTCCCTCTGCCGCGCTCATCCGTCTGCTAGGAGATCTCAGCGTCAGCCTGCCGAGTGCACGCGCCTCCCTCGGACGTCTTTCACGGAGGGGGGTCACCGAGTCGCGCAGACAAGGAAGGCACACCTATTACCGCCTCACCAAACCGGTAGCCCGCGACGCTGTGGAGGTGGGCGCGGGCATCATGAACCTAGGTTCGTCACATCCATGGAGCGGGCAATGGACCATGTGCATGTTCTCGTTGCCCGCAAGCCGCCGCGAAACGCGCAACCAGCTGCGGACACGCCTCAAAATGCTCGGGTTTGCGACTGTCTATGACGGCGTGTGGGCCTCTCCCGTTGAACAGGTCGAGAGGGCATCCTCGGTCCTGGATGAACTCGATGTGGATGGCGGATCCGTCTTCACGTCCGTAGAGCATCCGGCTCCGGGGCGCACCGAGCTGAGCTCCGCATGGGATCTCGACGAGCTCCGGGGGCACTACTCAGAGTTTCTCCAGGCGTGGGAGTGGGTTCCCGACGTCCTTGACGGCGGTCTGCTCTCAACCAAGGAAGCCTTCGTGATCCGGACGCTCCTGACCGACAGCTACCGCAGGTTCCTGAAACTCGACCCCGGGCTGCCCGACGAAACGCTGCCGCAAGGATGGCCGCGGTCAGGAGCACGTGACCTTTTCTGGTCATGCTATGACGGCTTGGCCGGCTTGGCGGCGCTTCGGGTTCAGCAAGTTGTCGCGGAACAATCGCAGGAGCTTGCGGCCTTGGTGCACACGCACACCACGGAGCAGTTCGTGCTCGGTGACGAAGGCGTGCGGAGCTGCACAAAGTGCGTTCACTTCGACCACTGGATTGCGCCTTGAGGACCCTAATCGTTACGACTGATTTAGCCTTGCATCTGAAGCCGTCCGCTTTAGTCCGGACTGCCGGCCAGCAACCCAATGACTATGCCCCGGGGCGTACTTTCTGTTCAAGAATTCTCCCTGCCCGCTCGTTTCAGATCGGTAGTATTTTGAGATGACATCCCCCTTGGTGGGCCGCCCCGCAGACAGCGCTCAGTCCCAGGTTCCGGCCTTCACGGTGTCCGAACTCGCCTTGCGCACCGCGGCACGGGACCCCGACGTAGTTGCGCCCGGTGCGAACGTTCTTGTCGAGCTCATTCCGGACGGAAACAATGACCACTCCTCCGTGGACCATGACCTGCCGTTCCTGACCTTCGTGCGGGAATCCCGCGCGCCTGGCGGGCGCCATATCCGTGGCCGTGCGGCCGACAACACTCTTCCCTACGCTGACCTTGTGGTTCCCGACGCTCTCCTGCCGGACGTCATCCGTGGGGTTCGCACCAACCCCGAGGCCTCGCTGGTCCTGGCGCAGTTGATGCGGGCTACTGGCAGTCTGCCCATCCCTGATGCCATAAGAGCCGAATCGCTCGCCTACTCCCTCTTGCAAACCGGTGCCGAGTTCGCCAAGTGGCTGGCGCACCAGCCTGCACGGACCCCTGACCACGACATGGAGCCGACCGTCCTCGTCCACCAAGGCGCGCGCGCCTCGGAGATCCAGCTCAATCGTCCTTCCTCGGCCAACGCCGTCAACACCAGGATGCGGACCGAACTCGTCGGAATCCTTTCGGCCTTGGCCCTCACCGAAGGGCCTCTGGAACTTACGGGAAACGGCCGGCATTTCTGCGCCGGTGGCGATCTCCGGGAATTCGGGATGGCACGCTACCCCTTGGGCGCCCATGTGGAACGGATCAGCCAGAACGTGCCCGGCTCCGTTGCTCGGGTGGCCGACCGGCTTACCTCCCGCGTTCACGGAGCATGTGTGGGAGCCGGCATGGAAATCGCCTCCTTCGCAGGTCACGTCACGGCGGCGCCCGACACGTCCTGGCGTTTACCCGAGGTATCCATGGGCCTGCTCCCAGGCTGCGGCGGAACAGTCAGCATCCCACGCCGCATCGGTCGCCAACGCACCCTCCTCTTGGCCGTCACCGGGATGAAGATTGACGCCGCAGTCGCTCTGGAGTGGGGACTCATTGATGAGGTTTCCGAGTGACATCGGGTTCCCCGGACTCCCAACTGGCTGCAGCCCGCGAGCTACTCGCGGGGCTAGGACTGAAGGCTGACGCCGTCGAGCTTCGCGAGGCGCTCGAGCGCCAGATGCCCGCCGTCACGGCTCTGCCCCCCGCGGAAGGCTGGAAATCATCCGGTGCCGCTGCGCTGACTGCATGCGACGCCTCACCCCCGGGCGACATCGCTGCGAGCCTGCGGGGCGCCTCGTTGGTCGCCCAAATCATCAGCCGCCGAGTCGGCAACGAACTCGTCATCGACGGGTCCACGCTGCTGTCCGAACGCGAAAACCTATGCCTGCAACGCCACGAGCCACAGCGCGGGATGACGCTTCGCGGCGGCGGGCGGATACTGAAGGCTGCGGATGGCTGGCTCGCGATAAACCTCCCACGGGACACCGATTGGGAACTCGTCCCTGCCTTAAGCATGGGCGCGGTGGAGCCACGCGACGAGGACGCACTGGCCGAATGGATGGTGGCGCAAATTCGCAGGGACGTCGTGGAACGAGCCGCCTTGCTGGGACTCGCGGTCGGAGCCATTCCCCGCCGCGGAACAGTGCGTCGGCATCCTTCACCCTATGAATTCTCGGCTGCCGAAATGGCCGCTCCGCTGACCCGTCCGCTGTCTTCCCTTACCGTCATGGACCTGTCGCGGCTTTGGGCAGGTCCTTTGGCAGGTGCCCTCGTGGCCTCCGCTGGGGCAAATGTGGTCAAAGTGGAGAGCCTCGCCCAACCTGAACTGGTCATCCCGGAAGATTCCGCCTTCGCGCACCGGCTCAACGGAGGCAAGGAACTGTTGCGGCTGGATTTCAAAGATCACGCAGCATTGGGCCAAACACTTGCCCAGGCCGACGTCGTGATCGTTTCCGCGCGTCAGCGTGCCCTCAACTCCTTAGGGCTTAGGCCAAGCCCAGGCCAACTCTGGATCTCCATCTCAGCGTACGGAGGACACGAAGACCCCAACCAGCGGGTGGGGTACGGGGACGACGCCGCGGCTGAGGCGGGCGCAGTCTGCTGGCACGAGGATATTCCGCAATTCGCAGGAGACGCATTGGCGGACCCCGTCACAGGTCTGCTGGCCGCCGTCGCAGTCTTTGGACTCTTGGATACCGGGCGGTCCGGCATCCTCAGGCTCGATCTCGCAGGGGCGGCGCGGTGGGCCATCGGGCCCCATGGTCGCGAAGTCGATAACGTTGCACTGTGAGTCAGTCCGTCTTGATCGTCAACGCCGCTGTTGGCTGGCGCACGGGAACGAGCGTGCTGATCAGGGACGGCGTTGTTTCCGAGATCGGTTCCTGCCGGGCCCGTCCGGGCACACGTGTCATTGACGCCCGCGGCGGTTCTGTCGTCCCGGGCCTGTGGGACCACCACCTGCATTTGCGCTCAGCCGCTGCGCGCCGCCGATCTGTGGACGTCAGCGCCGTCACCGACCCTGCCCGCTTCCAAGCGATGGTGCGGGCGGCTGCTGACAGCAAACCTCTGGGTGCCTGGCTGAGGGTCGTAGGGTACGACGACGACGCCCTGGGCGATCTCGACGCGCACCGACTGGAGGAGCTGCTTCCCTCGCCGACGCCCGCGCGGGTACAGCACCGAAGTGGCCACCAATGGGTCCTCAATCAGAGGGCCATGGAGCTTCTACACGAAGCGACGGGCCAATCAGTGCCGAACGACGGAGTCCTTCTCGACGACGATTCGATCCTGGCCGGTCTGCCTGGTGATGCACACCGCGACTCCGACATCGTGCGTGAGGCGCGGTTGCTGGCCGCGCAGGGCTGCATTGGCGCGACTGATATGACAGCCACCATTGATCCGGTGTCCGCACGGGAATTGGTTGGCATCGTCCGGCGGTGGCTGCAGCTCGGCGTCTTCGGGCGGGCCAGGCCCGACGCCCGGGCGGACCGGGCCCCGGTCAATGGAACCAAGCTCATTGTTGCCGATCACGATCTGCCTGAGCTGGATGGGCTAACACGAATGATCACTGCGAGCAGGCCCGGTCCCGTGGCTCTGCATGCCGTCACATACGAGGCGTTGGTGCTTGCCATGTCCGCCCTGGAGACCGCGGGCCGGGCTGGGGACAGGATCGAGCACGCCTTCCTGGCGACCGGGGACTATCGCAAGAGCTATGCCTCGGGCGCGCTGAACCACGAGCTGCCGCGCATCGGTGCACATCCGGGATTTATCTGGTGCCAAGGCAACCGCCTGGCGCGTGTGCTCACGGAAGACGAGCAGGAAGATTATCAGCGGCTGCGCTCCTGGCACGACGCCGGATATGTCCTCCTCGGCGGAACGGATGCCCCGTTCGGAACCCCTCGGCTGTGGCGGGCGATGCAGTGTGCGGTCGATCGTAGAACTCCCGATGGCAGGACTCTCAACCGTGCTGAAGCATTGACGCCCGAGGAAGCCTTCGCGATGTTCACTCCCGACGGTTTAAGCGGAACGGCGGCTACACCGGAGCCGCGCATCGGACAAACGGCAGACATCTGCATCCTGGCCCAGCCGTGGGCTGTGGTCCGCCGGAATCTTTCCTCGGCCCGGGTGACCGCGACCCTGCGGGCCGGAGTGGTCATAGCCGGTGGCCGGACAATGGACCACCGGCAATTCCCATGAAAAACGAAAAGACACCGCCTTATGGTGATCGGGGCCGCCTGCCGATGCTCACTAAGCAATGGAACTGCCCCAGGCTTGAAAGTTTGGGCTATTCCCTCACAATCGACACGGCACAGTTCGTTCACTAAATCGTCGTCGTGTGCGTCGGGCGACTCGCCCCCGATGAACCCATGCAGACCTAGGGCGAGTCGCGAGCAAATACCCTAATCAACTGCAAGAAATCAGGCCTAAGTGTGGACACTGTCCACACCCACTTTGGCAGGACAAACGGACAGCCACAGCTTACATCTACAACAAGGATTTCAACCGGCTTCTGTGCGTCGCCGAACAGATCGAATTCGGCAGTCCCGTCGGCTTCAACGCAGGCGTCATCTCCAACGCCGCCGCCGACTTCGGTGGCGTCAAACAATCAGGACTCGGCCGCGAAGGCGGCTCCGAAGGCATCGCCGAGTACACCGTCACCCAATACATCGGCATCGCAGACCCGTACACCAACTGAGGGAACGTGTGCGCACGCGGCGCACCTTTTCTCGGGCTGTCAGACACACAACCGACGTATCGATGGGGAAGGAACCACAAAGGGTCTCGTCCCTATCGAATGTCACCATCCGCCCAACCGACGGAAAGGTAGTTCCTTGCCCAACCTCCCAAGCGACGGTCGTCGCCCGGTTGTAGCGGATTGGCGTGAGCTCATCGACGGCGACAGCGTCGTGCTGCTAGATCCGCAAAAGAGCGATGCCCGGATATCAGGAACAGTCGACGGGGTATCCAACGACGGCTCTCTGATCTGGCTCGTGCTGGACGATTCCGCGGAACGTCACCGACAAATTTTCACCAGGCCGATGGCTACAAAACCCTGGTGTGCCTTCCAGATTTTGGGCCGTTGGACGACAGAGAATCGGCTCGGCAGTCGATCTGAAACACTAATTCCGCTTTCAGACAGCAGTCGCAATCTTGCGTCACGATCATTGCCGGTGGTTACGATCGGAAATCCCTCCCGAACATCCCTCCGAGCGAAATCGGACATCGTGCACGCGGCAGTGTCGGAGCTGAACGCGGTTTCGGGTTCCGCCTGGGTTCGGGCAGGTAGGCGATCCTGTCTTCGCCACGTGGTTCGGCCCGTCTGCACCAATAGCGACCGCTCAGACACCTTCGGACCGAAAGCCCGAAACGACCGGGCGGTTGCCCGGGTCTGGCACGAGCTCAACGGATGGCAACAACGACGATTGCGACCGTGCCGTCTAGGCACTCAGCCAAGGATTACATCCGGCGAGGTCTCGATTGGTCTCGCGGTGTGAACTACAAGCCCTTACACCCGACCACTTCACAAAGTCAAGTTTTGTCAACAGTCAGGGGCCAAATAGGCCCCTGACCTGCGACAACATTGTGCCCGAGGTGGGACTCGAACCGCATTCCAGGCCGCGGAAACACTGGGAACTCCCGAAAACATAGCCAATCCGGGCCAGTCCGGCCGATGTTCGACCCAGTCCGAAGCGAAATGTGTTGACACTGTCAACACCCGCAGATCCGAATCCGCAAGCTTCCACATCGGCCGCTCAACAATATGATTACAACCTCCAGGCGTAGAGCTACGAACTTACGACCCCGTTTCCGCAGCGATCGCGATTCGACACCTCATCAGCAGGCGGACCACCACGGTGTGGGCCTTCCTGGCAACACCGAGCAGCCGTCTAACCATGTCATGACACCCCTTCTCGGGGTGTCATGACACCGCGTAGACTTGGTCGCGAAGGTCAAACTCTCTGAGAGGAGCGCGCCATGTCGACAGGGACGCCACGGCACACAATCCGCGTCAGCGACGAACTGTGGAACGACGCCCACCGCAAAGCCGTGCGGGAAGGCACATCGGTGTCCGAACTCATCCGCATCCGGCTCCGCGAGTACATTACAGCCCCGGTAGAGCACCGGCACACGATCGCCGACTCCCTCGTGTACCTGGTCCCGCACGCGTTCAACGACCTGCAGGGCCCCGCCACCGGAACCGCGGAGCTCCCCCTGCACTTGGACTGGGGACCGGAAAGAAGCTACACCGTAGACGATGACGGCAGCTGCTCGGTGCTGTACCAACTCACCCTGCAGAATTCCGGATCCATCGAAGAAATCTGCCGCATCGTCCACCCGGCACGACTGACGGCCCTGTGGCCGACCATGATCCTGCCCGCCCGGTGCCGGCAGCTCTGGGAAACCAGCTTCCCCCAGCTCCCCGCGACCCGCGAAGCGAAGGAACACCCGTCATGGACGACGCTCAGCGTCTAGCAGCCAAGATCGCCCTCGGCGTCCTGGCCGACGACGGCTTCCTTCTCGCGGGCGGCCAGGCCCTCATCGAACACGGCATCACCGAACGCCTCTCGGACGACATCGACCTCTTCGCCCTCCACCGACGCCACACCCCGGCAACCTTCGCCGCCTCAGTTCAGAAAATGAAAGCCGCCCTCGAAACCGCCGGATACGCCGTCCAGATCACCCGACAATACGAAGAGTTCGCCAGCGTCACCGTAGGACACGACCAAGAAGCCGTCGTCATCGACCTCGGACTGGACTGGTGGGAGAACTCCCCCGCCATCATCGACATCGGACCGATCCTGTCCCTGAAAGACTCCGTCGCGTCCAAGCTGCTCGCCGTCTACTCACGCGGATACGCCCGCGACTACCTCGACGCCTACTCCATCATCACCAGCCACCGCTTCACCCACCAGCAACTGATCACCCTCTGCCAACGCCGCGACCCGACCCTGGACCCGCCAACGTTCGCCGCCGCCATCGCCAGGCACCGGACACTCCCCACGACCGAATTCACCAAATACGGCCTCCAACCCAGCGAACTCCGCGCCCTCAGCACCACCCTCTTGGACTTCGCCGAAACAATCAACAAAACCAGCCACAACCCCGGCACCCCTTACACAGACGCAGCCAACCCCACCGGGCCGCCAAACTCCAAATCCGGCCCCGAACTGCTATAACCGGGTCCCGTTCATTTACCTGGATACCTGATGGATTTCGTGTCGGTGACGGGAGTCAAACCAGCCATGACAGACTGGCAGACTGTCGCGTTGCCTTCTACGCCACACCGACAATGCCGGCCTAGCGCCTTAGCGAGGCCCGACACCTGCCGGGATCTCGTTACCGCGGAGGACCGCATGTCACAGGTTTTACTTCGGAGGTATTGGGGGCGCCGTTTCTCCGCACCGGCATAACAGGCCTGCTTATTTCGACCACCGCAGCAACGGTGGCGTCGCTACCCCCGTCGTGCTCACCCCGGACTTGAACTAGGAACCTCGTGTTTTTCAGGCACGCGCTCTACCGGTTGAGCGCGGAGACCCTGCCGGCCGCGGGACGGCAAAAGTGTGGGCCACCTGGATCGCTGATACGGCTCCGTAGAGCCATGCGCCCAACACGGCCAGCGCAGCGGTCCAGGTTGTTATGTGCCGTTTCACGCCCACGCCGTCGGGTTGACAGGATTTGAACCTGCGACCAATTGGCCCCCAGATGCCCGAAGACCCCGATTTGCGCTGAAACCCGCATTGATCTGCGGTCTGGCCTACCTAATCGCAAGTCGTCGTTCCCATGCATTGCATGGTTCTGATCCCCTTCCGGTCCCCCTCGTCAGGAGTTCGCGAGAGCCTCCGCGGCACGCTTGGCGATTGCGACGACTCGTTCGACAATCTCTCGGTCATCGAGCACGTCTTGGTAGCGAAGTTGTCGACCGGCGTACGCCAGTACCAATGCCCAATACTCGCGTTCAGTGGTCCGGCACTCACTGATCCAGTCCTGGACGCCACGGAACCAAAGTTCGCAAGGGTGACCCTGCCCGAAGTCTCCCGTCGCGAAGGCCGATTCGATCTCGGAGACGACCGGCCATGCTGCACCACGGATCGGCGAAGCTGGATGGACCAGAGTCGAGATGAGCATGGTGATTGGGTCTAGCGCGCCGGCAGCGAAGGCTTCGCTATCGAAGTCGATGAGCACTGCCTGTCCGTTGTCAATCAGCACGTTCCCTGGGTGAAGATCTCCATGGCGAGGGCCCACGTGAGTTGTGACCGTGAGACTTCCGGCAGGCACCGAGATCCCGTACGCGCCAATTAGACCTGACAGCCGTTCCCAAGCGATCAGAGGTTCGCAGAGCTCAGCCACGGTCAAAGTCCTTCGCTGTGCCACCACTCCGTGCAGAGCGTCCCAGACGGGCCGAGCAAGCTCCACAGCCTGGGCGGGTTGCTCGGCGATGATTTCCATGAGCGGGTACGGTGATTCACCGGCGATCTGTAGGACGTTGATGTAGCCTCCGGCCATCAACCCCGACAGCGTCCGCACAGTAGCAGTTGTCTTTGCGCGCGGAAGGAGTTCAGCAAGGCCACCCGGCGAACCCGGAGACTTCACCCGCTTAGCTACAACTGTGGCCACGCGACCTTCGGAACGGTTAATCTCACACCGCCACACACTCGCCTCAGTCAGGCCGCCAGCAAGAGAGGCCACTACGATCGAAACGCCCCGGTAGTCAAAGGCGAGCCGGCGAAGGACCCTCTTGTCTAGTTCGTTTAGTGGGTCGCTCCCGGATGGCGTGATGATCTCGATGTCGTCAAGGGATTGCAGTAGTCGGCGGAACTGTACGACGTGCTCCTTGAACTCCAAGGACTGGTCCTTCTCGAGGACTGTGACCCGGTCAATGGGTTGGCTATCCTGCGCCGGAAGCTGTCCACCTCCTTGCAACGACTCCTGGATATGACGGACGGTCGCGAAGCCGGTGAATACGATGAGCCTGGAGTCAGGGTGATTCGAGCGGACCTCTTTGAGGAGCTCATCGCCAAACTCGTCGGTCGCGGGCTCGCCTTCCTTCACCGGAAGTCGGCGGTCCAGTACGAACAAGTCGATCAGGTCTGTAGATGTGCTGAGGTACACGCGCGCGGGAGCAATCGAGTTGAAGCTCCGGACACTGAAGCCAGCCGTCTCAAGTACACCTTCGGAAATTTCAGCCTGCTGAGGATCGTCCTCGACGAGCACTGCGATCGGGTTAGCCATGAGGACGTGCTCCGCTCAGGGAGAAGGACGCAGTGCCGCTGACACCGTCGAGAGAGATGGAAAGTCCAAGTCGGGCTGCCACAGTCTTGATCAACGACAGCCCCTGACCTTGGTGCGCCATCTTGGACGAGTTCCCCACATCGACGACATCCGCGAGGGCGAACCGGTCACCCTTGAACGGATTGGTAACTCGGACCCAATAGCTTTGGTCCGTGAAACCCCAAGTAACTTGGGCGGCCGTTTCTCCAGTCGCGTCAATCGAGGCGTCGATCGCGTTCTGGAAGACGTTCGAGAGCAACATCGAAAACAATCCTTCGTCTGTTTCAATGTCGATGCTGGCTTCGTCTGCAGAAGGTGCAACTGCCGGCGCGGTGTGGGTGTCTGGCCAGTTCTCGGACAAGATGTGCGGGAGGCTCAGACGGCGGAGGTTCAGCTCCTCACTGGACTTGATTATCGCGACGAGCCCGTCGATTCGACGCTGAAGCTTACGAACGGCATCGTTGGTCTTGCTGGTCCCGAAGGAGTCGATTTCGCCGTCGGCGGCAAGTCTTATCCATCCCACAGCGGGCGACAGCTCGTGCCTAACCAGAGCTGCGATGTCAACGTGCTCCGGCGCGGTAGCTTCGTCCCTTGCTGATACATCAGTTACCTGCAACCCTGCAGAGGAGCCTCCGCGCGATGTGTCAGTCGATCTCTGCCGTGACTCCAAGACTTGAAGCAGTAAACGACGCACCTGGGGAACTGTCTCGGTCTGGAGAGCATTCATGAGCGCTCGGGTGGTGATTGCCTTTGGATGCTGGATGAGCCACCCTGCCGCCCTCGCGCGATTGCTCGGAGCCGTCGACCCGAGGCCTTGCAGTTCGTCCGGTGTTTCGGCTGTCATCCCAAGCCGCCATGCTCGGTATAGAAGGCCGAGCGACGGGCGAATGCCTCACGCCCGCCCTCCATCAGCCGCGTGATCTTGTCTACAACGACGTCTGAATCGATCGCCCCCTTGACGTCAACTCTTCCGACTTTTCCATCACTGCCCAGAACAACAACGTTGTTAGCGGAGCCGAGCACCGGGATATTGGCGTTGTGTGTGGCGACAATCGTTTGGGCGCCACCTTGTCGGCGTGCGTTAAGGCCGCTCACGACATTGGCGACCAGGAAGGCGTTGTCCAAGTGATCTTCAGGCTGGTCAAGAATCAGGGTGCGTTCCGGTTCCGAGAGAACGATCGGCAGGGTGACGGCGCACTTCTGACCTGTTGAGAGCGCATCAACGCTCTTGTCAACCGATCCATCCCGCAGACGGAAGTCAACGCTGTCTTTCAGGCGAATGCTGCCCAACCCTTGAAGGAGATCCCGCTCATTCAGGTTCTCAATCAGCCTATGCGCTCGATCCTCAGCGATATCGGCTACAGCTGCGAGCCCGGTGGCATCCCCGCTTTCGACCATCTCCAAGAGCTGCCTCGGCAGCACACGATCCGCCACGGCGTCAATCAATGCAGCGCGGGTATTACTCCCACGGAGCGAGTCTTGAAGGAACCTTCGGAAGTCGCTTGCTTCTGCTAAGTGGTCGACGACTACCACAACGTTGTTGGCGATCTGCGCGGTTGTCGACCGTGCTACGGCGGCTCTCGTGTCGTAAAGTGCCTCTTCCGCTTGCTCGACGGCATCAAGCATCCGCCCTCGACGCTCCAAGAGACCTGCATACCGGGACTCCAGCTCGCGCACGGCGGCGTCGTTCTCATCGAGCGCACGGAGCGCGGTGTCAACGTTCCTGAGCTGCGCGGTGATCTGACCGAGCCCGGCCTCCGCTTCTTCGAGTTCTTCCCTGATCGGCGCTGCGGCTTCGCGAGCGCTTATGTTCCGCTCTCGGGTTTCAGCTTCAGCGGTGTCGAGGTGAGTTCGGGCCGCAAGGAGTGCCGCAGCGACACTTTCCGAGAGACCTACGGCCTGGCTGAGCGCGTCACGTACTGCTGGCACTTGCGCCAAGGACGCGGCTCGCTCTGTCGTGACGCGCAGCCGGTCGAGCGCGCGTTGTTGGGAGACCAGCAGCTCAGTGACCTCGCCGCGAACCCCTTCGATGCGCTCAAGGTCCTGTCCACTTGAGATGACTCGCTCCTCCGCCTCTCGGAGAAGATCGCGTTGCTCAGAAAGCTGGGCGGTGCTTCCTCCAAGTAGGGCCGTCTCCTGCGACAAGAAGAGGTTTCGATCTGCGGTAAGCCGATCACGCTTCTTCGACTCCTCGCGGCGTCGGTCCAACTCTGCTCGCACATCGAAGGCTTCGCCGGTCAACACTTCGATCTCGCCGAAGTCGGGAAGCTCGTTGACCGCGCCAGTACGCAAGTCCAGAAGGTTTAGCCGACTGGGCGCGTCGGATGCGATCTCCTCAAGCTCGTTCTGCCCGAGCACAAGTACCGATTTAGAGAGGTCGAGTCGCTGACCTCCGCCCTTCGCATCAACCACTAGATGACGGCCACCGTCCTCAGACTCCACGTCAACGATGACCTCGCCAGTGCCAAGCACGGCATCAAGGAATGCTTGTCGGCTGCGGACAGCAGCGACGCTCTGCTCGGCGTGCTGCGCGCCCACGGCGTGGCGAAGTAGCTCCAAGAGCGTGGTCTTGCCCGCGCCTCGGGGTCCGACGACCACGTTCAGACCATGATCCAGCGATACGTCCAGCCCGTTGAGGAAGCCGCCAGTCACCCGGATGCGCGAAATCCACATACCCAACCTTCCTCTTGATTCGTCGCCAACGAGGCCCCACGCTTGCGGCAGCCCCGTTGACCAACACTACCGGCCGGCCACAGGCGAAGCCCGATTGCGGCGCGCGGGTGGCTCGAGTCGACGGACCATATGTCTGATCTCCGGCGGGATGGACATCACGATCGGCTGAAACCACGACCGGCACCGCACGGTGACGTTGCAAACCTCTGCCGGATCGGCAAACCAGAGTGCCGGATCCTGTCCTGGTGCAAAAGCGCTCGCGCGACCCCAGAAACGTCACCGTGACGTTGTCCGAGAGCAACCCCTTCCAGGTATTCGCCGGAGAGCGACGGAAGGTGCGCTCCGCCTGACTGAACCTCGTCGAACGCGAGGATACCGGTCGGCCCTATCCAGTGGCCCGACTCTGAGGCGCTCGTACCGCAAGTCTTGAAGGCAATCCAGTCACCTGCTAAATCTGTTCGGACTCAACTTCAAGGATGTCGTCATGCCGTAGCCGCCGGATTGGACGTCGCGCGGGCGTGGAGTTCACACGCGCTGCGGCCGACGATCCGTAATCATGCACCGTGAGCAGCGGCTGCGGCGGAGGCAACTCCAGGGAATCGAATGATGGATGATCGGGACGGGCCGCGACCCAGTCGATCGCCGAGCCGGTCATGAGCAGGTTGAGTTCCTCTCCGAAGGATTGTGTTTCCTCGCCGATTAGGTGGACCTCAGCGGGAAGGTTGCGGCGACCCGGGGGCCAGTATGCCAACAGAACAGCTGGCGTGACCGGGAGCATGATGACCTCGGCATTGGCGAATCCGCGACCGCCTTCCAGACGGACAAGATCTTCTGGCGCCGTGCCTGGCTTCGACGCGCCCCGCTTGACAGATTCGTCCCGTTCGCTCTCTACAAGCACTGGCTCGTCACCGATGATCAGGAGCGGTTTGTCGAGGTGGATAAGCGAGGTAGAGCGAGTCTTGAGCGTCTCCTCGGCTCGTTCGGCGAGGTTTCCGAACATCTTGAGGTGGTCGTTCGGGTGGGGAACGAAGTCGACGTCCCGAATGTCCTCTTCTGTGATCCTGTCCGGATTGAGAAGTTTGACGCTGTAGTCGGCAATGACCTCAATTGAGCGTCTTATGCGCATGCCCCGGACTGCTTGCATTGCGACAAACGCATCGAGGGTGGCGCGCTCCTCCAGAGTGAAGGCGCGCGGCTTTACGAAGGCGCGGAAGTCGAGATGCTGCCGGAGAATCTCTGCGGTCCCAGCTTCTACGGTGCTCAGAAGGGATTCCAGGCTCGAGTCGAGGCCTGAACTGTCAGTGACCGCGGTGTAGAAGTCACGTACGGCGAGGTCATTAATCGAGCGCGTCGAGGCTTTGCCGTCGCGTCTGTTCCGAACTCTCAACTTACCGTCCTCCGACGCGAACCTCGCTAGAAGAAACCTGGGAACTATGTGGTGACGCTTGCCGACTGCCGCCTGGTGATCGAGGTTGCCAAGCCATTCACGTGCACGACGATCGGCCTCTCGATCGGAGGCGTGCGGTTGGAGAAGGTCAGTCATGCACTTCATTATGTTCCCTGCCGCTGACACTCCCGCGTCGACGCACTCCGCCGCTTGGCAGCGCTGTCAGTCGTGCGGTTCCATGCACGGAGTCAGATCAGCAGGGTGAGCGTGAGCGGACCGATCCAGAGCATCTTGACGCCGTTCCAGATGCACATCACAGCGAGAACGCACAGGAGCTCGGAAGCCACGTCGTCATTCCGCGCCGTCAGGATGCTCGTGAGGTTGAAGCACCGGGCGGCAAGCAACATGGCGAGGATTCCCCACCTGAGTCCTCGACGGGTGCGAAGCCAGTCGCGGAGGATGTTGGTGGGCAAGCAGCGATTGCGGACGCTTACAGCTCAGCCGGATTGTGTCGCCAGTCCGCTCCAAGGGTGTCCGGCGACGAAGAACCTTGTGGGACTGCCTGGCGTGGGCTCACAACTGAGCCGATTGCGACACATCGCTGATCTGCAGCACCGAGTGAGCCGAATCTGCCAGGCAACTTGCCGTCAGTCCCCGCACCGTTGTTCAACTAATGCCATGTCCAACCTCCCATGCAACGCGGGAGGATGGCGATGCTTGGCTGTGTCGGCTTCGTCTGACGGTTCTGCGTCGTACCGGGGTGCCACGCACCACCCGCCCCACTCCTCAGCATCGTGTCTGAACTGTCCAAGCGGTCTTTGTCAGTGACAGCTGGAAGAATGGCGGTGAACTTCGAACGTCAGGAGCAAAATGGGCATCAGCGCGACCACACGCAAGGCCCTATGGACACGTGCCCACAACGAGTGCGCCTTCCCCACCTGCATTCAGGAACTCACTTTTGATGCTGACACATCGGCCTCGGGCACCGCCAAAGTGATTGTTCTCGGTGAGGAGGCCCACATCCGAGCCCAGAGCCCCGGCGGGCCGCGGTACGACGCAGGCTATGCCGACGTCGACGGGTACGAAAACCTCATGCTGATGTGCCCGACGCACCACTCGATGATCGACGCGAACTACGGACAAGATTTTCCTGTCAAGGACTTGCTCAAGATGAAGGCCAATCACGAGAGCAACCAAGCTCGGCGGGAGGAGTTACGGACGACCTTGAGGGCCTACCTCGGCGATCGTTATGCAGCAGAGAACACCGTGCAGTTTCAGCAAGCCGAACTGCGCGGCCCTTCGGTCGAGGCGATGTTCGTAGACGTTCCAGTCGGCTGCAAGCAAGATGGATCCGAACTGGCAGGGCTGCTGGCGCAGATTGCCAAGGACGCTCCCGGCGACACCGACGAGTTAGAACGCTCATCCGGCCTCATCATCACTGGGGCGACGCAAGCTCTTTTGCACCCCGATTGGGCCGGAAATGCGGTTCTGATTGGAGGGCCCGGCCAGGGCAAGTCCACCGTGTTGCAGTATGTATGCCAGTTCCACAGGGCCCGCCGACTTGGCCTGAGCGGGTACGCAGCGGGACAATCCGAACCGGCGCGCGCGACCACCGTAGCGCGTTTCCCCGTGAGAATTGACCTACGCAAATACGCCCAATGGGCGGAACGGCCGCAGTCGCAGCGAGGCAAGAACC
Organism: Arthrobacter terricola; assembly: GCF_004354015.1. GTDB lineage: Bacteria > Actinomycetota > Actinomycetes > Actinomycetales > Micrococcaceae > Arthrobacter > Arthrobacter terricola. Next base: position 75,413 of record NZ_SMRU01000002.1, read on the forward strand.
GAAGAAGTCCCCAACCTTCAAAGCACAATGACAGCAACTGGCGGAGTTTCGAAGAATACATTGTCGACGACATCAAACGGCACATCGGGGCCAACGACTTCACACCGCAGGATCTGGTGCTATTGCTTTCAACCGAACCCGTCTTGTTCGCTTTGGACGGCCTCGACGAAGTCGCAAGTCTCACCATTCGCGCAAAAGTAGTCGATGAGATCGTCCGGATGCGCGGACGACTCAGCCCAGACTCCGCGGACCTTGTCATTCTGGTCGCGACCCGGCCCGGAACGTCTCTGCAACCCTTAGTGTCTTCCGGGGTCTTTCCAATTCTCCGCCTTCAGCGACTGACGCAGGGTCTGCGCCTGCAATACTTACGCCAGTGGGTCGAAGTCTCTCAGCTTTCGGAGGACGCCGCTGCCCGGCTCCAGTCCACATTCATGGATAGCCAGCATGTGCCACACGTCAGCGAGCTCGCGTCCTACCCGATGCAACTCGCCATCCTGCTGCACCTGCTCTACCGACGTCAGCTTCTCCCCCAGCAACGAACCGAGCTATACGCCGAGTACCTCAAGACATTTCTAGACCGTGAACAGACGGAGGATAAAGAGCCTCTTCTTGCTGATCAGCGGCGAGTCGTCGAAGACACTCATGCCTATCTTGGCTGGTATCTTCAGACCAAGGCAGAGCAAGGGCAGAGTTCCGGGTCCATTACCCGCGAAGAACTTCGCCGTCTGTTGCGCACCTACCTCGCCGGGCAGCCTAAAGAACAGGAACTCGCCGAGGAACTGTATTCCGCAATCACAGATCGGGTGCTCTGTCTTGTCGAGCGCGACGATGCATTCGAGTTCGAAGTCCAATCGCTGCGTGAGTATTTCGCGGCACTGCACATCTTCGAGAACCTCACACCGAAAGGCAACGGAAACTCACGTGACGACGGCCTGAACGCGCTGCTCGAACGCCCCTACTGGGCGAACGTGTGCCGCTTCTTCGTCGGCATGCTCACGAGAGGTGAAGTTCGGGCGCTGGTCGGCAACTTTCTGAGCGTCGAGAAGAAGGTCTCACCGCGGCCACTCGTGCGAGCAATGGCTGTGACGATTCTCAACGATCGGATCTACGACGGCCTTACGAACGACGAAATTCGGGGTGTTGTAGACTTCATACTTAGCGGTCCCGGGGTAGTCCTTGCCGAGGATGGAGCGCTCGATTCCTCGGGCAGTCCCCTCCGGCTCAGCGAGCGCGCCGGTCGAGCACAGGCCGTTGAACACCTCAAATCACGTCTCGACAACGATTCGAGCCCCGCCTGTCGTGATGCGATCATCCGAAGCCTTGTCGCCCATTCTCTGCCTACTGACAACCTATCGGACTGGTGGTGGGAGCGATTTGCCCCAACCGTGACCTGGCTTGAAGGCGCCGGAAAACTTGGGGCGTTTGCCCAGCTCACCCCAGAGCAGTCTGAACAACTCGCAGCGGCTCTGTCGAACGTGGACTTGCCGACCTGTTCCCGGTCTGCGCTCCTCTGTATCGGCGGCTACGATGGGCACGAACAGCGCATTGTTCAGATGGTGTTCACCGATCTCAATGACGGCGCCGCGGAAACCCTTGAGGTACCCGCAATCCAATCTGACCTCGGTGTGCTGTCTTCGTGCGCCGTAGCGATACTCGACGGACGCTCGGCTGGCTATTCCAGCGATTCCGCGGTTCCGCGATCCACAACAGCTCTGGCGACTGGTCAGGCAGCAAAGACTATTGGGGCTGCCCCTGGGTCATCTGCTGCGCTTGACTGGGAGCAATACTTGAGTGCCATCGCGGCGACTTGGGATGACGGGTGGGTATTGCGGCGGGCGGTGTCGAAAGCGCCCGCCACAGTTGACCTCGCGTCGATGTCCGTACGTTCAAAATCGCCAGCACTCGCCAGCGCAGCACATGACGAAGCCGAATATCGGGCCCACAAGGCTGATACTGAGTGGTGGCGAGCAACGATTGTTGCTGCTTCAAGCGGACGTGCACTGATGCTCGCCGTCATCGCCACATTCGAGAATGCGCGCGCTTCTGTGATCGTTGCAATCGCATCCGATCTCGATGAAGCCGTGCGCCGACTTGATGCGAAGCAGTTCCAAACTGTGGAACGTGCTTTGCGCCGATACGCCTTATCGCATCGCCATCGTACTCTCGATCTGCAAGAACCTCTCCGTCTTCACCGCGTAGATTTCTCCGGGCGAGTGCTTTGGCTCGTATGGATAATCGGGACAGATTCAACGCGCGAACGGATCCCTTCGTATCTTGAGGCCGACCTCGCCGATGTGTTTCTGGCCGGAGCCGCGGACGCGCGCGCTGCCGTCAGCGCTTCTCGAACGAAGCGAAAACTGAAACTCGACAACTTCCGACACGCACGGCGCTCCCTGTCGACGAGCGGTTGGGCAAACCCGGCGTATCTCGCCACCATGACGATCTCGATGGCCAAAGCAATTTTAGAGGAGCCCGAACCTTGGCCAGCCGATCTCGTTCAGGTAGCTGCAGATCGTCTGGACACCCAGGCCGGCTCACGTGTGATACCGCTGGCCGACGTTGCCAGCGATAACCACTGGTTCGGAACCTAAGACGGGCTTCCGTTCTGGGGGGACTGGCCAAACCAGGCGAGACGGATTTTCAGGTCTCCCTTGATCAAAACGTCTGGTTCGAGTCGCTCCAACGTTCAACTCAACGATTCCAGCAAGGCATCGACTAGGCATCTTGTCGTCCGTTTCCAAACCGCGGGCGACGGAGCAATTTGTGCCGGGTGGCTCTCAGAAGGAGCACCACGCTGACTGGCCCCATTCCGAGCAATTTGAGGGCGTTCCAGAGGCAGAGCAGGATGACGAGGTTGAGCCATCCAGGCGCACCCCCGCAGCGAGAAGTTCCGAGCACGTTCGAGCGATTAGCAGGTACGGGATGGCAAGCAGCATCGCCGGCACGCCCCACTTCAGTCCTCGACGCGTGCGGATCGCCTCAAGGAGGACGTTGCTAGGTGTGTAGCGTCGCAGAAGACTCCGGACATGGATGCTGGCGGTCCAGATAAGGCGGAGCATGGCATTGCCCTTTCAGGTGTTCGGCGATGAGAACTTGAAAGGGCCTGCACGCGAAGGGCGGGGCCGTGCTGCCGCGACGAGCGTCAGCGAAATAGAACGCCTCGTTCGTCACTTTACGACTCAGGGCAGCGCTTTGGAAGGCCGAGGGGCCTCAGAAGGATTTTTCAACTGGCATTCGCCCGACGTGCTCCTGCGGCAACGCTTCGGTCAGCTGAGTGAGCCTGCCAGCCCGGTTGATGGCTGTGCGGGCGCGGGCTGCGTCGATCTTCTGGGCATCGTTCTCCGCCGGCGTTCCGAGCGGGGTGGGTCCTGTGATCCCGTACCGGTCTCGGTTGGCGACGACGGTTAGGGCGAGTTGTCGCCAGATGGCCGCTGCACGTGTTTCTTGGGGTGGCGTGCCGAGGGCACGTAGCCAGTCCTCTTCGTTGTGGAGAGCTTGGTCGAGAAGTGCGGTTGCGCGGGCTTCGATCAGCTCCTGGCGCTCGGTGAGTGCCCGGTGCATTTCCTCTGCCATGGGACCGGCGCCTTCGGGGACGAGTCCGGCAATCAGACGTGGGCTTGCCTGGTGCCGGTTGGAACCTGCGGGCCTGGCCGTGGCAGCCGCTACTCGGTGATGGACGGCGGCGGCGATGTCGTCTGCATCGTCGAAGCCCCGTGCCTGGACGAGACGCGGTACCAGCGTTTCGGGGTCGTGGTGGTTGGCTTCGGCTCGGCGGAGTTCGGCCGTGAGCGGCCCGAAGGCATCGGAGTCGATGGCTCTTGGGCTTGCTCTGGTGAGTCCGGAGCGGCGGAGGAGGTGCGCCCCATGCCGTGCTCCTTCACTGCCGCCCGCCGTCGCCCCGCCGACAGGATCACTTCGAGGCTGCCTCACAATCCCGCCCACGGGGCAACGGGTATCAACTCCTCGACACAAGCCCACTGCGCATCCAAAAGCACCTCCGCCAAACCACCACATCAACGACGACGCCGTCTTTTCGCCGATCCCGGCAACGCCCGGCAGCCCGCCGGAGGCGTCGCCGCGCAGCCTGCCGTCGTCGTCGTCAGAGTAATGCTCGGGCAAGCCATGGACCTCCCAGAAGCCTTCAAGGAGCATCCGCTCCCTAGACGAAGAAGTCACCAAAACCCAAGGCAGTCTCTTATGTCGCTCCGTAGCTCCGAGCCCGCACCTGCATTGGAGGCACTTACGTCGAAGACCAGCGGCGGACCACTATCGGCACTTCCATAAATCAGACTTAAGTGTGGACACTGTCCACACCCCCTTTGGCAGGACAAAGCGGACACGCACCGCTCCCACTGACGACCGGGAGCGGCTTTCCAAGAAGCTTCGGCGTCAAAGTCGCTTTCATCATGTCGTACCCGGAACCCTGAACCATGAACTGGTGTTGGTCATCCACGACCAACCAGACAGAACCGGAACGAGGAACCGCATAACCCCACCCCAGAGCAAGCGGAAGGCCCACCAGCTAGCGCCCTGAACCCGTCACCCACACACCTTCATAGGCCACCGCGGCGGCCAGGCACCAGCCCGCGACGCTAGCGCCAGAGGGACGCCATCACAAGCTTTGTACACACGTTAAAGCAAAAACCCCCTCTGACGAGGAGGAATGCTGTGCCCGAGGTGGGACTCGAACCGCATTCGGGGCCTTGAAAACACAGGGAACTCCCGAAAACATGCCGAGTACGAGCCCGTCCGGCCGCGGTACGGCCGAGTTCGACGGCCAGCGTGTGCACATTGTGCACACCCCATTTTCTGGCCTTCGAACTCCCAACACCGACTGCTCATCGGGACTTCCGGGCCATCACTTGAACCCCTCCTACCGCACCTAACGCCGCCTGTCGCGAGCCAAGTGGTGGTAACCCCCGAGGTGCCGAGGTGCGCCTACCGCGTGGATGCTCCCGCTCGTGCTGGCCGAAAGGGCGCGTTCAACGGGCACCGGGAGTGCCCGTCCCAGGATAACCCCGTTTCTAAGGTTCTCAGGCGTCGAAGTCGGTGCTGCGGCTGAAGGCCTCCCACTTGGAGGTCGAGTCGAGCCGGGCCTTCACGATCTTCTGGTACGCCTCGAACGCGTCGCTGCCCAGCAAGAGAAAAGCCGGAGTGTCCTCGGCCTCGACAGCACGAATAATCGCCTGCGCGGCCCTGGCCGGATCGCCCTTGGCGGGAGAGTTCACGACGGTCTCGATGCGCCGAGTCCCGGCAGTCGCGGCGTAGTCAGCGATGACAGTCCTCGACTGGGTGAGGGACCTGCCCGCGAAGTCAGTGGCAAAGCCGCCCGGTTCAACGACCGTCACGGAAATGCCCAGCGGCTCCAACTCACCCCGGAGCGAGCCCGTCATACCCTCGATGGCGGCCTTGACGGCCGCGTAATAGCCGGAACCGACCGGGGTGTACGTCGCCGCGATTGAGGAGAAATTCACGATGGCCCCGCTGCGGCGGGCACGCATGCCGGGCAGCACCGCCTTGATCATCGCGACCGATCCGAAGAAGTGGGTGTCGAACAGCAGACGGATGTCCGCCTCATCGCCCTCCTCGACAGCGGCGCGATAGCCATAACCGGCATTGTTGATCAGGACGTCCACGCCCCCGAACGTCTTCTCGGCCTCTGCGACTGCGGACCTCACCTGCGCCTGGTCCGTGACATCAAGCGCCACGGCCAGAACCCGATCGTTGCCCTCCGCGAGGTCCGCGACCTTTTCACGGTCACGCGCCGTCGCGACAACGTTATGTCCAGCCCCGATAACAGCCTCCGCCAGAGCGCGGCCAATACCCGTCGAGCATCCCGTAATGAGCCAAGTAGTCATTGTCTTGTCCTTTCCGTAGGAGTCCGATACCAGTAAATACCTCACCCAAGGAAGCTGGGAGGTACTGACTGAACCCCCTCCGTCCCCGAGCCGGCGCCAACGCCGAACAGCGCGCTGGATCTCTGGACGCCCGGAGCCGCTGCGAACCAAAGGGGTCGAAGGCTCACTGACAAGGTGTAAAGTCCGGAAATCCGGGCCAGCTTGGGGGTGTCTGATGGACACTGCCACCAGCCGCCGGGGCTGCGTAGCGTGGTGGATGTGGACAGACGAGACGAAATCCGTGAATTCCTGATCTCGCGTCGGGCGAAGATCACCCCGGAACAGGCCGGCATCCCCACATACAGAAACCTGCGCCGGGTGCCGGGGCTGCGCCGCGAGGAAGTGGCGCATCTCGCAGGAGTGAGCACGGATTACTACACCCGGCTAGAACGCGGCAGTATCCGCGGCGTCTCTGACGCCGTGCTCGAGGCCGTCTCGTCGGCCCTTCAGTTGGACGTGGCCGAGCGGGCGCACCTGATGGACCTGGCAAGGACGGCCACCGCGCCGCCGCGCCGGACTCCACGCCGGCCAGCCCAGCAACGGGTCCGTCCCGGGGTGCTGCGCCTGCTGGACGGGATGACCGGGGTGGTCGCCCTCGTGCAGAACGGCCGTTCAGACGTGCTGGCCGCGAACCTGCTGGGACGCGCGCTGTACGGGCCCGTATTCAGCTCCGCCGCACAGTTCAACTCAGCTGCACAACTCCACCCCGCCGGGCAGGCAGTGCCACGGACGCACGACCGGCTGCCGAACCAGGCGCGCTATCTTTTCCTGGATCCAGGCGCTGGTGACTTCTACCCGGACTGGCCAGCCGTCGCGGCCACCGCGGTTGCCATGCTGCGCCTGGAATCGGGGCGGAACCCCGACGATCGGGCCCTGAACGAGCTGGTCGGAGAACTGACCACCCGCAGCGCGCTGTTCGCGGGCCTGTGGGCCGGGCACGACGTCCGGATCCACACCGCCGGGACCAAGCGCTTCCATCATCCGGTCGCCGGGGACTTGTCCTTGCAGTTCGAGACGCTGGACCTTCCCGGTGATGAGGGGCAGACCCTGTTCACCTTTACCGCGGAGCCCGGCTCCGCGTCCGGAAACGCGCTGGCGTTCCTCGCCAGCTGGGCGGCATCGCCTCCCGAAACAACCACCGCTGGCGGCCCCGCCGGCGGAACCACCACCCCCGACATGCGCTCCCCCGCGCAGCCAGGAACACATATCCAGGGAAAGACAGAACCATGACTGAACAGAAAACCAGCCTCGAACAAACCAGCACGGCACAGCAGGAAGAAATGACCGACAAAAAAGTCTGGTTCATCACCGGAGCGGGCCGCGGAATGGGCACCGACATCGCGAAGGCGGCCCTGGCCACCGGCCACGCGGTCGTCGCCACCGGCCGCGACCCGGAAAAAGTCACCCGGGCCGTCGGCGAGAACGAGGACCTTCTGGCCGTCAAGCTGGACGTCACCGACCCCGCCGCGGCCGAAGCGGCCGTGCGGGCCGCCGTCGAGCGCTTCGGCAGGATCGACGTGCTCGTCAACAACGCCGGCAACTTCTACGCCGGATTCTTCGAAGAAATCACCCCGGAAGACTTCCGGGCACAGATCGAAACCACCATGTTCGGGCCCATGAACGTCACCCGGGCCACCCTGCCGGTCCTGCGCGCCCAGCACTCGGGACTGGTCATCACGATCTCCTCGACCGCTGGCATCGCTGGCGGGGAATTCCTGACCGCATACGCCGCATCCAAGTTCGGCCTCGAGGGCTGGGCCGAATCCCTGGCACCCGAAATCGCACCTTTCGGGATCCGCACCATGCTCGTCGAACCAGGGTTCTTCCGCACCGAACTGCTCACCCCAGAATCCACAAGCTACGCCGAATCCACCATTGCCGACTACGCCGAACGCACCGCACAGACGGTAACGGCGTGGAAGGGCATGAACGGCCTGCAGGGCGGCGACCCCGCCAAACTCGCCGACGCCCTCATCCAACTCGCCGAACTGGAGCAGCCACCTCTGCGCTTCGCCGCCGGCGCCGACGCCGTGGAAACCTTCCAACAGCGCGCCAAGGCCCTCCAGGACCAAGCCGGAGCCCACCGCGAACTCTCCAGCAACCTCGCCCACGACGACGCCTAAGACCAAACCCAAGCGGACGACGGCGGCAGGCCCCGCTGTCGTCCGCCCGAGAACCGGCACTAAGCCGGAGGAGATCACCACTGATGGCACCGAAACTTTCGAACACTACCGCCCTTATCACCGGGGCCAGCAGCGGCATCGGCGCCGCGACCGCACGGGAACTCGCCGCACTCGGCGCGTCCGTCGCACTCGTGGCCCGACGACGGGACCGCCTCGAAACCCTCGCTACCGACATCGAGAACGACGGCGGCACCGCCCTTGTCATCGAAGCCGACATCACCGACCGCGCCCAGGCCCAAGCCGCCGTCGAGAAGACCATCGAACGGTTCGGACAACTGGAAATCCTGGTCAACAACGCAGGCCTCATGCTCCTGGGCCCGGTCCTCGGCGCGGACCCCGAAGACTGGGACCGCATGATCTCGGTCAACGTCCGGGGCCTGCTGCACACCACCCACGCCGCCCTGCCGCACCTGCTCAAAGCCGCAGAAGACAGCCCGCGGCAAGTCGCCGACATCGTGAACATCAGCTCGATCGCCGGCCGCGTGGCCTGGGACGGCTACGGCGTCTACAACCTGACCAAATTCGGCATCAACGGCTTCACCGAATCCCTCCGCCAGGAAGTCACCCGGCGGCACGTCCGCGTCGGCGTCCTGGAACCGGGCTGCGTCGACACCGAACTGGCATCGCACAACACACCCGAGATCCAGAGCGGGATGACGACCCCGTTCTACGAACAGACCGAAGTCCTCGCCCCCACGGACATCGCCGACGGCGTCGCCTACATGGTCACCCGACCCCGCCACGCCTCCATCGCCGAACTCTGGATCATGCCCACCGACCAAGCCTGACCCGCTCCGTCGGTTGGCAGGTTCGCCCAATATCTGGCTTCGTGGGTTCGATTGGATCAGATAGTCGGCCGCGGGGCACTGTGGCCCCGGTCAAACGAGGAGATCACCGCGCGACCGGCAGGATGAAATGTCAGACACAATGTTGGACCTGTTCGCAGTCTGTGAGGACCACGCCCGAGAGCACGGGTCCACCGCGCCGATCGCGGATAGCTCGTCAGTGGACAGCTAAATCCACTCCCCCGAAAATCTTTGCTAGGAGAACCCATGCCCCGCCCGTATACCTTGTTCACCGGCCAGTGGGCCGACCTGCCCTTCGAGGAAGTCGCCAAGCTGGCCTCCGGCTGGGGCTATGACGGCCTGGAAATCGCCGTCTCGGGCGACCACCTGGACGCCTGGCGCTGGGACGAACCCGGATACGTCGAGAACAAACTCGCCACCCTGGACAAATACAACCTGAAGGTCTGGGCCATCTCCAACCACCTCAAGGGCCAGGCCGTCCGCGATGACCCGATCGACTTCCGCCACCAAGGGATCGTCGGGGCCAAGGTCTGGGGCGACGGGAACCCCGAAGGCGTCCGCCAACGCGCCGCCGAGGAAATGAAACACACCGCCCGCCTCGCCCGCGCCCTCGGCGTGGACACCGTCGTCGGATTCACCGGCTCCTCCATCTGGCAGTACGTCGCCATGTTCCCGCCCGTCCCCGAAAAAGTCATCGACGCCGGCTACCAGGACTTCGCCGACCGCTGGAACCCCATCCTGGACGTCTTCGACGAGAACGGGGTCCGCTTCGCCCACGAAGTCCACCCGTCCGAGATCGCCTACGACTACTGGACCACCGTCCGCACCCTGGAAGCGATCGGGCACCGCCAAGCGTTCGGGCTGAACTGGGCCCCCTCGCACTTCATGTGGCAAGGCATCGACCCCGTCTCCTTCATCTGGGACTTCAAGGACCGGATCTACCACGTGGACTGCAAGGACACCAAGCTCCGCCCCACCGGCCGCAACACCGTCATGGGCTCCCACCTGCCCTGGGGCGACCCCCGCCGCGGCTGGGACTTCGTCTCCGCCGGACGCGGCGACGTGCCCTGGGAATCGAGTTTCCGGGCCCTCACCGCGATCGGCTACAACGGACCGATCTCCGTGGAATGGGAAGACGCGGGCATGGACCGCCTCCACGGCGCCCCCGAAGCCCTCGCGGCCCTCAAGAAGTTCGACTTCCCGCCCTCGCAAACCAGCTTCGACGCCGCCTTCAACCAGGGCTAAACACGTCTCAAACGGAACAGCGTCTCAGCAATCTTTTGGATCCTCCCATGGTGACCACTACAGACACCCCGCCCACGGGCACCCGTTCTTCCTTGTTGCCCTTGGTGGTTTTGAGCCTGTGCGGCTTCACGAGTGTCACCACGGAGCTTCTGCCCTCGGGGTTGCTGACCCGCATCGCCTTGGACCTTGGCACCGGCATCGCTGGCGCAGGGTCCCTGACCTCGGCGTACGCGGCCGCGATCGTCCTCACAGTCCTGCCCCTGACCCCCGCCGTCATGCTCTAGCCACGGCGACCCCAGACCACAACCACATCATGTAGCCGAGCCACGACCGCACCATGAAAGAGCAAGAACACAGACCTACCGCCCAACCGAAGGAAAGAGGCACCCGGCCACACCGAAGGCCACCAACAAAAACGGCCCCGAAGGGCCCATAAAAAGCTGATTTGTGCACGGTCAGGGCGCCAAAGGCACCCTGACCTGCGACAACATCGGCGAAGACGTTGCGTTTTTCCACGCCGGCGGCGATCAGCGCGGCCAGCTGTAGCTGGGTGTCCTGGTCTGAAGTACTGACGCGCGTATAGCCGAGAGTCTCACCAGACCATCCTGACCCAAAAAGACCCCGCGGCGCTCTCGCTGAGACGGTTTATGGTAAGACGCGTTTGCAAGACACGAGGGTGCCCGGTCCTTCCACTTTCCCTTTGCCCAGGCCAAGGTCCGGGAGGGTGTCTTGGAAAGCTGTCGTTTTCCAAGACTGCCTTACCCGGAGTGGCTGCCGCTTCTCCTTCTGGGTCGTTCAGCACTCAAGAAAGAGTGAGGACTGTCGCCGTCCACGTTGAGGGGTACTACAAAGAAGCCGGGCTGGGCCCGAAGCAATCGGATCCGGCCCGGCAGTAGCCTGCGTTGAGCGAGGCTTAGCGCAGTTCGATTTCCAGTACCTGGAAGTCGTCAGCCACATGCCGGCCTATCAGCAGGCGGAACGTGCCCTGCTCGAACTGCCACCCGCCGTCGTAATGCCCGAAGGCCTTCGCCGGGATGCGGACCTCGACGCTGTCCGTTCCGGCGGGTGCAAGGTGCGTTCCGGCGTAGCCGGCGAGCCAGCGGACCGGGCGCTCCACGGCCGACTCCGCGCGGGCAAGGTAGGGGTCATACTTAATGGGGGTCTGGATCTCAAGACTGCAGGCTCACGTCAGGGAACCAGCCTTCCGGGGCTTTCTTCGGTTCGAGGTGGTCGGGGTCGCGGTGTTTTTGCATGTCGCATTTGTAGAACGGTCCGCGGGGGTCCAGGAGCACGTTCATGTGGTGGTCTGCGTGGTCGCACCACCAGACGCTGATGCCGGTGGCTCCGTTGAGTCTGAGGTGTTCCCAGGCCCGCCACAGGGCTTCCACACGGGAGAGTGCCTCGGGGTGGAAGTACCATTCGAGGCACCATTTGGCGGCGCGGCCATCGACGTCGCGGACGTAGGTCGGCAGCAGCTGTTCGTGCAGGAACTCCTCGGCCGAGCCATAGACCAGTTCCGGCGGCTTCTGCTCTTCCGCCGGCCTCTCGGCAGGTGCCTCTGAGTTGACGGTGGCTGTGCTGAATCGCCCGATACTGCTGTCCATCACAGAGCCTCCTACGTCGTGACCCAGGGGTTAGCCACCGACTCGGCTGCTACGGGTCGGGCCGGTTCCTCGAATCGGGGGCTGTGGGTCTTGATGGACGTTTCCACGGCTTCCTTGTGGGGACCGGTGTACCAAGGCATTGTCCGGACGAGGGTGGCCGGTGCCTCGGAGGCGAGGACGACGGCGCGGCCGCGGTCGAGTTCGGCGAGGTTGGAGACGTCGAAGATGCGTTCCTTGGCTTCCTGCCGGGAGCGGCTGGAGCCGGTTTTGCCAGAGGAGATCGAGATGTTGGTGTAGCTATAGTCCCCGATGAGGTCCGAGAGTGCCCGGAGGAAGCCTTCTTCGGCGACGCCGCCGCCGTACACCTTGACGTTCGCGGCGGACCAGATTTTCCGCATGTTCGCCTCCCCCCAAAGCTCGACGCCCTGGGACCAGGACTGCAGGATGGCCATGACGATCAGGCCCTTGGAACCGTAGTGGCTGAACTGATCCGGTAGCCCGGCCCAGCGGACGGCGTTGGCCAGCTCATCGAGGGCGAACAGTGCAGGTTTGGGCAGGCGTCCGCCGCTGCGCTCGGCCCGTTCCTCCATGGCTTCTGCGATGGCCACGGTCAGGGCGGTGGTGAGCGGGCGGCGGAGCCGGCACCTTCCTTGGAGAGGATGTAGATCGTCTCCTGGGAGGCTAGATCGTCTCCTGGGAGGCGGCGAAGTCGTGCGGGTTGAACCGGCGGCGGGCATCCGTGCCCACGGAGGCGCCGCGGGCCGGGGCGACCCAGCGCAGCGTGTTCCTGGACTTGAGGCACTGGATCATTTTCTCGGCGGTGCCGAAGATCCCGTCGCGCTGCTTATCGGCCAGCTTCAGCTCTGGATGACGGCCGCGGGTTTAACAGGGCCCGGAGCCGACGTCGACCTGCCCTGGCCGGTCTCCGTCCGCAGGGGTAAATTGATTAATGGTGTGGCCCGGAGCCTGCCACAGGCCTCCCTCACAGAGGGGTGGGGCCGCCAAGATCAGGGATGTTCCATGAACAAAGAGATGGACCACTGGCGGGCACCGGCCACCCGGCTGCGGGCATCGGAAAGGTCGATAGCCTGCTCGTCGGTCCGACCGAGAACAAAGTCCGCTTCCTGGTAGTGGAGTGCGGCGGCTTTCGCGGAATGATATACCCTAATCTCCTCTTCGGAAGGTAGGGCAGAGCAGCAAGCTACCGTCGGTCCAGTCACATTCATCAGACGCAATCGAAGGAAGAGGTTCCACTGTGTCACTGCCAAGAACGAAACTGGTCAAGAAGGAAGAAGTAGCCGAACAAACCATGGCCTTCGAGTTCGAGAAGCCTGCCGGATTCAGCTACAAGGCTGGTCAATTCGCGGACTACACGCTGATTGACCCCCCGGACACCGACCAGGAGGGAAATACCCGCGGATTCTCGCTGTCCAGCGCGCCCTATGAGCCCAACCTAATGTGCACGACGCGCATACGGGACACCGCATTCAAGCGGGTTCTCAAGGACATGCCCATCGGGACCGAGCTAGAGCTGGATGCCCCTTATGGATCGTTTACCTTGCACAATAAGGTCGCCAGGTCCGCGGTCTTCCTTACCGGCGGGATCGGAATCACACCGGTACGAAGCATTGCCCTGCAGTCGGTCCATGACCAGACAGGGCACACGATCATTGTGTTCGCCTCCAACAAGCGGCCCGAGGATGCAGCCTTCCTGGACGAGCTGAAAAGCCTGGGCGAGTCAAATGTCAACGTCACCTTCGTTGCCACCATGACCGAACCTGAAAATTCGCATCAGCCCTGGGACGGAGAAACCGGGGTTATCGATCAGAACATGATCTCCAGATACGTCGAGGATCTGAGCACTCCGATCTATTACCTTTGCGGCCCGGCAGGCCTGGTCAAAGCCATGCGCAGCCTCCTTAACGGTGCGGGCGTGGACGACGATGACATCCGCACGGAGGAGTTCACCGGATACTGAAATGCAAACCGTTCGGTTCCCCTCGGATAAGAGGGGCCATCAGCCGTAGCGGCGCGCGTCCAGAACAAAAAGGGGCTGCTGCAACGGGTTGGGTCCGCGATCACGGCGCGGCGGCCATCGGGGTCCGTCCCCCAACGAAAGTTACCTCCCCTGGCAGATGCGTAGAGGTGTAGTAGCCAAGGCTCTTGAGCAGTTGCGCAAAATGATCCAGTGCTTCGACGTTGTCCGCAGGGGCGCTCCGTTCGGCATGCGCCCCGCTCCGCGAGCACTGCAGGTGAGTCCCGTCGGTGTCTAGCGTGTTATCCGAATCGGTTCTAGGGTGATGCAATGGGAATTAGCGATGGAGCTGGTTTGCGGTCGAAGCTTCGGTTTTCCGTGACGCTGCACGCTGCGATGGCGGTCTCCGGTCTGATCATGGTGCTTTTTCTGCTGGCCCATATGTACGGCAACCTCAAGATTTTCGAAGGCCAGCAGGCGTTTGACGGTTACTCCGCGTATCTGCGTGAGATCGGCGAGCCTTTGTTGCCCCGCGAGGGTGCATTGTGGATTGTGCGTGTAGTGCTGCTGTTCAGTGTTGTGATCCATATATACGCGGCATTTACCTTGTGGCTTCGATCCCGGACAGCTACGGCTGGCAAGGGCGGCTGGCGTTATGAGACCAGGAAGAACCGGCGCGGGGTCCAGCGCAGCTACGCCTCGTTTACGATGCGCTGGGGCGGGGTGCTCATTGGTCTTTTCGTCATTTACCACATCCTCAATTTGAGCGCGGACTACATTGCACCCGGCGGCCCGTCACCGAGCCCGTATCAGCGCATGGTCAACGACTTCTCGATCTGGTGGGTGGTGCTCTCGTATCTGATCGCGCTAGTCGCGCTCGGTTTCCATTTGCGCCACGGGGTGTGGAGCGCGTTCGCCTCCCTCGGCGCCAACTCCTCCGTGACACGCAGACGCGTACTCAACCAGGCGGCCAGCCTGGCCGCCGTGGTCATCCTGGTGGGGTTCCTGGTCCCGCCGCTGGCGATTTTCGTGGGGTGGGTGAGGTAATGGCAGAACTGTTCACCATCGGGGACCCGATCCGGGACACCAAGGCACAATCGGGACCACTTCAGGAACGCTGGGAAGCGCGCCGTTTCAGTGCCAGACTCATTAACCCGGCAAATCGGCGCGGTCTCTCGGTGATCATTGTCGGCACCGGGCTGGCCGGCGCCTCGGCCGCAGCCACCCTGGGAGAGGCCGGCTACCAGATCAAGAGTTTCTGCTACCAGGACAGCCCGCGCCGCGCGCACAGCATCGCGGCCCAGGGCGGCATCAACGCCGCGAAGAACTATCGCAACGACGGCGACAGCGTCCGTCGTCTCTTCTATGACACTGTCAAGGGCGGTGACTACCGCTCGCGGGAGTCGAATGTCTACCGGCTCGCGGAGGTCAGCTCCGCAATCATCGACCAGTGTGTTGCCCAGGGCGTACCGTTCGCCCGAGATTACGGCGGCCTGCTGGACACGCGCTCGTTCGGCGGGGTGCAGGTTTCGCGGACCTTCTACGCCCGCGGCCAAACGGGCCAGCAGTTGCTCCTAGGGGCGTATCAGGCACTCGAACGCCAGGTCGCCGCGGGCTCCGTGGAAGTGCATACCCGACATGAAATGCTCGACCTGATTGTCATCGACGGCAAGGCCCGAGGCATTGTTGTCAGGGACATGGTGTCCGGCACGATCGAGACCCACCTGGCCGACGCCGTCGTGCTGGCCACCGGCGGATACTCCAACGTTTATCACCTGTCAACCAACGCGGTGGGATGCAATACGACGGCGATCTGGCGCGCCCACCGCAAAGGGGCGCTCTTTGCCAATCCGTGTTTCACCCAAATTCATCCCACGTGCATCCCGGTCAGCGGGGAGCACCAGTCAAAGCTCACGCTCATGAGCGAGTCGCTGCGCAACGACGGGCGAATCTGGGTGCCCAGGGAAGCGGGCGACGACCGCGATCCGCGTGAAATTCCCGACGGCGAGAGGGACTACTACCTGGAGCGCCGGTATCCGGCATTCGGGAACCTCGTCCCCAGGGACGTGGCCTCCCGGGCAGCCAAAAACCAGTGCGACGCCGGGCGCGGGGTCGGCCCGGGCGGACGCGGGGTTTACCTCGACTTCGCCGACGCGATCACCCGACTGGGACGGCCTGCGATTGAGGAAAAATACGGCAACCTCTTCGACATGTACCGGAAAATCACCGACGAGGACCCATACCAGGTACCCATGCGGATCTATCCGGCTGTGCATTACACGATGGGCGGGCTGTGGGTTGACTACGACTTGGAGAGCTCCATCCCCGGGCTGTTCGTCGTCGGCGAGGCCAACTTCTCCGACCACGGCGCGAACCGGCTCGGTGCAAGCGCGCTGATGCAGGGTCTGGCCGACGGCTACTTCATCCTGCCCAACACCATCAGCGACTATTTCGCCAGAAACCCGGGCACCAAGGCTGTCAGCGGTTCCCATGCGGAAGCCGTAAAAGCGGCAGACGCGGTGCGCGCACGGATCAACAGATTCCTGACAATTAACGGCGACCGCAGCGTTGATTCGTTCCATCAGGAGCTTGGCAGCATCGTGTGGGAGCACTGTGGCATGGAACGCAACGCCGATGGCCTTCAGCATGCCATCGGCCTGATCCGTGACCTCAAGGAAGAGTTCTGGAGGAACCTCAAAGTCACCGGAGTCAACGAGGAACTCAACCAGACCCTGGAGCGGGCCGGCCGCGTCGCAGACTTCTTCGAACTGGCCGAACTGATGTGCATCGACGCTTTCCACCGGAGCGAATCGTGCGGCAGCCACTTCCGCTCCGAGAGCCAGACCGAGGACGGCGAGGCGCTCAGGGATGACGAGAGCTTCGCCTACGTCGCCGCCTGGCAGTTCGGCGGCGCCAACGCACCACCCACGCTGCATAAGGAAATCCTCGAATACGAAAATGTCGAGTTGACCCAGAGGAGCTACAAATGAACATCACCTTGCGCATCTGGCGCCAGCATGACAGGGACGCCGCAGGCAAGATGGTCCGTTACAGTGTCGACGGGATCTCCCCCGATATGTCCTTCCTGGAAATGCTCGACGTGCTCAACGAACAGCTCACCGCGGCCGGCGGCGAACCCGTCGCCTTCGACAACGACTGCCGTGAAGGGATCTGCGGGATGTGCAGCCTCGTCATCAATGGCATTGCCCACGGCCCCGAGATGCTCACCGCTACCTGCCAGCTGTATATGCGCCATTTCCACGACGGCGACACCATCGACGTCGAGCCCTGGCGTTCGCCGGCGTTCCCCATCCTCAGGGACCTCATCGTCGACCGCAGTGCTTTCGACCGGATCATCCAATCAGGCGGGTACATCAGCGCGCCCACCGGGGCAGCGCCGGACGCGGCAGCCACACTCGTGCCCAAGGAGGACGCGGACAAGTCCTTCGACGCAGCCACCTGCATCGGCTGCGGGGCCTGTGTTGCTGCCTGCCCCAACGGGTCTGCAATGCTCTTCACGGGCGCGAAAGCAATACACCTCGGCGCGCTCCCCCAAGGCCAGATCGAGCGCAACTCGCGGGCGCTGGCCATGGTTAATCAGCACGACGCCGAAGGCTTCGGCGGCTGCACCCAGATCGGTGAATGCACGGCCGTCTGCCCGGTAGGCATCCCGCTGGACGTGATCTCACGTCTCAACGGGGATGTGTTGTCCGCATTACGTAAGGCGAAATCCTGATTCGTGATGAACGGCAGCAGCCTCCGCTTTCGGAATCATCACCGTCGGCTTCCGTGGTGTTGTTTGCTTCTTAGCGGCCCACCTGCGGGGCTACCATGAGACAGGCTCGAACGGCTGGGAGGGAGACGTTGGGTCAACGATGCAGCGGGCGAGCGTTCAGGAGATTGACCCATACAAGACACTATTCGTGGTCACTCTGACTTCCGTATGGGCCCGCTGCTGACGCTGCTGACCTCCACGTTCGTATAGGTCCTTGACGGACCGGACAGGTTGAGGTGTAAACATGCACAAACATTCACTCGATGCTTTGGCCCGTGAGCTGCTTGAGCGCGCGGCTGCAGCCGGTGGGGGCCACACCGCTGACACCGTTGTCGGCGGCCATGAGCGCGTGCTCCGTCAGACGGTCATTGCGCTGGTGCAGGGTACGTCCCTGGCGGAACACGAGAATCCCGGTGAAGCGACGGTGCACGTGTTGCTTGGCCGGGTGCGGCTGAGTGCCGGCGAGGTGTCATGGGAGGGTCGTCCCGGTGACCTGCTCATCGTTCCCGACACGCGCCACAGTCTCCACGCGCTGGAGGACTCGGCCGTTCTGCTGACGGTCGCCAAACTGGACAACAGCCCGGCACCCGTACCCAAAACTCCTCGCCGGGACCCCTCTGCCCGCACGTAATATCGCGGACTCGTCTGCCCGTTACCGGTGACTCCGTCTGCCGCCAACGCAGATGTTACGTACCCCCGAGCCCTCCCCGCGTCGGACTGCGCGCTGCAAAAGCCGCTGAGGCGTTGCGGGGAGGGCTTCGAAAGACGCATCCTCATACCGTTTGGGAAGGAGCAGGAACGGCCAGCGTCCCGCTATCCGAGGACCACCTGCGGGGCAAATCCGACAGGATGACATCTGCGTCCATCCGCAGGCCTGCTATGCCGGGCAGGAGGTGGGACTCCGCACCAGCACCAAGGTCGCGGGATTCGACCCTTCCAGCCGCAGGTCAGTTTGTGTATCGGGGAAACCGGTCGACTACGACAAAGTGCTGCTGGCTACCTTGGGATCCGGACATTTACTGCGCTGCACACGTTACAACTCCATCCCGTGCTAGGCAAACACACCCACATCGAGCACTGGTCCGACGCAACTCAGCCAGCCGACTGTCGCTTGCCGGGTCCATGCTTGGTCTGGACGCGACCTGACAAGGTTCCGTGCTTCTACAGCGAACAGGATGAATTTGGGATCGAATACTCCGGTCATGTGGAGCTGGAGGGCGACGACGAAGTGCTCTTACGGAGGGCAAGGACAGACCGAATGCATCACGTTCTGGCTCAGGAACCACCGGGTGCTCGAGGGAATGAACATTAACGTCTAGGCTCAAATCGACTCGATCCTTGAGGACACGGCAGTTGAAGATACCTCGGGAATCATCCGTATGGTTTGTGTCTCCACGTCCCTTTACGGCGCACTCGCGGGACGGCTAGCCTGATAGAGTCCTCGATCGGTGTCTAACCCGGTCTTTCCATTTTCTTGAAAGGCTGGTTTCCGGATGGGGTCTGACGATTCAGGAGCACCCGGTGCACCCGGTGCACCCGGTGCACCCGGTAGGAGTGTTCCGGACCGGGGCGAGGCTTCCGGACAGGGTCCGCATCAACCGCTTCAACTGGCCTCGGCTGTGATGTTCGTGGCCGAGCTGGATCGTTCTCTGGCCTTTTATCAGGAACTGCTGAGGTGGGAAGTAACAGTCCACGACGATACCGTGGCATTGCTGGTCAGCCCGGACGGATACCAGTTGTACCTGCGCACCATGGGAAAGTGGGCACAGCATCCCATGGGCAATATCGGCATCCAGTACCTCATATGGACCGCCCGCGACGAGGATGACCTGATTCGTTGCGAACAGGTCCTCCGGAAATACTCTTCACAGGTAGCGAGCCGCAAGTTGGAAGGTTTCAATCTGGTTGAGGGGCGCGGCCCCGACGACGTTCCGGTGCTGGTGACGTATCCGGGACCGGCCCAGGCCCCGCGGCATGAGATCCTGCAGAGAATCTACCAATGGTAGAAATCCAGGGGCTGACGGGGATGCGAACGGCGGTGCAGTGACCGAGAATTCCCCCGTTCCGGCCCCAGGGCGGCCGTGGACCGTTACCGGCACGGCGTGCTGAGCGGCCCCAAACCCCGGATCCGCCTCAAATTTCGTAGCCATCGTCGACGGCGCCGCACGGGTAAGTATTTCGGGCGCGTTGTCAGGTTCCGCGGAGCAACGATCTTTCGACCCCCTGCGCCGAATGGCGGACGCGGTGATGGTGGATGCGCGGACGCTGGGTGTCGTCGATACGGTGTGCCTGA
The DNA here is from genome assembly GCF_004354015.1 of Arthrobacter terricola. Taxonomy (GTDB): domain Bacteria; phylum Actinomycetota; class Actinomycetes; order Actinomycetales; family Micrococcaceae; genus Arthrobacter; species Arthrobacter terricola. Next base: position 95,191 of record NZ_SMRU01000002.1, read on the forward strand.
GTGAGATACCTGGCCATGCCCGAGGGCCAGCCGGATGCGGGGGACAACCCGAGAGACCGGCCGACGTAATAAATGGACGCAATCGACAGGAAGCCGCGGGCGTCATGCAGACAGGCTCTCCGTCACCTTCACGACCCGGACGGGCGGTGAGGTTTTGGTCCCCGCCCGACCGGCTGGACAGGTCTTGGCCCTGCCGGTGGCGGTTCCGGAATGGCACAGGTGAGCGCTTCACCGGTAGAGACCGTGACCGGCTGACCGTGGTGAAGGATCTGCAACGGTGTACCTTCTCGAAGCGTGTACGACGCCATTGTGCGGGTGATCTCCACACGGAGCGTCCGCCCCGTCAAGAGCATGCCAAAGGCCAACCGAGTGAGTCCCGGCGGCAGCCGGGGTGCGAACCGCAGCACAGCCCCGTTATCGCGCATCCCGCCGTAACCGGCGATCAAAGCCGTCCAGACCCCCGCCAGCGAGGCAACATGCAGGCCGTCCGCAGTATTGTGTTCGAGGTCGTCAAGGTCCATCAGCGCCGCTTCGGCAAGATAGTCATCGGCCAGGTCCAGGTGGCCGACCTCGGCCGCAATGACGGCCTGGACGCACGCGGATAGAGACGAATCACGGACGGTCAGCCTCTCGTAGTAAGCGAAGTTGCGGGCCTTTTGCTCGCGAGTGAACACGTCAGGGTGAAGCTGCATGGCCAGAACCAGGTCCGCCTGCTTGACGACCTGCTTGCGATAGAGATCGAAATAAGGGAAGTGCAACAAAAGCGGGTACTGCCCGGCCGTGGTGGCGCTGAAGTCCCAGACCTGGTGACCGGTGAAACCCTCGGCCTGGGGGTGGACACCCAGCGCCTCGTCGTAGGGGATGAACATACTGGCCGCCGCGTCGCGCCAGCCAGCCATTTCTTCAGCATCCACACCGAACTCCCCGGAAAGGTCGGGGTGCCGGGCCGCCGCGTCCGCAGCGGCGACCAGGTTCTGTTGCGCCATCAGGTTGGTGTAGACGTTGTTGTCCGCGACGGCACTGTACTCGTCGGGCCCAGTAACCCCGTCGATGCGGAACCGACCCAGCCCATCGTGGTGGCCAAGTGAACGCCACAGGCGGGCCGTGTGCACGAGCAGCTCCAAACCTATGGTCTGCTCGAACGCAACGTCCGCGGTGGCACGGACATAGCGGACGACGGCCGCCGCGACGTCAGCGTTGATATGGAAGGCTGCAGTGCCGGCCGGCCAGTAGGCAGAGCACTCCTCACCTCGGATGGTCCGCCACGGGAACGCTGCTCCCTTCAGCCCCAGCTGTCGGGCGCGTGCAATCGCCATCGGCAACGTACCGTGCCGCCACCGTAGCGCTTGGGCGGCCGCGTCCGGGGTGGTGTAAGTGAGCACCGGGAGCACGAAGGTCTCGGTGTCCCAGAATGTGTGACCACCATATCCAGGCCCCGTGAGCCCCTTGGCAGGGATCGCCCTACCCTCGGCACGAGCGCCGGCCTGTAAAACCTCAAACAGTGCAAAGCGCGCCGCCTGCTGGATTGAGGTGTCGCCGTCGATTTCAACATCCGCCCGCGCCCAAAAATTATCCAGATAGTCCCTTTGCTCGGCGCACAAACCATCCCACCCGGTCTGCATGGCGCCTGCCAAGGCGGCGTCAGCTTGATCCCATACTGCGGGAAGGGACCGGGACCCCGACCAACCGTATCCGATGGCCTTGAACAGCCGGAGGTGTTGCCCGGGTTCAAGGGTTGCCACGACAGTCGTGCGTCCCAGATCCGGGAAGCTCTCGGCGTCAACCCGGGTACCGCCAGGACCGTCTACGACGTGATCCATCACGGCGGCGATGATCAGGCGACTGCCGCGGGTGGAATGCACGAGACCCGCGCGAGCGCGATGTGAAGCATTCTTTTCCGGGACCAGCGCGGTCCCAAGTGCTGCGGCGACTCGTGGGTCACCGCTGGGAGCTGGGAGTTGTTCATTAGCGATGATTTCCGATTGCACAACGATCCGTACCGGATCAGATAAGGCTTCAACCTCGTAGCAGACGGCAGCGATGGAGCGCTGCACAAAGGACACCAGTCGTGTTGAGGTGACTCGCACGGCACGGCCAGCGGGAGAAACCCAGACAGCCCGGCGGGTAAGCAACCCCGACCGGAAGTCGAGGCAACGCTCATGGCTGCGCAACTCCCCGTACCGGACATCGAACGGCTCGTCATCGACCAGTAACCTGATGGGCTTACCGTTGGTGACATTGATGGCGATTTGTCCGGATTCCGGATACCCGTAGCCGGCTTCCGCGTAGGGCAGGGGCCGCAGCTCAAACACCCCGTTCAAGTAGGAGCCAGGCAAGCCGTGCGGCTCACCCTCGTCCAGGTTAGCCCGCCAGCCAATATGTCCGTTGGAGAGCGCAAACAGTGATTCCGTCTGGGCCAACAGCCCCAGATCCAGACCTGTTTCACGAAGACACCACGGCTCGGTGACGAAGTCCGGATGTCCGATCATGACCGGGCCGGAACGTCCATCAGGTCGGACACGACGATGTCGGCGCCGTGGTCCAGAAGGGCCTGAGTCTGTCCAACCCGGTCCACCCCGATGACCTGGCCGAAGCCACCGGCCCGGCCGGCCGCCACACCGGCCAGTGAATCCTCAAAGACGGCACATTCGCCCGGTTTCATCCCCAGCGCGCGGGCCGCTGCCAAGTACATGTCCGGTGCAGGCTTGCCCAACAGATTTTCGCGCCGGGCTGTGAGACCGTCGATGCGCCGGTCAAAGAGGTCCTCAATGTTGGCGGCGGCAAGCACCGCTTGGCAGTTAGCGCTGGATGACACGACGGCGCAGCGCAGACCGGCCCGGCGAACCGCATGCACGAACCGCACGGAGCCTTCAAAAACCTCAACGCCGTCATCGCGAATACGACGTAGAACAATCTCGTTCTTGGCGTTGCCGAGCCCGAACACAGTCCCGGTGCCGGCTGCATCATCCGGCTGGCCCTCCGGCAGGGAGAGGTGCCGCGAGGCCAGGAACGACCGAGTACCGTCCGCACGGGATTTACCATCAACGTAGCGGTCGTAGTCGGCACCGGCGTCGAACGGCACGAAGGGTGTACCGGTGCTCCGTGCGGACTCGCGTAGATAGGCATCGAACATCTCTTTCCAAGCGGCGGCGTGGACCCTGGCCGTTCTCGTTAGCACACCGTCCAAATCAAAGAGGCATGCCCGCAAACCCTTGTCCAAACCCGCCGTCGTGGCGTCGGCCTGGACCGCAGGGTTCGCCGCGTCGGAACCACTATCCGGTGCCGGTGTCATGGCCGGAGGCCTTCACGACCGGGATCGGGGACGATAACGACCGGGCAGCGGGCGTGGGCCACCACGTGCTGACTCACGGAACCAAGAAGCACACCGGCGAAGCCGCCATGGCCCCGGGAACCTACAACCAGCATTGCCGCGTCCTTGCCTGTACGAATGAGCGCTTCTGCGGGGTGTCCCTCGACGGCCTCGCACCTGATCTTCACCCCGTGTCGTCCCGCGGCTTCTTCCCCGATCCTGGTTATCTCGGCGGTCGCTTCATTAGCCAATTGTTTGGCCGTTTCGCCGGACGGACCCATCCGCGGGGTCCATGGGTTCGGCGCCGGGTAGAATTCGGGAGGTCGCCAGGCAAAGACCGCGTCGATGGTGACGCCGCGTAGCTTCGCCTCCGCGAGTGCCCACTCCAAGGCCGCCAGCGATCCCGGAGAACCGTCCACCCCCACGACAATCCCTCCGTCGCCGCGGGAGGCACCGGGAACCCGGACGGGTTCGGATGCGCTCTGATCTACCATTGCTCCGTTTTCACTCATGGTCCCATTCCTTCCAAACGTCCTTCTCCCGTGAGTGCATTCCGTGGTTCGTTACCGACGGAACATGACTCCCAAGAAAGGGGCCTCGCTGTTGTCGGCCTCATTGGTGGCGGTCAACGCGTGCACGTGAACATCCGTGTTGGTCCACATCACGCGAGCTCCTTTCATTGAGAAAGTGACGCACGAGGTAATCGAAGATCCCGTGTGGTCCTCCGGCAGCCGATCACCTGCTCAACCGCCGGCGGGCATCCACGGCGGCGCCTACCGGCCGGCCTGCCCTCGTCGTCATGACGGGATGCCGGCCTGGGAAGGATCCGGGATCAGGACGACCGGGCAGCGGGCATGGGCCACGACATGCTGGCTCACAGAGCCCAGCAGGGCACCCACGAAACCACCGTGGCCGTGGGAACCGACGACCACCATGGCGGCGTCCTTGCCTGTCCGAACGAGTACCTCTGCTGGGTGACCCTCGACGGCCTCCCACGTGATAGCCACATTCTGGCCTTCCCCGGCCTCTTTCCCGAGCCGGGTGATCTCGGTGTCGGCGGCTCGGGCCAATATTGTTCCTGAATCACCGGACGGGTCCACGCCCAGCCCCCACCCATCGGTGGCACCGTAGTACTGGGGGTATTGCCAGGCCATGACGAGATGGAGACGTACGCCGCGCAGCCGCGCTTCTCCAACCGCCCAATGCACTGCGGCAAGCGACCCGTCAGATCCATCCACCCCCACAACTATCCTCGACCCGGGCCGGCCCGCCGCGCGGGTGCTGTCGGATTCAGCTACATCAGTCGTCGTCGCAGTCCCATTGTCAGTCATCAATCGGTTCTTTCTGGTCGTCGCTTTCCCGGGGTGTGCACGCCGCGGCTCTCTACCGGCGGAGCATGTCTGCCAGGACGGTGGCCTCACTGATGTCGGCAGCCTTGGTGGCCGTGAGCAGCGTCAGCCTATGACCTTTGGCGAGTTCACGCAGGTGGTCAAGGGCCTGCGCCCGGACGGGGTCTTTGAGTTCGGCCTTGTAGCGCTTGGTGAATTCGCCGAACTTGTCTGGGTCGTGGCCGTACCACTTGCGCAGCTCCGTTGACGGAGAGACGTCCTTGCACCACTCCTCCAGCGCCGCCTTGGCCTTGGTCATCCCGCGGGGCCAAATATGATCGACCAGGACCCGTGTCCCGTCGTCGTCTTTGACTGCCTCATAGACCCGGCGCACCTGTACATCTTTTTTGGTCGACATCCTTCAGCCTCCTCGCTGACTTGCGCGCCCCCGTGCTGTCCTCATTGGAATAGTGTCGTCCGATACGACGGCGACTCCATCGGGTTCCTGATCCCGTTTACATTATGCTCCCCTCCGGCCCTTCGAAAACGTGATACGGATCACCAACCCGGCACATCGTCGGGGTCCGGCTTTCAGGCTGGTCAGGTACGCTCGTCCCATGAACGCTCTTTCCGGTTTTCGGCCCGCGCACCGGACGTTCTTCGCCCGCGATGTGCTCGACGTTGCACCGGAGCTTCTTGGCTGCGTCCTTCAACGCACGGATGCCGCCGGGACCGTCGCAATCCGGATTACCGAGGTCGAAGCATACGCCGGCGAACGGGACCCAGGGGCTCATTCCTACCGTGGCAAGACCAACCGGAACAAAACCATGTTCGGACCCGCGGGCCACATCTACTGCTACTTCACGTACGGGATGCATCATGCGATCAATCTCGTCACCGCGCAGCCGGGCCAGCCTTACGGTTGTCTTATTCGGGCAGGCGAGGTCATCGAGGGCGCGCAGCTGGCCCGCACCCGGCGTGAAGCGAAACCACGCAAAACCCCGCTTCCCGAACGCGGGTTGGCCTCCGGTCCGGGTTGCGTGGCCCAATGTTTTGCCGCTGACCTGACCAATGACGGTGACGACCTCTTCGATGGCCAATGGCGGTTCTTCGTTCCGGTTGACCACACCATAGTGCCCCACGTGACGGGTCCGCGAGTCGGTCTCACCGGGCCTGGCGGCGACGGAACAGCATTTCCTTGGAGATACTGGATAAAAGATGCACCGTCGGTCTCCACCTACAAACCAGGACGATCCCTGTCGCCGGCCGCCCGTCTGCTCGGCGCATCCCGGTAGACTCCCATCACTCCGGGAGGCCCCGTCTTCGACAAAACGCAGTCCAAGCCGAAAAGAGAACCCGGACTGGTAGCTCCGACCAAGCGCCCGGCGGCGGCCCGTATGCCTGCGAATCCTTACCGGTATCAGTGCGGGCCGGGGACCCGCTGGACTGTTTTCCGAAGCAATGTCACGCAAGGTGGGGGGAAACGGCGGTGGCTACACGCGAGACCGGAAAACTGGTCACCCTCAGCGCCCCCCGCGGGACCGTCGCGGTCGGCGACGTAGGCATCTCTTAGCCTGCCTTCCCCTGAGTTTCAGGAGCCGGCCCGCGGATTCATGGATAGCATCTGCGGCGGGAACGCGGAATCCGGGTCATTGCGGACGCGTGTGCCGAGGGTGGACGGGGTCGGGTATGAGGACGACCGGGCAACGGGCATGGGCCACCACATGCTGGCTCACGGAGCCCAGCAACGCCCCGACGAATCCGCCATGGCCTCGCGATCCCACCACCAGGGCGGCGGCGCCTTCGGCACACTGAACCAGTACCTGAGCGGGGTGTCCCTCGATGGCCTCGCAGCTGATCGTCACGTCGCTGCCCTTCACCGATTCCTTCGCGAGACGGGTGACTTCGACGGTGGCCGTGGCCATGACCGGGTCGGTATCACCCGATGGGCCGCCCGTGCCGACCGCCCATCCGTTCGTAGCACCCGGACCCGTAATTCGCTCCCACGCTATTACCGCATGGACGGAAGCTCCGCGTAGCTGGGCCTCGTTGACTGCCCATGCCAAGGCCGCCCGTGATCCGTCCGACCCGTCCACTCTGACCACAATCCGTCCGAACGGTTCGTGGGCATGGGCTGGTGGGACGGTCCCAGCCGGCACGCTTTCCCCGGCAGGGGCGGGGATGAGAATGACCGGGCAACTGGCATGGACCACCACGTGCTGGCTCACCGAGCCCAGCAGCACCCCGACGAATCCGCCACTGCCGCGCGAACCCACCACGAGGGCCCCGGCACCCTCGGCCGCCCGGACCAGCACCTCTGCCGGGTGCCCCTCCATGGCTTCCCATGTAATCTCCGCGTTCTGACCTTGGCGGGCCTCCATGCCGAGCCGTTCAAGCTCGGTGTTGGCGGCATTAGCCATCGTCTGGCGGGTATCACCGGAGGAGTCCATCATCATCGTCCACACCGTCGCAGGCCAGTAGGACTGTGGATGCCGCCAGGCCATCACCATGTGGACGGCGGCCCCGCGCAATTGTGCTTCCGAAACAGCCCACCGCAGGGCGGCCATTGATCCTTCCGATCCGTCCACTCCGACTACAAGCCTCCCGCCGTGGTCGAGCAGGCGCGCCGCGTCGAGGGTATCCGCCCCCTTCGGATGAGAGAGTGCTCCTTTTTCGCTCATTGTCTTCATCCTTTCGGGAATATTAGCCGCGGAACTGTAGATGTCGCCCGCGGCGGAAAGGGCCTCCGGGGGTGGTACGCCGGCCACGGCTGACCGTCACGTCGACGGCAGTGACCTCATCCCACTCCTACGTCCCGGCACTGTCAAGGGCATCGATCCGGTGCTAAAGCGGGCGGTAAGTCAAGAGGATGGGTCAATCTGAGGCCCTTGCGCCAGTGCCAGCGCGCGAGAGTAAGCTGACGGCACAGAAACTGACCAGAGTTCCACACCTGTGATCGAGGTTTCGATGGCTGCTTACGCTTCCAAGCTGAGCCGTTTCTTCTCCATCGGCGGATATGGATCGGACTCCACCTACCGGGGAGAGCCGACCAGGATGGCCCTGCGGCGTGCCGACCGGCCGCCCTGGGCAGGCGCGGACCACGTGATCACCCCCCTGACCGAGGGACTGGCGCTGGAAGGCATGGAGGTCACAGGGTGACGGCGACAGGCCCGGGCTCCTGGGCCGTCCACTCCCCGCTCCCAGAGGTCCAGCTGCTGATCCTCTTCGGCGCCACCGGGGATCTGGCCAAACGCAAACTGCTCCCGGGTCTGTTCCACCTGGCCGCCGCGGGCATGATGCCAGCCCGCTACCGCATCATCGGCTCCGGTCTGCCGCATGACGCGCCCGGCACCGATGATTTCCGCACCCATGTGCGAGCCGCCGTCGACAACTACGGGCGGACCGGACACGGTGCCGGAAGCTGGGACCCATTCGCTGTCAATCTGGACTTCGCTCCGGCTACCCCCACGGAGCCGCAGGCACTGCGGGACGCCGTCGCCAAGGCCGAGCAGGACCTCGGAGGTCCGGTTCAGCGCCTGATCTACCTGGCCGTCCCGCCGGATGCCTTCGTCGCAACGGTCCGGATGCTCGGAGTTACGGGCCTGGGCACGGGCGCAAAACTGGTCATCGAGAAACCGTTCGGTCACGACCTCGACTCCGCAAAAGCCCTGAACCGGGAGTTGCGCGCCGTGTTCGATGAAGACCGGATCTACCGGATCGACCACTTCCTGGGTAAGGAAGCTGTCCAGAATATCCTCGCGTTCCGCTTCGGCAATGGTCTGTTTGAGTCGGTCTGGAACGCCGATCACATCGATCATGTCCAGATCGAAGTGCCGGAACGGCTCACCATTGAAGGCCGGGCCGATTTTTACGAGCAAACCGGAGCCTTCAGGGATATGGTGGTCACCCATCTGTTCCACCTTCTCGGCTTCCTCGCAATGGAAGCACCTGCGCGCCTGGACGCCGCCTCACTGCACGAACAGGCCGAAACCGTCTTCCAGGCGCTGAATCCCGTGGACCCTGCCCGGACCGTGCTAGGCCAATACGACGGCTACACCGCAGAACCCGGCGTGGCACCGGACTCCACGGTGGAGACCTTCGCCGCCCTCACCGTGGAGATCGACAACCCCCGCTGGGCCGGGGTGCCTTTCCACCTGCGCACCGGAAAAGGGATGACTCAAAGCCGGCATACCATCACCCTGACCTTCACCAAAGCCCCGCAAGACCTCTTCGGCCCGGCCGACTGCACCTCGGGCCGGGATGCGCCCAACGAGCTGATCTTCGAACTCTCGGACCCCGGGTCGATCTCGATCAGCTTTCGCACCAAGGCGCCCGGGGCGGACACCAGACTCGATGACGCGTCCCTGAACTTCCACTACGCGGACTCTTTCACCGCCGCCCATGGGCTCCTGGGCTACGAACGCCTGCTCCACGACGCCATGACCGGGGACCACACCCTGTTCACCCAGGCCGGCGGAATTGAACGCCTTTGGGAAATTTCCGCCCCGCTGCTCGCGCACCCGCCCCGGCCACTGCCCTACCGGCAGGGATCCTGGGGACCGGCCGAGACTGATCGGCTCATCGCCCCGGCCAGCTGGCACCTTCCGGAGCCCCGGGACGGACGGCCGTGGCAGGGATAACGGACCGGACAAGAAGAACCCAACAGCCTCGGAAAGGCACCGAGATGACCGAACATCAGGACACGACGCCAGCACCCTTGAACACCGGACAAGCAGGTGACGTCCGCAGCTTGCGTCATCAGTCCCACCGGGATGTTCCGGCAGGGAGGAGACATCCTGATGCACCCGGAAGGCGACCCGAGGGGGCTGGGGAACCGCAGGAGCATCGCACGGGCGTCTTGATGCTCCAGACATCAACGAGCCCGACGGCGCGGGGGCCGGTTCTCCCAGGGGTGGAAAGTGCATCTACCGATCCGCGGGTTCTGGTCCTGATGCGCGAGAACCAGCTGGAACCGGCAAGCCCGTCCAGTAGCGGGCTGCCGCCCGCAGCCCACAAATTAGCACGACAGAAACCTCACAAGGGGAACAGTAATGAATCCAAACAGCTTCGGTGCACGCGGGAAACTAAGCGTGGATGACGAATCCTATGAGATCTACCGACTGGACCGGATCAAAGGCTCCGATCGCCTGCCCTACAGCCTGAAGGTTCTGCTGGAGAACCTGCTACGCAACGAGGACGGCCTACTGGTCACGGCCGGACAGATCACGGCCCTTGGCGGCTGGGACCCCAGGTCGGCGTCCAACCCCGAGATCCAATACACGCCCGCCCGGGTGCTGATGCAGGACTTCACCGGCGTGCCTTGCGTGGTGGACCTGGTCGCCATGCGCGATGCCATGACCAGCCTTGGCGGGGATCCCAAAAAGATCAATCCGCTGATTCCCACGGAGCTGGTCATCGACCATTCGGTGATCGCCGATGCCTTCGCGAGCCCCGCGGCGTTCGGGATCAACGCGGAGTTGGAATTCACCAGGAACCAGGAACGCTACCAGCTCCTGCGCTGGGCACGGCAGGCCTTCGACGATTTCCTGGTGGTTCCTCCGGACACCGGCATCTGCCACCAAGTCAACCTCGAATACCTCGCCCGGGTCGTTTTCACCAGGGAAGGACCTGACGGTCCTCTCGCCTACCCCGACACGCTCGTCGGGACAGACTCGCACACCCCGATGGTCAACGGGCTCGGCGTGCTCGGTTGGGGTGTCGGCGGTATTGAAGCGGAGGCGGCCATGCTTGGCCAGCCGATGAGCATGCTCATCCCCCAGGTTGTCGGTCTCAAACTCACGGGGGCACTGGCCGAAGGGACCACGGCGACGGATCTAGTGCTCACCGTCGCTGAACTGCTCCGCCAGACCGGGGTTGTCGGCAAGTTCGTGGACTTCTTCGGCCCCGGCGTTGCCGGCGTCCCGCTAGCCACCCGGGCGACCTTGGGAAATATGAGCCCGGAGTACGGGTCCACCTGCGCCATCTTCCCGATTGACAACGAAACACTGGACTACCTGCGGCTGACCGGACGCTCCGAACATCAAATCCGGCTGGTGGAGACCTACGCCAAGGAGCAGGGACTCTGGCACCGTCCCGATCACGTCCCGGCCTACAGTGAGGTGATGGAACTGGATCTGGCTGCGGTCGTCCCGTCCATCGCCGGACCCAAACGGCCACAGGACCGCATCCCGTTGGGAGCAGTGTCCCGTGCCGTTCGCGGGCTCCTGTCCGGCGAAGAACAGGACGAAGCCGTGCAGGGGGGCCTCGATGATGCCGATGAGCATTCCTTTCCGGCCAGTGACCCCATTGCCGTCAGCCCCGGCATCCACCGGGATGCCCCGCCCCACCAGTACCAGGACAACGCCGCATTCACGTGGCCATCCGAGCCGGTGCAGCTTCGGCTGGCCGGCCAAACGGCGAGCATCGATCACGGCTCCGTCGTTATCGCTGCTATCACCTCGTGCACCAATACTTCCAACCCGACTGTCATGATCGGCGCCGCACTGCTTGCCAAGAAGGCCGTCGAACGGGGGCTGAGCAGTAAACCCTGGGTGAAAACCTCCCTTGCACCGGGATCCCGTGTGGTCACCGACTACTTAAACAGATCCGGGCTGACACCGTACCTGGAGACGCTCGGCTTCGACCTGGTCGGATACGGCTGCACCACCTGCATCGGCAACTCCGGGCCCCTGATACCCGAGGTCAGTGCTGCCGTTTCGGAAAATGACCTGACCGTCGCGGCCGTTCTTTCCGGCAACCGCAACTTCGAAGGCCGGATCCACTCCGAAGTGAAGATGAATTTTCTCGCTTCCCCGCCGCTGGTCATCGTCTACGCGCTCACCGGGACCATGCACACTGATCTTCTGCATGATCCGATCGGAGCCGACCCTGAGGGCAAACCGGTGTATTTGGGAGACATTTGGCCAACGACAGCGGAAATCAAGGCCGTCCTTAATGAAAACCTTGAGGCGAAAATGTTTAGGCAAGGGTATTCCGACGTCTACAATGGCGACGAGAACTGGCGCGGCATGCATGTTCCCGAGGGCGATATGTTTGCCTGGGACGAGGAGTCCACCTACGTGCAGCGACCGCCGTACTTTGACGCTATGTCCACCGACCCTGCCCCGGTGCGGGACATCACGGGCGCCAGGGTATTGGCGCTGTTGGGGGACTCCGTCACCACCGACCATATCTCCCCTGCCGGTGCCATCAAGCAGGACTCCCCTGCCGGGCGATACCTCGCCGAACACGGCGTGGGGCCGGCCGACTTCAACTCCTACGGATCCCGCCGCGGGAACCACCATGTCATGATCCGCGGGACCTTCGCGAACGTCAGGCTGCGCAACCGGCTCGTGCCCGGCGTCGAAGGCGGATTTACCCGGCACCTGCCCGGCGGGGAGCAGCAGAGTATTTTTGATGCCGCCACCTCATACAGGGCCGAGGGGGTGCCCCTGATTGTTATCGCCGGCGCAGATTACGGGTCCGGTTCCTCCCGGGACTGGGCGGCCAAGGGCACGTTACTGCTCGGCGTCAAAGCCGTCCTGGCCGGATCGTTTGAACGGATCCACCGTTCCAACCTCATCGGGATGGGTGTGCTGCCCCTGCAATTCCGGGACGGCAACACGGCCGAAAGTCTGGGTCTGACCGGAGACGAAATCTACACGATCATCGGCCTCGAGGGTCACACGCCGCTGCCGCGCGAGGTCACAGTCCGGGTCGAGGACGGCGACCGCACCCATCACTTCACTGCAGACCTGCGGATCGACACGCCCGCCGAGGAAGCCTACTACGTCCATGGCGGGATCCTGCCCTACGTCCTGCGCCAGCTCCTGGCCGGCTGATTCTCGTAACCCGGCCGCATCGCTCTGGCGGTCTGCTGAACGTCCAGACGGATAGTCCTCCCAAAGGGCCTCTTCGGAAACCTCCAGGTCCCAGCCGCAGATCCGCCGGCTGCACCGTATGCTACGCACGCCAGCTGGTTCCGTTGCGTGTCCACGACGGGAGCGTATTCTTGGGATCAGCCAACAGGTATCCACCCGAACCGCAGTTGCGGCGACGATTGAAGGCACATCGTGGCAAAAGACCACAATCATGGCCATCCGAACCGTTCCAGGTCCACAGTCTCCACCGGCGGACCGCAAACACCGGCCGGTTTCCGGGGGGAGCTCTCACGAGAAGCGAACACCGTCGTCGATGCTTCCTGGGCCGGGTCCGCCCCGCCGCAATACGGGGTGGCACCGCGGATACGTATCGGGGCCAGTAAGTGGTTCAATCTGCTATGGCTGCTGCCGATCGGCTTCGTCCTGCTGATTACCGCCGTTGCCGTCGCCAAGGGGTTGCGCGGAGTACCGGCAGTGGCTGATTTCATCCGGCAGTACCCCGGCCGGATCGTGCCGCCGGGCGCGGAAGCCCGGGCCGGTTTCCCCGCCTGGATCGGCTGGCAACACTTCTTCAACATGCTGCTCCTGATCCCGATCATCCGGGCAGGCTGGGCCATCCTCGCCGATCACCCGCGGCTGTACTGGACCCGGCACTCTACCCCGGGCAAGGAATGGTTCCGGATGCAAAAACCGGTGCCTGCTGACCCGCTGTACACGGCCAAACAGGACTCCATCACGCTCCCCAACGGGGTGGGACTCCCCGGCCGGCGGCACTCGATCGGATTGGCACGCTGGTGGCACCTCGGGATGGACACGCTCTGGCTGCTCAACGGGCTGATCTTTTACATTCTCATCTTCACCACGGGTCAGTGGCTCCGCCTGGTGCCCACCACTTGGGACGTCATCCCCAATGCCCTCTCGATGTCCATCCAGTACGCCTCGCTGAACTGGCCGACCGACGACAGCTGGGTCGCCTACAACAGTCTCCAGGTCATGGCCTACTTCATCACGGTCTTTATCGCCGCACCGCTGGCGTTCATCACCGGGCTGGGCATGTCCCCGGCATTGTCGACCAAATTCCGTTGGATCAGCAGAGTCTTCAGCATCCAGGTTGCGCGGTCTCTACATTTCCTGGTCATGGTCTGGTTCTTGCTGTTCATCGTGATGCACGTATCCCTGGTGGTCGCCACCGAGGCATTACGGAACTTCAACTACATGTACGCGGACCGCAATTCCGGCGACTGGTACGGATTCTGGGTCTTCGCCGCATCCCTGGCCATAATCATCGTGATCTGGGTGGGTGTTACCCCGTTCACCTACCGGCATCCGCGAACGGTCCAGCGGATTGGGTTTGCGCTCATCGGCCCGGCGCAACGCCTATTCGAGCACCTCGACTCCAAACCGGGCCAATACACCGAAAAAGACATTTCCCCGTACATGTGGCACAACGGCAAGTACCCCGAATCCACTGAATACAAAACGCTCCTGGCCACAGGCTTCGCCGACTACCGCCTCCGGGTCTCCGGCCTGGTCCAAAACCCCACGGAGCTCGATCTGGCCCAGCTGCGGAACCTGGCACACCATGAGCAGATCACCCAGCACTTCTGCATCCAGGGCTGGTCCGGAGTCGCCAAATGGGGCGGGGTATCCATGCAGACCATCATCGACCTGGTTCAGCCCGACCCCGAAGCGAAATGGGTGATCTTCTACTCCTTCGCGGAAGGATCCGACGGCGGCATCTACTACGACGCCCAGCCAATCGAACAGATGAGCTACCACCTCACCATGCTCGCCTACGACATGAACAATGCGCCGCTGAGCTATGGTCACGGCGCTCCCTTGCGGCTTCGCAACGAGGTCCAGCTTGGCTTCAAACTCGTCAAATGGATCAAGGGCATCGAATTCGTCAGCGACTTCTCCCAGGTCGGCGGTGGAGAAGGCGGCTACAACAACGACCACGAGTTCTTCGGTTACCGCCAATCCATCTAACCACCGGCCCGGGGTACCGCGCAGGCAGACTAGAGGAACGGACCGTGCCGGTTCCTGGCACCGTAAGACAGCTCCAAACCAAAATTCACACAACGGCATCACGCACCAGTAGGCGCGCGGGCCGTCCAAAGAGGGAGGCCAGCTGTGGAAAGCCCAACACCAGCGAATCCGAATAACGTGCAGCGACAGCTGGCCATCTTTGACGTTGTCAGACGTGCCCGTGGCAAGAGCCTGCCGCAAATCAAGGCAATGCTGACCAAGGCGTTCACCGAGCGCGGCCTGTCCAGGCAACCAGGCGCCTGGCTGGATGCCGTGGCATCCGAGGCGGCCTACGGAAAGCCTTATATTGTAGATCTCCCCGCAGCGGTAGCCGCCAACAGCATCGCAGCTTCTCCCGACCCGCAAGTCGAAGACGACCTGCGCAAGCGCGGTATCCTCCGACGATCCGAAAGCAGCACCGGCAGCCAGCACCCGTCTCCGGCAGCCAGAAAAACAACGGACGAAGGCGAGGAATCAGGACACCCCGCAACTCCAGCGGCGGAAGCGCGAAACAAACGCGATGCCGCGCACCCTCGTCGCGCTTCAGACACATCCACCCGTACTGTGTTGCGACTAATTGCAAGCGCCCTCCTCATCGCCTCGGCCGCGACGGCAGTCGGCGTGGCCCTTCGCCAGCGCAGAGGGCGCCCCACTTCGCCTGCCCTCGCAGTCGGCGCTTGCACGGTGAATAACTTGGAAGCGCACACCGACACGCATGAGGGTCGGTGGCACAATCCGCGGGTACGCGAAGGTCGGTAGGCAACACGGTGGTCCCATATCGCCTGGCAAGCGACAAAGAGGGCACCCGACGGGACCAGCACCACCCTCGCGACGGCAATCCAGGACAACGTGCGCGGGCCAAGACTAGCGCCTTGTGCCACAGCAAGCCTTGCATTGTGCAATAGTTGTCGTATGCCAAATCCTCTCGACCGCCACATCGATGCCCTCCAGCGGGCCACGCGTGACTTGCTCGCCGTCGCCATGCGCAGTGTGGACGAGGTCACGGACCTTTCCCTGCCGCAGATGCGCATGCTGTTCGCCCTGCACGACCACGGGACGGTGCCCAGCGGCGCCCTCGCGCACGTCCTTGAAGTCTCCGGATCTTCGGTGACCCGTTTGGCCGACCGGCTGTGCGCGGGAGGGTACGTGCGGCGCTCCGCTTCCGCCGGAAACCGCAGCCTCGTCCTGCTTTCCCTGACGGATGTCGGCCGCGGTGCCGTCGAAGCCGTCCTCCGCCGGCGCGACGACGAGTTCCGCGAGGCCCTCGCGCACCTCGACCCGGAGCTGCGGGACCAGCTCGCCGCCGGTCTCACCGCTCTCCATGGGCACCTCTCGGCGGCGTCGCTGAGCCGGGCGGTGGTCGCGTGAGCACGCACCGCGGCCATCAGTTGGGCGATTTCGCCGTCGACCGGCGGATGCTCCTGGTGGCGGCCCTCGCGATCCCGGTCGGGGCGCTCGGGGCACTTGCGGCCTGGGCGCTCTTGGGCCTGATCGGGCTTGCCACAAATCTCTTCTTCTTCGGCCGCCTCTCGACAAGCCTTGTGGCCGTGGGCAGCGGACATCCGTGGTGGCAAGTGCTCACCTTGCCCGTCGCCGGCGGACTCGTGATTGGCCTCATGGCCCGGTTCGGCTCGGAGAAGATCCGCGGCCATGGAATGCCCGAGGCCATCGAATCCATCCTGATTGGCGGCAGCCGGATCGCTCCGAAGGTCGCCGTCCTCAAGCCGGTCTCGGCCGCCATCAGCATCGGCTCGGGAGGGCCCTTCGGTGCCGAAGGGCCCATCATCATGACGGGCGGCGCGATCGGCTCTATTCTCGCCCAGCACCTCCACCTCACCGCGGACGAGCGCAAGACGCTGCTCGTGGCGGGAGCGGCGTCCGGCATGGCCGCGACGTTCAACTCGCCCCTCGCCGCCGTGTTGCTCGCCGTCGAGCTGCTTTTGTTCGAATGGCGTCCTCGCAGCTTCATACCCGTGGCTGCCGGGGTCGCGGTCGCGACCGTGGTGCGCGGCGTAATCCTCGGCACCGCACCGATCTTCCCGGTCTCGACCTCCGGATTGCACTTGACGCCCGGCATCGAGGCGCTGGCCGCCGTCGTCGGCATCTCCGGCGCGATCGTCGCCGCCGGAGCAACCTGGCTCGTGTACCGGGCAGAGGACGCGTTCTCCCGGCTGCCCATCCACTGGATGTGGTGGCCCGCCATCGGCGGACTCATCATCGGCGCAGGCGGTCTCATCGAACCCCGCGCCCTCGGCGTCGGCTACGACGTGATCGATCAACTGCTGACGGGGCACGCGACGACAGGGCTCATCATCGGCATCCTCGTGGTCAAGACACTCATCTGGTCGCTGTCCCTGGGCAGCGGGACCTCCGGCGGTGTGCTCGCTCCGATCTTCATGATCGGCGCGGCACTCGGCGCAGCGGCGGGCCTCGTTCTGCCGGACGTCATCCCGGGGTTCTGGGCATTGCTCGGGCTCACCGCCGTCGTCGGAGGCGTCATGCGCTCGCCCCTCACCGGCGTGATCTTCACTCTCGAGCTGACCAATGCCTGGGCTGTCGCACTCCCGCTGCTCATCGCCTCGGTGGTTGCCTACGGCGCTTCCGTCCTGTTCCTTCGACGTTCGGTACTCACCGAGAAGATCGCGCGCCGCGGACTCCACCTGACCCGCGACTACACGACCGATCCGCTCGAGACGTTCTTCTGCGAGGACGTCATGCGCGCACCGGCCGCTGACCTCACCGAGGCAACGCCAGTGCTCCATCCGCGGGAAACACTCCGTCACGCCGCATACGTCCTCGCCCGGACCGGCGCGCCCGAAGCTGCGGTAGTGAACGACGACGGCGCGTGCCTTGGGCTCATCGGCCCATCTGATTTGCTCGTGGCCAGGCTGCACGACCTCACCGAGGCGACCGACCGGGACCGCTCGCTCCGCTACCTCACCCGGGTGGGAATGCAAGGCAGCAAATGATCGACGGCACCTACGCGAACTTCGCCAGCGGGCTGGCCACCCTGATCATGCGCACCCCTTCCTGCAAACACCCGATTTTGAGAAACCGCAGACGACCCGGCCCACCCGGGCCCGGATCGCCCGGAATTCCCCTCAGAACCCCTTCTCACTCAAATAACGCACCACCGGCTTCTGCGGCCGCACGGTTTTGCGGGACAGGGTGATGGGAGCCTCGCATAGATGCCCGCACGAAGGACATATGATGCCGCGTTCCATGAGGAATCGGTTCGGCTGGTTTTGTCCTCGAACCGGCCGGTGAAGCAACTCGCCGAGGAGATGATGAGCAGCGGGCCCGGAACCACCGTCCCATCCGACGCCGATGAGATCGAGCGGCACCCGTGCCCCCACTGCCACGTCCAGCCGGGCTCGCCGTGCCGGTCCCGCTCCGGTGCCGTTGCCTCGACCTACCACACCGGCCGGTTCACCAAAGTCCCCCGCCTGGCGAAGGAGCTGCGTATGCCGACACCGGCCGGCCGGGGACCGGGCCAGCCCTGGAGACCGGGCACCCCGCCGCCGGCACCAATCCCCGCCGACACCCCTGGCGCGGACATACGCGTCGGTTACGCCCGCTGTTCCCACCACCTGACCCAGGAACTCCAGCCCCAACTCGACGCACTGGCCGCGCACGGCATTCCGCGCGAAAAGATCTTCGCCGAGAAGGTCTCCAGCCACCTGCGGGTGCGTCCGAAGTTCGAAGCCGCGCTGCAGGCAGCCCGGAAGATCAAGGCCCACGCCCCGCACTGCCGGGTCATCTTCACCGTCTACGGGATGAAACGACTGGGGCGGGATTCCGCCGAGCTGACCGCGCTGGCCGATCACCTCAGCGCACACGGCATCGCCATGGAGATCCTCGCCGGGCCACTCACCGGGATCTACGACCCGGCCGGCACCGGCCGGGTGCTGTTCGCGTTCTTCGCCGCGATGGCCGAAACCGAACGCGAGAACATCCGCGAAGCCACCCTCGAAGGCCTCAACCCGGCCAGCAGGAAAAACCACGGAGGCCGGCCCCCGGTCATTACCGAGGACATGCTTCACACCCTGCTGCGCCGCCGCGCGAACGGCGAGTCCCTCCACGACATCCGCCTCGACCTGATCATCCCCGCCGGCAAACACAAAGGCCGCAACCCCAGCATGGCCAGCATCTACCGGGCGCTCAGAGCACGAGAGACGTCTGGCCCACCCGCAAGCCGTTGACCAGACCCACCCCGACGTCGCCACGCACCCGCCGGTCACCTGACGCGACTGAACGGCCGGGTCACCCCGGACTTTCTCGAGAACAGGAATGCATCTTCTTCAACCAGCGTCCACGCATGAATGAGCTCACTGCTCAGACCGAAACCCATAGGCCAAACTCAACCACACCTAGATTGCCCCTCGGGACACGCTCAGGAGCACTGGGCCTCCAAGGCCAGCTGGTCCCCCAATCCGGAACCCAAACCTGAACTCCGCCGATGTCCGATCCTTCCTCTTCCGGGCCGCCCCGGATCATGGTTGTTTCGAAGCCACCAAGGCAGCTCAGTGGAGTCCTGCGCGAGCGGAACTAATGAGGGCCTTGACCGCTCCCCACGACGGGCACAGACTGACACTGCCCAAGGCCATGGGACCGGGGCGCGTGAAAGGACACAAAATGGACGCTTCCGGTACATACCTGATCGTGGTCGGCGTAGACGGTTCCCAACAGTCCCTCTCCGCCCTTCGCTGGGCCGTGGACGAAGCGCGCTTGCGCCGCGGAAAGGTCCGGGTTATCACTGCCTGGCACTATCCGTCTGTGCCGTCCACGGTGGAAGACAGCGGTACCAACGACTCCTTTCATTCCGCTGAACGTGTCCAGGCGGACGCGCTGAAAACCGTCAACGCCGAAGGGGTGGACCTCGCGGGATTGCTCGTTCGAGATCTCCCATCCATGGCGCTGCTGGACGCAGCCAAAGACGCGGACCTGCTCATAGTGGGATCCCGCGGACACGGAGGGTTCTCCGGGCTTCTGCTCGGATCAGTCTCCAGCCAGGTCGCCCACCATGCGCCCTGCCCCGTCCTGATCTTCCGGCACTGATTGTCCGATCCAGGAGCGGTGCATCTACTCGGAGTCCGTAACCCGCAGGTGTCACCGCTAACGGTTACGAGCGCGGGCTCGCATTCGGGGAGCGGCGTACCCACCAGACCGCGGCGCAGATCTCGATGGCTCCGACCAAGCGTGTCAGCCCGGGCCGACTGGCGAAGAAAGTGACGAGGTCCCGCCACCATTGCGGCCCGCAGATCCAGGTCTTCATGTGTTCGGCCGGCATGAGCAGAGCCAGTGCCCCGTCACCGATCATTGCCACTGCCGTCAGATCGACGAGTCGGCGCTCGAATGAACTGTTGTCGTTCATTCAGTCAAGCTACCTCCATCGGCAGGCACTGTCTACGCGGTGACCCGACTCCCCGGAATCAGGGCGAGGGCTCCCAAGCATCATCCGGCGGAGTCTGTGTGAGTGAATCGGTGGGGGGACGCGGATCCTCATGGAGTACCGGGGGCCGGGACCCGGGTCCCGGAACGCCATTTGGCGGACCGCGGGTTCGCGACCCGGCGGCGCGTTCCGGTAGTCATCGGCCCCGGCTGAGCATCGCCGCGGGTGGTTGCGGGAACGGGGTGTTACTGAACTCCGGGGTTGCTGCGTCCATGAACCGTCCCCATTGGCCGCCGGCGAGGTCGGCCCCGTCGACCCCTGCATAGTATCTTCCGTTGATGGTGATGTTCGGGTTTTGCCCCATTGCGGGCCGGTGCCTTTGTAGCTGCCGAACCAGGACGCGGTGGCGATGCTGGCTCTGGCCGGGGAGCAAGTTCCGGAAGCCATGAGGCGCTCGTCCGCCCGGGCCTGTGCCGACGTGCCCGCTGGCGGCTACCTGGTGCTAGTCGTGGCGGTCCTGCCACCCCGGGCAGACCTGCTGACGGCGCCCACGCAGTCACGTAGATCGGCGCATGGACGTTGCCTTTGTCTTTGACGGTGCCTTGCTGAGCGCGATGGATTGCCTTGCTTCGCCGTCATGTACCAGTGGTTCACGCCTCAGGAGGCCCCGGACCGGACGACAAGCACCGGACACTGCGCGTGGCTGAGGACCTGGCTGGAAACCGAGCCGAGATGCAGTCCGGGAAATCCGCCGTGCCCGCGGGAGCCGATGACGATGAGATCCGCGTCCCGGGCGGCGTCGAGTATCGCCGATGCCGGCGAAACGTTGTGGACAACCTGGCCCGTGGCGGCCGTTCTCTCACCGGCTGCGGTCTTCAGGGCCTCAGCCTGAAGCGTCTCCGCGATGTGCTGCGGGGAATCTTCGGCCGCGATTTCACCCGCCGCCGTTTCCATCACGGCCGGATACCAGGCCATCAGAGGCTGGGTCCACGCTGTGACCAGGCGGAGTTGCCCGTCGCGTTGGCGGGCCTCGTCTATCGCCCAGTTCAATGCTGTTTGAGAATGTTCGGAACCGTCAAAACCAACCACAATCACGAATGAGCTCTTACTGGTCATCATTTCTCTTTCCTTTCACCGGCCTCAAGAGCATCCTAGCCTTCACAGGCCACGCCGTTCAGATTCAGTGCTACGGCAGGCGCAGGCGCAATAGCCTGCCGTCACTGTCATAGGAATTGGGCGCACCAAATGATTAGCGAATCTCCGACACCCAAAGCGGCGTTCCACCCCAGAACAGCCGCGCACCGGGACAAAGGACTCGGCAAGCTGCGCCTGCGTGATGCGGCGGCGATGGCGGTCGGAGGAATGATCGGCGGCGGCATCTTCAGCGTCCTGGGTGTGACTGTCGCACTCGCCGGGCACCTCGCCGTCGGAAGCTTCATCATCGGTGGAGCCATCGCCATGGTGACCGCGCATTCCTTCGCGGCACTCTCCATCCGGGCCGGGCGCTCGGGCGGCCTCTTCGTTTACCTGCACAATGCAGGGTATCCGCGCACCGGCTCCTACATTTCATGGCTGCTGATGTTTGGTTATCTGATCGCGCTTGCGGTCTACGGGTTCACATTCGGCCACTACGCGGCGCACGCTTTCGGTCTACCGGGTGCGTTCGCGAACGGATTCGCGGCCCTGATCCTGTTGGTGTTTCTGGGGATCAACCTTCGCGGTGTCGGCGCGTCGGCACTGTCGGAAGACGTCGTGGTCCTCATCAAGGTCGCCGTCTTGGCCCTGATCTCCGCCATCGGGTTTGCGCATTTCTCCCCCGAGCGGCTTGCCCCGCCCGATGACAAGGGTCTGGCCGGTGTCATCATCGCCTCGGCATCAATTTTCGTCGCCTATGAAGGGTTCGAACTGCTCTGCTACGACTACGACGACCTCCTCAAACCGCGCTGGACGCTGCCACGGGCACTATACCTCTCGGTCGCGATGGTCACGCTGGTCTACGTCACCGTGACGATCGGCTCCCAAATGCTTGTCAGCGACAGTGTCATCGTCGCGCAAAAGGAAGTGGCATTTGCCGCGGCGGGCCAGGCGGCCCTGGGGCCTGCCGGGTACTGGATCGCGAGCCTCGGGGCGCTTCTGGCGGCGAGTTCGGCGATCAACGCCACCTTGTTCTCGACGGCGCGCCAGATGCACGAGATCGCGCTGGCGAAGGAGCTGCCGGCGGTGTTCGCAAGAAGCCGGGCAGGCCTGCCCGTCCCCGCCCTCGTCTTCCTGGCGGTCTTCGGAGCATCCTTTGCCATGCTGCCGGACATCACGGCCCTCCTGACCTTCGGTTCGGCGGTCTTCCTCGCAGTCTTCGGAGCCACGAACCTCCTGGCCTGCCTGGTCCTGTCGGGGTTCTGGCCACGACTGTTCAGCGGTACCGGGTTTCTGGCCTGCCTCGGCGCACTGGTTGTCCTGGTAGTCCAACTCATCCTCCACGACCAGGCAACGTTACTGCTCATCGGCGGGTCCATGGCGACGGTGTCCGCCCTGCGGCTCGCCTTTGCCTGGCACCGGAAACGGAACCCGCCGAACGGTGCGGCGGCCGCGTAGGACAGGGCCTGGCTTCCGCACGCCAGCAGCGGCGCCGGGAGCTGGCATTCTGGATCTTAGGGGTAAAGCACGCGTCGTCGACGGTCTGCTCGAAGGCGACGGACGGCCCGCCGGGACTGTCGCACATCGGCATCAGGAACCCGATCGAACCTTTCTTTCCAGACTGCGGCATAGGCCCCGGCTCATTGGGTGAGCACGCCGTCCACGTCGAACACGCACGGGCCGCACCCGGCCCGGCAGACCCAAGGCACGGATCGCGTTCCACTCGCCATCGCTTCCGGGCGCCCGCCTCGCCGATCCCCGGGTGGAAGCAACGATCCTGGCTTCTGGCCGCGGGTCCGTCATCGACCCACCGCCATGCTGCTGGGGCCACGATCGAAGCGATGGGCTGGGGCGGGGTCCAGGATGCGGTAGGCGAACAGTTTGATGCGGTCGCTGACCAACGCCCAGATGATCGCGTAGCCCCAGACGAACCCGGCCCAGCCCCAGCTCAGCGGGTACATGAACAGGCCGTTGACGGCGATCAGGGTCGCGATGATCTGGGTGCCGAGGACGGCGATCCAGAGAATGCGGGCGGGGCTGATTGACCAGAACGGGCCTCGGGTGCGGGTAAGGAAGATCGTGAGATGCCCGGCGACGGAAAGCATCAGATACATCATGGTCTGCAGCTGGGGCTGGCCGAGGTGGAAGACGCGATCGCCGAGGTAGAACAGGCCGAACGCGGCGACCGGGCCGATGACGCCCAGGACTGTGGCGATGCCAAGGACGAGGCGCATGTTCCAGGCCTCTGGCTGGTCCTTGTAGTGGACGTTGTCGTAGGCGATGGACAGGATCGCGCCGTCGTTGAGCAGCGCCAGCATCACGATCATGATCGCGGTGACGGGGAAGAAGTTGAAGATCAGGATCGCCAGCGTCACGAACAGCAGCACGCGCAGCGTCTCAGCGATGCGATAGATCGCATAACTGTTCATGCGTTGGAAGATCTTGCGGCTTTCCTTGATTGCGTCGATGATCACCGACAGGCCCGGGGCCAACAGCACGATGTCGGCCGCGGCGCGGGCGGCGTCGGTGGCTCCGCTCACGGCGATCGCGCAGTCGGCTTTTTTCAAGGCGGGGGCGTCGTTGACACCGTCGCCGGTCATGCCGACGATGTGTCCGCGTTTCTGCAGGACGTCGACAATGTGGTACTTGTGCTCGGGAAAGACCTGGGCGAACCCGTCGGCGGTCTCGATCGACTCGGCGACCGCCGGGGTCTCGACCTTCTTCACATCCCCGAGTCCGGCGGCGTCCAGGATGCCGGTGCCCAGCCCGACCTTCCCGGCGGTCTCTTTCGCGATGGCCAGCGCGTCGCCGGTGACCATCTTGACCGTGACACCCATGCGCCCGGCGGTCGCGATGGTGGATGCGGCATCCTCGCGGGGCGGGTCGAACAGGGGCAGCACCCCGAGGAAGGCCCACCCGCCGTCCTGGTCGGCGCGGGCCACCCCGAGGGCCCGGAAGCCGCGTGAGGCGAAGTCGTTGACCGTCGCGTCGACCGCGGAAGTGATCTGCGCGGTGTTGGCGGGCAGCGCCAGGATCACCTGGGGGGCGCCTTTGGTCACGGTGAAGGTGGTTCCGTCGGCAGCGGTGACGGTGGCTTCGGTGCGTTTGCCGATCGGGTCGAAGGGCTGAAAGTGCGTGACGCGGTAGGGCTCCAGAGCTTTCTTGTCGGGGATGGCGCCGAGGACGGCCAGGTCGATCGGGTCGTCGTTGTCGGCCCGGGAGGCCAGTGCGGCGGCGAGGATGAGCTGCTCGCCAGTGACGTTCCCGACGGTGAAGGGTTCACCGAGCGTCAGCGCGTTCTGAGTGAGAGTGCCGGTCTTGTCGGCGCAAAGCACGTCCACGCCGGCGAGTTCTTCGATGGCAACCAGACGGGTCACCACTGCTTGTTTCCTCGCGAGCAGACGCGCGCCGACGGCCATCGTCACCGATAGCACCGTGGGCATCGCCACCGGGATCGCCGCCACGGTGAGGACAAGCGCGAACTCCAGCGTGGTCAGGATCGGGTCGCCTCGCAGCACGGAGCCGCCGATGATCACCAGCACGAAGACCGCCGCGAGCACGATCAGGTAGTTGCCGATCTTGAGGACGGCCTTCTGGAAGTGGCTGACGGTGTGGGTGTCCTGGACCAGTTCCGCGGTCTTGCCGAAGTAGGTGTCCGACCCCGTGGCATACACCAGAGCGCCGATCTCGCCCCGGCGGATGATGGAGCCGGAGAAGACGGCCTCCCCGGCCGCTCTCGTGGCCGGCAGCGATTCGCCGGTCAGCGCGGACTGATCCACCTCGACCGGATCACCACCCAGCAGCCGCGCATCAGCCGGCACGATGTCGCCCAGGCGGAGCCGGATCACGTCCCCGGGCACCAGCTCGCGTGCCGCCGACGTGGTCCATTCGCCTTCGCGTCGGACCCGGGCCGTGATCGCCAGCTTCGCTTTCAAGGCGTCGATGGCGTTGCCGGCCTGGCGCTCTTCCGTGTAGCCGACGATGGCGTTGGCCAGCAGCAACACCAGAATGATGAAGAAATCCGGCCAGTGCCCAACCGCGCCGGACAGGATCACCGCGACTTCGATCATCCACGGGATCGGGCCCCAGAAGTAGGACAGGAACTTCAGCAGCGGGCTCGTCTTGTGTTCGGAGATCTCGTTCGGCCCGTACTCCGCCAACCGCTTCCCCGCTTCGGTCTGGCTCAACCCGTCCGGCGAGGTGGCGAGTCGTTTCTCGACCTCCGGCATGGGCAGTGACTTCAGGTCGGAGTTCGGCTGCGTCCCGCTCACGTCCGCCTCGGACGGAGTCGGCCCGGTCGTATCAGGGGTCATGACGGGGATTCACCTCCTCGAGGTCAGCAGCCGGTACGCCGGCCGGGCCTGCCGGCCCGGAGCGCCGACAGGACTGAATCGGTCCAGAATATTCAATCGTGCCATCGCACCTCCCGGGGGAACATCCTCCGGACCAAAGTCTATGCCCGGAGGATCTCGTTTGACGGGCGCTCACGGAACATGGCCCGCGTCAGCGACTATTTCCGTTCTTTTGGCCTCGCTAGAATTGGAACCGCCGGGAAGACCTCTCAGCGGATTGCGTGGAGGCGAGATCATGACGCGAAACGACAAGTTTGAAGGACACACGGGCAAGCCGCGGGACGGGCAAAATTCAGAAGACCCAAAGGTCCGCGGCCGTTACGTCGAAGGCAGCTACGGCGACGCCGGTACTGAGGCAGGCCGCAGCGCAGACGACGAAGAAGGCCAATACACCGAAGGCGACTATGGTGCAGCCGGCAGCGAGGGAGCGCTGCCGGGTACACCTGACAAAGACACAGAAGAAGCCGGACGCTTCGTGGAGGCCGACTACGGCACGGCCGGAACGGTTCAAGGCCGAACCCCAGGGACGGAAATCGGCCAATACGCCGAGGGCGACTACGGTCCGGACGGAACCGCGGGCCCCCAACGCAAGGCTGGAGCAGACAAGGAGTGATGGCACGACCGGGCTGAAGCCGCCAACGCGACCCTCTCACGGTCCAGGAGAGCGAGGTGTCGGAACCACCGTGCGTGACCTGCCTCAGCCCGCCGTTAGCGGTTACGAGCGTGATCCGCCATTCAGGGACCGGCGTACCACCAGGCCGCGGCGCAAATCTCCACGGCCCCGACCAAGCGCGTCAGCCCGGCCGCTCGGCGATCGAAAGGACGTCATAGTACATCGAGGCTTTGGAGATACCGGCAGCATCGATCACCCGATTGAGCGGGGCGTCGTGGTATCCGCGAGTGGCGAATTCGTCGAGAGCAACCCGCAAGATTGTCTGCCGCTGCCGGTGGGCGACAGGTTCGCGAACTTGGTCGAACCATACGCTCAGCGGGCCGACTCGGTGTCGGGGAACGATGGGAGTTCAACGGCGTCGTGAAAGCTCCTGCCCATCACGATGTCGGCGACCTTGGGCAACCCCATCATTCTCATCACGGTGTTCCTTGCGAAGAGCTGGAATCGATTCTTGGGCGCGAAAGCCAAACCCAAACCCTCTGCGGCATCCTGCTTGGAGTGGAGCAACGGAGCGAGCCGCTCCTCGTATCGTGCGAACGCAACACGATGGTCACGGCTCCGCGCGAGTTCTGCCGCCAGGGTATAGGCCTCGACCATGGCCAGGGCGGACCCCTGGCCGGCAAGAAATGAGGGGCACGCTGCTGCGTCGCCCAACAGCGCAACGCGCCCCGTCGTCCAGGACGGCATCCGGATCTGGCTCACGGAGTCGAAGTAGAAGTTCTTTGCCTGAGCCATCAGGTCGAGCATGGAGGGCACCTCCCAGCCTTTGTCGCTGAGCTTGTCTCGCAGCAGACCCTCCTGTGCGGCCCGATCGGTCGGTACGTCCCCATCATGTCGAAGGCTGAAGAGGAACAGTGTGGCGTCGTCGCGAAGAGAAAGCCGGACTGCCTGAAAGCCGATGTCGGCGTACATCAACGCGACAAGTTCGTCTCGCTCCGGATACCGTTCGGATTCGAACGCCGCCACCACCGTGCCCAGGTATGTCTCGAATCGATCATCCGGGCCGAACGCAAGCCTCCGCACACCGGAATGAAGGCCGTCGGCACCGACGACCAGGTCGAAGTCCCGGGTGGTCCCGCTGGCGAACGTGACCCGAACCCGGTTCCCGTCGTCCTCGAGTGCGCCGACCGTGTCACCAAGGATCAGCTCAACCGCGCCGCCGATTGCCTCGTAGATCACGGCCGCGAGATCGGATCGGGCGATACTCAGGTACCGCTTCACCGACTCCATGATGACTTCGGGCCTAAACGAGGCCACCCGGCGTCCGTCGCGGTTGACCGCCCTCGCTTCGGTCATGACATATCCGCGTCGTCGCAGTTCTGGCACGATGCCCATCTTTTCAGCGACGTCGAAGCCGGCACCCCAGAAGTCGATGAGGTACCCGCCGCTCCGCAGTTCTGGTGCATGCTCCACGATCGTGACCTTGTGTCCAGACTTTTGAAGCCAGTACGCCAAGGTCGGACCGGCAATTCCTGCACCGACAATTAAGACCCTCACAATAGGATCCTTCCCGCGCGCAAATTAGGCCACCACTCTTAACCGGTAGCCTAATCGACAAACGAAAAGTCGAACTGGGCTCATGTGGCCGGTCCTACGGCACCCCCTGCGCTCCCGAACACGCGTGTGTCCGATGCCCCCTGCTGCACATTGAGCCTAGGATGATCGCCCGGCTCGGTGAACTCGAAACCGACCTGATCGCCCGAAGATCGCAGGCGATTCAGGAAGGCTGGTCTGGTGAGGTCGGAGGCCTGGATCTCACCCTGGAACACCTGAGCGGTAAGCGCGACCGTGCACAGCGCCTTCCATCGACGACGACCATGTAATCAGTCACGGCCGGGAGACCCGAACCGTCCCGGGCCACGCGGTTAGGAAGGGGACCGTCCGCCCCGTACCGACTACCCAGGGTTGAGGAGTTATAGCTTGTCATCTGCAACAGATTTCAAGTTTTGAGGTCGCGTTCCGAGGGCCATGTCGTGTATCCGAGAAGTCGTTCTGCCTAATACCGTCGGACCGCAATGATGCAAACGACGATGCCCGCAGCGCAAGCCCCGCCGACGGAAGCCAATCGGCGGGTTTAGGCACGGTCACCCAGGAAATCGCTAGATTGACCAACGCGCCCAAGGCACCAAATACCCTAATCGACAGGCATTATCACGGGCTCATCAAGGAGGCGCGAGCCAACGACCTCTGAGCGCCCGTTCCCGAACTAGGGAAGTAGGCTGCGAGCATCAGCATAGATAGTCGCTGGATATACGGGACAAACCTCAGGGAAAGAAGGACCGTGAATTACGTCTGCACGCGGTGCAATAGCCTGGTTGTCAAAAAGTGGGTTGAAATTCCCTCCATGGGAGTGATGGCTACCAACGGAACACAAATTCCCTACCTGTGCACCAACAGGGAGTGCGACTATTCCACCCATGATTACCGCAAGCCCCCGAATTCGGCCATTGAGGGTGCGCCCAAGGTCCGGGAAAACCAGGGAGGCTAAGAGCCTGTTCCCAAGCCTTGTGGCGCCCCCGAGGACGAACGGTGGTTTGGCGTGGCGGCTCGGGCTCGGAAATCCTGGCTTCACTCCCCCCCCACCATGCTTCCTGCCGGCTGGCGGAGCATCGTGCGAATGTCATCGCGCGCTACGGTGCCGGAGTCGTCATCACCTAAAGTCGGGGCACCGCCTCGGCGCACTGACCGCGGAGCAAAATGCCGCCCTCGCCACGACGTGGTCAGTTGTCGCCAGCCTCCAGGGTACGAGGTTAGGCCTCTCGCCCGGTGGTGTGATGGTGCTCGACCCTGACGGTCGGACGACATGAGGGGCCAACGGGGTGTTGTCGGACCTGTACTGTGAACCACAAAGGTGGTTCCTTAGGAATCCCGATATGCCCTTTCTGGGGCAGGAGGCCGTTATGCGCGGATCACTGTTGGCGGAGGCCGGAATTCCGGCTCCCGGAATTTATCTTGGATGGGGAAGTTTCCTGATTCAGTTCGGCAACCTGATCGTCATCGTCCTGATGGTCATTCTGTTCGTGGTTGCGTTGTTCCTGCCATTTCCGCGCGGCAAAGGCCGGAAATGACCCCGGACGGCGATACCGCTGCCGGTACCGTGGACGAAGAGCCACGATTCTCGACCTGGACGGGTACGGCCCGGGGCTGGATGCTGCGCCGTCTTCCACCCGACAAACTACTGCCGGAGGATCAGCCCAGCTACGTGGCATCCTGGATCTACGTGTTCGGCATGGGCGCCATCGCAGCCCTTGTCTACATCATCGTTTCCGGGTGCATCCTGGCCCTGAACGGCCCGGCCTGGTACCACGTCTCCGGTCTTGGTCATTTCATCAACAGCACCCACCTGTGGAGTGTTGAGTTGTTCTTCATGTTCATGGTGATCCACCTCTGGGGCAAGTACTGGATGGCAGCCTGGCGGGGCGGCCGCGTACTGACCTGGATCACCGGAGTAATAGCATTCGTGGTTTCCATCGTCACGGCGTTCACCGGCTACCTGCTGCAAACCAACTTTGATTCGCAGTGGATCGCCTTCCAGGCCAAAGACGCGCTGAACGCCGTCGGGGTCGGAGCCTGGTTCAACGTCACCAACCTGGGCCAGATCCTGATGTGGCACATCACCCTTCTTCCCCTGGCGGTGGCAGGCGTCGTCGCCCTGCACGTTGTGCTGGTCCGGATGCACGGCGTGGTGCCCCCGCTGGATGCCGCCGCAACCGATGCGCAACTCCAGCAGGATCTTCCTCAGCGCGCCAGCGTGGAAGGGGAGCACCTATGAGCAAGAACACCGACCCTATGTCCTGGCGCATGCGGAACGATATTGCCGGAAGGCCCTGGCGCGGCAGGGCGCGCGAATACGACCTGTTCAAAGAACTTACCGTCGGCGTCATGGTCGTCGGCCTGCTCGTGCTTGGTCTCTCGGCCGTCTTCAGCTCCCCGGATGATCCAAGTGTCACCTTGAAATCATGGGCGACGGCAGCGCCGGCGGACTTCGTCGCTACCGCGACCGCGGAACTGGGCGGAACCAGCAAGACTGCCGGCTACGGCCCTCCCTACAACGCCACACCGGACGCATCCCAAAAGCTTGGCCCGATAGATCTGCAGAGCTTCTCCGGCGTCCGCATACCTATCGATACAGCCAACGATTTCGTCATCAGCCCGTTGCAGTCACTACCCTCATCTCCCAGCGCGGTTTCAGACTGGAAGGCCGGAACGGACAAACAGCACGTGGACTGGGCGGCGGCGTACACCGATGCCCTTTCGAAAGCTCCGGACAACGACCCCGCCAAAGTCGGCCCCGGCGACTACGGCCCCGTCCCCGCACTCACGGGAACCCTGCTCGGCATGGCTCAGCAGGGAGCGCTAGACGGTGTACTTCAGGCAAAAGACTCTTTCTACAGCACCGACTACACCCGCAGTACGCTGTTCCTCGGCGACGGAACCTATTTCCCCGGCCTGGCCGACACCGCTCACCTCACGGGTGACCAGTGGGGCATGATGAACGAAACCGGTAACTATCCCGGCCAGTCCTGGCTCTGGCTTTTCTCCTTCGTGTACCAGGTGCAGCCGATCAAATCCTCGCCCAACGCAGACATCCTCGTCGTCTCAATCATGGCGGTGCTGACCCTCCTGCTGACCCTCGTCCCCTTCATACCAGGACTAAGGTCGCTGCCCCGCCGCATACCAATACATCGTCTGATCTGGAAGGACTACTACCGGCGGCGATAACCGCACCAGGACGGCAACCTCCTGGCTGGCTTTGGACTAGCGGCGCTTAAGCCTCTGCTCCGGGGACCTGCCCGGGCCTAATCTCGCAAGGGGAGGTCTGAAGATGCTGGATGACTTGTATGGCAGTGGATGGGGTGTCAGCGCGTGGGCGGCCTTGGCCCTGGTGACGCTGGTTTTCTGGGGAGCGGTGGTTACCGTCGTAATGCTCCAGATCCGGCGGAACCGTTCGGGTTAGGGCCCGGATTCGCTCCGGCCCCCGCACCATGACGCCGAGCGCATCCTGGGTGAACGCTTCCCCCGCGGGGAAAATCGACGAACAGGAGTTCGTTGCCCGGCGCAACGCGCTCAGGCGCCAGGAGTGAAGTCGGTGACCGGCCTCGGCCAGGTCATCCTCGGGGCGGTGGCCGTCATTCTTTTGACCGTGCTGTCGCTCGTGGCACTCGGTTTCGTGGGTGGATTTGTGAATCCCGGGCGGCCGGTTTTGCGTCCCGGGCCCCGTGCGTGGCTCCGAGTCTTTCCGGGCAGGTCGTCGACGTATCGCTGACCGACATGGGCGGACCCATGATGGGCCAGCCCATCACTATCGGCGGTGCCATGCGGACGACATCAGACGGGAGCACCGTGATGGACGGTACGGTGTCGTTCCTGGCAAGCAACGCGGGAAGCATCAGCCATGAGTTCGTCATCCTTCCGCTTCCGGATGACCAGATCGAGGGCACACGCCCGATCGGGCGCTGACGCAAGGATCGAGGAGGCAAGCAGTCTCGGGGAAGCGTCCAATACCTGCGCCGAAGGCCCCGGTCAGGGGATCCTGCCCGGGGCGTCAGGATGGGTGACCGTCACCCTGCCACCCGGGCGCTACAAGTTGGTTTGCGACCTCCCCGGCCACTACGCCGCCAGCATGTACGCCCAGCTCACGGTCAGCTAGCTCAGGGACCGGACCGTACGGAGGCGCATTGGGGGCTGCGCCCCGGCACCGGGTCTGAGGCCGTCCGGTCGGCCGCTCAGGCGGAGAATTGCCCTGCGCCGCCAAGGCCGGCAAGGGCTTTACGGAGCCGGGCGTCGGCGTCGTCGGCAATCTCCCGTACGGCCGGGTTGCCGCTGAGTTGAACCATGGTCCGGGGATCGATGGCCTGGATGGTGGTCTCGGCGGCATCCTTGCTGCGGCGGACAACGACGTTGCACGGCAGCAGGGCGCCAAGGTCCGGTTCGGCAGCCAGGGCCCGGCTCGCCAGGGCAGGGTTGCAGGCGCCCAGGATCACATAGTCGCCAAGTGCTTCCGCGGCGTCGGATCCGAGTTTGGCCTCGAAGGTGGAGCGGACATCAATCTCGGACAGGATCCCGAATCCCTGCTCGGCGAGGGCCTCGCGGGTGCGTTGAACTGCGTCACCCCATGCCATCGGGACGGTGACGGTATGCGTGTAGCTCATGTGGGCTCCTTGTGCTCGGTGTGGCCAGAACCAACTGGGGTTAGGCGAGGGAGAGGAAGAGCTTTTCCAGCTCTTTTCTGTCCAGGCTGGTGTCTTCGCGGGAACTGCATTGCTCCAGGCCGCTGGCGATGATCGCGAAGCCTGCCCGGTCCAGGGCCTTGGAGACGGCGGCGAGCTGGGTGACGATGTCCTTGCAGTCCCGGCCTTCCTCCATCATCCGTGTGACCGCGGCCAGTTGGCCCTGTGCGCGTTTGAGCCGGTTGATCACCGGGGTCAGTTCTGTTGCATCAAGTTGCATGGGGCATCTCCGATCGAGGTTCTGACCTTCATCTTATACCCCTAGGGGTGTCTTGCATACCCATAGGGGTATCTGTAATACTCGGTGGGGTATCCAGCCTTGTCTTGAAAGGACATCCGTGACTTCGCCCTCCCCTTCAGCCAGCCCCACCGTCACCGCACTCGCCCCGGAAACCCTCGAAACCTGGTTCCGTGAACATCAGGACCTCGTAGTGCTCGATGTGCGTTCCGCGGCCGAGTTCGAATCGATGCACATCCGCGGCTCCTACAACGTCCCCCTGCCGCTGCTGTCTGAACACACCGAGGAACTCGCCGCCCGGCTGGGCAGCCGCGTTGTGCTCGTCTGCCACTCCGGGGCCCGGGCCGAACAAGCCCGGCAGCGCCTGGGCGGGGCAGGCCTCGGAACCGCACACGTCCTCACCGGAGGGGTTCCCGCGTTCGCCGCGGCAGGCGGCGACGTGGTCCGCGGCAAGGCCCGCTGGGACCTGGAACGCCAGGTCCGCCTCGCCGCGGGCTCCCTCGTGGTGCTGGGCCTGGCCGGCGGAAAGTTCGTCTCACCCCGGATCCGCATGCTCGCCGGCGCGATCGGTGCGGGCCTGACCTTCTCGGCGGCGACCAACACCTGCGCCATGGGCCAGGCCCTGTCGGCCATGCCGTGGAACAAGGCCGCCAAGGAGCCCACCCGCGAAACGGCAATCCTGCAACTGCCGCTGGCCTCGGCCCGGCAAAGCCCGGCGGCATGATCGCCGCGCTGGCGCTGGGATTGTTCGTCGGCGTCGTGCTCGGCGTCGTGGGCGGCGGCGGATCGATCATTGCCGTCCCGGCCCTGGTCTACGGCGTCGGTATGAGCCCTGCGCAGGCCATTCCCACGTCCCTGCTGGTGGTCGGCGTCTCGTCACTGGCGGCCTTGATCCCGCGGTTCCGCGAGGGCATTAACTGGCCCGTGGTCCTGCTGGTCGGCGCCGCCGGCATCCCGGCAGCCTGGGGCGGCACGGCCATAGGAAGGCTCCTGGATCCGAACATCCTGATGCTCGCGTTCGCAGCCCTGATGGTGATCGCCGGAATCCGCATGCTAACCCGCACCCGCGAAACCGAGGGCTCCTGCAGCA
Source organism: Arthrobacter terricola (assembly GCF_004354015.1). Lineage (GTDB taxonomy): Bacteria > Actinomycetota > Actinomycetes > Actinomycetales > Micrococcaceae > Arthrobacter > Arthrobacter terricola. Next base: position 128,846 of record NZ_SMRU01000002.1, read on the forward strand.
CCGGGCCCACCCGGGCCTTCCGCACCTGCGCCCCCAAAGCCGTCGGCGTGGGACTCCTGGTGGGGTTCCTGACCGGACTCCTGGGCGTGGGGGGCGGATTCCTCATCACGCCGGCACTCACGCTGTTCCTCGGTCTGCGCATGAAACAGGCCGTCGGATCATCCCTGGCCATCATCGTGATCAACTCCGTGGCAGGCTTCAGCGCCCACGCGGCCGGATTCACCATCGAGTGGCCGACCGTCCTGGCCTTCGCCATCCCGGCGATCCTCGGCTCACTCGTTGCTGCCCGGCTCGCCCGCCGGCTCAAAGAGAACCATGTGCGCGTCTCGTTCGCGGTGCTGATCTTCGCCGTCGCCGCCTGGGTCACGGCCAGCACCGTCACGGCCTGACACACCATCCCACACCCAAGCAAGGAGGCCACCCCATGGGCCTGATCAATTCCCTGAAAAATGCCTTCACCAAGCCCTACAAAACAATCACCGTGGCCGAAGCCAAGGAACTCATGGCATCCGGTGCCACCCTGATCGATGTCCGTTCCACCCAGGAATGGCGCGGCGGCCGGGCACCCCAGGCCAAGCACGTCCCGTTGGACCGGCTGCAAATCAGCACGGCGGGAATCCAAAAGAGCCGGCCTGTCATCGCCGTGTGCGCCTCCGGTGTCCGCTCGGCCTCCGCGGCACGGTTCCTGTCCGGGAGGGGCTATGACGCCTATTCCCTCCGCGGCGGTATGGCGGCCTGGCGTCAAGCCGGCGAACCCATCCGATAAGCCCGAACCATCCGCCCAACCAGCCGAACCCCAGAAGGAGAACACACCATGGCTGAAATCAGCGTCACCGAAACCGCGCAACGCCGGGACACCGCCCGGATCCTGGATGTCCGCGAGGACTTCGAAGTCGCCGAAGGCATCATCCCCGGCGCCCTGCACATCCCCATGCACCAGCTGCAGGAACGACTCTCCGAACTGGACCCTGCCGTCCCCGTCATTGCTGTCTGCCGCAGCGGCAACCGCTCCGCCCGCGTCGCCGACGCCCTCAACGGTGCCGGCTTCAGCGCCGACACCATGACCGGGGGCATGATCGCCTGGACCCGGGCCGGCCTCCCCACCACCTGACCCTCCAGCCCTCCTGCCCGAGGCCATGGATCATTCAACGGCATTTCACCTTTGGAAGGACTCGAACCTGGTTATGGCAACCATCGACATCACCGAACAGAGCTTCGCCCAGACCCTGGAGAACAACGGCATCGTTTTCGTTGACTTCTGGGCCGGCTGGTGCGGCCCGTGCCGCATGTTCGCCCCCATCTACGGCGCTGCCTCCGAAAGGCACCTGGACATCACCTTTGCCAAGGTCGACACCGAAGCCGAACAAGGCCTGGCCGCGGCGGCCGGGATCACCGCCATCCCGACCCTGATGGCCTTCCGCGACAAAACCCTGGTCTTCTCCCAGCCCGGCGCGCTCAACGCCACCGGACTGGAGGAAGTGATCCAGGAGGTGAAAAACCTGGACATGGCACGCCTCCGGGCCCAGGACGCACCGCAGCAGAACTAAGACAAGGCAGGAGCAGGCCGCCTGCCCGACGCCTGTCCTCAAAAGCCGAGGAACAAGTCCCCTCCCACCCACCTTTCACGAAGGAGAGCACTGATGCTCATCGAACGCATTTACGACGAAGACCTCGCCCAGGCCAGCTACCTGATCGGCTGCCAGGCCAAGGGTGAAGCCATCGTTGTGGACGGCCGCCGCGACATCGCCGTGTACCAGGATCTGGCCGCGAAGAACGGCATGAAGATCGTGGCCGTCACCGAAACCCACATCCACGCCGACTACCTTTCCGGCACACGCGAACTTGCCGCCGCCACCGGCGCGAAGGTCTACGTCTCCGGCGAGGGCGGCCCGGACTGGCAGTACGGATTCGACGCCGAACGCCTGTACAACGGCGACACGATCGCCCTGGGCAACATCAGCATCCAGGCCGTGCACACACCGGGCCACACCCCCGAGCACCTGTCCTTCCTGGTCACCGACGGCGCGTTCAGCGACCAGCCCGGCTACCTGCTCTCCGGGGACTTCGTCTTCTCCGGCGACCTGGGCCGCCCGGACCTGCTCGATGAGGCCGCCGGCGGCATCGACACCCGCTTCCTCGGGGCCAAGCAGCTCTTCGCCAGCCTGCGCGACAAGTTCCTGACCCTGCCGGACTACGTCCAGGTCCACCCCGCCCACGGCGCCGGCAGTGCCTGCGGCAAGGCCCTCGGCGCGATTCCCTCCTCCACGGTCGGGTACGAGCGGCTCTACGCCTGGTGGGGCCCCTACCTGGCCGACAACGACGAGCAGGGCTTCATCCACGAACTCCTCGACGGCCAGCCCGACGCCCACGCCTACTTCGCTCGCATGAAGCGCGAAAACCGTGAAGGCCCGGCCGTCATCGGCGAACGGACGCCCCTCACGGAACTGGACACTGCCGCCGTCGCCAAGGACCTGGCCGAAGACAAGGTCACCTTCATCGACACCCGTCCCAACAACGAAGTCCATGAGGGAACCGTTGCCCGCTCCCTGAACGTCCCCGCCGGCAAGTCAGTTGCCAGCTACGGGGCCTGGGTAGTAAACCCCGAGACGGACGAGAACCCGCTGGTACTGCTGGCGCAGGACCAGGACCAGGCCCAGGACATGTGGGACCACCTGGTACGCGTCGGCATCGACAACGTCGCCGGCTACCTCACCAGCATCGAAGGCCTGCCCACGAGCACCCCGCAGCTGATCCAGCCCGAGGAACTCGAGGGCTTCGACGCCGCCATGGTGCTGGATGTCCGCAACAAGACCGAGCACACCGCCGGCCATATCCCCGGCTCCCAGCAGCTCAGCGGCGGCCGCGTCATGTGGCATCTTGACGAACTGCCCACCGAAGGCGCCATCGTGAGCTACTGCCAGTCCGGTGTCCGGAATTCCGTTGCCGCCAGCGCCCTGCGCCGCGCCGGGTACGACGTCGTCGAACTCGACGGCAGCTACGCAGCCTGGACCATGCGGCAGCAGACGCTGCAGAACGCCGCTGCGGCAAAGTAACCCCAGACCGCCCGGGCGGGTCCCCCTCCTGCCCGGGTACCCTAATTAGCCCACCATGAACGGAGCGCCACTCATGCCGGGAAGCACACTCCCGCGCCATAGCCCAGGATCAACGGGAGCCGCGCTGGGTCTTCGGCAGAATCTGGCGCAGTTCATGCTGCTGGTGACAGTTAACGCCCTGGTGGGCGGGACACTCGGGCAGGAGCGCACTGTCCTGCCCCTGCTGGCTTCGCGGACATTCCATCTGGATTTATACACAAGCGCTCTGACTTACATCCTGGCCTTTGGCCTGTCCAAGGGCGCGACGAACTACTTCGCCGGAACGCTCTCAGACCGCTACGGCCGCAAACCCGTACTCGTCGCAGGATGGCTCGTAGCGATCCCGGTACCGATCATGCTGATCTTCGGACCGTCCTGGGGGTGGATCGTGGCCGCCAACGTCATCCTGGGCATCAGCCAAGGCCTGACCTGGTCTACCACCGTCATGATGAAAATGGACCTCGTTGGCCCGGAGCGGCGCGGCCTGGCAATGGGATTGAACGAAGCTGCGGGCTACCTCGGCGTCGCCGGCACCGCCCTGGGCACCGGGTATATTGCTTCCTTCTATGGTCTGCGTCCGGGGCCGTTCCTGCCAGGCGCCGCGTTCATTGCCGTCGGCCTGGGCCTCTCCGTGCTGACCGTCCGCGAAACACACCACCATGCCACGGCGGAAGCGGCCACACATGTTTCCGTCCGTGCAGGTCACGGCGCAGGGCTGGGCAACCGGGAAATCTTCATGCTGACCAGCTTCCGTGACAACTCCCTGTCCGCCGTCAGCCAGGCCGGCATGGTCAACAACCTCAACGACGGCCTGGCTTGGGGACTGTTTCCTGTCCTGTTCGCCACCGCGGGTCTCGGCATCGAACGCGTCGGCATCCTGACCGCCGTCTACCCGGCGGTCTGGGGAGCCGGGCAACTCGTGACCGGCGCCCTCTCGGACAGGACGGGACGCAAACCCCTGATCGTGGCCGGTATGCTGGTCCAGGCCGGGGCCCTGGCCTTGGTCGCCCTCGGCCGCGACTTCGGAACCTGGCTCATCGCGGCCGTGCTGCTCGGGGCAGGAACCGCCATGGTCTACCCCACCCTTCTGGCCGCCATCGGCGACGTCGCCCACCCCGCCTGGCGTGCCCGCGCCGTTGGGATCTACCGGCTCTGGCGCGACGGCGGCTTCGCCGTCGGAGCGTTGTTGTCGGGACTCATCGCCGACGCCTTCGGTATCCCGGCCGCGGTCGCCGTCGTCGCCGCCCTCACGGGAGCATCCGGCATTCTCGTGGCCATCCGGATGCGCGGCGCCGACCACGAAACGTCCACCTAGGCCTGGGCCATCGAAATCAAACGGAAGGCTCGCGGCGGTCCGGTCCACAGGCCAGAAGCCAAAGCACTTTGTCCCGGGCATCTGGAGTGCGGCAAAGGCCCCGGAGCAATCTGTGCCTTGAGTGCCGCATGTGAGTCAGCCGGTGTGCAGCTTCAGCCGGATGCAGGTACCTTCAGAGGTCGGCGATGAACCCGCCGGCGAGGGTCTCGGTGATGACCAACAGGAACAGTGCCGCGGGGACCGGCGTCATCAACACCGGCATCAGCCCTTCCGGTTTCCGTTGCCGGGCTTCGACCGGGCTGTCGAGGGCAGGGGCGCCGTCGATTGCGGAGCCTGGCCCGGACTCGTCCCGCCGGTTGCCTGGTCGCTGCTGCGGGTCTGTGGCGAGGAGCCGCCGATGAGGTTCTGCGGCGGGGCGTCGAAGTCGCCGTGGTCGTAGAGACCGACGACCTGCTGCATGTACTGCGCCCACTGTGGTCCGGCGATGTAGGCCCCGTCCACCAGGGGGTAGTACTTGCCGTTGACCGTGACGTCGCGTCCGAGCCGTGCGGCGCTTCCGTTGAAAGGGTCTCCGAAGAAAGACGCCGTTGCCAGGCCTTTCGTGTAGCCAAGGACCCAGGTCTGGTTGTTGTACTGGTTGGTGCCGGTCTTGGCGGCGTCCGGGACGCCGAGCTTCTGCGGGATGAGCAGGCCGGAGCCCTTGGTGAGGACGTCCTGGAGGACATTCGTGGTGGCCTTCGCGACATCCGGATTCAAGGCGTTCGGCTTGCACGCGGATGCCTGCCCGCCGATTCTTTTGCCCTGGGCGTTGTCGACCTCGGCGATCGAGATGGGCGCGCAGTACGTGCCGTCCGCGGCGAATGTTGCGAAGGCGTTGGCCATCGTCAGGGGGGCGACGTTTTGGCTGCCCAGGATATTGCCCAGGGTGGAGAGGTCGATTTTCTTGTCGTTCCCGTCGCCCAGGTGCAGGCCGATGGCGTAGGCGGCCCGCTGAACGTCGCAGAAGTCGTTCAGGCCGGCCAGGGAGGCGAACGTCGCGGTGTTGATTGAGTTGTAGATGCCCTGCCGGACGCTCATGGGCCGGTACCAGCCGGGTTCATCGTTCTGCAGGTCCGTGGAGGGTGGAAGACTGCTGTCGAACCAGCCATGGACGGGCCCGCATGTCGTCTTCCACGGGTAGTTGACGCCGTAACGCCGCTTTGACGCGTCGACAATCTGGTTCGTTGTTTTGCCTTCGCCGAGCCAGGCCGCGAGGGTCACCGGCTTCATGGTCGAGCCGGGCTGCATGCCGCCCACGCCGCCCAGGTCGTTGCCGTTGGCGTCCGCGCGGTCGACGTTGAAGTTGTACGTCGTGACGAAGCCGGTGCCCTGGCCGGCGAGCGTGCGCGAGTTTTGCGCCATGGCGAGGACCTTGCCTGTGCCGGGCTGGACGGTCACGAGGGAGGCGCCCCATTTGTCGGGGTTCGTCCCTGTCGTGGCGTCGACCTGGGCCTGGGCGGGACCTTGGAGGCGCGGGTCAAGGGTGGTCTTGATGGTCAGGCCGCCGCGCATGATTTTCTGGATCCGGTCCTCCTGTGTCGCGCCGTAGGCGGGGTCGTTCTGGATCTGGTGGAGGACGTAGTCGCAGAAGTACTGGGCCTGGGCGGCGTAGGCGCAGCCCTGTTTGGGCGGGTTGACCTTGAGCTGGATCGGGGTGTTGACGGCGTCCTGGTGCTGCTGGGTGTTGATGTAGCCGTGCTGGAGCATCGCGTCGAGGACCAGGTTCCTCCGCGTCTTGGATGCCTCGGGGTGCTGGGTCGGGTCGAACAGGGAGGGGCCGTTGACCAGGCCGGCGAGCAGGGCCGCCTGGGGGACGGTGAGGTCCTTGGCATCGACGGAGAAGAAGTACTGGCTAGCGGCCTGGATGCCGTAGGCGTTGGCGTTGAAGCCGACGATGTTGAGGTAGCCGGCGAGGATCTGGTCCTTCGTGAACTGCTTCTCGAGGCCGATCGCGAGCTTCATCTCCCGGAGTTTGTCGTTGATGCTCTTCTGGCCGTTGAGCACGACCTGGGCGTCGTTGCCCTGGGCGATGAGGTTCTCATTGAGCACGTTGGTCACGTACTGCTGGGTCAGCGTGGACGCGCCCTGCCGGGCCCCGCCGCTGTTCGTCACGAGGGCGCGCAGGATCCCTGTCGGATCGATGCCCCCATGCTGGTAGAAGCGGTAGTCCTCGATCGCAACGATCGCGTTCTTGATGTTCGGGGACATCTGCTCGAGGGGAACCTGGGTGCGGTTCTCGTTGAACAGCGTCGCGATCTGGGATCCGTCCGCGGCGAGAACCCTCGTCACTTGCCCGGGAGGGGCCACGGTCAACTCGCCGGGCAGTCCGTTGAAGAACTGGACCGAGCCGTTCGCCGTGATCCCGGCCATGGCTGCGGCGGGCACCATCAGGCCTGCCACGAGCATCCCGCAGACCGCGCTCACACCGAGGAAGAACAGGATCCGGCCGAGCGTTGTTCCCGCGTCCAGGATCCGGTTCCTGCCGCGCGTCACAGCTGCCGCCATTGGAGGTGTCTGCGGCTTTCGGGGCTCGTCGGATCCCCCATCTGGCCAGGGCCGAATTCGTATCTCTTGAACATATCTTCCTCAGGTTCTCCGGCGATGGATCGTGTTGGTTGTCGGGCGTAGTGACCCGCGCTTTCTCAAGCGCCCGGGTGGTACGCGTTGCGCGCAAATCGGGCACCTGGACTAGGGGTGGGCCGGGACAGCCGACGCCGTTACCACGGGTCGGCGGGTCAGCCGCCGGTAGTCAGCGGTTCAGAGGAGTCCGGCGCGGAATCCCCAGGCACGGCCATCGAGCGTCTGCGCCGGAACAGCAGGACAAACGCGACGGCACCCCCGAGGAAGATCAGGGCGGCAACCCAGGTGTTCACCCGGAGTCCGAGGATCAGGTTGGCGTAGTCGGAGCGCATCAGTTCAAAAGCGAAGCGCCCCGCCGTGTACCCGGCAACGTAGAGGGAGAACACGCTTCCCGCCCCGAGGGCGAAGCGCCGGTCCACATACAAAAGAACAAGCCCGACGACGACACACCACAGCGATTCGTAGAGGAACGTGGGCTGGAAATAGCCCAAGACCACCGGGGCGCCCGAAGGATCGGTCATCGCCGACCCGGTGGCAACATCCATCTGATGGATCTGGAGTTTCCACGGCAGAGTAGTCGGATCCCCATAGAGCTCGTTGTTGAACCAGTTACCCCACCGGCCCAGGGCCTGGGCAAAAACCACGCCCGGTGCCACCGCGTCCAGGAATGCTATGAGAGACACCTTCGCCCTGCGGCAGCCGATCCACGCCCCAACTACGCCCAAGGCCACGGCGCCCCAGATCCCGAGTCCGCCATCCCAGATAGCAAAGGCATTCCACGGATTCTTCCCAGGCAGGAAGTAGAGCTCAGGGTCGGTAATGACGTGGTAGATCCGGCCGCCGATGATCCCTGCGGGCACAGCCCAGAGGCAAATGTCCAGCACCTGCCCTGCCTGGCCGCCCCGGCCGGACCAACGCCGGGAAGTCAGCCAGACGGCCACCACGATCCCGGCCAGGATGCACAGCGCGTAGAAGTGGATGGTCACAGGGCCCACGTGAAAGGCGCTCACGGTCGGCGACGGAAAGAAAGAATCAGAGGCAGTCATGGAGATTCGGGATCCTGTTCGGGAAGTTAGGGCAAAAACAGTGTTGCTCGGCAACCTTGAGGTCAGCCGGGTACCGGAGGGCCCTCCGGGCCCGGAACAGCCTTGGGGCGGGAGCGCCGTCCCAAGAATGACAGTACGGCCGCGACGGCTCCCAGGACCGCAAAGAGTGCCACGGCCATCCGGAAGCCAAGACCTGAAACCGCCGGCGCTCCGGCACTGTTCCCCAGGACGTTGGCGAGGGAGTACGCGACGGCGCCCAAGGCCACGCCCAGGGACGTTCCGACTCCCCTGGTCATATTCAGGACGCCGCTGACCATGCCGGCCTGGTGGTCGTGCCCGGCCGCTGCCACGGACGCGTTGTTGGCCGGGGTGAACAGGCCCAGGCCCAGTCCCATGGCCGCGAGAGCCCCTGCCGTGACCCACAGATCATGGGAGGAAAAAACCAGCACGGCCAGCGCGGCCGCGGCCAGTCCCATCCCGGCCGATGCCGGCAACCGGGCGCCGAACCGGTCCGCCAGCAGGCCTGCAACCGGGGCAACGAGTCCCAGCGAGACCGGAAGGACCGTCAGCAACAGCCCGGCCTGCGCCGGGGGAAGGAAATACTCCGATTCCAGGTGCAGCGGCGTGACGAAGAGGACCCCGAACAGCACGAGATAGCCCAGCAATCCCGTCGCGACGCCCCGGCTGAAGGTCCCGGACCTGAAGAGTGTCAGGTCCACCAAGGAGTGTCTTGCCCGGCGTTCGCGCAGGACAAAGAGGACGAAGAGAACCAGCGATCCCGCCAGCAGCCCAAGAACGGTGAGGTTGCCGAAACCGGACCTGGATGCCTCCGACAAAGACAGGAGCAGGGCGCCGACGGCCGGCATCAGGGCCGTGAGCCCCGGCCAGTCCAGCCGGGCGCGGGGGGCCTTGACGTGGGTGCGCGGGAGCAGGAACCAGCCCAGCAGCAGGCCGATGACCCCTGCGGGGATGTTGACGAAGAACACCCACCGCCACCCGCCCAGACCGATAAGGAGCCCACCGACCGAGGGGCCCATGGCCAGGCCGATGGCCTGCGCGGCACCCTGGAGGCCGATGGCCTTGCCGAGTTTCGCGGCGGGCATGCTGGTCCGGATCAGCGCAACACTGTTGGCCTGCAGCATGGCGGCACCGACCGCTTGCACGGCCCTGGCCACCAGGAGCCAGGTGATGTCGGGGGAAAGCGCGCACCCCAGGGACGCGATCGTGAACAGGGCGAAACCGTAGGTGTAGAGCAGCTTCCGCCCCGCCATGTCCGCCAGCCGGCCGACCGCGGAGATGCTGCCCACCAGCACAAGAAGATAGATCAGCGCCACCCACTCCACCTGGGCGAGAGAGGCGTTCATGTCAGACCTGATGGCCGGCACCGCCAGGGTCACGATGCTGGCATCGAGCTGGCCCATGAACGCGCCGATGCACACCGTTGCGACGACCAGCCACGGGGCACCGGGCCGTCGCCGGATCCAGTCCGGTCTCGCCGGTTCCCGCCACAGCTTCCCCCACCCGGTGGGGGAAGCGGCAACGTGAAGGGCTGTGCCTGAAGAAAGTTGTTCTGCCACGGAACTATTCTATAGGGGGACTACCGGGATAGGCTAATGTCATGAACACCGCCAATGCCTCCGCCCCGGCCACCGACCCGGCGGTCCGTGACTATATCGGCGCCGATGCGTGGTCGCTGACCGGGGTGATCACGCGGCTGCGGCGGGTCCTGCGCTCCAGCGTGCGGCAGGAGTTCCCTTGGGAATCCCTGCCCATGGCCCAGGTGGAGGTCCTGCAGCGCCTCGCCGACGAACCCGGCATGGGCGTCAGCGACCTGGCTGACCGTCAACGACTGGCGACCAACACGGTCAGCAGCCTGGTCCAGCAAATGGTGACCTCGGGGCTGGTGGAACGCACCCCCCGTCCGGGCGACCGCAGGGCCGTGATTCTGAACCTGACGCAGAACGGCACGGAGATACTGGCAGCATGGCAGGCCGCCAACGACCGAAGGCTCCGGCAAGCCTTGGAACGGCTCCCTGAGGCCTACCGGAACGTGATAGAAAACGCCGTCCCTGCCCTGGCTGCCCTCGCGGCGCTGCTGGAAGCCGAGGACCAGACCCGGAACCGGGACCAGGCCCGGCAAAGCGGGACACGGCCGTGACGGGCGCTCCCTGGCCGCTACGCCCCGGGAGGTACTGGCCCGTTCTCCTGCTCGACATCTCGGCGGTCACCGTCCTTCTTGTCCTCGCCCTGGCGCTGCCTGCCGGTCCCTGGTGGTGGATCCTGGTCGCCCTCTGGACCGGCGTCGCCGTACTGCGGGCCCTCAACGAACACCAAAGCCGCGCGCGGGATCACCCCTAGAAACGCGATTGTCCGCGGCACGGCACCGTAGGCCGACTCGGCGGTACGACGGCTATTGTCCGGTCAGGGCGGGACCGGTGGTGCCGGGACCGGAAAGGATGCGCAGGACCGAAGTCTGGTCGATCCAGCCCCGGAGGATGCCGTTCTCATCGGTGACCGGGGTGCCAGCTCCGGCGGATGAGTCCAAGAGGGTGTCGAGGACGGATTCAAGGCTCGCGGTGGGAAGCACCGTTGCGGGTATCTCGGCAATGTCGGATAGAAGGATCCGGTCCTGGTCCTCGTCGTTGCTCAGGACTTCGGACAGGGAGTGCACGGTCACCACTCCTGCCAGCAGCCCCTGCCGGTCCGTTACCGGCAGTGCAAGGTGTCCCCCGGTAAGCAGCCTGCGGGCTCCTTCGGCGACGGCCATGTCTGCGGGCAGGGCTTGCAGCCGGGTGTCCATGACGGCTCCGACGTTCATGCTCCGCAGGAGTTCGGTGCCGGGGTGACGTTCGAGGTCAATGCCGCGCCGTCGCAGTTTGAGGGTGTAGATGGTGTCCTTGGAGAGGACTTTGGACACGCCGGAGGCCACGACGATGGCCAGCATCAGGGGCAGGATGATGGAGTATTCGCCGGTCAGTTCGAACATGATGATCACCGCGGTGATCGGTGCCCGGGCCGCGCCGGCGAAAACGGCTCCCATCCCGACCAGTGCGAAGGCTCCCACCTGGCCGTGCAGGGTGGGATCAAGGAAACCGGCGACCTCCCCGAACGCGGCTCCGAGCATGGCGCCGATGAACAACGATGGCGCGAACACGCCGCCGGATCCGCCGATGCCGATGGTCAGGCTGGTGGCGACTATTTTGCCCACGAGCAGCAGCAGGAGGAAACCGACGGCATAGCTGCCGGCAACCCCGGCTTGCAGCACCGGGTAGCCCACCCCGTACATCTGCGGCAGGACCAGCAGCAGGGACCCCAGCAGCAAACCGCCCACGACCGGGCGCAGCCACTCCGGGCCGCGCCAGGCCCAGTCGCACACGTCCTCGATCTTGTACAGGATCCGGGTGAAGCCGATGCCCGTGCCGGCCGCGAGCAAGCCCAGCAGGATGAAGAGCGGATACTCGACCCCCGAGGAGACGCTGAAGGCGGGCAATTGGAGGAAGGCCTGGTCGCCCAGGAAGGCCCTGCCGATGATCGACGCGGTGACCGAGGCCAGCACCACCGCGCCAAACGCGCCGGCGGCAAAATCGGCCAGCAGCAGCTCCAGAGCGAAGAACACCCCAGCGATGGGGGCGTTGAACGTCGCGGCGATCCCTCCGGCGGCCCCGCAGGCCACCAGGGTCCGGACCCTGGACTCGGGCAGCCTGAGCGTCTGGGCCAGCCAGGACCCCAGGGCCGAACCGATCTGCACGATCGGCCCCTCCCGGCCCACAGACCCTCCGGAACCGATGCAGATCGCCGAAGCCAACGCCTTGACGACGGCGACCCGGCCCTTGATACGGCCGCCGTGCTGGCTGACCGCATACATGACCTCCGGGACGCCGTGGCCCCGGGCTTCCGGGGCGAAGCGCTTCACCAGCGGTCCGTACAACAGACCGCCGGCCGCCGGGGCCAGGACGACGAAGGCGCCTCCCAGCCACGGCAGCCACGGATGGGCGCTGCCACCCGCAGCGGCCGAGTAGTCGGCGGTACCGCTGAAGAACAACGTCGCCGCGGTGATCAGCCAGCGGAACCCGACCGCCGCGAACCCGGCCCCGGCCCCCACCACGACAGCCATGGCCACCAGCTGATAGGAGGAACCCGAGAACGTCCTCCAGAGAAATCCTGTCCGGCCGGGGCCGAACCAGGGACGGAAGTTGGCTGGCTGCGCGGTCAAGGAAAATCTCCAATGCATGATGTGGTGCAATATATGTACTATGACAAGTATGAAGACTACCACCGCTGCCCTCCCGCCATCGGGGGACCCGGGATCCGGATCCCCGGACGACACCGCCCTCACGAGCGCCTTGACGGCCTCACGGGCCCTGTTGGGGGTGATCGCCCGGTCGCTGGCACCCGTGATGGACACGGTGACGCTGCCCCAGTTCCGGGTCCTGGTGGTGCTGTCCAACTTCGGGCCGCTGCGGATGGGCGACCTGGCCCAGCATGTAGGGGCGAACCAGTCCAGCTTCAGCCGGTTCGCCGACAGGATGGTCGCCGGCGGGCTCATTGCCCGTTCGGCGAGCCCCGGCAGCCGCCGCGAGGTCATCATCTCCCTGACGGCAGAGGGTGCACGCGTGTATGCCGAGGTCACCGGGGCCCGCAAAAAGGAAATCGCCCTGGTCCTGGAGAAGCTCTCCGATGCGGAGCTGGACGCGGTCCGGGCCGGCTTTGAGGTCTTCGCCCGCGCCGCCGGGGAGCCCTCCGCGGACGAGACCCTGATCCTGGGGATCTAGCATGGCGCCGCCGGCCGCCATGCCGGGACCGGGCACCGGGGATCCGGGCGCGATGATGAGCGGGCCGATGTGGATGCCGGACCTGCCACCCACCCTTGACCGCGTGCTGGCCTGGCACCCCCAGCCCGTCCCCCTTCTGCCGCTGCTCGTTCTGCTCCTGCTGGCGCTCTATGGCTGCGGTGTCCTCGTTCTCCGCCGCAGGGGTGTGCGCTGGCCGGCCGTGCGGAGCATCTGGTGGCTTCTGGGCCTGGCAACCGTGCTGTCCGTCACGGCCACCGGAATCGAGGGTTACGGCATGGAACTCTTCAGCATCCACATGATCCAGCACATGGTCCTGAACATGCTCGCTCCCGTGTTCCTGGTCCTGGGGGCCCCGGTGACCCTGCTGCTCAGGGCCTTGCCGGCAGGAGCTGGTGGACGCGGAAGCCTCAGGCGAGGCATCCTGCGGGTCCTTCACAGCCGGGCCGCCGCCCTCCTGATGCATCCGGCCGTGACATTCGCCCTGTTCATCACCAGCCTGTACGGGCTGTACTTCACTCCCGTCTTCGACTACCTGATGGGCACCTGGTGGGGGCACAACCTGATGCTCGTGCACTTCCTTCTCATCGGGTTCATCTACTTCTGGGGGATCATCGGCGTCGACCCTTCCCCGCGGAAATCCCGGTCCGGGCTGCGTGCCAAGGCCGGCCCGGTGCTGCCGGTGCTCGAACTGGCCGCTACCGCGCCCTTCCACGCCTTTTTCGGGGTCGTGGTCATGATGTCCACCGCGTTGCTGGTCAGGTTCTACGCCACGCCGGTGCCCGGCTGGCACGTGTCCCCGCTGGCTGACCAGGCCGCCGGCGGGGGCATCGCCTGGGGATTCACCGAGCTTCCGACCCTCCTCGTCCTCGGGGTGCTTGTCGTGAAATGGCAGAAATCGGACCAGCGCACCACCGGGGCCGCTGACAGGCGTGCGTCCCGTGAGGGCGACACCGAGCTTGCCGACTACAACGCCTACCTGAGCTCACTGGAGAACAGGCCCCTGCGCCGATGACCCCGCCGGACAGCGGTCCCGGGGCCGTCTTCTACGCCTTCACGCTCGGGCTCGTCGCCCGGCAACTCACTCCGCGTCATGGCGGAGGCCGTTCGGTGGGGAAAACGCGGCGCGCGGATCAACACGATCAGTCCCGGCATAATCTTCACGCCTCTTGCGAAAGACGAGCTGACCGGGCCGCGCGGCGAGGGGTACCGGCGCATGATCGAGCTGTCTCCCGTGGGGCGGGGCGGAACCCCGGACGAAGTCGGCGCGGTGGGAGCGCTCCTGATGGGCCCGGACGGCGCCTTCATCACCGGAAGCGACTTCCTCATGGACGTCGGCGTGACCGCCTCCTGTTTCTACGGTGAACTCGCCCCCCAATATACGGAAAGTGCTCACGACCACTTTCCGTGGCCCCGGTCAACTGATTGACCATGCATCTTGCTTCACCAGCAGGGGCTTAGAAGCACGAACGGCAGACCACGCATCCGGGCATGGGCTGGTCGAGCAGTCTGAAGGGTCCGAGGCTAACCGTCCTGAACACCAGCGATGCCGCCCACGGCACATCCGACAGAAACAAACCCATTCAGCCTGTCGCATGCCAAATATTGCTGCAATTTAATCGCCAGATAGCGCTGAGACTTACACGTTTTTCGGAGGCTTGCCCTGGGCGGTCATAAACGGTCGTTTTGAGGGGCTCACACCTGCATTCTTATCGAGTGGGGGTGTCTGATAGACACTGCCACCGGTGGGACGGCCTGCGTAGCGTTGTGGTTGTGGACAGAAAAGAGGAAATCCGTGAGTTCCTGATCTCGCGGCGCGCGAAGGTCAGTCCGGAGCAGGCCGGGATCCCCAGCTACGGGGAGTTGCGCCGTGTGCCCGGCGTGCGCCGGGAGGAAGTGGCGCAGCTCGCCGGAGTGAGCACGGACTACTACCCGCGGCTGGAACGGGGCAGCATCCGCGGCGTCTCGGACTCGGTGCTGGAGGCGGTGGCCTCTGCCCTTCAGCTGGACGAAGCGGAGCGGGCCCACCTGATGGACCTGGCGCGGACGGCCAACGCGCTGTCGCACCGCACCCCGCGCCGGCCGGCGCAGCAGCGGGTCCGTCCCGGGGTGCTCCGCGTGCTGGATGGCATGACCGGTGTGGTGGCCATGGTGCAGAACGGTCGCTCGGACGTGCTGGCCGCCAACCTCCTGGGCCGGGCCCTGTACGGGCCAGTGTTCAACTTCGCCTCAGCCTCAGGGCAGAGCCTTCCGGGCCGGCTGCCGAACCAGGCGCGCTACCTCTTCCTCGATCCGGGCGCCGGGGACTTCTACCCCGATTGGCCGGCTATCGCGGCCACCACGGTGGCGATGCTGCGCCTGGAAGCTGGGCGGAACCCCCATGACCGGGTCCTGAACGAACTGGTTGGGGAACTGACCACCCGCAGCGGGCTCTTCGCAGAGTTGTGGTCCGGACACGACGTGCGGATCCACACCACCGGGACCAAACGCTTCCACCACCCCGTGGCCGGGAACCTGTCCCTGCAGTTCGAGACCCTTCACCTTCCCGGCGATGAGGGCCAGACCCTGTTCACCTTCACCGCCGAGCCCGGCTCCCCGTCCGCGAACGCGCTGGCATTCCTTGCCACCTGGGCGGCGTCGCCGCCCGAAACATCCACCGCCGGTGGACCTGCCGGCGGATCCGCCGTCCCCGAAACGCTCCCCCACGAGCAGCCCGGGGCCCGCACTTCAAGAAAGACAGAACCAACACATGACTGAACAGAATGAAAACGTGACCGCCAAGAAGGTCTGGTTCATCACCGGCGCCGGCCGCGGCATGGGCACTGACATCGCCAAGGCCGCCTTGGCCGCCGGCCACGCGGTCGTCGCCACCGGCCGCAACCCCGACAAAGTCACCCGAGCCGTCGGCGACAACGAGAACCTGCTGGCCGTGAAGCTCGACGTCACCGACCCCGCCGACGCGACGGCTGCCATCCAGGCCGCCGTGGACCGGTTCGGCCGGATCGACGTGCTCGTGAACAACGCAGGCAACTTCTACGCCGGATTCTTCGAGGAAATCACCCCGGAAGACTTCCGGGCCCAGATCGAAACCACCATGTTCGGTCCCATGAACGTCACCCGCGCGGCGCTGCCGTTCCTGCGGGCCCAGCGCTCGGGCCTGCTCGTCACGATCTCCTCGACCGCCGGCATAGTCGGCGGGGAGTTCCTGACCGCCTACGCCGCGTCGAAGTTCGGCGTCGAGGGCTGGGCGGAGTCCCTGGCCCCGGAAATCGCCCCGTTCGGAATCCGTACCATGATCGTGGAACCGGGGTTCTTCCGCACCGAGCTGCTCACCCCGGAATCCACCCGCTACGCCGAATCCACCGTCGAGGACTACGCCGAACGCAGCCGGCAGACCGTCGCTGCCTGGCAAAGCATGAACGGCCTGCAGGGCGGGGACCCTGCCAAACTCGCCAACGCCCTGATCAAACTGGCCGAACTGGCCGAGCCTCCGCTGCGCTTCGCCGCCGGTGCCGACGCCGTCGGAGTCTTCGAGACCCGGTCCACGGAACTCCAGGCCCAGGCCGACGCCCACCGGGGTCTCTCCAGCAACCTCGCCCACGACGACGCCTAACACCAGCGCGCCGGCCTGCGCCCCTGAGCCCAGGGCGCGGGCGACCACTAAGCAAAGCAACTCCTGAACAATCACCTTGGACGCACGTGGCTGGCCCCTGCCCAAAACCAACCCCACACTTGGAGAAGATCACCCTCATGACAGCAAAACTGACCGGCACCGTTGCCCTTGTTACCGGTGCGAGCAGCGGCATCGGCGACGCCACCGCCCGCCGCCTCGCCGAGCACGGCGCCACCTTAGCCATACTCGGCCGCCGCCGGGACCGCCTTGACACGCTGGTGGCTGACATCGAGGCCGCCGGCGGGGCCGCTCTCACGGTCGAGGCCGACATCACCGACCGCGCCCAGGCCGAGAATGCCGTTGCCACCGTCATCGAGCGCTTCGGCCGCCTCGACATCCTCGTCAACAACGCAGGCCTCATGCTCCTTGGCCCCGTGGTCGGAGCCGACGTCGACGAGTGGGAACGGATGATCGCGGTCAACCAGAAAGGTCTGCTCTACATGACCAATGCGGCCCTGCCGCACCTGCTCGCGGCTGCCAAGGACGGGTTGCGCGAGGTTGCCGACATCGTGAACGTCTCCTCGATCGCCGGGCGGCAGGCGTGGGCGAACTACGGCGTCTACAACATGACGAAGTTCGGGGTAAACGGGTTCACCGAGGCCCTGCGCCAGGAAGTCACCCAGAAGCACGTCCGCGTGGGCGTGATCGAGCCCGGCGCGGTCGCAACCGAGCTCGTCTCGCACAACAACGAGACGATGCCGTGCGCGCCGGCAAGATCAACTACATCGGCTTATCGAACTTCACCGGATGGCAGCTTCAGCTCACCCTCGACACGGCGAAGGCGATGAGCTTCCAGGTGCCCGTCACCCTGCAACCGCAGTACAGCCTCGTCTCGCGCGAGATCGAATACGAGATCGTCCCGGCAGCCCTGCACAACGACATAGGCCTGCTGCCCTGGTCGCCGCTGGCGGCAGGATTCCTTAGCGGCAAGTACAACAAGGGCGAGAGGGCAAGCGGGGATACCCGCGCCGGCGTCGGCGACCCGATGAACGATCACATCTTCGGCGATCTCGCCGCGAAAGATCAGAACTGGGCCACTCTCGACGCCGTCCGCGACATTGCGAGGACGACCAACGTCACCCCGGCACAGGTCGCGCTGAGCTGGGCCGCGAACCGCCCCGGAGTCACAGCTCCGATCATCGGCGCGAAGACCCTGAAACAGCTTGAACAAAACCTCGTCGCGGGCGACCTCGTGCTGAGCAAAACGGACACCGCGCGGCTGAACGAGGTCAGCGCGCCCACACCGAACGACTACCCTACGGTCCGTTCGGAGTGAAGCAGCGCGATCGCTACATCGGTTCCAGCGACCAGGCGATCGGCGAGCTCTTCTAAATACGCCGGCAGCCCAAGTACCCCCTCCGCCCCGCTTGCCGGCCTGATGTTTGAGCTCAATGGTCACCTACTTCGGTTTTTGGTCGAAGCAGGTCAAAACTCTTCTCCGATCAGTTTTGCATCAGGCAAAATTCGGAAACGGTCGTTTGACCACGCAGTGAACTTGATTAGTTGCTGCTGGCGGAGGCCGCTCTTGAATATTCGCTGCTGTTGACGTATGGGACCGTGAAGGCTGCGATGTCCCCCCGCGCGGCGCACACCACTTTCGATCTGTCGAGAACGGGCATTCCCCTGGTGGCGGATCAGGATGGTGTACTTCGTCTTAAGTAGGTAGACTGGGCTACCTACTTAAGGAAGTGATGTTGTGGGTGATGGTGTGGGCCGGGAGCGGCCGGCGCGTGATCGGTTGATGACGGCCGCCGCTGAGTTGTTCTATGCGCAGGGGATGGCCGCTACCGGGATTGATGCGATCACCGAGAGGGCGGGTGTGGCGCGGAAGAGCCTGTACAACAACTTCGCGTCCAAGGACGATCTGGTGCTCGCTTATATCCGGGAACGCCACCAGGAGTGGCTGGGGCTGTACGAGCTGCGCCTCATCAATGCTCAGACTTCGCGCGATCGGGTATTGGCGGTGTTCGATGCCTACATCGATCATGCCGGCGCCGCCTACGTCCACGGGTTTCGCGGGTGCGGGCTGCTCAACGCAGCCGCCGAGCTGCCTGCGGGCGCGCCCGGGCGGGTGGCGGTCCGCGAGCACAAGGAACAAGTCGAGGCGATCCTGGCCGCTGGTCTGGCCGGGGTCGTCGACGCCGACCGGGCAGCAGAGCTCGCCGAGCAGTTGGCGTTCGTGCTCGAAGGTGCGGTAGCCCGCGCCGGCCTGGAGGGCTCTGTGGAGCGATTGGTCCATGCCCGCGCGATCGCCGCCGCGCTGGTGGATGCGCCGTGAGGCGCGAGAGGTTGATCGCCATCGCGGCGATCACCATTACCTCAATTCTGTGGGGCACCTCGGGCACCGCCGCAACATTTGCACCCGACGCTGGCCCGCTGGCGATCGGAGCCGCCGCCCTGGGGATCGGCGGCCTCTTGCAGGCTCTTATCGCGATTCCTGCGCTACGCGCCGGCCGCGGGCAACTACGCGCCAACCTCCCATTGACGGGACTGGGCGCGGTGGCGGTGGCAATCTACCCATTGGCGTTCTACAGCTCGATGCACCTGGCCGGGGTGGCGCTCGGCACCGTCGTGTCCCTGGCCTCGGCACCGCTGGCTTCCGGTGTGCTGGAATGGTTCGTCCAACGCACCCCGCTCAGCCGGTGGTGGATGTTGGCCGCCGGGCTAGGCGTAACTGGCAGCACCCTGCTGTGTCTTTCCAAGATGGCCCACGACCCCGGCGATGTCGGTTCGACGCTCGCCGGCATCGGGCTCGGTCTGGTCGCCGGCGCCACTTACGCCACATATTCGTGGTGCGCCCAACGCCTCATGAGCCGCGGCATTAGTCGCGCAGCTTCGATGGGGGCAGTGTTCGGGGCCGGCGGCCTTCTGCTGGTGCCGGTCCTGCTTCTGACCGGCGCGCCGCTGATCGCGAGCTCTCAGGCGTTCGCCGTCGCAGCCTACATGGCTCTGATCCCGATGTTTCTGGGCTACTTGCTCTTCGGATATGGTCTTGAGCGCGTCACTGCCAGCACCGCAACCACGATCACCCTGAGTGAGCCGGCCATTGCCGCGGTCCTGGCCGTGGCCATCGTCGGTGAACGCCTCAGCACTGTCGGCTGGGTAGGGCTTGGCATCATTGCCGTGGCTCTCGCGGTCCTGGCGATCGCGCCAACCAACAACACCGCACGGTTCCTCACCCTGCTGACGGACCCCGTAGGTGTTGCCACGATCGTCACGATCCAAGCGCGGGGCCACAACCGCTGACGTGATGACCTCGCTGTAGTCTGACGCCATGGCCATGGAACTGATCTCACTAACACCCACTCAAGCCCTAGGGATCCCGGTCGCCCTCATCGGCTCCGTCTTCCTGGCCCTGGGCGCCCAATTCCAGCACCGCGGTGTATCCGCCGGTAAATCCGGGGACGGGACCGGGAAAAAGACAGGACTGAAGCTAACAGATCTATTCACACTGGTACGGCGACCCTCCTGGATCGCCGGGACGCTGATGCTTGGCCTGGCGGTAATCCTGCAACTCTTCAGCCTGTATCTGGCGCCCTTGACTGTGGTCCAGCCTCTAGGCGCCCTCGCTCTCGTCATCACCGCTGTCCTCAACGCACGGACAAACAGGACGAAACTGGGCACGCAGACGATCCGGGCCGTGACCTTTTGTGTCGGAGGCATCGGCCTATTTGTCACTGTCGCGGCCCTGACCACCACCACGGTCCCGATCCACGACACCCAGCTGATCATCGTCGTTGCCGTCCTCACCGTCGTGCTGGTTGTTTTCGCCGCCGTCTTCGTCTTCCTCCGCAGGAAGCTCACCCCGCTCTCTTACATCGTCGCAGCGGGGGTCCTGTTCGGGTTTGTCGCGACCCTGGCGAAAGTCGTCATCGACCGCGTCCATACCCTGGTCCGGTTCGGGTTTCACTTCGAACCAGGAGACGCGCTCACCTTCGTATGTGTAACCGGCTTGATCGCTGCCGCCCTGTCGGGGTCCTACTTCGTCCAAACCGCATATTCGTCCGGACCGCCCGACCTTGTCGTCGCCGGATTGACGGTCATTGATCCTCTGATCGGCGTGAGCATTGGAATCGCCGTGCTCGGCGAAGCCTCCTCCGCTCCGCTCTGGGCAGGCATCGTGTTCATCCTCGCCGGAGCGCTGGCAGTTTATGGTGTTTTCCAGCTCTCCGTCCGCCATGCCCGCCCAATCCCGGCCGAGCCGCGATTGTGAACATTGCAAAGCCGCGCCGCAGGTTCCTGAAGTCTGATTCCGTGAGCTGCACGGGCAGCGCCTGACGGGAGGCTGGCGGCGCCCCCCTTCCTCAGGGCCACCGCAAAACGAGGGCCGCCCCGGAGAACAGGCGCCAGCTGCCACCTAGAAACATTTGAGCCGCAGCCCGGCCGCGGACGAAAAAGCCTGGACGCGTTCGTCCCATCCAGACCAAGCTTTTGATCCATTGATTGCAAAGTCGAAGCAGGGCAGGCCAGGCCGGATCAACGCATGGTGCCTGCCCGGGCTCGCTCAGGAGGTACCGGCCCGGCCCTTTGCATCACCGAGCACGGCCAGGCCTCGTCCGTGTGGTGATGCGGCCTGCTAGCCTCACTCCATGCGCAGAACATCGGCACGAGGCTCAGGCACTGCCGGAGGAGAGCGCGTACTGATCCTGTCCGCAGGGGTAGGATCAGGACACAACAGCGCGGCGGCGGCGATACACCAGGCATGTGCCGCGCGCACTGACATCGCCGAGGTGCAGGTGCTGGACGTGCTGCAGGTAAGTAGCGTGCTCTACCGCGCGCTGCTGGGGAAGGGATACTTCGTCCTGGTCGAGGGCTTACCCTGGCTGGTCGAGTGGGGTTACGACATCAGCAACCCGCCCTTCCGGCGCCGCGGCCCAATCGACCCCTGGACACGAGTGAACGCCAGTCCGGTCATCAGTGCGATCAAGAGGTTCCGACCGACCGCGATCGTGTGCACGCACTTCCTGCCCGCCCAGCTGTTGGCGTCGTTACTCCTCCGGGGCGTGGTTGACGCAAAAACCGCTGTCGTGACGACGGACTATGACTTCCAGGGCCTGTGGCTCTCGGGCGCGTTCCACATGATCTTTGTGGCCAGGGAGGAAGGCAGGGTGGAGCTGACGGCGCTCGGCCTTCCTCCCGACCGAGTGAAGGCCACGGGCATCCCGATCAGCAAGCCGGTCGGTCCCGCGCCCGTGCGCGATCGTAATAAGCCACCGATGCTGCTGATCTCGGCGGGTGCGACCGGCGGGGACTATGCGTTCTCCGTGGTGCGTCAGACGATGCATATGCGCTCGGAATTCACGGCCACGGTCGTGTGCGGAAACAACGACGTGCTGCGGCAGCGCATCGAGAAGCTGGTGGCGACCGCCGGTGACCGCTACCGCGTGCTCGGCTTCACCACGGAGATGCCGCAGCTGCTGGGCCGCGCGGACCTGTTTGTCGGCAAGCCGGGCGGGCTTTCAGCGTCGGAGTGCATGGCTGCGGGGCTGCCCATGGTGCTTGTAAACCCCATCCCGGGGCAGGAGGTTCGCAACGGCGATTACCTGATGGAGCAGGGGGCGGCCGTCCGCTGCAACAGCCCCGCAACGATCGGCTGGAAGATCGATGAGGTGCTGCGCGAACCCGGCCGGCTGCAGCGGATGCAGGAGGCCGCGCGGAGAACCGGCCGCCCTGACGCCGCGGCGGACGTCCTGAGCGGCCTGCTGGGCGGGCCGTCACGTCCGCTGGTCGTGACCCGCGCGGCGCAAAGGACAGTTCTCGCCGCGAGCGAGCAGCGTTTCGTTGCGACCGATCTCACAGGGCCCTCGTCGCTGGTCCGCCTGGTTGACCGGGCGACGGACAGCACCGTAGCGCTGCTGCAAGCCGAGGAGCTTTCCGACCTGCAGAAACGGTACGCGACCCCGGACAGTCGCCTGGTGCTGCGGCGCGGCCAAGCGCCTCTTTTGCTCGGCTGGGAGGAACGGCGGTTGCTTCGCGCCCTGCTGCGGGGCGACACCGCGCTGCCCGTCCGCGCTGTGGGGCCATCGGCACCCTTTCGTCTCCCTCCCGGGTGACCGGTGGGACGCGCCCCATATCGACCTCAGATCGGCTGGCGGTCCGAGACGCCTTCCTGGTCAATCAGTGGCTCCGGGCGCCACAACCGTCCCGCGTCCGCCCAGCCGACCGGGCTGTGTTGGCCGGCGACCAGGCCCCAGTCCCCCGCCCGCGGCGACCAGCGCCCCGTGGACGGATCGCGCTGCAGGATCGGCCCCGCATCCAAGGCAACCCGCACCGTCCTCTCCGCGCCGGGCTGCAGCGTCACCTTTTGGAAGCCCAGGAGCTGAGCGACCGGTCTGCGGATGGACACATCGGCAGCGTAGACCTGAACGACGGTCGAGCCCTCACGGCCGCCCGTATTGGTTACAAGCACATCCGCATAGCCGCCTGTGTCGTCGAACCTGTGGTCTAGAAGCCGATGCTCGATCCTCGTGTAGCCCAGGCCGAATCCGAACGGGAAAGCGGGCGCTCGTCCCTCGCCGTCGAGCCGACGTTGACCCCACTTGTCGTCATAGACGACGGACTTCGCCGCGGGGTCGAACGATGGCAGATGCGCGGCGTCCGTTGGCAGCACAAACGGCAGCCGCCCGCCGGGTTCCTCACTGCCGGTCAGCACGCTCGCGAGGGCGCGGCCGCCTTCCATCCCGCCATACCAGGCCAGGAGGAGTGCCGGCACCCGGCCTCGCCACGACTCCGTGAGGATCGCACTGCCGCTGATCAGCACGACGACGGTCCGGGGGTTTGCGGCCACGACCGCCTGGATGAGGCGCTCATCGCCGGGGCGCAGCTCAAGGGAGCTGCGGTCGCCGCCCCGGACGAAGCGCGACGCGAGGTGCGCGAGGCCGATGAGCACCCGACGGAGGGGCCCTGAGGCAAAGGCCCGACCGAGGACGCCCACGTCCACGCCGCCAGTAACGACGGACTCACCTTCATCGTGCTGGTCCAGGCCGACGACGACGATCGCCGTCTCCGCGGCGGCTGCCAACGCGGCCGCGGCGCGCTCGTTCCGACCGGAGCTGGTCGTGATCCGCACCCCGGGAAGCGCCTCACGCAGCCCCTGCAGCGGCGAGACCGTAGAGGGAGGCCGAACGCGTGACGAGCCATGATCGCCGAGGTTCGCTCGTGCCGCGAGTCGTCCGATCACCGCAAGATGTCCGGTGGTGGGAGCCAAGGGCAGTAGCGGCGCCGCGCCCACGGTTTCGTTCTTCAGCAGTACGATCGACTCCGCGGCGACCCGGTGGGCGAGAGCCCGGTGCGCCGGGGAGGCGATGACGGCGCGGGTAGGGGCCTCCATCTCCCGGGCCGCGGCATGCTGCACGCACGTGCGCAGGATCCGGCGTGCAGACTGCAGCACTGTCGCCCGGGCCAGGTCACCGTTACGCAGCGCGGCCGGCAGTTCACGGGCGCGCAGCAGTCGCAGCGGCATCTCTACGTCCATTCCTGCCTGCAGGCTGAGGAACGCGTCATGGGTGCCGAACACCCAGTCGCTCGTCACGAACCCGGAGAAGCCCCACTCCTGTCTCAACACGTCCGTGAGCAGGGCGCGATTGACGTCCATGTACTCGCCTCGCACCCGGTTGTAGGAACTCATTACAGAGTCCGCGCCGGCTTCCACGACCGCCCTGAAGTGGGGCAAGTACACCTCGTGCAGGGCGTGTTCGTCGACCGACACGTCGACCTCGAAGCGCTCGTTCTCCATCGAGTTGAGCGCGAAGTGCTTTACGCACGCCATCGCGTTCACGCGCACGCCCCGGGTGATGGCAGCTCCCATCCGGGCGGTCAGCACCGGATCCTCCCCGTAGCACTCCTGAGCCCGACCCCACGCGGGGTGGCGAAGCAGGTTTACGCACACGGACGCGGAGTAGTTTGCTCCCCGAGCCCTGGTCTCTAGACCGATCGCAAGCCCGACCCGTTCCTCCAGCGACGGATCCCAGGTCGCGGCCCGCGCAATTGTCACAGGGAAGGCGGTGGAGGCGCCGATCACGACGCCGCGACCACCGTCGCTGAAACGGATGCCCGGTATGCCCAACCGCGAGACCGCCCCGGCCACGAACGGCACCCTATTGAGCAGTATCGGGATGAGCGGGAGCAGCAGCCCGGGAGAGTCGCCGTCGAGCAGGCCGAGGATCTCCCCATCCGTCATCAGATCGATCAGTAGCTCCGCGGCCTCATCCGCGTCCAGCTCGCCCGCCCGGACTGCCCTGACCGCCTCGCCGTAGGCGCTGCTCTCCGCCGACATCGTGTCCGTCAAAGCCAGCCCTTGCGTTCGCGCTGCCCGTCGTCCCGCAGCAATCTTCATACACTAAAGCCCGCAGTAATCTTCATGCCTAAAGTCTGCACCCCGTGAGTCCGCGTTTGCGAAGCCGCCGGGAATCCCCCCGCTGGAGTCGCTTCCGACTCGCGCGGGGTTCCTCATCGCATCTCCATTAGCGGCGGCCAGTCGGTCAGCCTATACGACGCTCCCCCTGTTACCTGTCTTTCAGCGTTCGCCGGGCGTACGCTGAACACGTCCCCGGTACCGGACCGGCCCGGGTCCTTTGCCTCCGGATTCAACCAGTAAGGGATCACCATGGAGATAAACCTCAGGGACCACTGGGACAGCCTCAGCCCCGAAACCCGGCAATGGCTCACCGAGAACCCCGGGTGCGTGGTTCTACCGCGCACGATCACGGAGACGATCCATCAGGAAACCGGAATCACCGCGGACTCGGACCAGCACGACCAGGCGCCGCTCTCCCCCGAAGACCTCGACTTCCTCCGGGCCCGGGCCGAAGCAACGCCCGCCCCGCCGGAGCACCGGTTCTTCGACACAATACAGCCCGGAGAAGGCTGAAGCTGAGCGTCAAAGGACAAAAGAGTCCCCCATGAATGCAGAACCACGGCCGGCACCGGAGCCTTCCCATCCGCCCGCACCGGGCGCGGGCCAGCCGGCAGGACGCCGGCCGATGGTCACGCGCGCCGGAATGGCCTGGACCGCCACCATAGCCGCCCTCGTGCTCCTGATCCTGCTCATCGCGTTCATCGTGCAGAACCAGGACGCCGCCAGGGTCAGGTTCTTCGGCCTGGACGGGACGATCTCCCTGGGCATTGCCCTGCTCATCGCCGCGGTCGGAGGCGGGGCCCTGGTCGCCGTAGCCGGTGCAGTACGCATCATCCAACTCAGATCACGCAACCGCCGCACACCAACGACGCCAGGGCCCTGACACCACACAGACCACCGAAGGGCTGCCTTCCCGCCGCGGCCAGGCCTGGACGGTATCAGCGCTTTCGGGCCGCATCCGACCGGCCGGGCGTTGCTAGCGGAGCCCGGAACTGCCTCCAATCGCTTCGGAAACGATGACTCTAAGCGGCAACTCTAAACTGACCGGAGACGGCAAAACTGATTGACCGTTCGGGCGAGTTCTAGTGATCGTTGCAACGCCCCCGAATAATCGGGAGTCGCAACACCCATGGAATCACCATCGAAAAATAGTCTCTCCTTAAGGAAAAAATCTCCTTTTACGGAAGAACCGGCGTCGAGCGCCGGGGAACCTGGGAAGCGTTCCCAGCAGTCCCACACCCGTGCGCAAAGACAGGATTTCCTTTCCGCCGTTGCGCGGCTGGGAACTGTCGCCGAGGCGGCTCAGGAGCTCGGCATCAACAGGAGTACCTGCCAGAAGTGGGCGAACGCCGCCGGGATCAGGCCGCAGCGCCAGTATGGCCAGGCGGACAAGGACCACTTCTATGCCGTTCTGGACCGGATGGGCACCATCACCGCGGCCGCCCAGGAGCTGGGATTGAACATCAGCACCGCGCATAACTGGGCCGGCAAGGTCAATCTTGCCTGGAGAAAACCACGGGCCATAGGAACTGTGATGACTGATCCGGCGCGACGCCACTCAACGGAGGTGATTGAGGAATTCCTGGGTCTGCTGCGCGAAGTCGGCAACGTCAGCGCGGCAGCCCGGCAACTGGGCCTGAACCACTCCACCTGCCACAACTGGGCCAAGGCCGCCGGCCTGGTCTCCGTCGGTACGCGAGGCCCATCGGCGAAACAGATTCACTACCTGCGCCTGCGCCAGGAAGGAACCGGCCGGAGGGACGCCGCCCTCGCCGTCGGCGCCAGCAAACAGAGCTCCTACGTGTGGGACCGGCAACAGGCTGCAAAGGACACGGCCGCGGCCCAAGGTCATGCCGTGGATCTGCCGTATAAACAGGAAGTGAGAACTACATTCGCGGAACCTTCGGCCCCTGCAGCGGCACCAGAGCTGACGGCAGCGGCGGTTCCGGAACTGCCAGCCTCACTGAGGGAGCCGGTACCCGCACCGGTGGCGTTGGAAGCTCTGGAACAGCCCATCAGCGCCCGCTATGTTTCCTTGTCAGAGCGGGAGAGAATCGCGGACCTGCACTCCCACGGGACCTCAATGAAGGCGATCGGCAGGGCACTGGGCCGGTCCGTGGGCACCATCAGCCGGGAGATCAAACGCAACAGCCACCCGGTGCTGGGCTACCGGCCTTACGGTGCTCACCGGGCCGCTGCAGCCCGGGCACGGCCGAAGGACAGTAAGCTGGCAGAACCCGGGGAACTGCACGACTACGTGAAGACCAAGCTCCTCACACGCTGGTCCCCGGAACAGATTTCAAAGCTGCTGATCAAGGAATTCCCCGATGACGAGCAGATGCGCTTGAGCCCCGAAACGATCTACCAGGCCCTCTACTTCCAGGCCAGAGGCGGACTCAAACGCGAGGTCAAAGAGGCCCTGCGCAGCGGCCGGACACGCCGCAAGCAGCACAAGAATCCCGAAGAACGCACCAGCCGGTTCCGTGACCCGATGATCAACATTTCCGAACGCCCCGCCGAGATCGAAGACCGCGCCGTCCCAGGCCATTGGGAAGGGGACTTGGTGACCGGAGCCTACAATCAGTCGGCGATCGCCACCCTGGTCGAACGCACCACGCGCTACGTGATGCTGGTGCACCTGCCGGTGGACCATACCGCCGAGTCGGTCCGCGACGGGCTGATCAAGACCATGGGGACACTGCCGGCGCACCTGCGAGGATCCCTGACCTGGGACCAAGGCGCCGAAATGGCCAAGCACAAGGCCTTCAGCATCGCGACCGACATGGACGTCTACTTCTGCGACCCCGCCAGCCCCAGGCAACGCGGATCCAACGAGAACACGAACGGGCTGCTGCGCCAGTACTTCCCGAAAGGAACCGACCTGAACGCCTACGGGCCCGAGGACCTCGAGCACGTCGCCCAGGAACTCAACGCACGACCACGCAAAACACTCGACTGGGACACGCCAGCCGAGCGTCTACGTGATTTACTGATAGCCAGCTAAGCACGGGTGTTGCAACGACCCCTGGAATTCAAGCAGTAGGCCATGGTGTGTGGCTTGGCGTGCTGGGATTCCCCTTGTCCATTCCCCGTGTCGTTACGAGGAGAGCCCCTTCCTTCCGCGGTGAAATGGCGATGCCAATCGTGTATTTCACCCGTTGCGGGAAGGAAGGGGCTCGTTATGAAGTCTCCAGGAGAGTTCATGGAAATTTTAGCTGCTTACGATTTGACCCGGTCCTACCGGGATGCCGCGAAGATCTGCGGCGTTTCACACAATACGGTGCGCTCTTATGTGAAGGCCCGTCAGGAAGGCGCGCAGGCGCCGGTGGCCCGGCAACGCGGCCGGATGACCGACCCGTTCCTGCCGCAGATGATCTCCTGGGTCGAGCAGTCCCGTGGGAAGATCCGCGGTGATGTCGTGCATGAGAAGCTCCTCGCTCTGGGGTTCACCGGGTGTGAGCGGACAACCAGGACAACGCTGGCTGAACTGAAGGCCAAATACCGGGCCCGGAACGTGCGCGTGCACCGGCCCTGGACGCCGGAGCCAGGGCTCTGGCTCCAGTTCGACTACGGGGATGGCCCCGTCGTTGACGGTGTGAAGACCGTGTTGTTCGTCGCTTGGCTGGCCTTCTCGCGGTTCCGGATCGTGATCGCCTTGCGGGACAAGACGATGCCGAGCGTCTTCGCCGCCCTGGACCGGACGTTTAGGCTGATCGGCGGGATCCCGACCTACATTTTGACTGACAACGAGAAGACGGTCACGATCGAGCACGCCGCCGGAATCCCCGTTCGGAACGCGCAGATCGTGGCGTTTTCCAGGCACTATTCGACGTCCATGCAGACGTGCATTCCGGCCGACCCGGCCTCGAAGGGCGGGGTGGAGAACGCGGTCAAGATCGCCAAAGCCGACCTCGTCCCCAAAGAGACGAACCTGCTGCCCGAGTACCGGTCCTTCGCCGAGCTGGAAGCCGCGTGTGAGGCGTTCATGGAGGAGGTGAACTCGCGGGTTCACCGGGCCACTCTGGAGATCCCGAAGGACATGCTCCGCGTTCTCGAACGTCCCCGGCTGCACCCGGTCCCGGAAACCCCCGTGACGGCCAGTTTCGGCCACACCCGCCAGGTCCCGCCAAACACGCCCATGATCACCTTCGAACAGTCCCGGTACTCCGTCCCGCACACCCTGATGGGTGAGATGGTCTGGGTGCGCGGCACCGAGACCGAGGTCGTCATCGTCCACGTCGGCGACGCCGGCCCGGTGGAGGTCGCCCGCCACAAGGACACCCTTCCCGGCACCCCGGCGATCATCGACGCCCATTTCCCGCCGGCCCCGTCCGGTGCCCTCGAACGGGTCATCCGCCCCACCAACAAGGCCGAGGAAGAGTTCCTGGCCCTCGGCGCCGCGCTCTGGCTCAAGGAAGCCGCCGATGCCGGAACCCAGAAGATCCGGCACAAAATGGAACGCGCCGTCACCCTCGCGAAGGTCCTGGGCACCGACGAGGTCGACAAGGGCCTCGGTTCCGCCGCGGCGCATCATCGCTTCACCCACGAGGACCTGTGCTCCATCGTCAATACCGCCGGCGGCACAGGCCACACCACCCGCGCCACCCGCACCGTCACCGACCAAGGCCAATGGTTGAGCCAGGGCACCGGCTCCTGGGCGAATTTCGGCACGACACCCACGACCGCCCCGACCACCGATCCAGTCGTTGACGGCGATTTTGAAGGAGCCCTCGATGAGCGCTGACACCATGTCCCCGCCCCTGACCGACGCGGCGGTGGAGCAGGTGATCGCGCTTATGCGCACGACCCGGATGCCGCACGCCCGCGCGGTCGTCGCCGATGTCCTGGCCACCGCGAAAGCTCAGCGCTGGGACCCCACCGAGGTCGTCCGTGTCCTGCTCGAAGCCGAAGCCACCGGTCGGAACGCCTCGATGCTGGCCACGCGGCGCAAACGCGCAGGTTTCCCCTCCGGGAAGACCTTCGATGTCTGGGACGAGGCTCTGTCCACCCTCCCGGCCGCAACGACATCGTTCCTGCGCACCCTGGAATGGGTGCGGCGGCGGGAGAACCTGATCGCCTGCGGGCCCTCCGGCACCGGCAAAACCCTGCTGCTGGAGTCCTTGGGCCAGCAGGCCATCGACCAGGGCATGTCCGTGTCCTGGCTGAGCATGGAAGACCTCGGCGCCCTCGTGCGCCGGCACCGCATCGATGACAGCGTCAACAAAGCCATCACCCGGGCTACCAGCGTGGATCTGATTTGCGTTGATGACATCGGCCTGCTGCCGGTTTCCGCGGACTCGACCGAGGGCTTCTACCGCGTCGTTGAGGCCTCCTACGAGAAACGGTCCCTGGCGATCAGCTCGAACATCCACCCCTCCGGGTTCGATGAGCTCATGCCCAAAACCATCGCCACCGCGACCGTGGACCGGCTTCTCCACCACGCCCACCTCTGCCAGACCAGCGGCGAGTCCGTCAGGCTAATGCAAGCCCAGAACGGGAAAGGAACCCGCCCCATGAACTAACCCAAAAACTGGTCAGGCGCCCTGAAACCCGGCATGCCCGGGGCGCCTGACCCTGTCCAAAAATACTTGCCGCGACCGGTCAATCACCTGCCGCCAGCGGTCAAACCAACATGCCGCGCCCGGTCATTTCTAAGTTGCCGTTGACACCCGCGAAGGCATGGCGGCGGCGAAGGCCAAGGCAAGCTTCGACGTCGACAGCCCAAACTCGCCAAAAACAGGAAGCCCACCTTGTGAGCCTTCACGAGGGCGGCTCACACACTACAGCGCAGATCGCCGAACTCTTAGGCGTCGCCCCCTCCACGGTCTACAGGGCCGTCCGGCGCGCCGCGCCGGCCAAGTGACCTTCTCCCGCCAGCGAGCCGGCGCATCGTGAACCTCGGTTCGGCACGGCCTTAGCGCTTCAATTTCACGCCGCTACTACCAAAACCTTTACCGACGCCTTCGTTCAAGGCCTCCCGAGACGCTGACAGCCGGGACCAGGATAACGCCGAGAGGCGGGCCGCCGTACCCTCACATCCATTGACGTTTCGCGCAGACGGCTCCCGACCAAAGTGACGCTTTGTGCAGGGAACTTTGGGCACCCGATGTCCATGCCCGACTCCACAACTCCCGTACTTTCGGAGCAGCCTGTGCTGAGCAACCTGGACAAGCTGCTTGGTGCCATGAGCTGGCTGCACCAGAGCCCGACATAGCCGCACGCGTTCAGCCGCCAGCAGTCCCGGAAATGAACCAGGAACGATGGCCCTGGAGTCCTCAACACCAGCCCCCACCGGTCAGCGGCCTAATTGACGCACTCGTGAAGATCCGTGAAACCCGGCAGCCCGTGTGGCCTGAATGCCGAGAAACCGCCGCTCAGAAGTTCAAGGTGAAGTCCGGTACAACGTCGAGACCGTCGCTCTTCCGTGCGCGACCGGGAGGATGGACACTGTTCTCAGGGGGTGTCATCGGCGAACAGGTGAGGCCAGGGCTGTCATGAATCCTTTGATCACGTTGGCTGCGCTGACCGGGGCGCGGGACAGCAGTCCGGCGACGGTCCCGGTCCGGCCCATGGGAGCCAGGGATCTTCCCGAACTCACGCGGGTATATCCGCACGCTTATACCGAGGGCTCCGCACACCTGCTCGGCGGAAGCTCCGGATGGATCACTGACACCCTCGACGGCGTCCGTGGCCTCTCTCTCGCCGAAGCGCCCCTGGTGACTACCACCCCGGACGGGCGCCTCACGGCCGCCATCATCACCGCTGACACCACGTTGGGGGACGGAAAATCTACTGTGGCATTCATCGCCGAGCTCTTCACCGACGCCAGCGACGGTCACGGCGACTGAACAAACCCCGAGGGCACCCCTGTTGCCGCCGGAGACCCCGCCAACGCAACCGGAACAGGAAGCACCGATCATGACCCAGCTCAAGCCCACTCTGGAAGTTACGGTCTCAAACGCGGCAGCATTGGAGACCGAACTCGCCGCGGCCGTTGAAGCGGTCCGGCAGGAAGCCCTCGCCGAACGCCGCTGCGGCATCTTGATCACCCGACACGGGGTAGGAAAATACACAGTCAGCCTCAGCGAGGACGTGCCGTTCGGCCTCACCTGGGAACGGGACGCCGGTTAGCGTGCCGGAGCTGTCGGCCCGGGGGCCAACAAGGTGACGAGGCGAGGAACCCACAACCCCGGTCGGGGAAACCCGCCGGTACAGGCGCTGCCGTGTGATCCCTAAGACCAGCTTCCTGGAAGGGGCGGGATCTCCAGCCGTAACCGGTTGCTGCCCTTGGGGAAGCGGGAGTATCCTCGGAACTCGGAACTCGGAACGTCGAATCCCTGACGTCGCTGGCCCCCTGGGGTGAGTCGAACCTTGCCTCGATCTGACCGGCCCCGCTGACGTCGCAGCAGGCCGCGCTGCGGGTCAGGCAGGACACGGGGAGCCTGCACGTGTCGCCGACCGGCACAACGGAAAGAGTGCGGATCTGCATGAGCCCGAGGATCGTCTTCGTCCTCGACGGCCCGCTGCGAGCCCATGGGCCGAATCGGACCTGTTGAAACTCCGGACCCAAGCACAGTTGAGCAAAACCCGGCAAGAAAGAGGCAATGACAACCGCGGCACGTCCTGCCGGAGGATCAGGCAGGACGTGCCGATACCGAATGACCCCGGTCCGAGGGGCCAGCGGCGTGTGGGCTCCAGGATGGTCCCGCCGCCGACCCCGGTCTGACAGCCGGCACCAAGGCCGGTCGGACCGACCCACGCCGGGTTCCTCGCGACAAGTCAACGACTCTGCGCGTCCGCGCGCACGAGTGATGGTACTTAAAATCTCCCACGAGAGGTGACCGGATGACAAGGGCAGTCCTACAGGAAAGCCGTCGTGCGAGCGTCCCCGGACACCCTGGGCGGCATCCACGACGGCCGCGCCTTCGGCGCTCTCCACGTTTCAGGATCGGGCATGTTGTCCCCGGGTAAGGGGTGACATGCCGGACGTTGAGTATATGAAGCCCTCGCGCTGAGTTGAGTGCGGGGGCGACTCGCCCGGTTTCCGGGGGCGAGCCGGATCTTTCTGTGGAGGGCCGGGCGCCGGTTGTCCACCGTCACCGTCCGTGACTGGTTCGCCCGGGTGGTTGTGGGTATCGGGTACACAACGCTTCCAGGCCGCGAGGGGGCGCGACTGGGCGTCGTCATTGCCATGGCAGAGCAAAAGTTGATCGATGCGAACGCGAAGAAGGGAGCCTTCCTAGCCGCTCACGCGAAGCTCTGCTAAACCCTCCGTGTCGGGGAATTATGCCGGCGTGCCGTACGTTGCATGTCCGACAACCCGAGTAAGGAAAGGGATCCATGCAAGTGGCGACTGATTACGACGAACTGCGCACCGAGGTCAAGGAATCACAGAACGACTCCCTCGAGGCCCTCAAATCAGCCAACGCGCCCGACCCGCATAGCGTGGTTCGTGAGCTGGACGTGGCAGATGAGGACGACAGCGTCGGGGTCCCCGGCGGAGAATTTATCGCTGAGGAACTCGTCGTCCAAGTCGTTCCACAACGCAAGGACGAATTCACCTGCTACTCCTGCTTCCTCGTCCACCACCGCTCCCAGATGGCCCGCGAGGAAGACGGACACGCCTACTGCATCGAGTGCGAGGGCTGATTTAAAGCCCTGGTCGGGGTTAACAGTTGATGATCGAGTCCGCATAGCTCTCGACCGCGCCGGGCCAGACGCGGCCGGGATCCCGATCTGTTTCCGGGTCCTCCGTGCCCAGCCGCAAATCGCACTTCATCCTCACCGCTCCAGGACGGCGCAGAGCCCATTGCCAAAACAGCAAAACGATGTGTGCCACCAGCACCCCGCACGGTACCCCCGATAACCGCAGGACCTACGCGATCAACGCATGGAAATCGACACCGAAGAGGGCCACCAGCGGCCAGAGCACAATCGCCACCAGGCCTTCCAGAATGTTGCCGGGAATGTTCCATGCCACCAGATAGCCGTGGGTACCGGCGACCAGCACCCCGACGGCCAGATAAATGATCCCAAACAGACCAATTCCGCGCCTGCCCATATTGCGCCTGCCAAATCCGCGTACCATCGCCCATCTCCCACCGCGGGGTATGAACCAAATTATAGTGGCGCCACTGGTATTCGAGGAGGCCCGGGCTCCTTCCGGTGTATTGGTCTGAGACGCAGTTTTCGCAGCTCTTCCCCCAGATGATCCTAGTTACGGCGGACCGACGACGGCGCTGTGAGCGGCCGCGCCGGCTGGCAGGGGCCGGGCGTAGTGCGGTGTGGCGGGAAAGGAGGTCAGGACCGCGCCACTCGTGGCCCTCGAAGCCAGACAGCCCAGGCCCACCGTGATGAGGCCCGGCGCCAATAGGCGCCAATCGGAGTCGTCATGCCCACCCTGGCCATAGCGGTCCCAATTTTGCAACACGCGGTCTGCGGGACCCCCCCCAAAGCCCTAAGCCTCTGCAGAGGCTCGTGGCCGTCATTACCGGCTCTATGCGGATGACACGCCCGACTTGGGACGCTGGATAACTGGGCGCAGCCCAAAGTGGCCCTCCTCGGGATGAGCTGGCTATGACAGGTTTGGATGGCCCCGGCAGGACGGGTATTTCTGGCCCCACTTCGTGACTCGCCGGGCAATTGTGACGGTTATGTGTGGCCGTCCTTCAGCGTTGGATTCATCAGTGGATGGATGCGGCCGAAGGCTGGTGTGGATGGAGTCGAGGGTGGAGTTATTCGCGCAGTTCCGTCGGGATGCCCGGGTTGAGGGTCTCCCGGTCCGCGCGCGGGAGGCAAGACGGCCATGGATTGAGGTGTTCGGCCGCGTTCTGGAGCGTCAGTCCCTGCCCTCTTCGGGGCCCGCCAGGAATGTCAGCGGGCTGGCCGGCCATGGCCCCGGAAAGTAAAGTACTCGCCACTCATGTGCGGAGCACCGGGAACGAGGTTGACTTATGACAGGAGACTTGGTGTGAGGGGCACCGGCTGGAACTCGGTGTCCGGCTGACAGACGGGACCAGCGGCGGAGAGAATCCCGGTTCCTGGCATGGACTCTCCACTACGCCCAGACGCCGCTGGTCCCCTCGGGTTCGATGCCCGGGCCCAGCGGGAGGGGGCTACCCCCAACGGCTCCCAAATCCCCGCCGTGGAGAGGTCAAATTCACCTTGAGTTGTCTGGGGACCGGCAACCAAAATTCACGGTCGGGGAAGGGCCCGATGCGGTGAGTTCGTCAGGTTGGTATTCCTGGGCGAATCCGATCTGGATGTAGAGGTGGGGGTAGAGGGCGAGACGTTTCTCAATGCCATCCCCGACGAAAATCCCGCCATTTATCGCTGCGAATCACAGCTGATCGGACACTGTGATCGCCGCATTAACGACGGAGCCGACGGTGTGGACCCTTTGGTGATGGCTCTAACCAGGCCGTGACTTATGGCCATATACCGGCTCTGACAGGGGTGTCATACTCCGCCCATGGCGTACTTCCTGGAATACGTGACCGACCAGGCTGCCGGTCGTTCCCTTATCCAGTCCACCAGTTTTGGCGAGGCTCTAACCAGGGCGAAGGACGTTCTGCGGGGTTTGCAGTGCACCTCAGCTGTGTTGCGGCATGCCGACGGATCAAGTCCCGCCTTTGGCGATGGCTCAGTCCTTGCGTCGTACACGCCGGCCGAAGGCTGGAGGATCCACGAGGCTGGGCCACAGTAGCTTCCCGCTTCGGCGAAGCTACTGCGGCGCTTTGAAGACTGGGTTTCCGGGTCGCCATGGTGTGGGACCGGGCCGCTGCGGCCCGCGCCGGCTCAACGCACTCTGGTCTTTGTCCGCGACGGCACCACCTACACTCCAGTGTCGATCCCGGCAAGTCGGTTTGCGGCCGGCCGGGTGCGGGACACCTTCGTGGGTGGCGAGATGCCCGGGTTGAGGGCTTGTCGGTTCGTGCTCTTGTGGTCCGACACAAGGTGCATCGCCGAACTGAGAACTCGATCGCTATCGCGTCCAACAGTCGTTCTCCGGCTGGACGAAAATCTGACTGACCCGCGGCGCTGCGCAGCTAACGTGAACCGGTTGACCTTCAATGGCACCATCATCTAAACCGGAGGGCTCATATCGTTTGGCCCATGCCATCGCCCAACAAACCCTCTGAAGTATTAGCCGTTTCCGACCCGCCACATCGGGTACATCGGGTATGTAGGAGTTCCTGGGGCGAGGAAGTGGCATTAGACATGGCAACGGTTGAGGAAGTCCGGGCAGAAGCTTCCGAGTTGCTCAGGAGCGGTGACCTTGGGCATGGCAGAGATGTGGGTGGAGTTCGTTGCGCGCGGTGGTACAGCGTCAATTCCTGACCTGGATGCGTTTATCGCCGGGCTGATGCCTCTTGGCGATATCGACGTCCAGATGCTTGACGTGACCTTGCACGAAATCCGGGACACATAGAAGGTCCGCCGTCAATCCGATTCACCCCACAATCCCGCGATCTGACATCACATTGGTGAGGCTCAAGACCTGCCAACGACGGAAGAGATAACTCGCATGCCGTGAGGCAGCGGGTCCGACACAAGTGGGGCCACACATACCGCTTTGATGGGGCCAAAGATGATTGACACGTTCGATGAGCCGTCACAATCGTCCGGGCGTATGCTGAAGGCTAGGGTTTGAAGTGCCGAAGTTGAGTGCCGCACTCGCCCGTGAATGGTTCGAGGCATTATGGACACAACACCGTCTCCCGCTGAAGGTCCGCGGTTTCGCCGGTCCCCGAACCAAGTGGTCAACAGCTACGTGATCCTCTTGAAACAGGTACGGGAAGCAGGTCTCCTGCGCCGCCGGCGACGTTTTTACATCGTGCTCTTCACCATCCTGATGGCGGCGTGGGCAGGCACGTGGACGGGGTTCATCCTCCTTCAGGACACCTGGTTCCAGTTGCTGGTCGCCGCCGGCATGGGCGTGGTACTGACCCAGTTCAGCTTCCTGGCCCACGAGGCTGCGCACCGCCAGATCTTCGCCTCCCAGCGGATTAATGAATGGTCCGCCCGGTTGATCGGCACCGGTCTGGTGGGGATCAGTTACGCCATGTGGGCGCAGAAGCATACCCGTCACCACAACTACCCGAATGTGATCGATAAGGATCCCGATATCCACACCGGGGCGATCGCCTTCCATCCGCAAGCCGCGGCATCCCGGCGCGGGTTCATGGTCACGGTCACGCGCAAGCAGGGATGGCTGCTGTTGCCGCTTTTGTTCTTCCTGGGCCTGAGCCTTCACGTTGATTCGTTGAAGTACCTATTCCGCCGCGGAAAAGTGGACCATCGCTGGGTGGAAATCCCGATCGTGGTGCTGCGTCTGCTCGTGGTCCCTGCCTTGGTGTTCTGGCTGCTGCCGTTGGGCATGGCGTTCGCGTTCCTGGGCGTCCAAGTGGGTGTGTTCGGGTTCTACATGGGCGCCTCGTTCGCACCGAACCACAAGGGCATGCCGATCCTGGCCGCCTCCAGCCGGGCCGATTTCCTTCACCGGCAGGTGCTCACCGGACGCAACATCAGCGGCGGCAGGTTCATGGACGCGTTGATGGGCGGACTGAACCGCCAGATCGAGCACCACCTGTTCCCGGACATGCCGCGGCCCTACCTGCACCGCGCGGCCGCGCTGGTCCGCTCGTGCTGCCAGGAACAGGGAATCCCCTATACCGAGACCAGTCTCGTCACCTCCTACGCGGTCGTCATCCGGTATCTCAACACTGTCGGCCTGTTTGCCGGCGGTCCGTTCGAATGCCCCGTCGTGGAGAGCAACCGGCCCCGCTGAGCAAGATCCACTAAGCAAACCGACAAAGGGTCAACCATAATGACGTCGAACCCAGCGACACCTCAAGTGCCCGGAGAACAGCCCTAAGGCCCACCGTCGGGGGCCGCGCCCGGGGCTGATGGCCCACGCCCAGCCGAGGCCCCGCCCCGGGCTGCCGCTGCACCAAAGCCCCGAACAACCCGCGCCGGCGTCATTTGGGCTGCCGTCATCGTTGCCCTGCTCGCGCTGATACTGCTGATCATCTTCATCCTGCAGAACCAGCAACCAGTCAACGTTCTGTTCCTCGGGCTGGCAGGCTCAGTCTCCCTGGGCATGGCGCTGTTCATCGCCGCCGTGGCCGGAGGCATCCTCGTGGCCGCGGCCGGCGCGGCAAGGATCATCCAACTGCGATCCAACGCCCGCAAAATACGAAGAACCCACAACAAGACCTAACCAGGGTGCCGCACGGCCGGGAAGAGAGTCGCCATGGGCTCGAGGACCCTGCCCACACAGTTCTGGAGGAACCGTAGATCGTTTGAAGTCATTTCCGGGCACGGTGGGCCGGAGCAGCGGCGGCAACCGCCCAGGTCAGAAGGCCAGCCGGGCATCGTCGCGGTTGACTGTTTTGCTGGAGGAAACATTCGAGCGGCCTTGCCTTAGGCCTGAAAGAAGTGATAGCCGTCCGCTTCGGTCACGAGGGCGCGGAGAGCAACTGCATCTTCGTCGACAGGCCAGCTCTTTGTCCCTAAGAGAGGCCAACCCCGCTGCGAAGGGCCAACGAGGAGCGCGGTGGCCCGTTCGTCATTACGGTTGAATTCATCGGACCACGGCAGCCTTGTTGGGGACTGTCTGCGCACCGTGGCCCCGCACTTCCTGTGCAGATTCCCGAGGGAGATACGCATGCAGACAGAGTCTGACGTAACAATGAGGCCCGCCCGGTCGGTGGCCGTGGAGGCAACCAGTACCCGTCCGGCCGCTCGGGGACGTGCGGTGGCCGTCGCCCCGGGACCAGCTCATCCAGCAAATCATTGCCGACACCGACACCGGCACGGACCCGCGCCGTGATCCCAATGGCCTTGACGTATCGTTGCACGTCAAGGCAGTGCCCCACCGGCGAAGCCATCACGGTCCTCTGGCGAGGTTGAGTCGACGCCGAGGCGAACGAAAAAAGAAGACGGTATCGAACACCAGCTGCAACGCTCCCAAGGTGAACGAATCGAGACCGGATGGCTGGCGTCCTCCCTCCGCCGACCCGGCCGGCACACGGCCAACAAGCGGCCTGTCGCCCACAAGGTCCTGTCCGGCTCCAGCAGCCCCTTACGCTTAGAGACGGAGATTCTCCTGCCCATGCCCACCAGTTCACGCCTTCGGCACCGCACTCCGCATCGCGCGGCTGCGCCCGGGAAAGAACGGAAAGAGCAGGACGTTCCCGGGCCTGCACATTACCGGACCAGTGGCAACGGACTAGAGCCCCAGCAGCAACCCCTGGGACGCCCCACATACAACCTGCCATAGGACCGACCCGGCCCCCAGGTCACTGGCGTGGCCGGCGTTAGCGCGCCTTCGGCATGTTCGCACAGCCTCCGCGAGGCCCGGCAAGAAACGCGCCAATGCCCGGTGTCACCCTTGTTCCGGGCATTGGCGCAGCTACCGCCGAGAGCAGTTTTCAAAGAAACGACCCTCAAATAGACCTTATGCCACGACGCATGCCGCCGCTTGAGGGTTGGCTACCTGTTTTCAACCGGACGAACCGTTCGATACCTGCGTCGCCCCCTGCTCGCTGCGGGCACCGAATAGACCACCTGCCCCGCGGGCGCGAAGTGGCGGGGTGGGGTGGGTATCTCCCCTGCCCGGGCATAGGTCGTCGGAGCCTCCTATGCTGGTGGAAGGTCCGCCTTCACCGGCACAGGCCAAGACTCCGGTGCGCGGCTATGCCGGGCATGGGAGGTCAAGCCGCCCGCGCCGCAGTCCCCGTCGCGGCGAAATCATCCCCGGCCGTGAGGATGCTGAGTCTGCAGTTCGACTGGAATGGATCAATGTGCGCTGGCAGGTGATGCGACAGGGAACAGGCGCGCAACTGATCCAGAGCGTCAGGTTCGACGCTGGCGTGGACCATATCGATTTCCACAGCCAACCCCGACATCAGCGCGTTGGCGCGTTTGACGATGACATAAAGAGCATCGATGCTCTGAGCCGTCACGCGGCCCTGTGCCCTTATCTGAGCGTGGGCGCAATCAAGATCCACCCGGACAAGGACGTTGAGCTTGTCTGTCATGATGCTCCTACCTTCGTGAGCGGCCGCGACGCTGCGACCGCCCACGCCAGCCTAGGCATGAAATGTGACGAACGCAACAACTCCGCGCACCGACGCCCCGGTCCCACGTCGCCGAACGAACAGAACGGGCCTTGGAAGATCACCGCGGCGCGCAGACCACCCTGACGGGCTGCGGCTTTCTGGAGGACCAGACCGCACAGATCACGTCATGCCCCATCCTTCCCGAACGACCATAAAGGACCGGAAGGTGCTTGGCTGTTTGTCGTTCTGATGCTCCATGGTCGCTGGGCGGGTCCTCCGCGCAACCAGGGCGCCAAGCGCCGGGACCGATCCAAAACTTCGTTCGGCGCTCCTTCGTCGCTTATTTCCTCGCGAACTTTTGGATCGGTCCCGGTTCCCCAAGTTGCACTCCGGCCCCTCGGCCCAGCCGTGCTCCCACTATCAGAACCCCGCCCGAATACGACAGACACGCGCAGTGTATAAGCGGGCAGTCAATTCAGACGGCACCTTGAACAACAAGGCGGCTAAACGGTGACGCCCCAACGGACATTGCCTTGCAAGCATCGGCCAGCAGGGTGGAGGCCATGTGCGACTCTCGGGGTCACGCTACCGCCCAGCTGGCGGCCGCCCCACGCGGGGTCTGAAGACATTTGGACACGGGCCGGGGCCGTATCGAATTGCATTCGTCACTGGCTCACAGCCCGGGCTTCAGCTGCCCAACCCGCGTCTTGACCAAAAATCCAGGCCACCAAAACCCTCACAAGTCATGTAGCCCCTTGTCGAGCCCACCATGAACAAGCAAGAACACAGAACCCTCGCCCATCCCAAGGAAAGGAAGTGCCCGGGCCCACAACCGGCCACGACCAAAAGGGCCCCCGAAGGGGCCCATAAAAGAAGACTTGTGCACAGCCAGAGGGCCAAAGGCCCCCTGACCTGCGGAAACACGTGCCCAAGGTGGGACTCGAACCCACACACCTTTCGATACCGCATTTTGAGTGCGGCGCGTCTGCCAATTCCGCCACTCGGGCGCAGAAACACTTGAACAAAGCTAACCTACGTCGGGCTCTTTGAAGAACTCGCCGCTCCTTGTCGCAGTGCGCGAGACTACTCTACATGGAGTTCGACTAATTTCAGAAACGGCCCGGCGGGGCAACAAATCATATGCAACGTTCGGGTACAACTAAGATGGTTTTGAACCCGCCGTACGTCTTGAAGGAGATCCCGTGTCAGAACAGACGGAGTCCAAGCCAGCAGCCCAGCCGGCCCGCCGCGTAGTTGTCGCAGAGGATGAGACGCTCATCCGCCTGGACATCATCGAGATCTTGAAGGGCGAAGGTTTTGACGTCGTCGGAGAAGCCGACAATGGAGAGAAGGCAGTCCAGCTTGCAGAGGAACTGAAGCCGGACCTGCTCCTCATGGATGTGAAGATGCCTGTTATGGATGGCATCACTGCAGCGGAGAAGATCGTCAAGGCCCGGATTGCTCCGGTTGTCCTGCTGACGGCCTTCAGCCAGAAGGAACTCGTGGAACGTGCACGCGACGCTGGCGCCATGGCTTACGTCGTCAAGCCGTTCACGCCGGCCGACCTCATCCCGGCCATCGAGATCGCGCTGTCCCGCCACGAGGAAATCAAAGCCCTTGAAAACGAGGTTTCGGACCTCCAGGAGCAGTTTGCCACCCGCAAGCTTGTGGAGCGCGCCAAGAGCCTCCTGACCACCAAGATGGGCCTTACGGAGCCGGAAGCGTTCCGCTGGATCCAGAAGACCTCCATGGACCGTCGACTCAGCATGCGCGAGGTTGCGGAGACCATCATCAACCAGGTCAACTAGCACCCGCTGCGCCAAAGGCGTCCGCTTCCACGGGAAGCGGGCGCCTTCTTGCTGCCTACGGCCATGACCTGGGCCTACGGCCACGACCTGCGGCCAGCCGTCTACAAAGCAAAACAACAAAGAAGGCCCCGCCAAAACGGCGGAGCCTTCCATGCATGGTCTCAGGAAAGAGATCAGGACTTGACCTTGATCTTCTTCTTCTTTTCCGGCCACGGGCCAAGCTTTTCCCTGCGGGATGCGGTTTCTTCCACGCGGGAGGTATCCGCGAGGTCGCCAACCCTGTGCACCTTGAGGGAGTTGGTGGAGCCGGCCTGTCCGGGAGGGGAACCGGCCGCGATGACCACGAGGTCGCCGTTGTCCACGATCTTCATTTCGAGGAGGCTGCGGTCAACCTGGGCCGTCATGGCGTCGGTGTGGCCGACCATCGGGAC
The DNA here is from genome assembly GCF_004354015.1 of Arthrobacter terricola. Classification (GTDB taxonomy): domain Bacteria; phylum Actinomycetota; class Actinomycetes; order Actinomycetales; family Micrococcaceae; genus Arthrobacter; species Arthrobacter terricola. The sequence goes on from NZ_SMRU01000002.1 coordinate 171,041, forward strand.
GAGGACGGGCTGGATGCCCCAAGTGAGGGCAAGCTGGTTCCACACGTGCTCAAGTGGCGTGAAAGCGAACACCGGCTTGACGGGACGCAGGCGCGACAAGCGACGGGCCGAGTCACCGGACTGGGTGAAGGTACAGATGTACTTCGCGTCCAGCTGGTCCGCGATTTCGACGGCGGCACGCGTGATCGCGCCACCGCGGGTCCGGGGCTTGGTCCCCAGCGGAGGGACGCGCTCAAGGCCGTGCTCTTCCGTGGATTCGATGATCCGGGCCATGGTCTTGACCGTCTCGATCGGGAACTTTCCAACACTGGTCTCGCCGGACAGCATCACTGCGTCGGCGCCGTCGAGCACGGCGTTGGCGCAGTCGGATGCCTCTGCACGGGTCGGGCGCGGGTTGTCGATCATGGACTCGAGGACCTGGGTGGCAACGATGACCGGCTTGGCCCAGCGGCGGGCCAGTTCGATGGCGCGCTTCTGGACGATCGGAACCTCTTCGAGCGGAAGTTCCACGCCAAGGTCGCCACGGGCAACCATGATGGCGTCGAAGGCATCGATGATTTCGTGGAGCTGGTCCACGGCCTGCGGCTTTTCGATCTTAGCGATGACCGGGACGCGGCGACCTTCCTCGTCCATGATCTCGTGCACACGCGTGATATCCGCAGCGTCACGGACGAAGGACAGCGCAACCAGGTCCACCCCGCGCTTGAGGGCCCAGCGGAGGTCGTCCTCGTCCTTTTCGCTCAATGCGGGAACGTTGACTGCGACGCCGGGCAGGTTGATGCCCTTGTTGTTCGAGACGAAACCGCCCACCGTCACGGTGGCGACCACCTTGACGTCGTCCACCTCGATGGCGCGCAGGGCGACCTTGCCGTCGTCGATCAGCAGGCTGTCGCCGATGTTGACGTCTTCCGTCAAGCTCTTGAGTGTGGTGGAGCAGATGTCCTTCGTGCCCGGAACGTCCTCGGTGGTGATCGTGAAGGTATCGCCGACGGACAGCTCGTGCGGACCATCCACGAAGCGGCCCAAGCGGATCTTGGGGCCCTGGAGGTCGGCCATGATGGCAACGGGCTTGTGAAGCTGGGCGGAAGCCTTACGGACGTTCTCGTACGTGTTGTCGTGGACCGAGTAGTCGCCGTGGCTCATGTTCATGCGGGCGACGTCGACGCCGGCTTCCAGCACCGCGAGGGTGTTGTCAAAACTGGAGATAGCCGGTCCGAACGTTGCCACGATTTTTGCGCGTCTCATATACCTACCCTAGTAGTGTGCTGCTGTTGGAGTGGGGAAAGCGTAGTGCGCCGGTCCTTAGAGGACCGCGATTGCCCGGTCGGTGGGAGCCACCGGCGCGGGCAGGATGGTGCTGCCCATGAGGTACTTATCGACGGCCGCGGCACATGCGCGGCCTTCGGCAATCGCCCACACAATCAGGGACTGGCCACGTCCGGCATCGCCGGCCACGAACACACCCTCGGTGTTGGTCATGTAGTAGCCGTCGCGGGCCACGTTGCCACGGCCATCGAATTCGGCATTGACCTGCTCGGTTATGCCCGAAGGCTCCGCACCGGTAAACCCGAGTGACAGGAACACGAGGTCGGCCGCGATGATGCGCTCCGTGCCGGCCTTCGGCAGTCGCTTGCCGTCCACGAACTCCGTCTCGGCAACCTTGACGCCGGTCAATTTGCCGTCTTCGCCGACGAACTCCACGGTCGAAGCAAGGTAGGTCCGTTCGCCGCCTTCTTCGTGGGCGCTGGCCACTTCGAACAGCGTCGGGAACGTGGGCCAAGGCTGGTGGGAGGCACGCTCAAGCGGCGGCTGCTTGCCGATCGCGAGGGTGGTCACCGATGCCGCGCCGTGGCGGTGGGCGGTTCCCAGGCAGTCGGCTCCGGTGTCGCCACCGCCGAGGATCACAACGTGCTTGCCCCTCGCGTCGATCTGGCCCTCCACCGTTTCGCCCGCAACCACGCGGTTGGCCGGCACCAGATAGTCCATCGCGAAGTGGATGCCGTCGAGGTCACGGCCAGGAATGGGGAGGTCGCGCGGCACGGTTGCGCCGGTGGCGATCACCACGGAATCGTAGCGGCGGCGCAGCTGTTCCCAGGTGACATCGGTTCCGACGGCGACACCCGTACGGAACCTGGTGCCCTCGGCCTTCATCTGATCGACGCGGCGGTCGACCTGTTCCTTCTCCATCTTGAAGTCGGGGATGCCGTAGCGCAGCAATCCACCGATCTTGTCGTCGCGCTCGTACACGGCAACCGTGTGGCCGACGCGCGTCAGCTGCTGGGCAGCTGCCAGCCCCGCGGGGCCCGAGCCGACGACGGCGACCGTCTTGCCTGACAGGCGCGTCGGCGGAAGCGGCTGGACCCAGCCGTTCTCGAAAGCGTCGTCAATGATCGAAACCTCAACCTGCTTGATGGTCACGGCAGGCTGGTTGATGCCAAGGACGCAGGACGCTTCACAGGGTGCCGGGCAAAGGCGCCCCGTGAACTCCGGGAAGTTGTTCGTGGCATGAAGGCGTTCAATCGCTTCTTCGCCCTTGCCGCGCCACATGAGGTCGTTCCACTCAGGAATGAGGTTACCCAACGGGCAGCCTTGGTGGCAGAACGGGACGCCGCAGTCCATGCAGCGCCCGGCCTGGCTCTTGAGCACGCCCTTGTCCTGCGCTTCGTAGACTTCCTTCCAGTCCATGATGCGGACGGGAACGGGACGGCGTGGCTGCGTCTCGCGCTGCCGGACTTTCAGAAATCCGCGTGGATCAGCCACCGGTTACCTCCAGGATTCGAGACCATACTTCTTCGCCGTCGGGGTCAAGGCCCTCTTCGATGGCGTCGAGACGGGTTTGCAGGACTGCGGCGTAATCGCGCGGCAGGACTTTGGTGATGCGGGCAGCCGTGTCATCGAAGTTCTCCAGCAAGCGGCCCGCGAGGACCGATTCGGTTTCTTCGACGTGCTTGACGAGCAGGCCGTGGACGATGTCGCGGTCTTCGGCGTCGAGCTCCAGCAACTGCAGGTCACCGGAATCCAGTGCCTCCTTGTTGACCCGGGCGGGCTGGAGGTCCAGCACGTACGCTGTACCACCGGACATTCCGGCGCCGAAGTTACGGCCGGTACGGCCGATGATCAGCGTCTGGCCACCGGTCATGTACTCGCAACCGTGGTCACCAATGCCTTCGACGACGGCCGTCGCACCTGAGTTACGTACCAGGAATCGTTCGCCGACCTGGCCGCGCAGGAACATCTCGCCGCTCGTCGCGCCGTATCCGATCACGTTGCCGGCGATGACATTGCGCTCCGCCTGGAAAACATTGCTGCGGTCCGGACGCACGATGATCCGTCCGCCGGAAAGGCCCTTGCCGACATAGTCGTTGGAGTCGCCGAACATGCGCAGCGTGATGCCGGCCGGAAGGAATGCACCGAGCGACTGCCCTGCGGTTCCCTTCAGCGTGATGTCGATCGTGTCCGTCGCGAGCACATCCACACCGAACGTCTTGGTGACGACGTGTCCGAGCATTGTTCCCACGGAACGGTCCGTGTTGATGACGTCAACGGAGATCTTAACCGGCGTGCGGTCGCTCAGTGCCTCGGCGGCCATGCCGATGAGGCGCTGGTCGAAGTGCTTGTCGAGCTCGTGGTTCTGGCCAGTGAGGTTGCGCAGCGGAACGTCGTCGTCGAACTCGAGGCCGTGCAGGATCGGATCGAGGTCCAGTCCTTCGGCCTTCCAGTGGTCGATCGCACCGCGGGTATCCAGCGCTTCGGCGTGGCCGATCGCCTCTTCGAGGCTGCGGAAACCGAGCTCGGCAAGGAGTTCGCGTACTTCCTCCGCGAGGAACTCGAAGAAGTTGACCACGAACTCAGGCTTGCCGTTGAAGCGCGCACGCAGTTCGGGGTTCTGGGTGGCGACGCCGACAGGGCAGGTGTCGAGGTGGCAGACGCGCATCATGATGCAGCCGGAAACAACGAGGGGCGCGGTCGCGAAACCGTACTCCTCGGCGCCCAGCAGCGCGGCGATAACGACGTCGCGGCCGGTCTTGAGCTGGCCGTCAACCTGGACCACGACGCGGTCGCGGAGCCCGTTCAGCATGAGGGTCTGCTGGGTCTCGGCGAGGCCGAGCTCCCACGGGACACCAGCGTGCTTGAGCGAGTTCAGCGGCGAGGCGCCGGTTCCGCCGTCGTGACCCGAAACGAGTACGACGTCGGCCTTCGCCTTCGTGACGCCGGACGCCACCGTGCCGATCCCGACTTCCGATACGAGCTTGACGTGAACCCGTGCAGAGGGGTTGGCCCGCTTGGCATCGTAGATGAGCTGGGCGAGGTCCTCGATCGAGTAGATGTCGTGGTGCGGGGGCGGCGAAATCAGCCCGACGCCCGGGGTGGAGTGGCGGGTCCGGGCTACCCAGGGGTAGACCTTCTGTGCCATGAGCTGGCCGCCTTCGCCGGGCTTGGCGCCCTGGGCCATCTTGATCTGGATGTCCTCGGCGTTGGTCAGGTACAAGCTGGTCACGCCGAAACGACCGGAAGCGATCTGCTTGATGGCGGAGCGGCGCTCAGGGTCCAGCAAGCGGTCAACGTCCTCGCCGCCTTCACCGGTGTTGGACTTTGCGCCCAGTCGGTTCATGGCGATGGCGAGGGTCTCGTGGGCTTCCTTGGAGATGGAGCCGTAGCTCATTGCGCCGGTGGAGAAGCGCTTGACGATGCTCGAAACCGGTTCGACTTCTTCAAGCGGCACGGCCGGGCGAATGCCGCCCTTGAACTTGAGGAGGCCGCGAAGGGTCATCAGGTTCTCGGACTGGTCGTCGATGCCCTTGGTGTAGGACTTGAAGATGTCGTAACGGCGTTCCCGCGTGGCATGCTGCAGGCGGAAGACCGTCTCCGGGTTGAACAGGTGCGGCTCGCCGTCGCGGCGCCACTGGTATTCACCGCCGCCGAGCAACGGACGGTGCGGCTGCTCGATGCCGCCGTCCGGGTAGGCCATCTGGTGACGCGCCGAAACTTCGGCCGCGATGACATCGAGGCCGACGCCGCCCAGCTGGGAATGGGTGCCGGAGAAGAATTCGTCCACCAATTCCTGGGACAGGCCGAGTGCTTCGAACGTCTGGGCGCCCGTGTAGGAAGCCACAGTGGAGATGCCCATCTTGGACATAATCTTCAGGACGCCCTTGCCGAGGCCCTTGATCAGGTTATAGACGCCGTCTTCCGGAGTCACTCCGACAACTTCGCCGGTGCTGATCAACTGCTCGACCGACTCCATGGCCAGGTACGGGTTCACGGCGGCGGCGCCGAACCCGATCAACACTGCCACGTGGTGCGTTTCGCGCACGTCGCCGGCCTCGACCACGAGTGCGGTCTTGGTGCGGTTGGCGCTGCGCAGCAAATGGTGGTGTACGGCGCTCACCAGCAGGAGCGACGGGATGGGTGCCCACTGTGCGTTGGAGTCGCGGTCGGACAGCACAATGTACTGGACGCCACGGTTGATTGCACCCGAAACCTGCTCGCAGATTTCCGTGAGCCGGCTGCGGAGGGCCGACTCGCCGCCTTCGGGGCGGTACAGGCCACGGACCTTCATGGCCACCTTGTCGCCGTCGGCGTTCTCGATGTTTGCGATCTTCGCGAGCTGATCGTTGTTGATCACGGGGAACGGCAGCGAAACCTGCGGCTGGCGGACTCGTCCGACGTCGAGCAGGTTGCCGTTCGGCCCGATCGCGCACGTCAGCGACGTCACGAGCTCTTCCCGGATAGCGTCCAGAGGCGGGTTGGTAACTTGCGCGAACGACTGGACGAAGTAATCGAACAGCAAGCGCGGACGCTTGGACAGCACCGCCACCGGGGTGTCGGAACCCATGGCGCCAAGCGGTTCTGCACCGGTCCGGGCCATCGGGCCGAGGAGGATCTTGAGCTCTTCCGTGGTGTAGCCGAAAGTCCGCTGGCGGATGTTGACGGACGCCGCAGTGTGGAGCACGTGCTCGCGCTCCGGGAGATCCTTGAGGTCAATCAGGTTGTCCTTGAGCCACTCGGCCCAAGGGTTGGCTGCGGCAACTTCGGCCTTGACCTCCGCGTCGTCAATGATGCGGCCGGCTTCGGTGTCCACGAGGAACATCTTGCCGGGAGAGACGCGGCCCTTCTTGACCACCTTGGCGGGTTCGACGTCGATCACGCCCACCTCGGAAGCGAAGACGATCAGGCCGTCCTCGGTGATCCAGTATCGGCCAGGGCGCAGGCCATTGCGGTCTAGAGTCGCGCCGACCAGGCTGCCGTCGGTGAAGGACACAGCGGCAGGGCCGTCCCACGGTTCCATAAGCAGCGAGTGGTACTCGTAGAAGGCACGGCGCGCCGGATCCATCGTGGCGTGGTTTTCCCAGGCCTCGGGGATCATCATCATGATCGAGTGGGTGATGGGACGGCCGGAAAGCCAGAGCAACTCGGCGACTTCATCGAAGGACGCAGAGTCGGAGGCTCCCGGGGTACAAATCGGGTACAGCTCTTCCGGCGAGTCACCCAGCAGGGGGCTCGCGAGCTGGGACTGGCGGGCGCGCATCCAGTTGCGGTTGCCCTTGACGGTGTTGATTTCACCGTTGTGGGCGATGGTGCGGAAAGGCTGGGCGAGCGGCCACGAAGGGAAGGTATTCGTAGAGAAGCGCGAGTGGACGATGGCCAGCTTGGTCTTGAAGCGCTTGTCCGAAAGATCCGGGTAGAACGGCTCCAGCTGCGCGGTTGTCAGCATGCCCTTGTATACGATCGTGCGTGACGACAGTGACGGGAAGTAGACACCGAACTTGTTCTGGGCACGCTTGCGGATGCGCCAAGCGCGGGAATCCAACTCGTTGCGCTCGAGCGTTTCACCAGTAGAGGAAGCAAAGAAGGGCTGGGCGAAGTACGGCATGCAGGCGCGCGCCATGGCACCGACGAGGTCGGCAACCACGGGAACCTCGCGCCAGCCGAGGACGGTCAGGCCCTCGTCAGCGGCAAGGGCTTCAATACCGGCCTTGGCAGTTTCTGCTTCGCGGGTCTCGGCAGGCAGGAACGCCGTACCCACGGCGTACTGTCCGGGGGCAGGCAGCTCAAACTCGGTGACAGCCCGGAAAAACTCGTCCGGAACCTGCATGAGGAGGCCTGCACCGTCGCCGGTGCCTTCGTCAGCACCCACGGCTCCACGGTGTTCAAGGTTGCGCAGCGCGATCAGCGCCGCTTCCACGATGTCGTAGCCCGGCTCGCCACGCAGCGTGGCAATGATCGCGAGTCCGCATGCGTCCTTTTCCTGCTCAGGGTTGTAGAGGCCCTGGCCTTCCGGGAGCGCGGCGAAGCGCTTGAATGGGGAGATAACGCCCTGCGGTTCGTCTGTGGCGGACCAACTTGGGCTATGAAGACGGGTCATTGAAGACGTCCTTCCTCGAGATAGTGCGAATGGAAGGGACAACGCTGGCCCCACCTTGCGTGCCGTGTGACGGGCACAACAAAGCGCTAATTACTTGAAATTGTAGGCCAGCAGGCAAGACCCAACGAACAGTTACGTATGCCTTTGGCCCAGGCTTGACCACGGAGCCTCTGTGTGCTGCCGGGGAACTGCCAAGGATGCCACGACGCTGTGGCCGGGGGCCCTGGGCGGTAACCCGGTGCCCCTGTGCCGTAGCGCTGGCTACTTGGTGGTACCAGCTTCCGGCCCGGATCCGGGGGCACTGCCTGCGGTGGTGCCGGCAGATTGGGGGTCGGTGCCCGACGTATCGCCGGAATCTGACTCCTCAGTCTTTTCGGTCCTTTCAGCAGAATGGCCCAGATCGCTTTGGTTATTGGGGAGATTACCATGTGCACCACTACTCGAGACAGGCAGGTCCGTATCATGGCCTGTTTCGTCGGTCACAATTGTGCTGTTTCTCTCATCGTCTTCCTGGCTCGAGGGTGCCGCTTCGATCGCGGCGTCCGCTGGTTCCCGACCCGGCAGGTAGGCCGAATCCGGTAGCGGCCGGCCCCGCAGGGTCAGGGCGATGAAAATGATGAGCGCGCCGACGAAGACGATGATGCTCGTCCACACGTTGAGGCGCGCCGTGACGCCGAAAAAGGTGATCTGTTCAGCGTCGTCGATACGGAGTGCTTCAATCCAGACACGTCCAAGCGTGTAGTAGATCGCGTAGAGCCAGAAGAGCCGGCTCCGACGGAAGTGGAAACGGCGGTCGAGAACCAGGAGGATAACGACGCCGATGATGTCCCACAGCGATTCATACAAGAAGGTCGGGTGGAACAAGGTGTCGCTCGGCATGCCGGCCGGAAAATTAGGGCTTGAAGGGTCGATCTTGAGGCCCCAAGGCAGTGTGGTAGGTCCACCGAAGAGTTCCTGGTTGAACCAGTTGCCCCAGCGTCCGATCGCTTGGGCAAGCAGCAATCCCGGCGCAGCGGCGTCCAGGAATGCAGTGAGCTTCACGCCCGAGCGGCGGCAGCCGAACCAGGCACCCACGACGCCCAGGACCACGGCGCCCCAAATACCGAGGCCGCCACGCCAGATCTGCGGAATCAGGGAGAGGTCACCGGTGCCGTTGAAGCCCGGACCGAAGTAGGCGTCCGGAGACGAAAACACGTGGTAGAGGCGGCCGCCCACAATGCCGAAAGGAATCGCCCAGATGGCAATGTCCCACAAGCTTCCCTCAGGAGTGCCCCGGCGCTTCCAGCGCACGGCGGTCAACCAGAGCCCCAAAACAATCCCGAGCAGGATGCACAACGCATAGGCGTGGATGCGCAGGCTCCCCCACGGCAGCGGAATATCGAATCCCGACCATGAGGGGCTCGGAATGCTCATGGGAGCAAGTGCCGCGGCGTGGAGGAGGCTCTGCATGGTCTACGCTTTTCCTTTTCTAGGCTTGCGTCGTGTTCTGAGCTGCCGCCCGGCCGAGGCCGGCGCTGAGGTTCTTGGTGAGTTGCGCGACGGCGCCAACCCCGCCATCGCGGATCGCCGCCACCAACGCGGTCCCCACGATCACGCCATCCGCATAGGCGGCAATCTCACGGACATGGTTCGCGTTGGACACCCCAAGTCCGACGCAAACCCGCTCGGCGCCTGCCGCATGAGTGTCTGCCACGACCTTCTCGGCGCTGCTGCTGACGGATGCCCGGGTACCGGTGACGCCCATGATGGAAACGGCATAAACGAATCCGCGGCTCGCCTTCACCGTCATGGCAAGGCGTTCCGGAGTGGACGACGGGGCAACGAGGAAGACGCGGTCCAATCCGTATTTGTCCGAAGCCGCAAACCACTCGGCGGCTTCATCCGGGATGAGGTCGGGGGTGATAAGTCCGGCTCCCCCGGCTTCGGCCAGCCTCCGGGAAAACTCGTCGACACCCATGCGCATCACCGGGTTCCAGTAAGTCATGACAAGCACGGCGGCGTCGGTGGCGGCGGTGATGCCTGCCACGACATCGAAGACGCTCGCCACGCGGAAACCGTTGGCGATGGCCTCGGTGGTCGCGGCCTGGATGACTGAACCATCCATGACCGGATCCGAATACGGGATGCCGATTTCAATGAGGTCCGCACCGTTCCGGGCCATCGCGATGCCAGCGTCAATGCTGGACTGGACATCGGGGTATCCGGCCGGCAAGTAGCCGATCAGGGCAGCGCGACCCTCCGCTTTGGCACGGTCGATGGCGGCCGCGGACTTGCTTGTGATCTGCTCAGTCATCAGTTCTGGTCCTTGCCTGCCGCTTCGGCTTCCGCCGGGATTGCTTCGTCGCTGGTGGCGCTTGCCTCACCCGTTGCGCGCTCTGTCGGCCCCTTGGGTTTGCGGGTGGAAAGGGTAGTCCCCTTGACGTTTCCGTCCTCGTCGAGCATGTCGAACCAGGCCGCCGCTGTCTCCACGTCCTTGTCGCCGCGACCGGAGAGGTTGACGATGATGGTCGTGTCACCCGGGTTCTCCTTGCCCTCGGTGAGGCGGTGGCCCACCTTGATGGCTCCGGCGAGTGCGTGCGAGGACTCGATGGCCGGAATGATGCCTTCCGTCCGGCAAAGCAGGCGGAAGGCGTCCATGGCCTCGGTATCCGTGATGGGCTCATAGGTGACTCGACCTATGTCCGCCAGGTACGAGTGCTCCGGACCGACGCTCGGGTAGTCGAGACCCGCGGAAATCGAATGCGATTCAATGGTTTGGCCGTCTTCGTCCTGCATGAGGTACGAGCGGGCACCATGGAGGACGCCGGGGCGACCGAGCGTAATGGCTGCGGCGTGGCGACCGGTTTCGACGCCTTCACCGCCGGCTTCGAAGCCGTAGATCTTCACCGAGGCGTCGTCCAGGAAGCTGTGGAAGAGCCCGATTGCGTTGGAACCACCGCCGATGCAGGCGCACACGGCGTCGGGGAGCTTTCCGGTCTGCTCAAGGATCTGGACGCGCGCTTCATCGCCGATGACCTCGTGGAAGAAGCGGACCATGGCCGGGAACGGATGTGCCCCGGCGGCCGTGCCAAGAAGGTAGTGGGTGGTGTCCACGTTGGAAACCCAGTCCCGAAGGGCGTCATTGATGGCGTCCTTCAGAGTCTGCGAACCGTTGGTGACGGGAACGACAGTGGCGCCGAGGAGCTGCATCCGGGCTACGTTGAGGGCCTGGCGACGGCAGTCCTCAGCACCCATGTAGACAACACATTCCAGCCCCAGCAAAGCTGCCGCGGTTGCGCTGGCCACGCCATGTTGTCCGGCGCCGGTTTCCGCGATGACTCGGGTCTTGCCCATCCTTTTAGCGAGGAGCGCCTGGCCGAGCACGTTGTTGATCTTGTGGGATCCCGTGTGGTTCAGGTCCTCCCGCTTGAGGAAGATGCGCGCGCCGCCGGCGTGTTCGGAGAAGCGCTTCGCTTCCGTGAGCAGCGACGGGCGGCCGGAGTAGTTCTTGTTGAGGTCCTTCAACTGGGCGAGGAACTCGGGATCGGCTTTTGCCTTCTCGAAGGTGTCCTGCACTTCATCGAGGGCTGCAATGAGGGACTCGGGCATCCAGCGTCCACCGTACGAGCCGAAGTACGGCCCAGTCGCGTTGCGCAGCGAGCCTCCGCCGTGCAGGAATGCGTCGGCCGCATTCTCTTCCGAGTTCGCTGTTGGCGCGTCCACCATCAGTTTCACCGTCCTGTTCAGTTGATAGTTGAGTTTTCCAGGAGCCGCAGGGCAGCAGCGGGCCGCATTGTAGATCGTCGGCCCGGCCTCGCTGCAATCATCTGGCTAGTCTCAGGTCCTGACTGCCATGGCAGCGGCTCCAGCTGCCTTGAATTCGCTGATGCGTTCCCGCGGAGTGGCGTCGCTCACGAGCGCCTCGCCGACCAGAATCGCGTGGGCGCCGTTGCTGGCGTAGTGTGCGACGTCGTCGGCGTTCCGCACGCCGGACTCCGCCACCACTACCGCTCCCGGAGGGATGCTCCCGGCGAGCGAGGCAAAAAGGGAACGGTCGACGTCGAGCGTCTTGAGGTTGCGGACGTTCACGCCGATGATCCGTGCCTGGGCCGCGGCCGCGCGCTCGATTTCCTCGGGCGTGTGCGTCTCCACCAGCACGTTCATGCCGAGCTCGTGGCTCAGTGCGCTGAATTCCTGCAGTTGCGCGTCGGAAAGCGCGGCGACGATCAGCAGGATGAGGTCGGCACCGTGGGCACGGGCCTCCCAGATCTGGTACTCCTCGACTGTGAAGTCCTTGCGCAGGAGCGGGATCCCGACGGCGGCACGCACTGTGTCCAGGTCCGCCAAGGAGCCATTGAAGCGCCGCTCTTCGGTGAGGACGCTGATCACGGATGCACCGCCGTCGGCGTACTGCCGCGCAAGTTCAGCGGGGTCTGCAATGCTGGCGAGGTCGCCCTTCGACGGGCTGCGCCGCTTGATTTCTGCGATGACCTTCAGATCGGCGCGGCTGGCCGACGGGCCACCCAAGGCGGCCCATGCGTCCAGCGCGGGAGCGGTGTCAGCCGCACGCGCTTTCAGTTCGTCAAGTCCGACGAGGTGGCGGCGTGCCTCCATGTCCTCCCTGACACCGACGACGATGTCATCCAGAACAGTCACAGTCAGTGGCCGGCGTTCTTCAGCTTGCTGCCGCCAACGCCGTAGCCGGCCTTGCGCATGGCCCAGCCCGCGAGCAGGCCGATTACCATGACCACCGCTCCGCCGATGAAAATGGGGGTACTGGCAATCACAAAGGCGATGGCGCAAACCAGTGCGCCAACCAGCATGACAATCACGCAGGTCCACGCTGCCGGGCTGTTGCCGTGGCCGATTGCGTCGCCGTGGCTCGCCTCGGTCGCCGGGGCATTGCTCGCGGACACAGTGGTTTTGCTCATGTGAAAATCTCCTCGGGATGAATACTGCTTACATTCTGCCATTTATTGGCGGTGCCCGGGACATCGTCCGACGTCACGGGCGGGTGAGTCTTACGTAGGATCTTCTCCGCGCGAGAGGCGGTCCCAACTGTCGATCTCGTCGACCGGTCCGGAACCCGCGGCGGCTGCCCGGGCCGCGACGTCGTATTTGGTGCGGCCCTTCCAATAGCGGCCAGCGAAAGGAAGCAGGCACCCGAACAACGCCAGCAGAACTGCGGCCACAAGCGCCAGGACAGGAAAGACCGTGAAAGACGCCCCTGCCTGTCCGCCTGAAATTCCGGTGGTTGCAGCGATCGTTCCTTGGGCCGCGGCAAGGGGCCCGGCGACCACGAGGGCGGCGGCCACAATGATGCCCGCCGAGGCGAGCACGACGATCGCGGCTATGACCCAACGCGACACCTTTCCGGCAATCGAGGATGCGAGGCCACCGGCCAGGGCCACGATCGCCAAGGCCGTGACGGCAGTAGCTGCCTTACTGCCTTGGACGTGGAGGTCTGCGCTTGCCGCGGCTGCGGGGTCGAGGCGTACGTCGATCCAACTTTGCGTCGTCGTCCCGACGACCGCGAGGGCGAGAAGCGCCAGGGCCAGGACAATGTTGGCCTTGCGTGCCCACAGCGGGGGCTTGGTGGCGGTGGAGCGGTGGCCGGCAGCAGTCACGAGGCAGGTTCTCCGTCGTCGGCGGGACCGGCGGACACTGCCTCCGGTGAGACATCGTGAAGCGATCCCGCGGTGTGTACGGCACGCAAGGGTGCTGCAGCCTTGTTGACGGATTCCAGCGCCTCAGTCGGCTTGTGCGAATCAGCCACAATTCCGCCGCCTGCCTGGACGTACGCCCGGCCGTCGCGCAGCAGCGCCGAGCGGATGGCGATTGCCATGTCCATGTCGCCCGCGAAGTCCAGGTACCCCACCACGCCGCCATAGATGCCGCGGCGGTGCGGCTCGAGTTCGTCGAGGAGTCGCAATGCGCGCGGCTTCGGCGCACCTGAAAGGGTGCCCGCCGGGAAGGTCGCCTTCAAGACGTCGTACGCCTTGGCGTCCGGGGCAAGCTCCCCCACCACGGTGGACACCAAATGCATGATGTGGCTGAACCGCTCGACTTCCATGAATTGCGTCACGTCAACGGTGCCGGCAACGCAGACCTTGGACAGATCGTTCCGGGAGAGGTCAACCAGCATCAAGTGCTCGGCGCGCTCCTTCTGGTCGGCAAGCAGCTCGGAAGCCAGAGCCTTGTCGGCTTCGACTGTCTTGCCTCGCGGGCGCGATCCTGCGATCGGGTGCGTGATCACCTCATTGCCGGTGACAGTGACCAAGGCTTCAGGAGAAGAACCGACAATCGTGTATTCCCGGCCGTCGGCATCTTCCAGGCTGAACAAGTACATATATGGGCTGGGGTTGGTGTTGCGCAGCACGCGGTAAACGTCGAGCGGATCCGCCGAACAGTCCATCTCGAAGCGGCGCGAGATAACCACTTGGAACACCTCGCCGTCGACGATCGCTTCCTTGCCGCGATCGATCGCGTTCAAGTACTCCTGCTCATCCCAACGTTCCTGCACGCTCGACGCGAAGTCGAGCGCGGCGGACTGCAGCACTGAGACCGGCTGCTTCACCGGAGTGCTGACTTGGTCGAGGAGCCGCTTAACCCGGGCAACGGCGTCGTGCCAGGCTTCGTCCACGCGCTCGGAGCTGTTGTCGAAATTGATCGCGTTGGCGATCAACAAAACGGTTCCATCCATGTTGTCGTGGACAGCCATGTCCGTGACCAGGTTCAAGGCGATCTCCGGCAAGTGGAGATCGTCCTCGGGCGGACTCGTCAGCTTCTCCCAGTGCCGGACCGTTTCCCACCCAAGGAAACCGACAAGTCCCGAGGTGAAGGGCGGCAGGTCCGGGAAGCGGTCGGTCTGCAAAGCGGCGACCGTGTCACGGACGGCATCCACGGGGCTTCCATCCACCGGCACGCCGACGGGCGGCTCACCGATCCAGTGCGCTTGGCCATCCTTGCTGGTCAGGGTTGCCCGTGAACGGGCTCCGATGAACGAGTAACGCGACCAGGCGCCACCGACCGCGGCCGATTCCAAGAGGAACGTTCCGGGTTGGCCTTGCGCCAGCTTGCGGTAAAGACCGATGGGGGTCTCGGCGTCGGCCAGTACCCTGAGCCGGACAGGAATGACCCGGTTGTGTGCGGCGAGTTCGCGGAACTCCTCCAGGCCCGGGGTGATGATTCCAAGGTCCTGCATGGTTTGTGTTCTCCGCCTCTTCTTGTGTGTGCTGCCTGAGTGAATTTCGGGTGTTGGGCGCTAGTCCCGCTCGCCTGTTACAGCTGCGAGGCTCCGGCCGTCGAAGCAAGTACGCGTACCGGTGTGGCAAGCGGCTCCGACCTGGTCGACGCGCACCAGGAGCGCATCGCCGTCGCAGTCCAGTGCCACCGACTTGACGTACTGGACGTGCCCGGAGGTATCGCCCTTGCGCCAGTACTCCTGCCGGGAGCGCGAGAAGAAGGTAACGCGCCCGGTAGTCAGGGTCCGGTGCAAGGCTTCATCGTCCATCCAGCCCAGCATCAGGACTTCGTTGGTGTCGAACTGCTGGATGATCGCCGCGACGAGGCCGGCGGAGTCGCGCTTCAGCGCGGTGGCCAGTTCCTCTGGGAGCGGACTACCGGATTCGACGACGAACCCCGCCGCGGGCGCGGCAAGGGTACTGGCGGAGTGACCGACTGGGGGTGTTGACTGCTCAGACATCAGATCAAGTCTAGTGCCTCTCCAAGAGCCGAAATTCAGCGGCGGTTCCAATGCGCAACGGAGCGCGTCTCGTGCTAGTTTCACAAGTGATGCATTTCGTCGAACCCTCCCGCGAAGTACTGGCCGAAACACTCCTGGCGGCCGGACCTGACTCCCCCACGCTCTGCGAAGGGTGGCTCACACGGGATCTCGCGGCGCATCTGTACTTGCGCGAGCGCAAGGCCGCAGTCGGAATCGGACTGCTCGTCAAGAGCCTCGCGAAGGCCTCAGACAAAGCCACGGCAAAACTGGCGGGCAAGCTCAAGACAGCGGAAGACTACGCCGAGTTGGTCAACACCTTCCGCTCCGGGCCGCCTCCTTTATCCCCCTTGAAAATCAAGGCCCTCGACGAGTCCTCCAACCTGATCGAGTACTTCGTGCACACGGAAGACATCCGTCGCGCAGGAGACCGTTGGGCACCGCGCGCGCTCGACGAAGAATACTCCGACGCCCTGTGGGATGAACTGATCAAGCGCGCCGCCATCCTCTACCGCGGCGTCGACCTCGGAATCGTGCTGGTCCGCCCCACCGGCCCGCGCCACGTCGCCAAACGCGCTCCCGTATCTGTCGCCATTGTGGGCGAACCGGGTGAGCTGTTAATGCATGCCCACGGTCGCACCCACCACGCCCTAGTGACCTTCGAAGGCCAGCCTGACGCCGTCGCGCTGCTCCAGTCGGCCGAAGTCGGACTCTAGGCAGCCTTCAAAACAGGAGCCGGCCCCTAGCTGGACCTTAAACGTCAACTGACCCGGTGTCCGGAACCCCGTGGGGCTCCGGACACCGGGTCAGTTTCGTGTGGCAGTGACCAACGGACAGTTACTAACGGACAAGGAAACCGGCGTCGCGGATCGCGGCCTTGACCTGGGCCATCATGTCGTCCGGTCCGAAGTGGAACACGGAGGCCGCCAGGACTGCATCTGCTCCGGCTTCGACTGCCGGCGGGAAGTGCGCCGGCTCCCCCGCGCCACCGGAGGCGATGATCGGAATCCGGACGGCTGCCCGGACGAGGCGGATGAGCTCGAGATCGAAACCATCCTTCGTGCCGTCGGCGTCAATCGAGTTCAGGAGGATTTCCCCGACTCCCCGGTCAGCGGCTTCCTTGGCCCAGGCGATCGCGTCGATTCCGGTGCCTTGACGGCCTCCGTGGGTGGTCACCTCAAAACCTGATGCCGTGGGCTCCGAGCCCGGCCGCGTACGCCTGGCATCCACCGACAACACGAGGACCTGCGAACCGAAGTGCCTGGTGATCTCGTCAATGACATCCGGACGCGCAACGGCCGCCGTGTTGATGGAGGCTTTGTCCGCGCCGAAGCGAAGGAGCTTGTCCACCTCTGCAACGCCGCGCACTCCCCCGCCGACCGTCAGCGGAATGAAGACCTCTTCGGCCGTGCGGCGGACGACGTCGAAAGTGGTTTCCCTGTTGCCGGACGATGCGGTGACGTCGAGGAACGTGAGTTCGTCGGCACCCGCGTTGTCATAGCGATGGGCCAGTTCAACGGGATCGCCGGCGTCACGGAGGCCCTCGAAATTGATGCCTTTGACCACACGGCCCGCATCGACGTCAAGGCACGGGATGACCCGGACTGCTACAGCCATTGCTACTCCTGGATTCGTCTCGTGTGTTCTTCGCCGTACGGCTTATCGCCGTCAATCGGCAGGTCAGATGCGGCAGGCGTGGATGCTGCTGACCAGGATGGCTCGTGCGCCGAGGTCATAAAGCTCGTCCATGATCCGGTTGGTTTCCTTCTTCGGCACCATTGACCGCACCGCAACCCAGTCGGAGTCGCGCAGGGGCGATACCGTGGGCGACTCGAGGCCAGGGGTCAACGATGCCGCTTCCTCGACCAGGTCCTTGCGGATGTCGTAGTCCATCAGCACGTACTGGCGGGCCACAAGAACGCCTTGCAGGCGCCGGATGAGGACGTCGATTTCCTTCGCCGTGCCATTCGCGGCACCGCCCTCGCCAGTGCGGCGGATCAGGACGGCCTCGGACTTCAGGATCGGCTCGCCGAAGATTTCCATGCCGGCTGCCTTCAGCGTGTTTCCGGTCTCAACGACGTCGGCAATCGCGTCTGCGACGCCGAGCCGGACAGACGATTCCACGGCGCCGTCGAGCCGGACGACCTTGGCTTTGACACCGCGCTCGGCGAGGTAGTCCCGCAGGAGGCCGTCGTAGCTGGTCGCCAAGCGCTTGCCCTCGAGCTGCTCGACGCCGCTGAAGTCACCGACCGGGCCGGCGAAGCGGAACGTCGAGGCAGCAAAACCGAGCGGAAGCAACTCTTCGGCTTCGACTTGCGCGTCGAGCAGGAGGTCGCGGCCCGTGATGCCGACGTCGAGGGTTCCTTGGCCGACGTAAACCGCGATGTCGCGGGGACGGAGGAAGAAGAACTCAATGTCGTTGTCCGGATCCACCATGACCAGCTCGCGGGAATCGCGGCGTTGGCGGTATCCGGCCTCGGACAGCATTGCGGAGGCGGCTTCTGATAGGGATCCCTTGTTGGGGACGGCTACTCGCAGCATTATGGGGACTTTCTTGGGAATGGAAGGGGAAGTTTCAAACAATCAAGGGCTCGGGGCCACGCTGAAAGCCTGCGTACGGTCCTGTTTCGGAGGTGGATCGCAGCGGGGCGGACGTGGCTAAAGATGCTTGTAAACGTCTTCCAGGCTCAGACCCTTGGCGAGCATCAGGACCTGAAGGTGGTAAAGCAACTGGGAAATTTCCTCGGCTGCGGCTTCATCGGACTCGTATTCTGCCGCCATCCAGACTTCGGCTGCTTCTTCCACGACCTTCTTGCCGATGCCATGGATTCCGGAGTCCAATTCGGCGACGGTGCGGGAGCCTGCCGGACGGGTCGCTGCCTTTTCGCTGAGTTCGGCGAACAGCGTCTCGAAATTCTTCACGCCCTACAGCCTACTTGCTCCGGGCAGCTGACCGCCTGTCGGGACTTTGAATGACGAAAGGGATGTGATCGAACGCACAATAATGCTCCCGGCTCGACGCTTCGCACGTGGTAGCGATGCCGCCAACGAAGGCCGCCACATCCCTTTCGTCGACCGCTTAGCTGTATTGCTTGAGGGTCAAGGCCGTGGCCAGCGCCGCGGTGACGGCCTCGTGGCCCTTGTCTTCCGAGGACCCTTCGAGACCGGCACGGTCCAGGCCCTGCTGTTCGGTATCGCAGGTCAGTACTCCGAAGCCGACCGGCACGCCGGTGCGAACGCTCACGTCGGTGAGGCCCGACGTCGCAGCCTGACACACATAGTCGAAGTGCGGTGTGCCACCGCGGATGACCACGCCCAGCGCCACCACAGCGTCAAAGTGCGGGGCGAGGCGCGCGGCGGCGACGGGAAGCTCGAAGGAGCCCGGAACGCGCAGCACAGTCGGCTCGGCGATGCCGGCTTCCTTGGCCGCGCGCAAGGCTCCGTCCAGGAGCCCGTCCATGATCTGGGTGTGCCAGCTGGCTGCAACGATGGCGAGCTTAAGTTCTCGGGTGTCCTCCGGATTGAGGGTGGTCAAGTCGATGGTGGGGGCGCCGTGTCCGCTCATGGGTGTGCGATAGTCCGTTCGTTGTGGGAGTGCAGCTCAGTCTTGAGGATGCGCTTCAGTCTTGTTCGTGCTCGAAGGTCGTGGCAATGGCATGGCTGCCCGCGGGCTCGGTTTCGCCAAGCGTCAGGCGATGGTCCATGCGGTTCTTCTTGGTTTGCAGGTAGCGCAGGTTCTGTTCACGGGACGGAACCTCGGTGGGAACCATCTCGACAACCTTCACGCCTGCCTGGGCCAGCCGGTTCTGCTTATCCGGGTTGTTGCTCAGGAGACGGATCTCATGAAGGCCCATTTCGGCCAGGATCTGGGCGGCGGCCTTGTAGCAGCGCGCATCGACCGGGAGGCCTAATTGTTCGTTGGCTTCCACGGTGTCGAATCCGGCTTCCTGAAGGGCGTAGGCCTTGATCTTGTTCGCCAGGCCGATGCCGCGCCCTTCCTGGCCGCGCAGATAGAGCAGGGTGCCGCCTTCTTCGGCGATGAGCTCCAACGCGTACGCGAGCTGTTCACCGCAATCGCAGCGGTAGGAGCCGAAAACGTCGCCTGTGAGGCATTCGGAATGCAAGCGCACCAAGGGGGCCCTGCCTGGCCGGTGGGCGACGGGAGAACTCACCGCCAAATGCTCGACGCCGGTCACGAGGTCGGTCCAAGCTTGGGCCACGAACTCGCCGAAAGCGGTGGGCAATTGGACTATCGGGCCACCGCTCACCGGATGGGGTGCACGTGCCGCGCTGCCGCCGTCGTGCTTTGTCGATGTGGTCATCGCTGCTCCTCGTCTACTGCCGGAATTGCCGCCTGGTCCCCGCCTTCCGAAGCCGCTACGTAAGCTACGAGGTCCTCTATCGAGATCAGAGGACACCCGTGCTCGGCAGCGAACTCCCGGAGGCTGTCCAGCCGCATCATTTCACCGTCGTCATGCACCAACTCGGCGATCACGCCTACCGGGGCAAGGCCTGCAAGCCGGCACAGGTCAACCGCCGCTTCCGT
Source organism: Arthrobacter terricola (assembly GCF_004354015.1). Classification (GTDB taxonomy): domain Bacteria; phylum Actinomycetota; class Actinomycetes; order Actinomycetales; family Micrococcaceae; genus Arthrobacter; species Arthrobacter terricola. Next base: position 190,655 of record NZ_SMRU01000002.1, read on the forward strand.
GTGCCCCGGACGTTCACGCACTCCCCCTTTAACGGCCCGGAGCGGAAAAATATGCCCGGGCCGGGTAATGGACGACGGAGTGCTGCTGGGATCGGCAAGGATCCGCGCCGTCAAGGCGCGGTCGGTGGCCGAAATGCCGGTGCTCACTCCGATAGCCGCGTCACAAGACACAGTGTAGGCAGTGCCCTTGGCGTCCTCGTTGACTGAGACCATCGGGGGAAGTGCGAGTGCGTCGGCCCGGGCGCCCTCAAGGGGAACACAGATGACACCGGAGCTGTAGCGGATCGTCCAGCCCATGAGGGCCGGCGTCGCATGCTCCGCGGCAAAGATGATGTCGCCTTCGTTCTCGCGGTCCTCGTTGTCAACCACAATGACGGGTCGTCCTGCCGCCATCGCCTGGACGGCCGCTTCGACGGGATCCAGGCCTTGTCGCACCGCGGTGGTGCCCTGGTTATGTTCGGCACTCACAGTGCGGCCTCCTCTGCCTGTGCGGTCGGGCGGAAGGACAACAGCCGCTCAGTGTACTTGGCGAGCACGTCGACTTCGAGGTTTACCCGGCCTCCTGCGGCTTTTGCGCCGAGACCGGTTTCATCCAGAGTGGTGGGAATGAGGCCCACTTCAAACCACGGATTGGCTTCAGCCGCCGGGCTGACTGCCGTAACGGTGAGCGAAACGCCGTCGACGGCGATCGATCCTTTTTCGGCGATGTACCGGGCCAACGGGGCCGGGACGCCGAACCGGAGACGATCCCAGTTTCCGAGGGATTCACGCTCGAGAAGCTCGCCCACACCGTCCACGTGCCCTTGGACGACGTGGCCGTCCAAGCGGCCACCCGCCTCGACACAGCGCTCAAGATTGACTGCATCGCCGGCAGTGAGTTCGCCGATAGTGGTGCGTACGAGGGTCTCGCCCATGACGTCGACGCTGAATTCCTGGCCGTCGATTTCCGTGGCGGTCAGGCATACTCCGTTGACGGCGATGGAGCCGCCCAGTGCGAGGCCTTCCGCGGTGGTAGGTGCCTTCAGGCGCAGGGTCGCGCTCGTCCCGCCCTCGTGTTCGACGGACAGGACCGTGCCTTGTTCAGCGACGATTCCGGTAAACATCAGTGTCCTCCTGTGGTGGAATCCGTGGCATCCTTGCCCGGAAGTGGCTTGTTGTGGTCGCGGGACGTGCTCCACGCGGGGTTGTTTTCGTCAGCTGGTCCGGAACGCAGGTGCAAGCGAAGGTCCCGCCCCAGGGCATGGACCGAACCGCCGCCGGCGTCGTCCCAGGTCCAATGCTGGGCTTCGGCCAGGGTCGAAATTCCGAGGTCCCCCAAGGCAGCTTTGCCTGCACCGAGAAGGGTCGGCGCGAGATAGATGATCATCTCGTCCACAAGTCCGGCCGCGAGGAACGCACTGAGGATGCGGGATCCACCCTCCACCATGACGTGGCGGACGCCCTCGGCGAAAAGCAGCTCCAGAGCTTCCGCCGGCTCCCGGGTGCGCAGATGGACGAATCTGCCATCCGTTCCTCGCATGGCGGCATCGGCGGGAATGTCCCTCAATCCCATGACCGCCCTTAGGGGCTGGCTTTCGGATTCCCGGCCATCGAGCTCCCGGGCCGTCAAGCGGGGGTTGTCCACCCGGACTGTTTCCGTGCCCACCAGGATCGCGTCGATCAACCTGCGCAAACCATGGTTGTCGGCAAGGGATTCCGGGCTTGAGATCCACTGGCTCGTCCCGTCCGTGGCCGCAATCCTGCTGTCAAGGGTCTGGGCGATGTGGAGCGTGACGAACGGACGCCTGGCCCTGACCGCGGCAAACCACTCACGGTTCAGCGCGTGAGCATCCTCGGCGCTGAGGCCGGACTGCACGTCGACGCCGGCCGCCCGCAACGTGCGGGCACCGCCTGCGGCACGGTCATGGGGATCGTCGACGGCGTAGACCACACGCGAGATTCCGGCGTCGATAATGGCCTGCGCGCAAGGGCCGGTCCTGCCGGTGTGGTTGCACGGCTCCAAGGTGACCACCATGGTGGTGCCGCGAAGGTCAACCCCCTTTGCTTGCGCGTTGTTGATGGCGTCCGCCTCTGCGTGGGCGCTGCCCGCGCCACGGTGGTAGCCCGTGACCAACTGCTTCCCGCCTGCTCCGAGGACAACGGCTCCGACCAACGGATTGGCACCCCTGTGTCCCCTGAGCGCGACGTGCAACGCGGTTTCCATGGCCTCTGATTCGGCTGTTGAGAAGGCCAAGTTAAAGGACTCGTTCATTGCAAGGCTCCAGCCGGTGCAGGCTCGAGGCCACCGATTCGCGATGTGCGCTCACGTCGATCAGCCCGCCACCACACGAAGAATCCAGCCAGCGTGAAGAAACCGTAAAACAGGTACATGAAGGCGCTGGCGAAGTAGCCCGCGCTGAATAGGAGCGGTACTCCAACGATGTCCACGGCAACCCAGATGAGCCAGAACTCGGTCCAACCGCGCGCCATTCCGTAGGTGGCCAGTAGCGACCCCATGAACGTCCAGGCATCCGCCCACACTGGCGGATAGGAGCCCAGCGAGGCGAAGAGCGGGGTCAGTGCCGCAGTTCCGGCGAACATGGCTGCCACCAAAAGGATTCGAGCAGCCGGACTCGCCCAGCCCGGCACGATGGCCCGGTTTTGGGAAGCCGATCGAAGGCCCTGCCTCCAGCGGTACCAGCCGTAAACGGCGACACCGATGAACATGACTTGCCGTCCGGCTTGACCCCACAGGGTTGCCGGAGAAGCCGTACCGAAGACGTTGCCGAGGAATACCGTGAGCAGGAGCAGATTGCCCGCGATGCCAATAGGCCATGCCCAGACTTTGCGGCGCATGCCGCCCAAGGCGCTGGTGAGCCCGAAGATGTTGCCTAGCACTTCACGAAGAACCAAAACAGATCCGCCAACGGGAATCTGTGCTTCGAAGAGCCATCGCAGAAAGTCCATGCCGTTCCTTCCCTCGAATGCCGCGATGGCTCCGGGGGTGTACGACAGCTTAGGACCAGGCGCACAAGGCGCCGAGCCAAGACTGTACGTGCTTCTCCCATCCAGACTTTAACTGTCGGTACTGGAATTCCACCAGTTCAACCGTCCGCCCTCGCGGCTCCTTTGCAGGAACCACAATGGCTCGCGGGTCGCGGACTATGACCGCCGGTTCGGAATTACACCGACCCCGGAGCACGTAATGTGTGTTTGCTATTGTGCCACAACCGGCGGCATGGACAATGTATTCCCCCGCCTCACTGCAGCCGCGTGCGTCATTATCGTCACATTGCACCAACACCGGCTGCACGCAACCGGTCGATGGCCGCAGCGGGGTCGTCATGGCCGTAGACGGCGGATCCCGCAACGAAGACGTTCGCACCTGCCTCGGCCGCCCGGACAATGGTCTCCTCGGTGACGCCCCCATCAACCTGCAAGGCGACGCCGATGCCGGAACCGTCAATGGCAGCCCGTGCCCGCCGGATTTTCGGCAACGTGATGTCCAGGAAGGACTGCCCCCCAAAGCCGGGCTCGACCGTCATGATGAGGAGCATGTCCAGTTCGCCAAGCATGTCCAAGTACGGTTCCACGGCCGTGGCCGGGCGGAGCGCCATCCCCGCCTTCGAGCCGCGGGCGCGCAGTTCGCGGGCGAGCTTGACGGGAGCGATCGCAGCTTCGGCGTGGAACGTCACTGAAGCCACGCCAGCGTCCGCGTAGGACGGCGCCCAGCGGTCGGCGTCGGCGATCATCAGGTGGGCATCCAGCGGAACCGGGCTGACTGCCTGGATCCGTTCCACGACGGGCAGGCCGAGTGTCAGGTTCGGGACAAAGTGGTTGTCCATCACGTCCACGTGCACGGCGTCGGCGTTGCTGATCCTTTTCAGCTCGGCTTCCAGGTTCACGAAGTCCGCGGAAAGGATGCTCGGGTTGATGCAGCACTGGGTCAAGGCAGTTCCCTCTGGGTTGGTGTCGGTCTCGCGGTTCCAGCTTAGGCGCGGGCGGCGGTCGGCCAGGGATGGCCGCTGAACGTTACGGTTTCTTCCTCAGGAGCGCCAGGAACATCGCGTCCGTACTGTGCACGTGCGGCCAAAGTTGGGCTGTCAACTCGTGCCCGGCGCCGAGGCTTCCGGTGAGGCTCACGGCATCCAAGGCGGCTCCGGCGTCGATCTGTTCCACGTCGGTCCGCTTGCGCAAGACATCGTCCACGACGGCGGTGGTCTCCGCCGGGTGCGGCGAACAGGTGACGTAAGCCACCACCCCGCCGGGCTTCGCGGCGTCGATGGCCGAGTTGAGTAGTTCACGCTGCAAGGGACCGAGATCGGCGAGGTCCTTGGGCGTCCGGCGCCAACGCGACTCAGGCCGGCGTCGCAGCGCGCCGAGGCCACTGCACGGAACGTCTGCAAGGACCCGGTCGAACGTCCCCGGCTGCTCCTTGCCGACGTCGCGCCCGTCGCCGACGCGAACGGTCCACGTGTCGCCGGGAACTGCCCCGAGGGCCTGGCGGACCAGTTTCGCCCGGTGTTCTGCTGGTTCATTGGCCAGGAGGGTCGCCCCCTCCTGGCGGGCGAGCGCGGCAAGAAGCGCGGCTTTGCCGCCGGGGCCGGCGCAAAGGTCCAGCCACTTCTCGCCCGTCCCAGGCGCGGATCCGAGCTCGACTCCGACGACGGCGCGCGCGACCAATTGGGATCCGACATCCTGGACCCGCGTGGTGCCCTCGCGGATGGATGACATACGGCCGAGGTCGCCTCCGCTGGACAATGCGGAATCTGCGACGAGTTCGCCAGCCGTAGCACCGTTTTCGAAAGCTTCGTCGAGGTTGCCTATTCCCGGCAGAGCCACGAGGTTCACTACCGGGGCGGCGTTGTCGGCGTCGAGCAATTCAGTGATTTCGTTTGCCGGGCGGCCATGAGCGACGAGCGACTGGCGCAGCGCCCTGACAATCCATTCCGGGTGCGCGTGGCGGACCGAAGCGATCCTTGTCTCGTCCGATTCGTCCTCCAGGAGGTAATCGAGCCACTCCGGCAACGACCTCGCGCTGACCCTTCTCAGCACGGCGTTGATAAGGGAGGACGGACCGGCTCCGATGACGGCACGGGCCAAACCGACGGTCTGGTCCAAGGCGGCATGGGCAGGGACGCGCATGGCAAGCAACTGATGCGCGCCAAGGCGGAGCGCATCCAGGATCGCGGGATCGAGCTTCGAGAGCGGTCGGTCGACGCATTTCGCGAGCACGGCGTCGTAAGTGCCCTGGCCGCGCAAAGCCCCGTAGCTAAGTTCAGTGGCAAAGCCGGCATCGCGTTTGTCGAGATGGTGGTGGCGGATCCGCGCGGGCAACACCAGGTTCGCGTACGCATCTTCCGAGGCGACTGCGCGCAGGACCTCGAACGCCACCAACCTCGCGGGATCGGCCCGGCGGGTCCGCTGGGAGGGAGCATTGGCCGAGAAACCACGCTGCGGGCCCCGGTTGCGTTCGCGGCCTTGGGCGTTGCGATGGCTTTCGCCGCGGGCACCGCGGCTGTTGTGCCCGTCCCCACGGTTTCCGCCGGTATTCGGGCCGCGCCGGCCTGACTCATTCATTCAAACTCCACATTTTCCGGTGTTGCCAAACCACGGGCCCAATCGGCCGACGGCATCATTTTCTTGCCCGCAGGCTGGATCCGGCCAAGCTGCACCGCATGGGATCCTGTGCCGACCAAAACGTTCCGGCCCTCAGCCCTGACGTGGCCCGGCGCGAGGTCGCGGACATCGGGGCGCATGGCCACGGGTTCCAGCTTGACCCGTTGCCCATCCAGCATGGTCCATGCCCCCGGCTCCGGTGTGACACCGCGGGACCGTCGGTTGATCGCGAGGGCCGGTTGCCTCCAGTCGAGCCGGCCGTCGTCGAGCGTCAGCTTCGGGGCGAGTGAGACGTCACCGAACTGGGGCTGGGGAGCCGCCTTGCCGGCGTCGATGGCGGAGAGCGTCTGGCTCAACAAGACAGCGCCACTACGCGAAAGCCGCTCCAACAAATCTCCAGCGGTGTCTTCCGGACGCACGGTTTCGGTCAGGGTCCCGAAGACAGGTCCGGTATCCAGCCCCTCTTCCAGGAGGAAGGTCGCAGCACCCGTGACGTCGTCACCTGCGATCACCGAGCGCTGCACCGGTGCCGCGCCCCGCCAAGCCGGAAGCAAGGAAAAGTGGAGGTTGATCCAGCCATGGCGCGGCACTCCGAGTGCGGCCATCGGAATGAGCCCGCCGTATGCGACTATCGCGGCAACATCGGGCTGATAAGCGGCGATCCGCTCCGTGACGCCGGCATCCACCTTTGAGGCATGGATGAGGTCGATGCCGAGCTCCGAGGCCCGTGCGGCAACCGGAGACGGTGTCATGATCCGCTTTCGACCGGTGGGCGCATCCGGCCTGGTCAGCACGGCAACAACCTCAAAACCGGCCCCGATCAAAGCCTCGAGCGATGGAACGGCAACCGCGGGAGTGCCGGCGAAGAGCACCCTCACTCGGCAACCCCGAAGCTGCCGAAGCTCGACGCAACTGTCGTGGCGCGCTTGGCCGTGGTTTGTTCGGTGACCGAGTGGTAGTTCGCTGCCCGGATCGCCCTCAACGCGGTTTTCCGGTCCTCCCCTTCCAAACGGTCCGTGAAGAGGATTCCGTCGAGATGGTCAGTCTCATGCTGGAAGCACCGCGCGAGCATGCCTTCCGCCTCGATGGACACCGGGTTGCCGTTGAGGTCGACGCCGGTGGCGCGAGTGGTCTGGCGACGGCGGACCGGGAACGCGAGGCCCGGAATGGAGAGGCAGCCCTCCACCTCGTCCGGTTGGAATTCTTCGCTGTTCTCCAGGACAGGGTTGATGATGTGGCCTTCCACCCCGCCAATACGGTAGGTGAAGACCCTTTGGCTCACGCCGATCTGGGGGGCCGCGAGGCCCGCGCCGTCCACGTCTTCCATGGTTTCGGTCATGTCCGACACAAGTTTGGCCAGCTCAGGTCCGAATTCCGTGACTGGCTCGGCAACCGTGCGGAGCACGGGGTCGCCGATGATACGGATACTCAATATGGCCATCTGCTGTCTTTCCTCACGATCGGCAAAACTTCGACCCCCGCAACGAGGGAGCTAAGCCAGTTTAGTTGAGCCTGCCACTGCGGCGGCGGCAGGGTACGACGGCGGAGCAACCGGGAGCAGGGCTGTTCCCGCCGAGGAGACGTCGGCCGACATTTCCCACACCCTCTTCAGGGCGCAGAACTTCCACCAGTAATGCTTGAGGACATCCGGATTGGCCCGTTGCGGACGCACTTCGGTTTCGCCGATGGCTACGGCAAGCAGGATCGGATTCTCTCCGTATTGCCAGGGTTCCCACTCCCCTGCCACGGGATCGACAAGGCTCTCTTCCGCCTTCATGCCCGCCACCAATTGCATGACCACTTTGTTGTCGAGGGGCTTCACGGTTCCATCGCGCGTTGTCCCCTTGGTCTTGTAATCGATGAGGCACACACGGCCGCCGATCTTGGCGACGAGGTCCAAGGTGCCCGCGTAGCCGACGCTCGCGTTCCACACCGTGATCTCCGGAGCGATCGGTTCAACCCGATACAACTCCCACCATTCGTCGAACCGGGCGGCAAAGGCTTCCTCGCCGTTCGATACGAGTTCGGCGCGTGCTTCGTCCACCCGGTGCGGACGTCCGAGTGCGCGAAGGGCGACCTGCTCGCAATAGCCGTGGACCCGGTCGCCGCGACGGGCGGCATCGTCCCTATAGACTTCGGCTGCCTTGGCCGCTCTATTGACTGCTTGCCGCATCTTCGCCGGGCTGGAGAGATGCTGCGGGAGTTCCGGGTCCTTCGCGAGGCTGCTGGCCCCCATGTAACCGAACCAACCATCCAGGTCATGGGCCTGCTGCCCGATCACCGTGGTGATGGACGGCACCGAGAAGGTTTCCGAAGTGGACCGGGCATACATCCGGCCGTACTCGGTGGCATGGGCAAGCAGTGGATCTGTCATAGGAAAACTCTTTCACATACCCCTGACAGTGAACGGCCTGGCCACTGCTCCGCCGCTACGCGTGTAACGAATGGGGCTGTCGTGAATGATGGGGCGCATTGTTCGACGAGCGATGCCATAATTGGTCTCGTCTTTGGCTACGGGAGCGAATAATGGTCCTCGATATAACAACGCTGCGAGTTGCACTTGGCGTGGTCGCTCTCACCTTGCTCTTGCTGTTCTACGCATCCTTCCGCCGAACACGATCGGCCTACAACGGCTGGTGGTGCATCGCCCTTCTGTTCTTCCTTACGGGGAATTCCGCGTTCCTCCTTAACGGGACGCCACACCAGGTGTGGGCGAACCCGTCCGGAAACGCTTTGCTCGTTGGAGGAGCATTCAGCGTCTGGGCCGGTGCGAGGTCCCTGCGGATGCTCCCGGCACCCCGATGGCGACTCGCCGCCGCGTGCGCCGTAACGGTGTTCGCTTCGCTCCTGGACACACCGGGCACCAACACCTGGTCCGGAGGGCTCGCGTACCTGGGGTTCATGACCGTAGGAATCGGCCTTGCTTCGCTGGATCTTTGGCGCCTGGATTCCAGTTACTCCCATGTCCACAAATCCATGGCCATAGCCGCCGGGTTCCTCGCCACCTACTATTTCGGCCGCTGGGTGCTGTTTCTCGCGGAAGGACAATCGGGACCGGATTTCCGGCTGTACTTCGGCCCGTCCATTGCAAGCCTGGTCACATTGGTACTGCTTGTCGCTGTCTCCTTCAGCATGACCGCGCTCAGCAACGACCAACTGATCAACGGGCTCAGCGAACGCGCCGCCCGCGACAACCTCACGGGCCTGCTTAACCGCGGCACTTTCCTGGACCTAGCCGCCAAGGAATTGAAGCGCCTGCATGCGACGGGATCCATTGCCTCCTTGATCCTGGCCGACCTTGACCACTTCAAAGCCATCAACGACGTCTACGGACACGCGGCCGGCGACGCCGCCCTCAAGGCGTTTGCCCATGCCTGTACCGAATCCGTGCGGGCCACCGACGTCGTCGGGCGATACGGCGGCGAAGAGTTCATCCTGCTCCTGCCCGGAGCGACGCAGGAACGGGCCGAGAGCATCGCGGCCGACATCAGCCGAGCCCTGGCAGCCACCGAAAGCCTCGACGACATGCAGCTTCCGACCGTCAGTTATGGAGTCGCTTCAAGTCCCGCCGACGCTGTCGACCTCACCACGATGATCGCGGCCGCGGACGCTGCTTTGTACGAGGCAAAATCGCTGGGAAGGAACCGCGTGGTGAGGGCGGGACGGCGCGCGTGATGCCTGCGGAATGGCCGCTAACAGCCATCACTAGAGGGGCAATTTATGTGACTTGCATCACATAGCATAGTGACCTTCGCCACAATCTCCGAGAAGTATTGCCTTGCCAAGCTAGGTGTACTCTGGTATACGTCACCAGCGATGGTGCTGGTGCGGACCAAGGAGTCGTACCATGAGTGTCGAATCAACTTCCGCAGCGGGAACTTTCCCGACAGGGAGCGGTCGCAGGGCTGAAACGCCCGTACCAACACAAAGCAACACAGCATCGACCCAGGCAGGCGCCGATCCTGCGGCACTTGCGCAAAGCACAGTATCGACCCAGGCAGCCACGGGTTCTGCATTCGCCGATCCTGCGGCACTTGGCCTGGGCGCCTTTGCCATGACCACATTTGTGTTGAGCGCAATAAACGCGGGACTCATTCCCAAAGCGGACGAACCGGTAGTGCTCGGACTAGCCCTGTTCTACGGCGGCATCGCCCAATTCGGCGCCGGCATCTGGGAATTCGCAAACCGCAACGTCTTCGGCGCTACGGCATTCTGCTCATACGGTGCATTCTGGTTGTCCTTCTGGTTCTTGAGCCAGTTCACGGCGGCAAACCTTCCTGCCGCCGACGCCGGCAAGGCAGTCGGCCTCTACCTTCTCGGCTGGGCAATCTTCACGGCGTACATGACCATTGCTTCATGGCGCGTCAGTATGGGCGTCTTCGCCGTCTTCGTCTTCCTGACGCTTACTTTCATCGCCCTGTTCATCGGCGCATTCACGGCGGCAAGCGGATTGACCATGCTGGGTGGCTGGCTGGGTATCATCACCGCCCTCATTGCCTGGTATTGCTCGCTCGCGGTAGTGGCAAACTCCACCTTCAAGCGGACCGTGCTTTCGGTGGGGCGTCGGTGACGGGCTATGGCCACCCAGCCAGACGCTTCTGAGGAGACACTCGCAAACCTCCTGCACGAACACCGGCGCTTTCCACCGGACGCCGGATTCACAGCGCAAGCCAACGCCACGTCGTCGGACTATGAAGCGTCCGCCAGCGACAGGCTGGCATTCTGGGCACAACAAGCACGGCGGCTGGACTGGTCGCACGAATGGACGCAGGTCCTGGACTGGTCGAACGCACCGTTCGCCAAGTGGTTCGTGGGAGGCAGGCTCAATGCTGCCACCAACTGCCTGGACCGGCACGTCGCGGCCGGGCGCGGCGACAGAGTGGCTTACTACTTCGAAGGTGAGGGCGGAGACACCCGGACCATCACCTATGCCCAGCTCACGGACATGGTCTGCCAGGCCGCGAACACCCTGACTGATCTGGGGGTCAAAGCCGGCGACCGTGTGGCTATCTACATGCCCATGATTCCGGAGACCGTGGTGGCAATGCTCGCGTGCGCGCGGATCGGAGCTCCACACACGGTGGTCTTCGGCGGATTCTCCGCAGATGCCCTCCGAACGCGGATCCACGATTGCGACGCGCGGATCGTGGTCACGTCCGACGGCGCCTACCGCCGCGGGAAGGTTGTCGGGCTGAAATCCGCCGTCGACGAAGCCTTGCTGGACTGTCCCGATGTCCGCAGTGTCCTAGTGGTGCGACGCACAGGGCAGGACATCGACTGGACGCCCGGCCGGGACATCTGGTGGCACGACTCGGTGGACCAAGCGTCGACCGAACACCATGCCGAAGATTTCGACGCCGAACATCCCCTCTACGTGATGTACACCTCGGGGACCACGGGCAAGCCCAAAGGCATCCTCCACACGACTGGCGGCTACCTCACCCAATGCTCCTATACCCACTGGGCTGTCTTCGACCTGAAGGCGGAATCGGACATTTTCTGGACCGCCGCGGACATCGGCTGGGTTACCGGGCACAGTTACATCGTGTACGGCCCCCTGGCCAACGGAGCCACTTCCGTGTTGTACGAGGGAACGCCGGACACTCCCCACCAGGGCCGCTGGTGGGAAATCGTCGACAAATACAAAGTTTCGATCCTCTACTGCGCGCCGACCGCCATCCGCACGTTCATGAAGTGGGGCGCACAGATCCCGGCCAAATACAGCCTCGGCAGCCTGCGCTTGATCGGCACGGTCGGCGAACCGATCAACCCCGCTGCATACATCTGGTACCGCGAGAACATCGGGCACAACCGGACCCCGGTGGTGGACACGTGGTGGCAGACAGAGACGGGATCCATCTTGGTCAGTCCCCTGCCCGGAGTTACGGCGGGCAAGCCGGGCGCCGCCATGAAGGCGCTTCCCGGGATCGTGGCCGACGTCGTGGACGACGCCGGAAGCCCCGTCCCTGACGGGGCAGGTGGCTACCTCGTCCTGCGGGAACCGTGGCCCTCCATGCTGCGCACTATATGGGGCGACGACGACCGCTACGTCGATACCTACTGGTCGCGCTTTCCGGGCCTCTACTTCGCCGGGGACGGGGCGAAGAAGGACGAAGACGGAGATATTTGGCTCCTGGGCCGGGTGGATGACGTGATGAACGTTGCCGGGCACCGGCTTTCGACGACGGAAATCGAGTCGGCCCTTGTTTCCCACGCGAAAGTCGCGGAAGCCGCCGTCATCGGGGCCTCCGACGAAACCACCGGCCAGGCAATCGTTGCCTTCGTCATCCTGCGCAGCGAAGCGGGCGACGGAGGACCTGAGGTTGTCCAGGAGCTCCGCGACCATGTAGCGAAGGAAATCGGCAAGATCGCTCGACCGCGCCAGATCATGGTGGTGCCGGAACTGCCGAAGACCCGTTCCGGGAAGATCATGCGACGGCTGCTTAAGGACGTAGCCCAGGACCGGCCGATCGGTGATGTCACCACCCTCGCCGATTCCTCGGTGATGGACCTCATCAAGGCGGGCATGCCCAGCGATGCGGAGCGTCGACACTAGCCCGGGCTGTCGAAGCTAGCCGGAACCAAAGAACCCCTCCAGCAAACTTGCTGGAGGGGTTCTTTTCTCGGTGGGCGATACTGGGTTCGAACCAGTGACCTCTTCGGTGTGAACGAAGCGCGCTACCACTGCGCCAATCGCCCGTGCACAAGAAGACTAACCGACCCCGGCCGGAATTCAAAAATCGGGAAAACGCGCGAACAACGGCCGGCGCAAACCACACAACGATTACCCGCGAATCACACGCGTGTAACTCAAAAAATCCGCGCAATTGCAAGGAACTCGAGCCCTCGCCGCCCCGCGGGGAAGAATCGATTTGGAGTTTCCCGGAACCTCCTATAGAGTTTTTACTCGTCGGAAAGCGACGGAATGCCCCCTGCGGGCAGGTCGCTGAACAAAGACTATGCGGACGTAGCTCAGCTGGTAGAGCACCACCTTGCCAAGGTGGATGTCGCGAGTTCGAATCTCGTCGTCCGCTCGCAGGACACTGTCACGGCATGGACTTCTTGGATCCACCAGGAATCGTGCTTGCACGGTGGGTTGGCCGAGAGGCGAGGCAGCGGCCTGCAAAGCCGTATACACGGGTTCGAATCCCGTACCCACCTCGGTGAAAACCTTGGTTTCCGGTCCAGACCGGTTTGCTTTGGGCGATTGGCGCAGCGGTAGCGCGCTTCCCTGACACGGAAGAGGTCACTGGTTCGATCCCAGTATCGCCCACCAGAGCAAGGCAACTTGCTTGTTGATGTACGCCCGGCAATAGCTGGCAAGCATCATGCGGACGTAGCTCAGCTGGTAGAGCACCACCTTGCCAAGGTGGATGTCGCGAGTTCGAATCTCGTCGTCCGCTCGCTTGTTCACGGCCCACCACAGGGCCGTTTTTCAAGTCCGGATCTTTAAGTATCCGGAACCAGACCGGCCCAGCAGCCGGATCCGGGCGATTGGCGCAGCGGTAGCGCGCTTCCCTGACACGGAAGAGGTCACTGGTTCGATCCCAGTATCGCCCACCAAAGCAAGGCAACTTGCTTGATGATGTAGGCCGGGAAGCACCGGTCGGGCATCATGCGGACGTAGCTCAGCTGGTAGAGCACCACCTTGCCAAGGTGGATGTCGCGAGTTCGAATCTCGTCGTCCGCTCCATAAAAACGTTTTACGCAGCGTCTCTTCGGAGCCGCTTTTTGTGTTTCCGGCCGCTTTCTGCGTTTTCGGGCCACTTTTTGTTACCAGGAAGAATCGGGGCGGCTGGCCCGCTTCCTCGCCGGCGTCTTTCCCATCAAGGCCGAGCCCGGCTACTCCCCGCCAACAGGTTCCCTGATAGCGAAAGCCTTTCGTTCGGGAAGTCCTTGGCACCCCCGGGGTCCGGAGTTAGGATCGAAAACGGAGGAGCGAACTGGCTCCGCGACTGAAGGGAGGTGCCCGTGGGATTAATTGACGATCTGAAGGGCAAAGCTCAGGACCTCATTGGTGGTAATGAAGAAGCCATCAAGGACGGCATCGAATAAGGTCGGAGATTTCATCGACCATAAGACCGGCGGAAATTCGCCGGGCAAGTAGGTGCAGTTCAAGGTGCCGCTTCTGATTTCGTGGGCAACCTCGAAGGTGACGCAAGCAAGGCTTCGGCCTGAAGCTCCCTCCACGGATGAGGCTCCACATCCGGACTCTCCGGATTGAGCGCCTGGAACAGTAACGTCAACGGGGCACCGGTCCCGCCGCGAGGCGACGCCGGTGCCCTCGGCGTTTAATCGGGGCGTTTAATCGGCCGGTGCAGGTGCCGCACCTCCGGTAACGTGAGGGATTATGCCAGCGTCACCCCTCGACACTCGACAACCGCGTAAATCGCGTTCCCCTCAGCTCTCCCGTCCCCTCGTCGCCGGGATCGTCACGGCGCTGGTCGGATTCACTTCCTCCTTCGCCGTCGTCCTCGCCGGGCTCAAGGCTGTCGGGGCGTCGCAGGAGCAAGCCGCGAGCGGCCTCCTCGCGCTCACCCTCACCTTCGGGGTCGGCGTCCTTTGGCTTTCGTGGCGCTCCCGCCTTCCGGTCACGCTCGCGTGGTCGACGCCGGGCGCCGCATTGCTCGCCAGCGCGGGGCTGCCCGACGGCGGGTGGCCGGCCGCCGTCGGCGCCTTCCTGATTGCCGGGGTGCTGATCGTCCTGACCGGCCTTGTTCCGCCGCTCGGCAGGCTGATGGAGATGATACCGACTGCACTTGCACAGGCGATGCTCGCCGGCGTGCTGTTGTCCCTCTGCCTTGCCCCGTTCAAGGCGCTTGGCACCGCTCCCCTGCTGGTTGCCCCGGTGATCCTGAGCTGGCTCATTATGATGAAGTTCGCTCCGCGCTGGTCGGTGCCTGCGGCCCTCATAGTGGCCCTTGGCGTCATCGGGATCTACATCGCAGCCAATGGCGTGGCTATCCCTGGCAACCGGCTCCTGCCGGAACTGCACTGGACGACGCCGTCATTCACTTTCGGCGCGGCCTCCGGCATCGCATTGCCGCTGTTCGTGGTGACCATGGCGTCCCAGAACATTCCCGGAACGGCTGTACTCAAGTCGTTCGGCTATGCGGTCCCGTGGCGTCCGTCCATGCTGGTGACGGGCGCGGGCACCGTTCTTGGGGCTCCCTTCGGCGGGCATGCGATCAACCTTGCCGCGTTGAGTGCAGCTCTGGCCGCGGGAGACGAAGCGGGCGAGGACCGGAGCCGGCGTTGGATCGCAGCCTTCACCTCGGGTTTGGCATACCTTGTGCTCGCGGCGTTTTCCGCAGCCCTCGTGACCGTCGTCGCCGCCGCGCCCCCGGGCCTTTTGGAGGCAGTGGCGGGTCTGGCCCTCCTGGGCACAATGGCCTCGGCAATTGCGTCAGCATTGGCGGTCGCAGAGGAACGGATCGGCGCCTCCGTAACCTTCCTGGTAGCTGCCTCGGGCCTCAGCTTCGGCGGAATCGGTGCCGCGTTCTGGGCGCTTGCCGCCGGAATCCTGGTGCGCTGGGTCCTCAAGCCCCGGGAATCACTGAAGTAGGAGCCACGCCGCCCCAGGATGATTCGTGTTCAGGACGGTTCGTGGACTTGGCCTTCGCGCGCCAGAGCCGTGAGGCGGGAGACAGCGCGGAAGTACTTCTTCATGTACCCGCCGGTCATCATGTCCTCGCTAAAGAGCTTGTCGAACGGAACTCCGCTGGCGAGGATCGGGACGTCTTTGTCGTACAAACGGTCCGCGAGGACCACGAACCGCAAGGCGACGGCCTGCTCGGTGATCGTTTCGACGTCGCGCCAGACCACTCCGTCGATCCCGTCGATAAGCTTGCGGTAACGGCTGGGGTGAACGCCGGCCAGATGGTCGATCAGGCCCCGGAAATCATCCACGGCAACGGTCTGGCCGTCGAACTCCGCTTGCATGCGGTGCTTCAGTTCGTCTGTTTTCAATGGGGCGGGGGCGGCGGGCAAGCCGCGGTGGCGGAAGTCTTCGCCGTCGATCCGGACGACGTCGAACTGGTCCGCGAGGACTTGGATTTCCCGCTGGAAATCGACGGCGGCAAAACGGCCTTCGCCCAACGAACCCGGCAGGGTGTTGGACGTGGCAGCGAGCTTGACGCCGGCGTCGGCGAGTTCGCGCATGAGGCGGGACATCAGCACTGTATCGCCCGGGTCATCAAGCTCGAATTCGTCGATGCACACCAATTTGTAGCTGCTCAACGCTTCAACCGTCTTGCGGAAGGACAGCGCGCCCACGAGGTTGGTGTACTCGACGAACGTTCCGAACGCCTTCGGCCCCGGAGCGGAGTGCCACAGCGAAGCGAGGAGGTGGGTCTTACCGACGCCGAATCCGCCGTCGAGGTATATCCCCGCCCGCGCGCTGGCCTTCTTTCCGAACAGACGCTTGAACAGCCCTTCGCCGTCGCTTGAGCCAACTGTTGCCCCGAACGCCTCAAGAGCCTTGACAGCTTCCGCTTGGCTCGGCTGGTTCGGATCCGGCCGATAGCTCGTGAAAGAAACGTCACCGAACCGCGGCGAAGGATGGAAACCCTTGAGGATCTCATCCACTGAGATCGCCGGGGTTCGCGCTGCGAGCTGTTCGATTTGTACCAAGGTGGTCCGTTCTTCGTGTCTTAAGTCCCCAGCAAGAATACCGGGCAATGCCACAGCACCGGCGGACACGTGATGAAGGACATATGTCACCATGTGAACCGCAGGAAGCGATAGTTTTGCGGCCTCGATAATGTGGGGTTCATGCCGGGCAACGGAACACGCCCAAGGCCCGGCGCCGACCGTTATCTGTGAAAGGCCATACCAATGTCCTACCCCGTTGAACAGAACGAGAAGTTCGCCGCTTATGCCCACCCCGAGCGGCTTGTGTCTACCGAGTGGCTTGCCGCAGCTATTGAAGCCGGCGCCCTCAATGACGGCACCCTGGTTGTTGTCGAATCCGACGAAGATGTCCTGCTGTACGAAACCGGCCACATTCCCGGTGCGGTCAAGATCGACTGGCACACGGACCTGAATGACGAAGTCACCCGGGACTACGTGGACGGCGAGGCTTTCGCGGCGCTGGCATCGGCCAAGGGCATCTCCCGCGACACCACCGTGGTGATCTACGGCGACAAGTCCAACTGGTGGGCCGCCTACGCCCTCTGGGTCTTCACGCTGTTCGGCCACGAGGACGTCCGGCTCCTGGACGGCGGCCGTGACAAGTGGATCGCCGAAGGCCGCGAAATCACCACCGACGTCCCGCAGCCCTCGACCGGCGAGTACCCCGTCGTCGAGCGCAACGACTCCCCGATCCGCGCCTTCAAGGACGACGTCCTCGCTCACTTGGGCAAGCCGCTGATCGACGTCCGTTCGCCGGAAGAGTACACGGGTCAGCGGACGCACATGCCGGCCTACCCGGAAGAAGGCGCGCTGCGCGGCGGCCACATCCCCACCGCGGCATCCATTCCGTGGGCCCGCGCCGCGGCTGAGGACGGCACGTACCGCAATCGCGCCGAACTGGAGGCCCTGTACCTTGGCGAAGCAGGCCTCACCGAAGGTGACGACGTCGTGGCGTACTGCCGCATCGGCGAGCGTTCCAGCCACACCTGGTTCGCCCTGAAGTACTTGCTCGGTTTCGACACCGTCCGCAACTACGACGGTTCGTGGACCGAATGGGGCAACGCCGTGCGCGTACCGATCGCCAAGGGAGCCGAACGCGGCTCCGTCCCGGCCTTCGTCGGAAAGTAGGGCCCGCGCTCCTGGGCCCCGCCATATTACGGGATCCGGGGACTACGTGCCCCGGATCTGCGTAAGCTGGAAGTGATGAGTACCAATACTTTGCCCGCCGCGCTGGCGGAAATTGTCGATGACTTCCAGGCACTAACGGAGCCGGACCGCCTTCAACTCCTGCTTGAGTTCTCGCGGGGCCTCCCGGCCCTGCCCGAGCGCCTGCTGGACCACCCCGAGCTCCTCGAGCAGGTCGTCGAGTGCCAATCGCCGCTGTTCCTGACGATCGAACAGGAAAGGAACGCCGACGGCGTCGCCTACCGTTTGTTCTTCAAGGCACCACCGGAGGCACCCACCACCCGCGGTTTTGCCGGGGTCCTCCACGAAGGACTCGACGGGCTTACCGCGGCTGAGATCCTGGCGGTTCCGGACGACATGCCGGAACTGCTTGGCCTGACCCGCGCCATCACTCCGCTGCGGATGCGCGGCATGACGGCGATGTTGGGACGGATCAAACGCAAGGTCGCCGCGGCGGACCGACTGCTCAACTGAACGGCGTACGTCAACGATGGCCAAGAAACAGGCTTCGCAAGGAACGCCGGCTACAGCCGTCCTGGCTGCGGCCGGCGTTCCTTTTACGCTGCACCCGTACACCCATGACCCTTCGGCAGCGAGTTACGGGCTCGAGGCGGCAGAGGTCCTCGGAATCGATCCGGCCCGTGTCTTCAAGACCCTGATGGTGGACGTCGATGGAAAGCTCGCCGTCGGGATCGTTCCGGTCAGCGGAACATTGGATCTCAAGGCCATCGCCGCGGCCCTGGGGTCGAAGAAGGCGGCCATGGCCGATCCCAAGGCAGCCGAGAGGCGCACCGGATACGTCCTGGGCGGCATTTCGCCGCTGGGCCAGCGCCAGTCCTCCCCTACGGTGCTGGACGAATCAGCCTTGGCGTACGGCACGGTCCTCGTGTCCGGCGGAAGGCGCGGCCTGGACATCGAACTGGCTCCGGCCGATCTCATCAAGCTCACCGGTGCACGGACAGCGCCGATCGGGAGCAGCCACTAAGGTACGCGGGCCCGATCACTCCAGGCCCGATCACTCCATCCCGCGACGCCACAGGACTCACTATTGGGAGTCGTCAACCGATGGCGGACCGCTCCGTGGCTGCAGATGCGGGGCAAGCCAGGATCGCACCGCTTGCTCCCATTTCTCCGGGTCCACATTCCATTCCTTGGTGTGCCTGGCCCCGTGGAAAGGTTCGAAAGTGACCATTTCCGGGTTCTTCCCGGCAAGGCTTGCCGACGGGCCGTAGGGAACGTACTCGTCGTCCATACTATGGATCACCAATGTCGGGGTCCTGAGCTCCACCGCCCGTGTATCCCAGTCCATTGCCTTCAAATCGACGGGTGCGGCCAAGCCTGTGAGGCGACGGCCAAGCGGGTGCCCGAGCATCAATTGCCCGTAGCGTCCCACCGCGTAGGGAATCCGGTTGATGTGCGCGTGGTGGGCGAGGACATTCACCCAATCGATCACGGGTGCGTCCAAGACCATCGCGCGGATGAGGTGCCGGTTGCGTGACAGGTCCGAAGTCTGCAGGCAGATCGCCCCGCCCATCGACCAGCCGAACAAGACAATCTCGTGGGCACCCTGGGCGAGGGCATATTCGATGGCGGCATCGACGTCGTGCCATTCGGTTGAGCCGAGCCCGTAGCGGCCGTCGCTTGCGGAGGGCGCCAGTCCATCGTTGCGGTAGGAAATCAGCAGGCTATCGAGGCCCAGTTCCCGCGCGATCCGCAGAGAGCGGAGGCCTTCAAGGCGCGTGGCACCGCGGCCGTGGACCATGATGGCCCAAACCTTCGCTGTCTTGCCGGCTTCGGAGCGGACCAGCCAGGCGGGGGCCTTGCCGCCGTCGACGTCGATCTGCACGTCTTCCGATTCGAGGCCGAGCGCGGCGGGGGAATCGTAAACCGCCCCGCTCCACCAGCCTCGCCGCGCCGTCGCGAGGTCTCCGCTGTAGACCTCCTCGACTTCCCGCTGCACGGTCCGCTCGGCAGGCGAATAGGACGTAATCCTCCCGATCCGAGCGAATCCCTTGCCGCCGGCGAAGAATAAGCTGAAGATGCCGTCTGCCGTGGTGTCCGGAGTGGCCGCAAGGATGACCTGGAGCCCGGTATCGCCGCGGACCACCGCCAGTACTTCCTGGTCGGACTCGCGCACGGAGGGGGTGATGATGCGCCGCGCGAAATAGGCGGCGAGCGCCGAAGACCCGGCACCGAGCAGGCCCGCGATGCCGCCGCCTACGACGACTCCCGCGATAGCCCACTTGGCCAGCGACATTTTCTTGCTGTCGACGTCGTTCGGCGCAGCAAAGCCCGGTGTTGCCCGGACCCGTGCGACTCGCGGAATTGATGCCATGTGACCATTCTCCCCGGTGCCGGTGCATGCTCCGTACAGGCATGCGTGCCACTTGGCGTACTCAGGTCTACTCTGTAGCCATGAGTGATCCAATCGTCATACTTACCGAAGAGCCCCTCGGCCCGGAAGACCGCGTCAACATTGCCAAACTGCTCGACGACGGCGACGCGCCTTTGGTTGTCCTGGTCCCCGCGAATACGGAGCGGCACCTCGTAGTGGACTTCCTCGAGAACCTGTCGATGCTTGACGTGGCGAAAGCGTTCCGGGACCTGGTTGCCCAGGCGCCGGATCCGCAGAAGGAACGGACTCACGCGGCGGAGGCGCTGTCCCTTTCGCTGGCGGCGCTTGGCGGCCTCGGTGGCGGCGTCACGGGTGAAATCGTCGACGGCGGCGCCGTTGCCGGCTTAGTCTCGAAGGTCAAGGCTTTGGACGCGGCACAGGCTGTAGTGGTCACCCGTCCGCATGCGATCGCCGACACCTTCCACACGGACTGGGCCAACAAAGCCCAGGACCAGCTTGGCTTGCCGGTCCTGCATCTTTATGCGGGTTCGGGATTTATCGGCGACTCGTAAGCGTTGAGAGAGCATGAGCACTGCAGATAACAGGAAGTACTTCGAAGCTGCGGATCCACTGGCCGACGTTCCCCACCAGGATTTGCCGCGGGACAAGCAATGCGTGGAAAAGACCGAAGCCGAATGGCGTGAGGAGCTTACCCCGGAGGAGTTCAAGGTCCTCCGGCAAGCGGGGACCGAACGCCCGTACACCGGGGAATACTGGGACACCCATACCTCCGGTGTGTACCAGTGCCGGGCATGCGGCGCGGAACTCTTCACGAGCAATGAGAAATTCGATTCGCACTGCGGCTGGCCGTCGTTCTGGGCGCCTCTCGCCGAAGGCACGGTCCGGTACCTGCACGACCGCACTTTGGGCATGGAAAGGGTGGAAGTCCGCTGTGCCAATTGCGATTCCCACTTGGGCCACGTGTTCGAGGGCGAAGGCTACGGAACGCCCACTGACCAGCGGTATTGCATCAATTCGGTTTCCCTCAGGTTGATCGAGACGGCCGCGGGGCAGTAGCGCTTCCCGACGCCACATGCCCGGAAGGTCCAGCCTTCCTCCGACTGGACCTTCCGGCGTCGCCGGAACATCATGAGCAACAGTTTCTTATGCTCGGCCCACTTTTGGATTAGGGCATCTGTTCCCTTGTTACGCTCACCTCAGAACAACAATTTGAGGAAAGGCACCGTCGACGATGACCACCACCGCAACCATCGCCCGCCCGCACATCACGTCGGACAACCGGGACTGGCTCGCCCTGAAGTCCGCCGCCACCGCACTGCAGGAATTCCAAAGCCAGGACGGTTCCATCCAGGATCCGGCGCACCACGCGGTCGCGCGCGAACACGCAGGCACCATCATGGAATCCATCAAGGGGCTCGCTCCCGCGTTCCCGCACGATGCCACGTACCTCGATCTCCTGGTCAAGGATTTCGGACGCTGGTGCGATTCCGGTTTTGGCGTCCCGGATTTCCTCGATTCGTTGCTCGCCTTCCAACCGCAGGAGAACCGCGATGACGGGCTCCAGCACCTTGTCGTGTTCCCCATGTACACGCAGAACGGCAGCGCGAACCGCTACGTGGAGGCTGTCCTCATCGAGGTGATCTGGCCCGAGTTCATTGCGGGCCTGGAAGCCGGCGACTACTCCAACAAGCTGTTCGTTCCCATCCGGTTCCTCGATTTCACTCCGGGATACGACACGAATTCCGCCGTACTGTTCCCCGAGACCGTTGCTGTGCGACAGACGCCCGCCTTCACGTGGGGCGCGATCTTCGCCGACCGGGAGGCGGCGCGGTTCCGGCGCGTCCTCAAGGCAGCCGCCGAAACCACTTCGCTCGAATTGCCGGCCGAAGCCGCCGAATTCCTTGATGACCAGGAACTCACGGAACGCACCTTCGTGATGTGGGACCTCATCCATGACCGCACGCACATGCGTGGCGACCTGCCTTTCGATCCCTTCATGATCAAGCAGCGCATGCCGTACTTCCTCTACTCGCTGGAAGAGTTGCGCTGTGACCTGACGGCATTCCGCGAGTCGGTTCGCATCTCAAAGGATGACGAAGCCCCGGCTGATGCACGACGCCACGCCAAGCTCGTCCAGTACGCCGTGATCTTCGACCGCATTTTCCGCTTTGCCATCACCGGCAACCGTGTCCGCAACTACGACGGACTCGGGGGCCAGCTCCTTTTCGCCTGGATGCACCAGCATCACGTCCTGCACTGGACCGACAGCAAACTCAGCATCGACTGGGACGAAGCGGCCGACGTCGTAATTGAACTCGGCGCCCGGATTGACGAACTGTACTGGCGCTCGATCGACCGCCCGAAGGCGGCGCACTGGCTTGCGGCCTACGCACTCATTTCCGGGACGGTCACTCCCCACCCGGCGTCGACGTGGGCGAAAGGCCCGGCGGCGCTTCCCCTGGACGGGCCGCCCCGGGGCCTCACCGACCAGGTGCTCGACGACGAATTTCCCCTTTCCATGTTCTACGAAGCACTCGAGAAGAAGATGCGGCCGGTCATTGAATCCACCAGCGGCATCACGGGCACGACGGAGTGATCATGACAGCGAACAAGCTCAACATCCTCATCACGGGAGGCAGTTCCGCCTCCGGCATCGCCGTGGCCCGCGCGTTCGCCCGCGCCGGGCACCGGGTCATCACCGTGGGTTCGGATGACGTGCGCATCAAGGCGGCAGCCATGCAGGCCGGCCCCGGCGTCGAGGCCCTTTCGTTCGACCTGGGCAGCTTGGATTCAGTGCGTGAACTGGCCGCGGCCGTCAGGGGCTCGGCGGGACCGGTCGACGGCGTCATCCACTTGGTCGGAGGATGGCGGGGTGCTTCGGGAATCGAGGACCAGTCGGACGAGGACTGGTACGCGCTGGAGCAGAGCAACGTCACCACACTGAGGAACGTCTCGCGGGTCTTCTATGGCGACCTTGAGGCATCGCCCGTGGGGCGCCTCGCCATGGTGAGTTCGACGACGGTCGCGGCACCGACCGCCGCTGCAGCCAATTACGCTGCGGCCAAGGCAGCCGCGGAAACCTGGACCATGGCCGTCGCCGACGGATTCCACCGCGCGCAGTCCGGCCGGCCGGGTACCGAACAACACAGCAGTACCGAACAACACAGTGCAGCCGTCGTGTTTGTCATCAAAGCGCTGGTGGACGACGCCATGCGGCGCGAACACCCGGAACGGAAGTTCCCCGGGTACACCGACGTCAAAGAACTGGCGACGGCTGCGCTCCGGTTATTCGACCAGCCGGCGGCGGAACTGAACGGACAACGCCTCCACCTTGCGAAATAGACTGAAAGCGTGAATGAACAAGTGACGAGCACAACCCAGGAATTCCCTGCCGCCCTCGATTCCGAACCCAAGGGTCGCCTTCACGATCCTTCCGTCCGCGGATTCGCCTCGGACAACTATTCGGGCGTCCATCCCGAAATCCTCGCCGCCCTGGCAGCGGCAAACGGCGGCCACCAGGTTTCCTATGGCGAAGACCAGTACACGGAACGGCTCCAGGAAGTCATGGAGCAGCACTTCGGGACCGGCATTGAGTGTTTCCCCGTTTTCAACGGCACCGGGGCCAATGTCCTTTCCTTGCAATCGCTGCTGCCGCGCTGGGGAGCCGTGATCTGCGCTTCGACTGCCCACATCAACATGGACGAGAACGGCGCCCCGGAACGGATCGGCGGGATCAAGCTCCTGCAAGTTCACGCCCCGGACGGAAAATTGACGCCGGAACTCATCGACCGTGAGGCATGGGGCTGGGGGGACGAGCACAGGGCACAACCGCTCGCGGTGTCCATCACCCAAACCACGGAACTCGGAACCTGCTACACCCCCGAAGAAGTGCGGGCGATCGCCGACCACATCCATGCCAAGGGCATGAAGCTGCACATGGACGGTGCCCGGCTCGCGAACGCGGCCGCCCACCTCGGCGTTCCCCTGCGGAACTTCACCCGCGACGCCGGCGTGGACATTTTGTCCTTCGGCGGGACCAAGAACGGGCTCCTGTTCGGTGAAGTGGTGGTTGCACTCAACCCGGAAGCCGCCCATGGATTGAATTTCCTCCGCAAGATGAACATGCAACTGGCGTCCAAGATGCGTTTCATTTCGGCCCAGTTCATCGCGCTCCTCGAATCGGGCCTGTGGCTCAGTTCGGCGCAGCACGCCAATGCCATGGCTGCCCGCTTGCGGGCTGCAGTGGATTCCATCGACGGCGTCGAACCCACCCAAGCCACCGAATCGAACGGCGTGTTCGCAGTGCTGCCGGCCGGGGTTGCCGACCGGCTGCGCTCCTCGTTCAAGTTCTATGACTGGAACGAAGCCAACCGGGAAGTGCGCTGGATGTGTTCCTTCGACACCACGGAAGAGGACATTGACACTTTCGTCGCCGCGATCAAGCGCGAACTGGCCTCGGCATAGGGCATGTGACGGGGCGGCGTGGCTTCATGGTTTCGCCGCCCCGGACACATAATCTGCGATGGTGAACGGACTTGCACAAGTTCCCGCGGAGTTCTTGCATGCGTTGGGAACGCTACGAAAAGCCCAGTGCCGGAGTGAGTTGAAGCTTGCTGAAATTCCGGCACCGTCGCGCTTGGCACCTTTCGCCGTGGCCTTGGGCGCGGAAGTCTTCAGCAGCTCAACCCGTCATGTCCGGACCCCTGTACACGGCCCGGCCGCGATGGCGTTCTCCAAGGAGAACCTTCGCGGTACCTCGGGCTCCGGAGACGAGGACGACGAAGAACTCGCCACCGGCAGGTTCATCCTGCTGCACGATCCGGATGGCTCGGCCGTCTGGGACGGCGAGTTCCGGATCGTGACGTACATCCGCGCGCAATTGGACGCCGACATGGGCAACGACGCGATGCTTGGTTCGGTCGCCTGGACGTGGCTGGTGGACGCCCTCGAAAACCACTCAGCCCAATACCGGGCAGCCGGCGGAACGGCCACCCGCATCCTCTCCGAGAGCTTCGGGACGTTGGCCGAACGGCCGGAGACAATCGACATCGAACTCCGTGCTTCCTGGACCCCGGCATCTTCGGATGCGCAGGCCCACCTGGAGGCGTGGTGCGACATGGTGTGCATGTTCGCGGGGCTGCCTCCCCTGCCTCCAGGCGTCACTCCCCTGCCACACCGGCGGCTGACATGACACGCCGCGCGGGGCTTCGAAACCCGCGCACGGACCGGCCGGTACCAGAGTCGGTAAACTGAAGGCACCATGACCCCTGAAAACCTGGAACCAACCACGGCCGGCGACCCGGCTGCTGATCCCGCACCGCACATCATCGTGGACGGCTTTGAAGGCCGGATTCCCGAGGTCATCGACTTGGATGTGCCACGCGAGGGCGTACCCCTCGTGATCGACACCTTGCCCGGACTAGAACGGTGCGCTGCCGCCATCGCCGCCGGCAGCGGCCCCGCCGGGGTCGACGCCGAACGCGCCTCCGGATTCCGGTACGGCCAACGCGCCTTTCTGGTGCAGATCCGGCGCGACGGCGCAGGAACCTGGCTGATCGATCCCGAACCGTTCGACGACCTGCACATCATCAACGACGCCCTTGACGGCGTCGAATGGATCCTGCACGCCGCCACGCAGGACCTCCCATGCCTGGCCGAGCTGGGGATGTGGCCCGACAAGCTCTTCGACACGGAACTCGCCGCGCGTTTGGCCGGCCTGCCACGGGTCGGGCTCGCGGCCGTCATCGAACAGCTCTTGGGCTTTGGCCTGGCCAAGGAACACTCGGCGGCGGACTGGTCGACGCGCCCCCTTCCCGAACCCTGGCTACGCTACGCGGCCCTCGACGTCGAAGTCCTCGCCGAACTGCGCGAGGAACTCATCGAACTCCTGGAAGAGGACGGAAAGCTTGAGTTCGCTGAGCAAGAGTTCGCCGGAATCCTCGCAGCCGGACTCCCTGCACCACGGGTGGATCCGTGGCGGAAGACCTCCGGCCTGCACCAGATCCGTGATCGTCGCCAATTGGCTGCCGTGCGGGAACTATGGTTCGAGCGCGACCAGCTCGCGCGCAAGCGGGACGTCGCACCAAGCAGGCTCATTCCCGATTCCGCGTTGGTTGCGGCAGCGAAGGCCATGCCGGCCACTGTTCCGCAGCTCCTCGCCACGAAGGGCTTTCACGGGCGGGCAGCCCAGCGGGAAGCGCCGCGTTGGTTGCGCTGCATCGCAACTGCCCGAACCCTCGATGACCTCCCTCCGCTCCACCTCGCCACGAACGCTCCCCCGCCGCCCCGCGTCTGGGCGGACCGCGATGCCGACGCCGCAGCCCGCCTGGCAACGGCGCGTCCGCGGCTCCAGGCGGCCGCGGACGAGCTCAGGCTTCCAGTGGAGAACCTCCTGACCCCGGACTACCTTCGGCGTGTGTTGTGGCGTCCGCCGTTGGACGTCACGGTCGAATCCGTGGCCGAGGAACTGCGCGCGCTGGGTGCGCGCGAATGGCAGATCGCCATCACGGCGCCGATCATCACCGAGGCAACGCTGAATCCGCAACCGCTGCCGCCCAAGGAGTCCAGAAGCCAGGCGACGAAAGGCTGACTTCCGGGCCTCGTGCGCTCCGTGTCCGTACGCTCCGCATCCTTGCAGCATAAGTTACCCACGAGTAACATGGCGTCCATGACAAACGGCTGCCCGTATTGGCATGCCGTCACCCTGTCCTGACGAGGAGCCACGCCCATGAGCCACAACCGGAACAGCGCGCCACCGCGGACTGTTCGCGACGTCGTCTTCGTTGACGGCGTCCGGACTCCGTTCGGCAAAGCGGGAGACAAAGGTATCTACGCAGGCACCCGGGCCGATGACCTCGTGGTCAAGTGCATCCGCGACCTCCTGCGCCGCAACCCAGCCCTGCCCGCCGAACGCATCGACGAAGTCGCCATAGCTGCCACAACCCAGACGGGCGACCAAGGACTCACCATCGGACGCACCGCAGCCCTTCTCGCGGGTCTCCCCCGCAGCGTCCCCGGCTTCGCGATCGACCGCATGTGTGCCGGGGCCATGACTGCAGTCACCACGACGGCGAGCGGCATCGCCTTCGGCGCGTACGACGTCGTCATTGCCGGCGGCGTCGAACACATGGGAAACCACCCCATGGGCGCAGGAGCCGACCCCAACCCGCGATTCATGTCCGAACGCATAGTGGACCCCGCTGCCTTGAACATGGGCAATACGGCCGAGAACCTGCATGACCGCTTCCCGGCCATCACAAAGCAACGCTCAGACGCTTACGCGGCAGCCTCCCAAGGGAAACTGGCCGCAGCATACGGGAACGGCCGGATCCAGCAAGACCTGGTTCCCGTCGCAACAATGAAGCCCGGCCAGGGCTGGACCCTCAACACTGTGGATGAACCTCCCCGGCCTGGAACCACTGTGGCCGACCTCGCGGAGTTGCGCACGCCGTTCCGCCCCCATGGCCGCGTCACCGCGGGCAACTCCGCAGGCTTGAATGACGGCGCGACGGCGGCCCTCCTGGCTTCCGCCGAAGCGGCAGAAGAACTGGGGCTGTCCGTGAAAATGCGTTTGGTGTCCTATGCCTTCGCCGGCGTCGAACCCGAAGCCATGGGCATCGGACCGGTCCCGGCCACTGAAAAGGCCCTCAAGAACGCGGGGCTGGGTATCGAGGACATTGGCCTGATCGAAATCAACGAGGCGTTCGCGGTCCAGGTCTTAAGCTTCCTGGACCACTTCGGAATAGCCGACGACGATCCCCGCGTGAACCGCTACGGTGGCGCGATCGCCGTCGGGCACCCCCTCGCGTCGTCCGGCGTCCGGCTCATGAACCAACTCGCCCGCCAATTCGAGGAGGACCCCTCGGTGCGTTACGGAATCACCACCATGTGCGTCGGCCTGGGCATGGGCGCCACGGTCATCTGGGAGAACCCGCACTACGCCGCCGTCGAAACCACAGGAGCCACAGCATGAGCGCCGCCGACTTCCAAAAACTGGCCCGACTGTTCCCTGACGAGACCGTGACGCACTCTTACCTGCAGCACATCGAACTGCCCGGAGGTGGAGGCACGTTCGCCTTGATCACGCTGGATAACGGCCTGGACCACACAAAGCCCACCACGCTGGGACCAAACACCCTCGTCGAGCTCGGGACCCTTCTCGAGGGCCTCAAGGAACGCGCCACGCGCGGTGAGATCGTCGGCGTCGGCGTGACGGGCAAGCCCTATTTCCTGGTGGCCGGAGCCGATCTGTCCGCAGTCAAAAGGCTCGAAGAGCGCGAGGACGGACTACGGATGGCGCAACTTGGCCACGATGTCTATGGGACGCTCGCCGGGCTGGGCGTTCCCAGCTTCGCCTTCATCAACGGCCTCGCCCTGGGCGGCGGGCTTGAGATCGCACTGCAATCCACCTACCGCACCGTGTCCAGCGGCGCCGGAGCCCTCGGATTGCCGGAGGCATTCCTCGGCCTCGTGCCAGGCTGGGGCGGCGTGTACATTCTTCCGAGGCTCATCGGACCCGAGAACGCGGTCAAGGTCATGATCGAGAACCCGCTAAGCAACAACCGCACCTTGAGCGGGCCCGAGGCTTTCCATCTTGGAATCGCCGACGCCATGTTCGAGCCCGCGGACTTTCTCGAGCAATCCATCGCCTGGGCCGCGAAGGTAATCGCCGGAGAGACCGCCCCGGAACGGAAAAATGCCGTGGATCCCTCGGATCCCGCCGTCGCGGGGCGGTGGGCACAAGCCGTGGCAGAGGGCCGGGCGTTCGTCGAGGCCAAAACGTCGAACGCTTCGCCGGCGCCGGGGAAGGTCCTGGACATCCTCGAGGCCAACCGCACGATGAACAGCGCGGAATCCGCGGCACTGGAATGCGAAACGCTCGCCGTGCTCATGCAAAGCGATGAATTCCGGTCCACGGTCTATGCGTTCCTGGACCTCGTGCAGAGGCGTTCCAAGCGCCCCGCCGGCGCACCGGACCGGAACCTCGCACGCCCGGTCACGAAGGTCGGCGTCGTCGGGGCGGGCCTCATGGCGAGCCAGCTCGCCTTGCTGTTTGCGCGCCGGCTCCAAGTCCCTGTGGTCATGATGGACATCGACCAGGAACGAGTGGACAAGGGCGTCGGCTACGTCCGTGCCGAAGTGGACAAATTGCTCAGCAAGAAGCGCATCAGCGCGGATGCAGCCAACCGGGCCAAGGCCCTCGTCACCGGTTCTGTTTCCAAGCAGGCGTTCGCCGACGCCGATTTCGTCATCGAGGCTGTCTTCGAAGAACTCGCGGTCAAGAAGCAGGTCTTCGCCGAGGTGGAAGCCATCGTCTCCCCCGAATGCATCCTCGCCACCAACACCTCGTCGCTTTCGGTCACCGCGATGGCCGACGGACTCCGTCATCCAGAGCGGTTGCTCGGCTTCCACTTCTTCAACCCCGTCGCGGTCATGCCGCTGCTGGAAGTGGTGCGTGCTCCGCAAACGGACGACGCCGTGCTGGCCACAGCTTTTGAACTCGCCAAGGCACTCAAGAAGACAGCTGTCCTGGTCAAGGACGCCCCCGCGTTCGTGGTCAACCGCATCCTGCTGCGGCTTATGGGCGAAGTGATCGCGGCCTTCGATGAAGGGACCCCGCCCGACGTCGCGGATTCGGCGTTGCGCCCGATGGGCCTGCCCATGAGCCCGTTCACGCTGAGTGCGATGGTGGGGCTGCCCGTGGCCCAGCATGTCCAGGAGTCCCTCCACGCCGGTTTCGGGGATCGGTTCCCCGTATCCGGGAACCTGAAGAAACTCATCGACAACGGTGTGAAGACACTCTGGGTCCCTGGTCCGGACGGGGTGCCCGTCATCCCTGCCGAAACGCTGTCCCTCATGTCCTTCGGCACCACGCCCTCCACGGCAGAGGACGTCCTGCGCCGTACCCAGGACGCTTTGGCCCAGGAAATCGGGCTTATGTTGTCCGAAGGCGTGGTGGCCGGTCCGGAGGATATCGATCTTTGCGTCATCCTCGGTGCAGGGTGGCCGATGTTCCTCGGCGGGATCACCCCTTACCTGGACCGGGTTGGCGCTTCGGAAAGGATCAACGGCAAGCGGTTCCACGCACCGGGTGTTGCCTCCCGCCCTGTTCCTGCTTAGCCGCCCTCAGTAGCTACCGTCCGGAACGCGGCGGCCTTGACCTTAGGCATCCAGCCGACGGCCAAGGCCGCCCACCGATCGGACCAGCTCGTCGAAGGCCTCCGCCGGGTGGTTTTCCACGACTATGCGGGCATTGGGCGGCTCACCCCAGAGTCCGCGGAAATCGGCGACGGTGGTACCGATAAGCCTAGGCGACGCGGTCTCCACGTGCACCGTCGCGGTACGCGTCCGGTACGTCGCGGTGCCGACGGCGACCGACGCGGCGAAGTAGTCGTGGACATGTGCCGCGTAGCCTTGCCCGTTGCGCCGATGGAACTCGAAATAGAACCGGAGCATGTCGCTGAGGTGCCTGACGAGCTCGTTGGAAGCCGTACTGCGCCGCCCCTCGGTTTGCTCCGGCGCCAAGAGTTCCGGTTCTTCGCAGCCGGCCCGCGCAGCCAAAGCCGCCACTTGTTCCGGCCGCAGCTCGATCCTCTCGGTGCTCTCCAAGGCGCACACGACCGGCAGGCGCTCTTCCGGAAGACCCGAAAACGCAGCAAACACCTCGGCTGCAGCGTCCGGGTCGACGTGCGTGTTCCACTCTGCGGTGGGCGTGGTGTTGCCCTGGTAGAAGTAGCTGCCGCCCATGATCACGACGCCGCGCAACAGTTCCGGCAGCCTCGGTTCAGCGCGCAGGGCGAGGGCGAAGTTGGTGAGCGGCGCCGTCAGGAGCGCGGTCAACTCCCCCGGCCGCGACCGTGCCGCTTCAATCCAGAGTTCGACGGCGTCGACGGCCTGGATCTGTCCGTGCGGTTCCGGCAACTCGGCGTAGCCGATACCAAACGGACCGTGGGTTTCCGGCGTCGTCACCAAGGGGATCCGCAGGGGCGCCCGGGTACCGATGGCCACAGGGACCCCGGGCCGGCCGCACAGCTCAAGGAGCGCGAGGTTATTGCGCGCCACTTGTTCAGCATCCACGTTCCCCGGTGTACTGCTGACCGCAACCAGGTCGACGTTCGGCAGGCTGCACAAATAAGCCAGCGCGAGGGCGTCGTCGATGCCGGTATCGCAATCCACCAGCAGGCTGACCGTTTCCGCTTGCCCGTCTGCCGCCGTCGCCCGCTCTTCGCTCAAAACAAGGCGACCTTGGGCGATGCCGGGAAGATATCGTCCAGTTCGGCGCGTTCTTCCGCCGTCGGCACCCAACGCACGGCATCCGCGTTCTCTTGGATTTGTTCCGGTCGGGTCGCTCCGGCGATCACACTGGCCACCGCGGGCTGTGCCGCCAACCAGGAAAACGCCAACTGCAGTTCGCTCAAACCCCGGTCCTTCGCGAACTGGCTGAAACGGCCCAACTGAACCCAGTCGGCGTCGTCCACCATGTTGGTGCGCGTGTGGCTCAAGCGCGAGCCCGCTGGAGCATTGCCGGGCGAGTACTTGCCCGTGAGCAGTCCGTTGGCCAGGGGGAAGTACGGCAGGACGCCGAGGCCGAACGCCTGGGCTGCCGGCAGTACCTCAAGCTCCGCGCGGCGATCCAGGAGGTTGTAATGGTTCTGCGTCGAAATGAACCGTGGCCCGCCCTGGATGCGCGCCACGTACTCCGCTTCCGCGATTTGCCACCCGGCCCGGTTCGAATGGCCGATGTACCGGACCTTCCCGCTGGACACGAGTTCATCAAGGGCGGCCAGAGTCTCTTCCACCGGCGTGAAGGGATCCGGCGTGTGGTACTGGTAGAGGTCGATCCACTCGGTCCCGAGGCGCCGCAGCGATGCCTCGACCGCCTGGATGATGTAGCGGCGGGATCCGCGGGCACCGAAATCGTTCCCGTTGGCTCCGCGCATGTCCATACCGAATTTTGTCGCCACGATGGCGTCGTCCCGGCGGCCCTTCAACGCCTTCCCAAGCATGGCCTCGCTCAAGCCAGGTTCGCGGCCATAGACATCGGCGACATCGAAAAGCGTCACGCCGGCGTCCAGCGCCGCGTGCACTACCGCGTTCGTGCCTTCCTGCGATTCTGTTGCCGTGTTGGCGCGGCCGAGGTTGTTGCACCCCAAGCCAACGACGGAGACGGTCAATCCGGAATGTCCAAGGCGGCGATATTCAGTCATGAATTCACCCTACAACGCCGGCCGGAACCGCCCCGCCGCTCATGAGGTGAAGGCAATTCCGGCTTCCTCCATCGCTTCCAGCAATTGGGCCATGACTTTCGGGCCCATGCCATGCAGGGCCGCTACCCGCTGCTCGCCGAACTCGGCAAGCTGCTCAAGGGTTTCCAAGCCTTCATGGGCAAGCGCACGACGGGCGGGAGCGGACAAGCCCTTCGGAAGTGGAGTGTGGCCGGGCCAATTGCTCTTGGGCGCCATGGTTGTCCCTTCCAGGAACTGGGGTGGTCCTTAGAGAGTAAAGCCGGCGCCCGTTTTCGGCGAATGCTTGACTTTGAATTCACCAGGGGCGCCATGCGGGGAAGCCGCAATGCTTAATTTGGTGAAATCCAGGTCCTCACCACGGATGCAGACCTTGATGGCGTTCACCGCCTTGTTTACATCGGGGCAGAGGCAGAAGATGTTGAGCTTCGAATCGGCGATTTCCGAACGGTCCACCACTCCAAGGCCCCGCCACGCGAGTTCACTAGTCAACGCAGCCTTCGCTTTCCGTTCGAGGTAGCGGTCGCGCTCGGTGCCGTCTTTGGTCTTCAGCGCGATCTGGGCGACGACCCAGAACTGCTCGGCCTCGGGAATCTCTTCGTATCCGTCTTCTTCGCACTGGGCCGCGAATGCAGCCATGAGGCTTTCCACCGAGTCCCCGTCCTCGACGTCGGCTTCTTCGGTGCGGCTCTGGTGCCCCACGACCCCGTGGTTGACGACGAACTGATTGAACTCGTCGTCATACCACGCCTCGCGGAAGTGCAGGACTGCATCCTCGTCGCGCTTGTAAGTGCGGATAATCCCGCTCATCGGGTTCCCTTCCTGGACGTTCGCGTCCTGGCTCATAGCTTGGGGAGGCTGCCCGTGCTCGGGTGCTCCTGTCCCGGGAGGGGACGCGCAAACGGTACCTTCGTGCCCAAAACCTGGGCGACGACGTCGTGCGCTACTTGCTGCGCCGTGAGCCCAACGCGCTCAAGGACTTCGTTCCTGGTTCCGTGGTCGAGGAACTCGACCGGAAGTCCCACCTCGTTGAGGGCGGTATCGACGCCGGCCGCGCGCATCTCCTGGCGGATCCGGGAACCGACGCCTCCTGCACGAACGCCGTCTTCGATGCAGACAACCAAGCGGTGCCGCGCCGCGAGGGCGATGATCGACTTGCGCACGGGCAGGACCCAGCGCGGATCCACCACCGTGGAGCTGATGCCTTGCGAACCGAGGCGGGCCGCAACATCCAAGGCGAGCTCGGACATCGCGCCGACACTGACGATGAGGACGTCGTTCTCCGTGGATCCGGCCGGACGACGCGCCAGGACATCGACGCCGTCGGACAAGCGCTCGATCGCCTCAACCTCGTCTCCGACGCTGCCCTTCGAGAAGCGGACAACGCTGGGAGCATCGGAAATGGCGACGGCTTCGCGAAGCTCTTCGCGCAAGCGGCTTGCGTCGCGTGGAGCGGCGAGATGCAGCCCGGGAACGATCTGGACCATCGCCATGTCCCACATGCCATGGTGGCTGGCGCCGTCCGGTCCGGTGACGCCGGCGCGGTCCAGGACAACCGTCACGCCTGCTTTGTGGAGGGCAACATCCATGAGGAGCTGGTCGAGCGCCCGGTTGAGGAAGGTCGCATAGATAGCGACCACAGGGTGCAGACCGCCAAACGCCATGCCCGCTGCTGAAGTGAGGGCGTGTTGTTCGGCGATTCCGACGTCGATGACACGCTTGGGGTGCCGTTCCGCGAACTTGTGGAGTCCCACGGGAATCAGCATGGCCCCGGTGATGCCCACGATGTCTTCGCGTTCGTCGGCGATATCGGCAATCTCTTCCGCGAAAACCGACGTCCACGAGCGTGCGCCGCCAATTTGCGTGGGCTCGCCGGTCTCCGGATCGATGACGCCCACAGCATGGAACTGGTCCGCCTCGTTTGCGAGGGCCGGTGCGTAGCCGTGGCCCTTCTCGGTCATGGCATGCACGATCACCGGGCCGCCATAGTTCCGGGCCGTGGACAAGGCATGCTCAAGCGCCTTGAGGTTATGGCCGTCGACCGGGCCGATGTACTTCATCCCAAGGTCTTCGAACATCCCTTGCGGCGCCCACCAGTCCTTGATGCCTTTCTTCATGGCATGCAAGCTCTTATAGGTGAACTGGCCGATCGGTCCGCCGTTCTGCAGCCTCTTCTTCCACCAGTCGAGCACCACCTCATAGGCGGGCGTCGCACGGAAGGAGTCGATGGTGGGCCGCAGCGACGCGAGGTAGTCAGCCAGGCCACCGACAGTGGGCGCATACGAGCGGCCGTTGTCGTTGACGACGATGACTACGCGCCGGCGCTTGTCCGCCGCGATGTTGTTGATGGCCTCCCATGCCATACCGCCCGTCAACGCCCCGTCACCCACGACGGCGACGACGCAGCGATCGTTTTCGCCCTTCAGTTGCCTTGCCCGGGAAATACCGTCCGCCCATGACAGGGATGACGAGGCGTGGGAGCTTTCCACGATGTCATGCTCTGATTCGGCGCGATCCGGGTACCCGGACAAGCCGCCCTGTTGCCGCAGCGTGCTGAAGTCCTGGCGTCCGGTCAGCAGCTTGTGGACGTAGGACTGGTGTCCGGTGTCAAAAACAATGCTGTCCCGGGGGGAATCGAAAACCTTGTGGATGGCCATGGTGAGTTCCACCACGCCGAGGTTCGGGCCCAAGTGTCCACCCGTTTGAGCGACGTTGGTGATGAGGAAAGTCCTGATCTCGCCGGCAAGCCGCTCCAACTGTTCGTTGGTGAGTTTGCCCAGGTCCTGCGGATTCCGGATTGTCTCCAAAAGTCCCAACGGCCCCTCCTTAGGGTTGTTGACGTGCTATACAACTTTAGCGCCTTGGCCGCACTAAGCCGCGGACAAAACTACAGCCCCGGCCGGTCAAAGACCAGCCGGGGCTGTGGCTATCGCCTTGTCACAGGCAAAACTACGCTAGTGAACCCTACTTCGAGGAGATCTGGCGCAGGACGTACTGCAGGATACCGCCGTTGCGGTAGTAGTCCGCTTCGCCCGGGGTGTCGATGCGCAGGACGGCATCGAAGGACTTGGCGGTACCGTCTTCTGCGGTTGCCGTGACCTTGAGGGTCCGCGGGGTGTTGCCGTTGTTCAGCTCGGTGACACCCTCCACCGAGAAGGTCTCGGTGCCAGCCAGGCCGAGGGACGCGGCAGACTCGCCGGCCGGGAACTGCAGCGGCAGGACGCCCATTCCGATGAGGTTGGAGCGGTGGATGCGCTCGTAGCTCTCGGCGACGACGGCCTTCACGCCAAGAAGCGCGGTGCCCTTGGCGGCCCAGTCACGGGACGAACCGGAACCGTACTCCTTGCCCGCGAGGACAACGAGCGGAGTACCGGCAGCCTGGTAGTTCTGCGCGGCGTCGTAGACGTACGCCTGGGGTCCGTCAGCCTGGGTGAAGTCGCGGGTAAAGCCGCCCTCCACGCCGTCGAGCAGCTGGTTCTTGATGCGGATGTTCGCGAAGGTACCGCGGATCATGACCTCGTGGTTGCCACGGCGCGAGCCATAGGAGTTGAAGTCCTTGCGCTCCACGCCGTTGGCCAGGAGGTACTGACCGGCCGGGGTGTCCGACTTGAAGGAACCGGCCGGGGAGATGTGGTCGGTGGTGACGGAGTCGCCCAGCTTCAAGAGGACACGGGCACCCGTGATGTCCGATACCGGCTCCGGCTGCGCCTTCATGCCTTCGAAGTACGGGGGCTTCCGGACGTACGTGGACTTGTCATCCCAAGCGAAGGTATCGCCGGCCGGGGTGTCGAGTGCTTTCCAGCGGTCGTCGCCGTCGAAGACGCCTTCGTAGCCGCGGGCGAACATTTCCTTGTCGATCGAGGAATCGATGACCTTCTGGACTTCCACCGGGTTCGGCCAGATGTCCTTCAAGAAGACGTCGTTGCCGTCCTGGTCCTGGCCCAGGGCATCCGCGTCGAAGTCGAAGTCCATGGTCCCGGCGAGGGCGTAGGCGATGACCAACGGCGGGGAAGCCAGGTAGTTCATCTTGACGTCCGGGTTGATGCGGCCTTCGAAGTTACGGTTTCCGGAGAGGACCGCGGTGACCGAGAGGTCGTTGGCCTGGATGGCCTCGGAGATTTCGGCGTCGAGCGGACCGGAGTTGCCGATGCAGGTGGCGCAACCGTAACCAACGATGTAGAAACCGAGCTTCTCCAGGTACGGAGTCAGGCCGGACTTTTCGTAGTAGTCAGTCACCACCTTGGAACCGGGAGCCACCGAGGTCTTGACCCAAGGCTTCGAGGTGAGGCCCTTGTCTACGGCGTTGCGGGCGAGCAGCGCGGCGGCCAGCATGACCGAGGGGTTGGACGTGTTCGTGCACGAGGTGATCGATGCGATGGACACGGCACCGTGGTCGAGCTCGAACTCGCGGCCATCAGCCGTGGTGACGCTGACCTTGTTCGACGGACGGCCGTTGGTCTTCGGCCCGTGGGCGTGCGGGGCGGTGTCGGCCAAGTGGGTCGCGGTGGCGGTGAACGACGGCGAATCGGAGGCCGGGAAGCTCTCGTCGATCGCTTCGTCCAGGCTGCCGTCGGCCAGGTCTTCCTTCACGTAGTTGCGCAGGTCGTCGCGGAACTGGGCCTTGGCCTCGGACAGGATGATGCGGTCCTGCGGACGCTTCGG
Organism: Arthrobacter terricola; assembly: GCF_004354015.1. Lineage (GTDB taxonomy): Bacteria > Actinomycetota > Actinomycetes > Actinomycetales > Micrococcaceae > Arthrobacter > Arthrobacter terricola. The sequence continues at coordinate 227,330 of NZ_SMRU01000002.1, forward strand.
GCCGGAAATGGACGGCACAACAGTGGACAGGTCAAGCTCAAGGTATTCGGAGAACTTGATCTCGCGCGAAGCATCGTGCCACAGGCCCTGTTCCTTTGCGTAGGCCTCGACGAGCGCGACGTTCTGCTCGGAGCGGCCGGTCAGGCGCAGGTACTCGAGGGTGACATCGTCAATCGGGAACATGGCGGCAGTGGAACCGAATTCGGGGCTCATGTTACCGATGGTCGCGCGGTTTGCCAGAGGCACGGCTGCGACGCCTTCGCCGTAGAATTCCACGAACTTGCCGACCACGCCGTGCTGGCGCAGCTGCTCGGTGATGGTGAGGACGACGTCGGTGGCGGTGGCGCCTGCCGGAATGGAACCGGAAAGCTTGAAGCCGACAACGCGGGGAATCAGCATGGACACGGGCTGGCCAAGCATCGCAGCCTCGGCTTCGATGCCGCCAACGCCCCAACCGAGGACACCCAGGCCGTTGACCATGGTGGTGTGGGAGTCGGTGCCGACGCAGGTGTCCGGGTAGGCGCGAAGGACGCCGTCAACCTCGCGGGTCATGATGGTGCGTGCCAGGTATTCGATGTTGACCTGGTGGACAATTCCCGTTCCCGGGGGGACAACCTTGAAGTCGTCAAATGCGGTCTGGCCCCAGCGGAGGAACTGGTAACGCTCGCCGTTGCGCTGGTATTCGATCTCCATGTTGCGCTCCAGCGCACCGGAGTTGCCGAAGACGTCGATCTGCACGGAGTGGTCGATGACCATCTCGGCGGGAGCCAACGGGTTGACGCGCTTAGGGTCGCCGCCAAGGTCCTTGATGGCTTCGCGCATCGTGGCGAGGTCAACAACGCAGGGAACGCCGGTGAAGTCCTGCATGATCACGCGGGCCGGAGTGAACTGGATCTCCGTATCGGGCTGGGCGTCCGGGTCCCAGCCGGCCAGTGCGCGGACGTGGTCTGCCGTGATATTGGCGCCATCTTCAGTCCGCAGGAGGTTTTCAAGCAATACTTTAAGGCTGAACGGAAGGCTGTCTGCGCCTTCAACGGAGTTCAACCGGAAAATTTCATAATCGGTGCCGGCTACATTCAGTACGCCTTTGGAACCGAAGCTGTCCACAGTGCTCATGGCAGGACTCCTCTCGCAACAGCTTTCATCTTTGTCGCGCGGGTGACCGCTAGCTAGTTAGGTATACCTAAGCTAAGCAAATGCCGCCGGTCGGTGGAGAACTGGAACGCGACATGGGAACTTCATCACCATCGTATGTGGGCTATGCCGCAGGCACCAGCAACGCAACGGTCTCCAGATGATGCGTATGCGGGTACAAGTCGAAGGCCCGCAGCGATTCGAGCCGCCAGCCGCCGTTGCGGAAGTAGCCCAAATCACGTGCGAAGGACGCGGGATCGCACGACACATACGCGATGGCACGCGGACCGGAGTCAATGAGCTGGCTGACAACCGCTTTGCCGGCCCCGGCCCGCGGCGGGTCGATCACCAGGGAATCGAAGGTGCGCGGACGTTGGCGAAGGACCCGCTCCACCTTGCCCTGGACAATTTCCACGTGGGGTTCGCCGTGCAGGTTCTTGCGGGCATCGCGGCTCGTGCCGGGCGAGCCTTCCACCGACAAGACCGAGCCGGTAACACCCACGGCATCCGCCAGCGGCGCAGTAAACAGTCCGGCACCGGCGTAGAGATCCGCCACTGTCGATCCCGGACCGAGGTACCCGCCACCGTGCAGGAAACCGGTCACGGCACCGACCAACGCCTCCGGAGCATCCTTGTGGATCTGCCAGAAACCTTCCCCGGTAACCCTGTACTCGTGGCCCGCAGCCGATTCCTGGACCCAGGTGCGGCCCCGCAACTGCAGCACCTCGCCACGCACGGGATCGAAACTGGCCACTGACGAGTCATGCGGAAGCTGCGCCAGAATCCAGTTGAGCCGTTTGGCATCGGTTCCCGGCTCCGGCGCGAGCAGGATAAGCGGGCGCGACCCGTTCGAGGGCGCGGCAACCTCCACCCTCGAAATCCCCCGCAGGTCGACGTCCCACAACCGGAGCTCATTGATCGCGGGGAGCGCTAGCGGCATGTCGTGCACCGGAATGAGGACGTCGGAACGGTGGGCGTGCATCCCCAACCGGCCTTCGGGGGTGACCGCGAAGCTGGCGCGCGTCCGCCACCCGAGGCCTGACTCGCCAAGGCGATCGCCGTCGTCGGGCACTGGATCGCCGCCGCGGGCGGCTTCAACCTCGACGTGGAGTTCGACGCCGGCAAGCCGCTTCAGCTGTTCGGCGAGGACCTCTGATTTGAGTTGCCGCTGCCGTTGCAGCGTCACGTGGCCCAGCTCGGCACCGCCGACGGGCGGACCGCCCTTGCGCCAGGCCGCGATGGAATCGGCGAGGCTCCAGAAGTGGTGCGTCCGGTCAGGCGACGCTTCGAGGACCTCGACGACGTCGGCACGCCAGAAACGCGACGCCTCGCCGGAATCCGTGAGCCGGATCCTGACCTTCTCCCCCGGAATGGCATGGCGAACAAAGATCACCCGGCCCTCGTGCCTGGCGACGAAGTGGCCACCATGGGCGATCGGGCCGACATCAACCACGAGTTCGGTGGAGGCCTGGGAATCGGGCAGGCTGGATTCCGTGTTGCTCGGGTGGGTCATTGGGTGTCCTGCAGTGCCTTTGCTTCTTCGGAGGATTTCAATTGCCAAGGGACGCTCGCCACCATGACGCCGGGCTCGAAGTGGAGCCGGGCCTTGATGCGCAGCGCGGTCTGGTTGTGGACGAGCTGTTCCCACCACTTGCCCACGACATATTCAGGGATGTAGACAACGATCAAATCCCGCGGGGACTCGCTCTTCATGTTCTTGACGTAGTCCAGGATGGGCGTGACAGTTTCCCGGTATGGGCTGGCGAGGACCGTCAACGGAACGGGAATGTCCAGTTTGTCCCACGACTCGACCGTGTGGGCCGTTTCTTCGTGGTCGATGTCCACGATGATGGCATCGAGCCGGGAAGGCCGCGACGCCCGCGCGTAGGCCAGCGCGCGAAGCACCGGCTTGCGGACATGGGAGACCAGGAGAACCGCATGGACCCGGGTGGGCAACGCCCTCGGCGAGGAGTCCTCGTCCACTGCGAGTTCCTTGGCCACATTGTCGTAATGGGCCCGGATGCTCCACATGATGAGGAACAGCACGAACATGGCCAGGAGCGCGATCCAGGCACCTTGCTCGAACTTGGTGATCAGCACGATCGTCAGCACGAGCGCAGTCATTCCGAAGCCGAGACCGTTGATGGTGCGCGACTTCAGGATCCTGCGGCGGACAGCTTTGTCCCGGGCAAGCTTGAGTTCGCGGCCCCAGTGCCGGACCATGCCCAACTGGCTCATGGTGAAGGAAATGAAGACGCCCACGATGTACAGCTGGATCAGCTTGGTCACATCGGCGTTGAAGGAAATGATCAGGACAAGGGCCCCGGCGGCGAGTGCCAGGACACCGTTGCTGAACGCGAGCCGGTCGCCGCGGGTGCGCAACTGGCGCGGCAAGTACCCGTCCTGCGCCAGGATCGAGCCGAGCACAGGGAAACCGTTGAACGCCGTGTTGGAGGCGAAAACGAGGATTACGCCCGTAGCGGCCACCACAATATAGAACGGGATGGAACCCGCTCCGAAGATGGTCTGCGCGATCTGGCTGATGACGGGGTTCTGGATGTAGTCCTCGGGCACGGGCTGCCCATTAAGGAGGAATTCCTTTGCCGGGTCCATCACGATGTGGACCTTCGTGGCATTGGCGAGGTAGATGATGCCGGCGAGCATGGCTGACGCGATGGCGCCCAGCAGCAGCAAGGTTGTGGCCGCATTCTTGCTCTTGGGCTTCTTGAAGTTGGGCACGCCATTGCTAATGGCCTCGACACCCGTCAAGGCGGCCGCGCCCGAAGAAAACGCCCGAAGCAGCAGGAACCCTCCCGCCAAACCGACAAGTCCCTGGTCGAAGCCCTCTTGCGGAACGATGGTGAAGGCCGCCGAAGGAGCCTGGCCGAGGTTGCCCGTGACGGCCTGGAAGATGCCCACAAGCGTCATGCCCAGGATGGAAACCATGAAGATATAGGTAGGAACGGCGAAGACATTGCCGGCTTCCTTGATGCCGCGCAGGTTCACAAGCGCGAGGATGATGACGCCGACTGTTGCGATGGCCGCTTGTTCCCCGTGGAGCGCCGGAATGGCCGTTGTCAGGTAGGCGGCCGCGGAAGACATCGACACAGCCACGGTGAGGACGTAGTCCACAAGCAGCGCCGCGGCGACGGTCAGGCCCGCGAACTTCCCAAGGTTGACGTTCGCGATCTCGTAGTCTCCGCCACCCGAAGGATACGCGTGGACGTTCTGGCGGTAGGATGCAACGACTGTGAGGAGAACCACCATCACGGCGAGGCCCACCAGCGGTGAGATGGACACCGCGCTGACGCCGGCCAAAGCCAGCGTCAAGAGGATTTCGTCCGGGGCGTATGCCACCGACGACAAGGCGTCTGAGGCGAAAATCGGCAGCGCAATGCGTTTCGGAAGCAGCGTATGGGACAACCGGTCATTACGGAACGGCCGCCCCACCAACACACGCTTCACAGCGTTGAGAATTGTCAGCACTCCGCAAAGCTACTCTGAATCGAACGCGATGTCATGGCGGACTGCCTTCAACGACTTCCCCCGGTAGAGTCTTACCGAGCGGCATGCATAAACAGTGTAAGGAGAGACCGTGGCTCACTTTGTGATCATGGGTTGCGGACGCGTGGGCGCAACATTGGCGCACACCTTGGAAGACGCGGGACATTCCGTGGCAATCATCGACCAGGACGATCGTGCCTTCCGTCGCCTGCGCAGCGGATTCACCGGCAGGAAGGTGACCGGCGTCGGCTTTGACCGCGACACCTTGAAGCAGGCCGGCTGCGAGGAAGCGTACGCTTTCGCCGCGGTCTCCAGCGGTGACAACTCGAACATCCTCGCAACGCGCGTTGCCCGCGAAACGTTCCACGTTTCGCACGTGGTTGCCCGGATCTACGATCCCGGCCGTGCCGAAATCTACCAGCGCCTTGGCATCCCCACGGTCGCCGCGGTCCGCTGGAGCGCGGACCAGGTACTACGGCGCATCCTTCCTGAACAACACTTGGCCGGAGACTACCGTGAGCCCTCGGGCCGACTGGTCCTTTCCGAAGTGGACCTGAACGACGGCTGGATCGGCAGGTCCCTGGCAGCCATCGAAGCCGCTTCCGGAATCCGGATCGCATTCCTCACGCGTTTCGGTGAAGGCGTCCTGCCGCAGCCCGGAACCTCGTACCAGGAAGGCGATACCGTCCACGCCATGTTGAATCTGGACCGCAGCGACGAGGTGGCCCGCATCCTCGCCGGAGCACCCGCCAAGGAGTCTGAGTGAAAGTCGTCATCGTCGGAGCAGGCAGCGTCGGTTCATCGATCGCGCGGGAACTGCTCGCCAACGGCCACGAAATCATGCTGATCGACCTCAAGCCCGAGGTCATCGGACGCAGCGGCCTCCGCGGCGCCCGCTGGCTCGTCGGCGACGCCTGTGAATTGAGCACGCTGCAGGAAGCGAAACTGGACGAAGCCGACGTCGTTGTTTCCGCAAGCGGTGACGACAAAGTCAACCTCGTGGTCTCCTTGCTCGCAAAGACCGAGTTCGGCGTCGGCCGGACGGTGGGCCGCGTGAACAACCCCAAGAACGACTGGATGTTCAACGATTCCTGGGGCGTCGACGTCGCAGTCAACACGCCACAGCTCATGACGGCCTTGGTGGAGGAAGCCGTGGAAATCGGCGACCTCGTCCGCCTACTGACCTTGCAGACCGGCGTCTCCTCGCTCGTGGAATTCACTGTCCCGCACGACTCCCACATCATCGGCAGCACCGTGGGAGACATCGAATGGCCCGACGACTCTGCGCTCGTGGCCATCTTGCGCGACCACGCTCCCATCACGCCCAGCCGCGACGACGTGATCGACGGCGGCGACGAATTGTTCTTCGTTACCACCATCGTGGCGGAAGACAGCCTCAGGGCCCTCCTGGCGCCGTCGGCCGCCGACCACGGCTCAGTTGAGGTCGAAGGAGAATACGCGGATCAGTCCGACGACGGATTCGACGGCTGAACCGCCCGGTTCCGCTTCTGGCCCGGCGCTGGCCGGGTCAGAAGCCAGGCAATCCAGAGGCCAAGGATGTACAACGGGGCGCCCATGATCAGCCGCATGGTGGCTAGCGCAGCCAGGCCCGCGTCACCCATGAAGTACAGCGGCACCTGGACAACGAGCCGCAACGCCAGGACCGCGATGACCACCCAGGTACCGATGCTGTAAGCCCTGAGTCGTTCGGGATCCTTGCGCCAGTCGAAACCCTCGTTCCGTACAAAGCCGAACAGCAGGCCGGCAATCGGCCACTTGACGGCAATGGACACCACCATCGCCACGATGTAGGCAACGTTCGTGTAGAAGCCGAGGACGTAGAAGTCTTCCGCCTTCCCCGTGGTGTTGGCGAGCCACGCCGAAATGGCGACGCCGGCAATCCCGGCAAGAGCCTGGGTCAACGGACGGCGTTGGACCAGCCTCACCACCGTGAAGATGGCCGCTCCCACAAGCGCTGCGACCAGCGATGCCGGAAGATCGCGCGTCACCATGAAGGCGACCAGGAACACGAGTCCCGGCACGATGCTCTCGGCAATGCCTTGGACACCGCCCGCGGACTTGAGGATATCGACGTGGCCGTGGGCATTCCGCTGAAGGCCCGCCTTCTCCGCGTAGCCCGCGGCGAGATCGGCAATGCTTGGTGTTGCCGCGCGCGTTTCGTCCGGACCAGGCTGCTCCTGCGCAGGTTGTTCGTGCGGACCGGGTCCGTTGGAGACGGTCATTGATGCTCCTGCCTGGAGAGGATTTCATAGCGCGGGTTGAACATGGTGGGCATTCCGTCCCTGACGGTGACCATTCCCTCAAGGCGAAGTATCGTCCCCGGTTCGATTCCGGGTACTTTGCGGCGGCCGAGCCAGATGACCCGCAATCGCGCCAAAGGGCCGCCCTCGCCGCTGTGCACTACCCGGTCGACGACGATCGCCGAGAAGTGGGCTTGCTCGCTGGCGGGCTCGTACGTCACCGAATCGATGAAGCCGATGCAGGCGACCCTCCCCCGCGCCGGAAGGTCTGTCAATGGCCGGGGCACCGAGCCGCCCTGCCCAGCCAAGGGGCGCGCCGCTTTGTCAGCCAATCTGGGTGATCTCCGGGCCGCGCTCAGGCCGCCGCAATTCCTCAGGGGCTTCGTCCGGGACGCCGTGCTGTCCGGGGCCGGCAGCATCCTTCGGCAACCTCAACTGGAGGAGTTCGCGCGGCGGCATCGGGTTCTCACCGCGGATGACCACCACTTTGCGGAAGAGGCTTTCGAGGTTTTGCGCGGCGTCCTTCTCCAAGGCTGCCGGGCCACCGATCACGCCGCGAAGGAACCAGCGGGGCCCGTCCACTCCCATGAACCTGGCGGCCCGGAAGCCCCTGCCGCCGTCGGCTGCTTCAGTGGGAAGCTTGGCAACGAGTTCCGTGCCGAAGGCGCCGGGGACTTCTTCCACCTCGCCGCCTTGGCTCGCGACGGACTGGCCGATCTGCTCTCGGATCTCGTCCCAAAGGCCCTCCGAACGGGGGGCCGCGAACGCCTGGAGCTGGAGGCTTGAGCCGTCGAGATCCATGGTGACCGCGACAACCCGTTGGGTTGCTTCCTCTACCTCAAGGCGCAATTGAAGGCCCTCTGAAGGTTCGATCAGCAGGGAGCCGAGATCCACGTAGCCGTCGTGGCTGTCGATTTCACTCGCATCCAGCGGTCCCTTCGACAGGCGGAAATCGCCCTTGGTAGCTCCGCTTTCAACCGTTTCGGCCGCCTGCTTAGTACCGTTATCTCCGGCACCGTTGTCTTCGGGCTGCTTGGCCTTGGACTTCTTTCCGCGCCCAAAAAGCATCGGTTTGTCTCCTTAGTAGTGGTCCATCCCCCAGTAAACCGCAGGCCGCCCCGTAACGCGCGGGCAGCATGGCAACCTGCTCCTTGCGGGTCGATTGCCGAGGGCGTGGTTAACTCGCGGGCGGCGCGAAGCCGCCTGTGGATCCAAAGCCGCCGGTGCCGCGCGCCGTGTCGGAAAGTTCCTCCACGGCGACGAACAGCGCATATTCGACACGCTGGATCACCATTTGTGCAATTCTATCGCCGCGCTTGAGCTCGATGGCGTGGTTTTGGTCCGTGTTCAAAAGCGTCACGGAGATTTCACCTCGATAGCCTGCATCCACCGTCCCGGGGGCGTTGACTACCGTGAGTCCGTGCTTGGTGGCCAGTCCCGAACGCGGATGGATCAAGGCCACAAATCCGTTGGGCAACGCGATCGAGACACCGGTCGGGACAAGCTTCCGTTCCCCGGGAGCCAGCGTGACGTCCTCTCGTGCTCGGAGGTCCGCTCCAGCGTCGCCCGGGTGCGCGTACGACGGAACTTCCAGTCCGGCGTCGAGCATTTTCAGTTGGACCTGAAGGGTCGGGGCGCCGTACTCGACGGCGGGGGCTGCTGGGCTTGCTACTGCTGTCTCGTGACTCACAGTCCCTTATTCTATCGTCCGCTGATTGCTGTCCGGATTCCCGCCTGTGCGGGGAAGCGTCATTGGGAGGCTCCCGTTCCCGATAAGCTTGATGCATGCCTGAATCGATTCCAGCCGCACCCGCCTCCAACCATTCTTCGAATGGAGCGGACGCGCCATTTACGGAGAAGTTGTGGCCGTCTGCCTGGATCTGGATCGTCGTGGTTTGCTTGTCCTCCGCGGGCATCCTCATCCTTGCGCCCATCAGCATCACCGCCGGAATCATTGCCGCCCTGGTCCTCTTCGCGGTCATGACCTCCCTGCTGGTGTTGTCCACTCCGTTAATCAAGGTAGACAAGGACACTGTCCAAGTAGGCCGCGCCAGCATCCAGCGGGAATTCGTGGGCTCCGTCGCGGTATTCCGCAAAGACGAAGCCACGGCAGAGCGCGGCACCCGGCTGAATGGGCTTGCCTACCTTTGCCTCCGCGGATGGATCGACCCCGTAGTACGGATCGAAATCACAGACCCCGCCGACCGCACTCCCTACTGGCTCGCTTCCACCCGTCGGCCCGATGAACTCTTGAAGGCCCTCTCGGACAAGGCATCCGCCTAGGACTTGCGCCCGCTTCAGCTTTCGCATTCCTTGCAGTAAAGGTGCCCGTCCTTTTCCCGCGCTATCTGTGAGCGGTGCTTGACGAGGAAGCAGCTGTAACAGGTGAACTCATCCGCCTGTGCCGGCAGGACGCGGACCAGGAGCTCTTCGCTCGACAGGTCCGCACCGGGAAGCTCATAGGCATCGGCGAGATCGGTCTCGTCGATGTCGACCGCCGATGACTGCTTCTCGGTCCGACGCGTCTTGAGTTCCTCGATCGAGTCCTCGCTGGCGTCCTCTTCCGTCTTCCGAGGGGCATCGTAGTCCGTTGCCATGGTCCTCTTCTTCGTTCTCCCTTGATGGGTGCTGCTGTTGATTGCGGGGCCCGCAGTCGGGTAGACCGGAGCCTGCTCCGATCTAAGGATGTAACGTCACAGGCCGTCTTTTTGTGCCCGGCAACGGCCAGATTGTCCTCCCGGCCGATGCGAAAGTCCATAGTCCGCGGAGCCCCCTCTACCGGCCGGCAACCGGAAAATCGCGGAAATTCGCGGCACGCCCTTTGTCCTAGTAGGAAAAGGCTCCACCGGGTGGCAGAGTTTCGAATGTCAGATATGCCATGGTGGAGGGTTTTATGCGGGATCTACGGCTGGTTGGCGTCCATGATGACGGCGGACATCTCCTGTTGAGCGGAACCGGCGGCGAGATGTTCCAGCTTCCGATCGACGAGGCACTGCGCGTTGCCGCGAGCCGTACACCTGCCCAGGTGGCCGCCCGTGCATCCATCACGCCTGTCGCCATGTCACCGCGCGATATCCAATCACGCATCCGCAGCGGCGCAACAGCGGCAGAAGTCGCGGATATGTCCGGGATGCTCCTGGCCAACGTGCAACGCTATGAAGGCCCCGTGCTCGCCGAACGGGAATACATCGCCGAGCAAGCCCGCAAAGTCGAAGTCGCAGCCCCCGCACCCGGCCACGATGCGTACCGCGCCGCTTTTGGCGACGAACCCGCAAGCCTTGGTGCCATGGTGGCGCACCGCCTGACTGCACACGGCATCGATTCCTCATCCGTCGAGTGGGATTCGTGGCGTCGCACGGACGGCACGTGGACCGTCGTCGCGCGCTTTGATACCAAGCCGGGCGAGCTTGAAAGCATCGGCGAAGAACCGCCGGCCATGTGGACTTTCAATCCGGCACGCAAGTCCCTCCAGAACGCCAACCGCTGGGCGCAGCAGCTCAGTGAGCTCGAGCCCCTGGACGGACCCGTTCCCGCCAGGCGCCTCACCGCCGTCGTGGATCGTCCGTTCGATTTCGAGGTCGACGCCGAGACCACCGCGCTTGCAACCGCCGCGGCGGCCTCGAGGGAAGCTGACGGGCTCCTCGACATGCTGCGTTCCCGCCGCGGGCAGCGGCTGGGCCTTGACGAAGACAGCGATGACGCTTTGGCCCTGCTCCTGAGCAGCGGCGTGCCGGCAGCCCATCCGCGATCCGACGACGACGAGGCACCCTCGGAAAAGCCGGCCCTGGAGACCTCGGCCGCGGACAAGGATGCTGCCGATGAGGGCCCTGTCGATGCAGGGAAGACCAAACCCGCACAAGCGGACCCCGCGCAGACCCGCCGCGACGCACGGGCAGCCATGTTATCGAGGCTGAGCCTGGCGCCCCGGCATCAGGACAATGACGGCAATTCCTTGCACCTGCACGACGGCGTTAGCACCGACACCCGGGAAGTCACCGTCATTCCGGGTCCCCTGCGTCCCGTGACCGTCTTGCGGGGAAAGCGGGAGGACGCAGCCCAAGCCGCCGCCGGACGATCCGCCCACGAAAAGCCTGCCCAGGAAACGCCAGCCAACGACGCCCCTTCGCACGACGCCGACCACGACGCCGACGAAGCTCCGGAATCGTCGCAGCGGGCAGGGCTGGACGAACTGCTGGGCGGCGCCCCCCGTCGCGAGCGTGACGATGCCCGGCCTGCCCGTAGCGGTCTTGGCGATTCCTGGCTGAAAGCCTCCCCTGCCACTAGCCACAACACCGCGGAACAATCTACGCCGGGCGCAAGCCACGGCGACGAGCCTTCCGATGCCCCTGCTGCAGAACGCCAGCCGTCACGCCCAAAGCGCTCGAGCATCCCCAGCTGGGACGAGATCGTTTTCGGAACCCGCGGAGACTAAGCGGCTTTCAGTGCGTCCCGCGCCATAGGCAGGCGTCGACGTCGAACGGCAGCAACTGGTCCCGGCTCGCCATGAGGTTCGCCCCGTGCGCCGTCACGCGCCGCATGTAGTGGCGGCGGCACAGCGTTTCATACCCCACCACGGGAGCCGTCGTTTCCAACGATGGCTCCTCGCTCGGGCTTCCATCCATTGCGACGTCGCCCACCACTACCTGTTCGCCTTCAACCACCATGATGCCGTCCACGGTGCGCGCGTTGTGGGTGGCACGGCGGCCGCACCAGCAGAGAGCTTCGACCTGCAGGACCTGCACCCTGTCGGCGAGCTCGACGAGGCGCTGCGAGCCGGGGAACAACCTGGTCCGGAAGTCCGAGGTGATTCCGAAGGCGAACACATCGACGTCCATCTCGTCGACCACGCGGGCCAGCTGGTCAACCTGGACCGGCGAATAGAACTGTGCCTCGTCACAAATGAGGTAGTCCACGCGGAGGCCCTTCGTACGGCGCCGGACCACCTCATCCCAGAAATCGGTAGTGTCATCGACTTCCACGGCGTCCGTCTGGAGGCCAAGCCGGCTCGAGATCACGGAATCTCCGGCCCTGTCGTTGCGGCTGAAGCGGACTCCGCCCCGGCCCCGGGCTTTGTGGTTGTGGTCCATCTGGAGCGCGAGCGTGGACTTTCCGCAGTCCATGGTTCCGGAAAAGAAGATCAGTTCAGCCACGGCGGCCTTTGCGTCCTCCCGCCTGGAAGCAGATCAGCGGTACCTCCCGCTCGGCCTTCGTCAACGATCCGTGCTGGCCGACGACCTCCATGGCTGTGGGGCGGACGCGGCGGACGTCGTAGAGCGCCAGGGTGTCCCTGGTGGCGATCATCACGTCACCGATCCGTGGGAAGACTTCCGGGCGCAAGGCCCCGAACAATCCCGCGGCCACTGCCTGCTCCCGGGTGAAGGCCCAAATGCGCTCACCGAATCGGCCACGCCAGGCTTCGATCAGTGCCGACCTGTGCGCTTCGCCGGCATCGGGTTCCAAATAAAGGTGGACCATGCGCGGTTCGCCCGCCGTGTGCCGTACTCCCGCGATGAGTGAGGCATCAGCCGAGTAATCAATCCGCTGGGACTCCGGAACGTCGAGCATTCCGTGGTCGCCGGTGAGGAGGATGGTGGTGCCCGCAGGGAGCGAGGATGAGAGCCTCTTGACGGTTGAATCGACTTCCTCGAGCTGGTGTTCCCACCGCTCGGACTGGCACCCGTAACGGTGTCCGGCCTTGTCGAGCTCATTGACGTAGAAGTACATGAGGGAACGCGAGCCGGCGGCCATGGCTTCCCCGGCCGCGGCAGTCCGGGCATGCAAGGAGTTGCCGCCCACGAAACGGCTTCCCCGAAGCGCCGCCCGCGTCATGGGCGAATCGCCGAATTGCGGCAAGCTGACAGTGATTGCGTCGGCTTCCGCGGCCACCCGTTCGAAGATCGTCGGGAACGGCTGCCACTCAAGGGGATCCACGCCGGCATCCCAATTGCCGAGGAGATTGACCACCTTGTCCTGGGCCGGATCCAGGACGTCGTACCCCACCATTCCGTGTTCACCGGGCGTGCGCCCCGTTCCGAGGCTGGCAAGGGAAGACGCCGTAGTGGAGGGGAACGCCGAGTCGAGCCACACTGGGACGGACCCCTGCCCCGAATTCACGATGGACCTCAGGAACGGCGTGTGCGCGGCCTTTTGTTTGAGGAGGTTACGGCCCAGTCCATCGGCCAGAACGACGCAGACGCGCTGCGAAGAGGGCAGATCCAACGTGTTTTGGAAGCCTTGCACACCCATGCTTGCTGCGGCACTGCCCAGGACCTCGGCAATTGTCCTGCTGCCGTACAGCGGCGCGGCTGGAAGTTCGGAAAGGGCAGCGTCGACTGGCGCGGCTTCCTGTGCCGCGTGCGGATTCGCCATCAGCGCTGGTGTCCCCGGTTCTGCCGGTTGCCGAACACGCCTGAACGGAGTCGCGGCGCGGAGATGGTGCCTGTGTGGGCTGAAGGAGCGGGAGTGCCGGTGTTGACGGCCCGCAAAGCCCTGGCGAAGATCTTGGCGTCCTGGACAGCCCGGGGACCATCGGCCTCCGAGCTGATCCGCAGCACGATGTCTTCCTGGGAAATAGTGCCGGTGTAGCCGTGGTCGGCTTCGCATTGCGGGTCGCCGCAACTGGCCGGGCCGACGTCGACGCGCTGGCCGCCGGACCATGCGATGGAGAGGGTCAGTTCCCTGACGGGGTCGCTCGGCGTGTAGTTTTGCGGCTGCGCGTACATGTAGCTCAAGACAACCGAGCGGATCTGTGCGACAGGCACGGATTCGGTGGAGATCTGGGCGACGATCTGCTCGCCGGCCTCGTCCAGTTGCTGGTCGTCGACGTGCGTGATCACCAGCATGTCCTCGGTGAGGACCAGGACCGTGATGTGGCGCCTGACCTCGGCGCGGTCGAAATGGGTTTCCAGGTGCACAAGGTGGGCGAGGCAATCCCGCCCGTCCAATGCGTCGGCGACCACGTCCGCAACGAGGACGGGGTAGAACCCTGCGCGCTGAAGTGCCTGGTCCAGGCTCTGCCCCTGCGAGCTGTGGTTGTGTGCTGCATGGTGCCCGGTGGCAGCCGGGCCGGACGGAGGCGTCGGGGACTTCGAGCTCATTACCCCATTTTCACAGATCGGCCGGGCACTTCATAACTGTGTGGTCAGCCAAGCATTGCCCGGCGGGCGCTGTCAGTGCGCTGGGCGGCGTTTCCGATCCACACCTCCGTAGCGAGGATTTTGGCGCCCTGGGGGCCGGCCAGGACCGGGTTGAATTCCGCCAGCGCGATTTCGGGGTGTTCGTCCTTGAGCTTGACGAGTCGCGCCGCGAGGTCCTCGAGGGCCGCGACGTCGACGGCGGGAAGGCCCTGGTAACCGAACAGTTTCAGCGACGCGCGGGGTGCTCGGATGAAGTCGTGGAGGTCGGTCACGGACAGCGGCGGAACCCAGTGGGCCCAGTCGTCCAGCAGGTTCACCGCATCCCCCGCGAGGCCGAACGAGACCACGGGGCCCAAGAGCGGATCCTCGATGGCACGGAAGGTGCACGCCTGCCCTACCGGCGCCATGGCCTGCACTTCCATGGCCGGAGAGCCATAGGGTTCAAGGGCCCTCCGCATCTGCGCGATCCCCCGCCGCAGGGAATCGGCGTCTTCAATGTCGAGGCGCACGCCTCCCAAGTCCAGGCGATGCCGCAGTGCTGGATCGGTTGTCTTGAGCACCACCGGCCAACCGAGCCGCTCGGCGGCAGCCACGGCGTCATCGTCGTCGCCGAACACGACCGACGGCACCACCGCTATGCCGTAGCGGGCCAGCAGTTCGGCCGACTCGCCGTCGTCGAGCCGCACCAGTTGTTCTCCCCGCACCGAAGCGAGGAGCCTCTCGATTTGCGCCCGCGTTCCCTCGCGGTCGCAGCCGCGCGGTTCCACGAACATGCCTTGGTCGCGGTCCAGCCACTTCGCGTAGCGCACCACGGCAGCCAAGGCGGCCACGGCACTGCCGGCACTCGAATAGCACGGGAGCGGCGGCCCGGAGCCTCCCGCGGGCGCAAGCAAGCAATCAAGCTGCACCGAAGGCTCGAGGATTCCGGTGAAAGCCGCCACCACGGGCTTTCCTGCCTCCGCTGCGCACTCGACGAGGACATCCGCGATCTCCTCCATGGTGAGGCTGCGGGAAGGCACCATCGCCGCCACGACCGCGTCAACCGATTTCTCGCCCAGATTCTCCTGGAGGCTTCGCCGCAACCGCTCGCGGGCTACGGATTTTCCGGAGTAGAGCCCGCCGTCAGTCACGATCCGGTCGACGACGAGGCCATGAGGGGCTGCGTTGTCCGCCACCACTTTCCCGAATGCCGCAGAGTTGCTGTAGACCGCGAGCGCCGGGCCTTTCGGCAGGGGTTGGCTGGAAACGATCTGGGCCACGTCCATGAGTTGTTCGATGGTTTCGACCGCGATGACGCCGGCTTGGCGCAGCATCGAGTCCAGGGCCGCGGCCGGCGCTTGCGTTGTCCTGACCACGTGTCCCGGAGGAAGCCTGAGGCCCGTGACGTCCGATTTGGCGACAATGACGGGCTTGCTGCGTGATAGCCGCCGCGCCAGCCGCGAGAACTTGCGCGGGTTGCCGATCGACTCCAAATACAGGCCCACCGCGGCCGTGTCCGGATCATCTTCCCAGAACTGCATGGCGTCGTTGCCGGAAACGTCGGCCCGGTTTCCGGCCGACAGGAAGGAGGAGAGGCCCAGGCCCCTGCGGATCGCGGAGGCATACACGGAGACGCCGATTGCCGCGGATTGCGAAAACAGGCCCAATCCCCCGCGGCGGGGAAGCCCGGGCGCCATGGAAGCGTTGAGCGACACGTCCGGATTTGTGTTGACTATGCCGAGCGATTCCGGACCGATCACCCTCATCCCGAAGGACCGGGCGCGGCGCACCAAGGCGCGTTGCCTCTGCAAGCCTTGTTCGCCGTCGTCTGCGTATCCCGCGGTCGCGACCACAACGCCCTTGACGCCGGCAGCACCGCACTCGTCAACGACGATCGGCACTTCCTCGTACGGGACGGCGATGACGGCAAGCTGGACCGGACCCGGGACGTCGGCAATCTTGGCAAAGGACTTCATTCCGCCCAGCTCGAATGCCTCGGGGTTGACCGCGTAGACGGCGCCTTTGAACCCGCATTCGAGGATGTGCTCGAGCAGTTGGTGCCCGATTGTCCCCCACCGGCGGCTCGCCCCCACAACAGCGATCGACGACGGCGCCAGCAAGTCCCGCACGCTGCGCGCCTCGGCGCGGTGTTCCCGCGATTCCATGACCGCCAGGGATTTTTCGGTTGGGTCGATGTTGAAGTCGACGCTGACGACGCCGTCGTCGAACTTGCGGGCGAGTTCGTAGCCGGCGTCGGCGAAGACCCTGAGCATTTTGCGGTTTTCCGGCAGGACCTCCGCCGTGAAGCGGCGGATGCCGTTCTCCCGCGCGGCCGCCGCGAGGTGTTCAAGGAGGATGGAGCCGATGCCCCGGCCCTGCTGGTTGTCCGAAATGTTGAAAGCCACTTCGGCTTCGGTGGGATTGTCCAAGCGGTCGTAGCGGCCGACGCCGATGATTTCGCCACCCACGGTGATGACGAATGCGACGCGGTCCCTATGGTCCACCTCGGTGAACCGGCGTAGCTCCTTGCTTGTCAGCTTGGACTTGAAAGTGAAGAAGCGCATGTAGATGGACGTCTCGGACTGCGCGGTATGGAATGCTTGGAGGGCGTCGGAGTCGTCCGGGGAGATGGGCCGCAGGTGGGCAGTTCCGCCATCGCGCAGAACGACATCGGCCTCCCAATATTCCGGATATACACTGGCGCCAGGCTGATCCACCATAGGCTTAGCCTACTAAGACTTCCGCAGTACACGTTTTAAGGATCCACCGACTCCATGGCACGCAGCCAAAGTCCTTCCCGTACAAGCACGGCTCCAGCCGTGGACGGGGACTTCACTGAGAACATCATCGATATCGACGTCACCTCCGAAATGGAAGGCTCCTTCCTGGAGTACGCGTATTCGGTGATCTATTCGCGGGCGCTTCCCGATGCGCGCGACGGCCTGAAGCCCGTGCAGCGGCGCATCCTTTACATGATGAGCGACATGGGCCTGCGTCCGGACCGCGGGCACGTGAAGAGTGCACGCGTGGTGGGCGAAGTCATGGGAAAGCTGCACCCGCACGGCGACGCCGCCATCTATGACGCCATGGTGCGCATGGCGCAGGACTTTTCCCTTCGCTTGCCTTTGATCGACGGGCACGGCAACTTCGGTTCGCTCGACGACGGTCCGGCGGCACCGCGTTACACGGAAGCCCGGCTCGCAGCGGCCGCGTTGACGATGACCGAGCACCTCGACGAAGACGTCGTGGACTTTGTCCCCAACTACGACAACCAGCTCACCCAGCCCGATGTCCTTCCTGCAGCGTTCCCCAACCTGCTTGTCAATGGAACAACCGGAATCGCGGTAGGCATGGCCACGAACATGGCCCCCCACAACCTCGTGGAGGTCATCGCTGCCGCACGGCACCTCATTGCCAATCCCGACGCCACGCTGGAAGACGTCATGCGTTTTGTCCCGGGACCGGACCTCCCGACAGGCGGCCGCATCGTCGGTTTGGACGGGATCCGGGACGCGTATGCCACGGGACGCGGTTCGTTCAAGACCCGGGCCAAAGCGGAGATCGAGCAGCTGACGGCCCGCCGCACCGGGCTCGTGGTCACTGAACTGCCCTACATGGTCGGCCCCGAAAAAGTGATCGAGAAGATCAAGGATGCCGTCAACGCCAAGAAACTCAGCGGCATCAGCGACGTCATCGACCTGACGGACCGCAAGCACGGCTTGCGCCTCGTCATCGAGATCAAGAACGGCTTCAATCCCAACGCGGTCCTGCAACAGCTCTACCGCTTCACGCCGATGGAAGATTCGTTCGGCATCAACAACGTCACCTTGGTGGACGGCCAGCCGCAGACTTTGGGCCTGCTCCAGCTCCTCCAGGTCTATGTCGGCCACCGCTTGTCCGTGGTGCGCCGGCGTACCGCGTTCCGCCTTGGCAAGAAAAAGGACCGACTCCACCTCGTGGAGGGCTTGCTCATCGCGATCGTGGACATCGACGAAGTCATCCAGATCATCCGGTCCTCGGACGAAGCGTCCGCGGCCCGCGAACGCCTGATGTCCATCTACGATCTCTCCGAAATCCAGGCGAACTACATCCTCGAACTTCGCCTGCGGCAGCTGACCAAGTACTCGCGCATCGAACTTGAAAAAGAGCAGGAAGAACTGCGCCGCGAAATCGGGGAACTCGAAGCGATCCTCGCGTCCGATGTCCTGTTGCGCGAACTTGTTTCCGGTGAATTGGCAGAGATCGCCGAAAAATACGGCACCCCGCGCCGGACCGTCCTGCTCGAGTCCGAGGCCGTCTCCCCGACCGTTGCGGCGGCGCTGGCTGCCGCTGTGCCCGCGGGCAAGGGCAAGACTGCAGCCCTCCCCCTCGAAATCGCGGATGATCCTTGCTGGGCCATTCTGAGCACCTCGGGGCAGATCGCCCGCACTCCGCACCAGGAGCCGCTCGCCGAATCCGGCCCGCGAAGCAAGCACGATGTCTACCGTTCGGTCGTCAAGACGAGCGCCCGGGGCGAGATCGGCGCGGTCACCTCCCTGGGCCGCATGCTGCGCGTGCAGGTCATGGACATGCCGGTATTGCCGCCGGTGTCCGGCCTGCCCAACCTCGCCGGTGGCGTGGCGGCGAAGGATTTCATCACGTTGCTCAAGGGCGAGGCGCTGGTCGCCTTGGTCCCGCTGGATACCATCCTGGGCATCGGGACAGTCCAGGGAGTCGTCAAGCGCGTCCAGCCGGACTATCCGTTGAACCGCGAGGATTGGGAAATCATTTCGCTCAAGGACAACGACGCCGTGCTGGGCGTCGAGCCTGCCGTGAATGACGACGTCGACCTCGTCTTCTTGACCCGCTCGGCCCAGCTTTTGCGCTTCAGTGCTTCGGCTGTCCGCCCGCAGGGCCGCACCGCCGGCGGGATGGCGGGAATCAAGCTGGGCGCGGGCGACGACGTCATCCACTTCGGCGTGGTTCGCGCCGACGACCCCGCCGCCGTCGTCGTGACGATAGCAGGCAGCAACGGGGCGTTGCCGGGGACGGCACCGGGCACGGCGAAAGTCACGCCGTTCGACGAGTACCCGGCGAAGGGCCGTGCAACAGGTGGAGTGCGTGCGCACCGCTTCCTGAAGGGCGAAGACACCTTGCTGCTCGGATGGGTGGGCCACGGACCTGCGAAGGCAGCGTCCAGCGCAGGAGTGGCGCGGGCCCTCCCGCATGAGCATGGCCGTCGTGACGGCTCCGGCGTTCCCCTCTCCCAACCCGTGGAAGCCATTGGACCGAGCATGGCGTGGGGCGAAGGACAGGACTCCGAAGCCGTCGCTAGCGAGTGATGACGACTTCCCCAGCTACATCGTGGAGATGCTGAGGATATTTCCCTCGGTATCGAGGAACCAGGCTCCCCTTTCGCCGGTTGGCATGGTGGCCACGCCGTTCTCGGTCTTCAGGCCCGGGAAGTCATATTCTTCGAAAACGACTCCGCGTGCCCTGAGGTCGGCCATGTCCTGGTCAAGGTCGGTGCTCTGCCATCCCAATTGGGTGTTCTTCGCTGTTCCGGCGTTGGGTGTCTCGTAGAGCAAGAAGGCAGTTCCGTTTGCGCACTTGTACATCAGGTTGTCCGAGGCCTCCGGGTTCTCAGGCTCGAGGCCGAGCTTGTCCCGGTAGAAATCGCGGGCGCGCGCGAGGTCACTGGCCGGGAGCACTCCAGCGACGTTTAGATCCTTAATCATGGCAATCCCACTTTCCAGGCTTCCCCAGCACCTAACTTTACTCCTGATGCCTCGCGTGGTAATGGGGTGGCGGATGCTTGTCGGTCCCAGGAATGGATCGTCAACGAGGGCCCTAGACTACTTCCATGCCGATCATTCCCGATGACAAAGACTGGACCTGGGTCCTGTCCACGCCTTGCCCCGAATGTGGCTTCGACGCCGCCACCGTCACCCCGGCGACCGTGCCGGGATCAGTGTTGAACATGCTGCCGCGTTGGCGGGCGGTGCTCCGCCGGCAAGACGTAGATATCCGCCCGAACGAGCACACATGGTCTCCGTTGGAGTACGCGTGCCACGTGCGGGACGTCTTCACCCTCTTCGACCAGCGCTTGGGCCTCATGCTGTGCGAGGAGGACGCCCGTTTCGCGGATTGGGACCAGGACAAGGCCGCGATCGACGGCAACTACTCCACCGCGGATCCCGCGGAAGTTTCTACCCAATTGCTTGCAGAGGGCGAACAAATCGCGGCATCGTTCGCGAGAGTTTCGGAAAGCGAGTGGCCCCGGACCGGTGTCCGGAGCAACGGTTCCACGTTCACCGTCTTGACGTTTTCGCAGTACTTCCTGCACGACGTCGTGCACCACCTGCACGACGTCGACGGTTAGGAGCACCGATGCCTTGGAAGAACACGCGGGCAACCCGCCTTTTCAACGTCGAACTGCCGATTGTCCTTGGCCCGTTCGGCGGCCTGTCATCCATAGAGCTCACGGCTACTGTCAGCAATTCCGGCGGACTCGGTTCCTATGGCCTCTACGGATATGAGCCCGAACGGATCAGCGAAACGGCCCGAGAGCTCAGGGGGCCACAGGGAAGCCGTTCGGACTGAACGTCTGGCTTCCGATCGAGGGCGAAGTGCCGCCGGCAGTGGACGCCGCTGCTTTCGCTGCCTACGTGGACGTCCTCCGGCCGTACTTCGAGCTCGTGGGCGTGGAGCCTCCCGCCCAGCCGGCCACCTACCTTCCGGACCCGGCTGAACAGATCCAGGCCGCGATAGACGCCGAACCGGCCGTGTTGAGCTTCGTCTTCGGTGTTCCAGCCGCCTCCGTCATTGAAGAGGCGCGGCGGAATGGCATCGTGGTGGTCGGAACAGCGACGACGGTGGAGGAGGCGGTCGCGCTTGACGCCGGCGGAGTCGATGCCATCGTTGCTACCGGCCTGGAAGCCGGCGGTCACCGGGTTTCCTTCCTGCGTGCGCCGGAGGACTCCCTCGTGGGGACGATGGCACTTGTGCCACAGGTTGTGGATGCCGTGTCTGTTCCGGTGATCGCCGCCGGGGGTATTTCCGATGGCCGCGGTGTGGCCGCCGCGTTGACTTTGGGCGCGGATGCTGTCCAGATCGGTTCTGCTTTCCTCGCGACGCAACAGTCCGCGGCGAGTCCCGTGCACCGTGAGGCACTTCGCGGTCCCGACGCCGGCCATACAGTTTTGACCCGGGCCTTCAGTGGCCGCCTGGCTCGCGGTGTTCCCAACCGGGTCACGTCCGAACTCACCGATCCCCGGGCGCACGCCCCCTTCCCGGTCCAGAATTGGCTCACCGGCAAATTCCGGGCAGCCGCGACGGCGGCGGGCATGCCTGAACTGATGTCGCTCTGGGCTGGTCAGTCGTCGCCGCTCATACGGGAGGACGACGCACGCGGGTTGATGGACACCCTGGTCGCCTCCGTGGACGAAGTGTTCGGGCGGCTCGGCAGCTGATCGCGGCGTTCGGGTAGCTGCCGTGCCGGGAACGCTGCTGCGCCAGGCAGTTCCTTGCTTATGGCAAGCGCGCCGGAGCCGTGAGCTCGTGAACGTGAGCATCGCCGTCGGCGGTTTTTTCGCCAGCCGCGGGCTTGTACATGGCAAGGTCGAGCCGGTTGTCGTCAGGGCTGATGTCCGCCGGGTTGTGCGTCACGAGGACCACCGTGACGTGCCGAAGTCCTTGGCGAAGTTCCGCCATGAGGAGGCTCGCGGCTTCGGCGTCGAGATGCGCCGTGGGCTCATCAAGGAGCAGCACGGTCGCCCCGCTCAGGAGCGTGCGGGCCATGGCCAACCGTTGGCGCTCGCCCCCGCTGAGGAACGAACCGGAAGGACCGATACGGCTATCGAGCCCGGCGGGAAGGCCCTTCACCAATCCGGAAAGACCCACCGCATCAAGGACCTGCCACATGTCCTCCTCGTTCGGCTTGCGGCCGGCCGGGCGGGCGAGCAGCAAATTGCCGCGGATCGTGGAGTCGAAGAGATGGGCTTCTTGCGGACACCACGCAGCGTTCCCGCTCAAGTACGCAGCCCCGGAAGAAGCCGGCAGGAACCCAAGCAGAACCGACAAGAGCGTGGTCTTGCCCGAGCCGGACGGACCGGTGACGGAAAGCCAGCGTCCGGGAACCGCCTCGGCGCTCAGCCCGCTGAACACCGGCCCGGTTCCCGGCCACGACGCTTCGAGGGAATCCAGCAACAGCCCCGGCGCGCCGTCCGGGCGGTCGGGCAGGGCGATCAGGCCGTCGCCGGGCACACCGCCGTCGGGGTCTGAGGCGCTAGCCGGCTGCGCCGGAGTGTCGACGATAGCCACGCGCCGCAGCACCGAAGCCAGGGCGGGCGCCTGGCGGACTGCCGACACCACGGCGCCGTAGGGCTCAACGAGCGCCAACTGCAAGAGCACGACGACGGCGAGCACCGCGGGTGCGATGGTGCCGGACTGCACCGGGGAAGCGCCGAGCATGCCCGCCGCCAAGGCCGCGAGAGTGCAAGCGAGCACCGTCGCCCCCTGGCCGACTCCCTCCGCCCAGGCGGAACGCTGCGCCGCCGCGGTTGCGGCGTTGTCACGCCGGGTCACCGACGACAGAACCGCACCGCCCACTCCGTTGGCGCTCAGCTCGGCTCGCGCGTCGAGGGCTGACGCGACATCATGAAGGACCAGAGACCGCAATTCCTGCTCTGCCCGGGCCGAATTCCGGTCGGCCAGGACGGCGAGCGCCGGGGCCACGACAAGCCCGACCAGCGCGGCCGCGACTACGGCCGGAACCGCCTCCGGAACCAGCAGCGCAGTGGCTACGACGCCCGAGACAGCGACGGCGAGCGCGGTGAGCGGCGGCACCACAACGCGGGGCAGGAGATCGCGCAGGGTGTCGACGTCGTCAACTATCGCCCCGAGCACATTGCCCCCTTGCAGGAGCCTCCGGACCGACAGTGCCCGCGCGCTCAGGGCCGCCCACAGTGCGCCGCGCAGCCTCGTCATCGCGGCAAAGGCCGCGTCATGGACGAGCAGGCGCTCACAGTACCGCAGTGCCGCCCGGCCGATGCCGAAGAAGCGCACGCCCACCATGGCGGCGAGCAAGTACAGGATGGGTGGTTGCTCGCTTGCTCTGATGATCAGCCAGCCGGAGAGGCCGGACAAGGCGACAGCGAACATGGACGCGAGCGCCGCGATCAGTACGGCCCCGACGAACTTGTACCGGACGGGAGAGAGCACGCTGGCGAGGGTGCCGTGTGCCGAAGGGACTCCTTGCCGTTCCCGGGAACCGTGCTGGTGCGTTTCCTCGGCTGCGTTACCGTCCGGGCTCGCGGATGTGCCGGCGTCATCGCTTGTGCCCGGCGGGCCGCTGGCTGCCGCAGCCCGAACGCCTGCGGCCTTCGCCGTACCGCCGTCGAGCTCCACGATGTGGTCGGCAAGTCTCCTCGTGCCGGCGTCGTGCGCGACCAGAATGACGGTAGCCGCTCCGCGGAGCCCTGCGAGCGTTTCCCGGATCGCCTCGGCGGAGGCGGCATCAAGGTGCGCGGTCGGTTCATCAAGGAGCAGGATCGTCGCGCCCGCGTTGAGGCGCGCCAAAGCACGGGCGATGGCCACTCTTCGCAATTCGCCGGGACTCAGCTCGGCAGGATGCTTGGACGCCAAGTGGTCCGCCGCTGCGCGCCGCAGGCAATCCATCGCGACGGCCGTCCCCGGCGCCTGCGTCGACGGCCCGTCCTCGGACGAAAACGCCGTCCTGCCGCCGTTGAGGTACAGGGTGACTTCATCGAGCACCGTGTCGGCCACCATGACCGGATGCTGCGGAACCCACGCGACGGCGCCGATACCGAGTCCCGCAACGGAACCGCTGATGCCGGCCTGCGGCCCGTCGGCGATCGTGCCCGCCAGGACGCCCAGGATCGTGCTCTTACCGGAACCGCTCCGGCCGTCCAGGGCGGTGATCTCCCCCGCCGGCGCGTGGAAGTCCACGGGCCCGACGGCGGCAACTTCCCTCCCTGCGTATGTCACCGATAGTCCACTGACCACGACGCCGTCCGTCCGGTTCGTGCTTCCACTGTCCGAAGCGCTGAGTTCCCGTCCCGCCGGCGCGTCCAAGACAGAGTTGGCGGCGCTCAGTGCCTCACGTCCGTCGTCGCTGGCGTGATGGGCGGTCCCCAACTCGCGCAGCGGAAGGTAGCAATCCGGTGCCAGGATGAGGGCCAGCATTCCGGCTTCGAGCCCCATGTCGCCAGCGACGAGGCGGACGCCGATGAAGACGGCCACCACGGCCACGGAGATCGTGGCGATCAGCTCCAACGCGAGGGCCGACATGAAGGCAATCCTCAGGGTTCCCATGGTCCGTGAACGGTATTCCTCAGAGAGGTCCTCGAGGGCTTGCCGCTGTTCGCGTGCCCTACCCAGTCCCACCAGCACGGGAAGCCCCTTGGCCAACTCCAGGATGTGTCCCGACAGCCTCCTCAGCGTTGCTTGGGCTTCATGGACGCGGTCCTCGGTGTGGCGGCCGATCAGGACCATGAACAACGGGACCAAGGGAAGCGTCAAGACCACCACCACTGCGCTGACCCAGTCCGCGAAGAGGATCCGCACGCCCAGCAGCAGGGGTATGGCCGCGCAATTGACCAAGGCCGGCAGGTACTGGGTGTAATAGTTGTCGAGCGCATCAAGTCCGCGGGTCGCAAGGACCGCGAGGCCGCCGTCGTTCACGTCTCCGACCCTGCCCGCAGCGCCCGTGCCGAGGGCGCGCTGAAGAAGCCGCGAGCGCAGCTCCTCCTTGACTCCCAGCGCCGCCCGTCGAGCCGCCACGCCCTGGCCCCACACCGTCAAGGATCGCAGGACCGCACCCGCAGCGCCCCAGATAAGGCCCTCCCGCCAGCCGGTAGAGCCAGCTGCCAGTCCGGTCAGCATGCCTGCGATGGACTGGGCGATCAGGATCAGGGACAGGGCCTTCAGCGTCGAGAGCAGGCCGAGGAGGTACAGCGCGGATCGGTTGGCCGGACCGGCGGGCAGTTCGGGTTTCATGATTTACTCGCCGGAGCCAGCCGAGGCGCCGCCAGCAGCCCCCGGTGCGCCCTTGTCGACCAGTACCTTGGCGGCAATCGCCGGAAGGAAGCCGTGCGCGGCCGGAATGTGCGCAGCGCTGACCCGCCGCCGGAACACCCAGTAGGTCCAGGCCTGGTAGGCGATCACGAGCGGCAAGCCGATCGCCGCGACGACGCTCATCAGCCCCAGGGTGTAGGCGGAAGACGAAGCATTGGAAACGGTGAGGTCGAAGGCCGGGTCAACGGCCGAGGGAATGACCACCGGGAAAGCCGCTCCAAAGATGGACGCCGTTCCGCACACCAGGAACGCACCGAGGGCTCCGAAGGCCTTGCCCTCGGATCCTTGGCGGGCAAGGACCCAGGCAGCGCCGGCGGCCACGATTCCCAGGACAACGAGGAGCCAGGTCCATGGCTTGCCCGAAAGCAGTTGGACTGCCACCATCCAGGCAAGGAACGGGAGGAGGGCGAACGGTACCAGGCGGACGAACCAGCGGCGCGCGCGGTGCCGCACCTCGCCGTCGGTCTTGAGTGCCAGGAACGCCAATGAGTGCACCAGCGCGAACGCCGCAACAGCGAGGCCGCCAAGCACGGCGTAACCGTTGAACCAAGAGAAGGGACCGCCTTGGCGGTCGCCGTTCGCGTTGATCGGAAGGCCGGTGGTGGTCAACGCGAGGGCCGCGCCCACACCGAAGGACGCGACGAACGAGCCCAGGGCGATGGCCCAGTCCCACACTGTGCGCCAGCGCTCGGTGTCCACCTTGCCGCGGTATTCGAAGGCTACTGCCCGGAAGATCAAAGCCACCAGGACAAGCAGGAGGGGCAGATAAAGGGTTGAGAACAGCGAGGCGTACCAGCGCGGGAACGCGGCGAAGGTAGCGCCACCGGCGGTCAGCAGCCAGACTTCGTTCCCGTCCCACACGGGACCGATCGTGTTGAGGAGCACACGCCGGTCCGTGTTGTTCCGGGCGAACAGCTTCATCAGCATTCCGACGCCGAGGTCGAAGCCTTCAAGGAAGAGGTAGCCCGTCCAGAGGACGGCGATGGCGATGAACCAAATAGTAGGCAACAGTTCCATTCGAAAGATCCCTCTGCTTCCTAGTAGGCGAATGCCAGGACGTCGTCGGTACCGCCGGGCTCGCCCGGGGCACCCGGTGTGCCGTCGTCGTCCCTCTTCTTGCTTTCATGCGCTTGGGCGAGTTCGGGCATCGCGGAGACTACGCCGCCCCTTGTGTACTTGACCAAGAGCCGGACTTCGACCACCAGCAGAACTGCGTAGATGGAACCGAGGACCACCAGCGAGGTGATGATTTCGCCCGCGGAGACGCCCGGCGAAACCGCAGCTGCGGTGAACATGAAGACCTGGTCGATGCCGCTGGCGTCCGGGTTGGGGGCCACCACGAACGGTTGCCGTCCCATTTCAGTGAAGATCCACCCGGCCGCGTTGGCACCGAAGGGGGCGAGGATCCCGAAGACCGCCAGCCGCATGATCCAGCGGGACTGCGGCACCACGCCCTTGCGGGTCACCCACAAGGCAAGCAAAGCGGCGAAGGCGGCAAGACCACCGAATCCGATCATCATCCGGAAGCCCCAGTAGGTCACTTCCATGACGGGTACATACTGGATTTGCTGTCCGGCGCGGTCGCCGTAGATGGGATCGTTCGGCACGTGCGTGCCGTACTTGGCTTTGTATTCGTCCAGCAGGCTATTAACGCCCTTGACCTCGGTGGTGAAGTCACCCTTGGCCAGGAATGACAGGAGGCCCGGAACCTCGATGACGGCGACGATGTCGTTGCAGTTCTTGGAACCAAGGTTGCCTACGCTCAGGACGGAGAAGCCGGTGCCGTCATGGCAAGCAGCTTCGGCCGCGGCCATTTTCATCGGTTGCTGTTGGAACATCAGTTTTCCCTGCAGGTCGCCGGTGACAGCGGTTCCGGCGAAGGAGATCATGGCAACCACCGCGCCAATCCGGAGCGAGCGGATCCACACTTTGTAATCCACTTTGTCCCGGCCGGGAATGTTCGCTCCGCCCGCAACCGCCCGTCCGTCAGCGTCCACCGTGTCGATGCCGTCGTGGCGGCGCCGCCACAAGTGGTACCAGGCGATTCCCAGCAGGAACCCGCCGGCCACCGCCAAGGCTCCGAAGAGGGTGTGGGGCACGGCAACCAGGGCTGTGTTGTTTGTGAAGACCGCCCATGCATCGGTCATGACGGGACGTCCGTTGACCATCTGCACGCCCACCGGGTGTTGCATCCAGGAGTTGGCCACGATGATGAAGTAGGCGGAGAGGAAGGAACCGACCACTGCGATCCAAAGACACGCGAGGTGGACGCCGCGCTTGAGCTGCTTCCAACCAAAAATCCAGAGCCCAAGGAATGTTGACTCCACGAAGAACGCCAGGAGCGCCTCCAACGCCAAGGGGGCCCCGAAGACATCGCCAACGAAGCGGCTGTACTCGCTCCAGGCCATGCCGAACTGGAATTCCTGCACGATGCCGGTGGCGACGCCCATGATGAAGTTGATGAGGAAGAGCTTGCCCCAGAACTTGGTCATCCGGAGGTACTCCTCCTTGCCAGTCCGGTACCAGAGGGTCTGGATGACCGCGACAACAAGTCCCAGCCCGATTGTCAACGGCACCATCATGAAGTGGTAGACCGTCGTTATTCCAAATTGCCAACGTGCGATTTCCAAGGCGTCCATGGCTGTCCTCGTCATTCCGCCGCCCGCTCGCGGCGTCCATTTTCTACGCTGCGTAGAAACTATTTGTTCTACACAGTGTAGAACAAACCCCGGGCAGTGTTTTCCCCACTCTTCCAGCGGCGTAGCAAACCCGCAACGACACGCCGCGCGCCTTGTTCTACCTCACGTAGAATCACGGGCGGAAAAGCGGTAGATTGAACGTGGAATGTTGGATCGTCGCACTCCCTCCAGCCCGCGGAGAAAGCGGGACTTGCGGAAAGTAAGGGATGCATTGATGGCAAGTCTTGGTGAACTGGAACGGGCAGTCATGGACTTGCTCTGGGCAGGCCAGGGGGCTGCTACAGCCAATACACTTCGCGACCTCCTGGCACAGGATTCTGCTGCCACCGACGGCATTGCAGGACACCAAGGCAAGGACCTCGCGGTCACCACGGTCCTGACCGTCCTGTCCCGCCTCGAGAAGAAGGGCCTCGTGGAGCGCGAGCGCGGCACCCGCCCGCACCGCTACCAAGCCGTTTCGAGCCGCGCGGACCACACAGCCGACCTCATGCATGAGGCACTCGGATCCGCGCCGGACCGCGAAGCGGTGCTGGCCAGGTTCATTGGTTCCGTCAGCGAAAGCGAAGCCGCCACGTTACGCAAACTGCTCGGTAAAAACTAACCACCCATGTTCTGGACCTCATATTTTTTGGCGGTCCTTGCATTGGTACTGGCGTGGCCGGTTCCAGTCCTGTTGTCGCGCGCGGAATGGCCGGCGCGGGCCCCATTCATGGCAATGGTCCTGTGGCAGGCGATCGCGCTTGCCGGTGGCCTTTCGATGATCGGGGCAATGCTTGTCTACGGACTTGAGCCGATCGGAGACAACCTCATTGCTGGCGTGCGTGCCCTCACCGGCATCGTGCTCCACAATGAGCCCACCACGGCCCTTGGCTTCTGGCACTTGTTCGCCTTGTCCGCGGCGGCGCTCCTTGGCGCCCACCTCGTCTTCACCCTTCTCCTGACGTATGTGAAGATCGAACGGCAACGGCGGCGCCACCGGGAACTCCTCATGCTTCTCGCCTCGCCGTCCGACGACGGCCCGGGCACAGTGGTCATCAATCACGACTCCCCCGTGGCGTACTGTCTTCCCGGTGGTGCTCGCTCCGTCACCGTGCTGTCCGACGGCTTGATGGCGGCCCTGGAACCCGACGAACTGCGGGCTGTCCTGATCCACGAAAACGCCCATCTGAGCCAACGGCACGACCTCTTGCTGTGGGCGTTCGCCGCTTGGCGCCAAGCACTCCCGTGGTTCCCCACCACCCGGCTCGCCCAGGTCGCCGTGAACTCCTTGATCGAGATGCTCGCCGACGACGCCGCCCTGCGCACCGAGAGCAAAGTAACCCTCATCAAGGCGATCGCGATCGTTGCCAGCGGCTCTGCCCGTCCGGCGGAGGCCGCCTTGCCCGGATCCAGGGCCGCCGGCATGGCGTCCGAGGACCGCAACATGAGCGGAACCGGCGGTGCCGACTCGCCGCGCACGACGGCGTCACGCGTCAGCCGCCTGCTCTCACCCAAGCCCCCGCTTCCGTCCGGGCTGCGCGCCGTGGTGCTCGCAGCTTCGGCCCTGCTGCTGGCGGTACCGACCGGACTACTGATCGTGCCTGGCCTGCTGGGCTGAGGCCTGCCCAGCGTCCCGCGGCCAGAATCCCCGGACTCCGGGCGTCCCGGACTGCGGACCTCCGGGCCTCCGGGCTCAGGGTCCGCGGGGTCAGGCGTCGATGCGTTCCCTGTCGAGCTCCGAGGCTCCGGCGATGATGAAGTCCTTGCGGGGCGCCACATCGGACCCCATGAGCAAGTCGAAGATCTCCTCCGCTTGCTTCGCGTTTTCGATCCCCACCTTGCGAAGCGTCCGGTGCCGCGGATCCATCGTGGTTTCAGCCAACTGCTCGGCGTCCATTTCGCCGAGGCCCTTGTACCTCTGGATGGGTTCCTTGTACCGCTTGCCTTCCTTCGCAAGCCGTGCAAGCAGGACATGGAGTTCGGCCTCGGAGTAGGTGTAGATCATCTCGTTGGCCTTCTGGCCGGCATTGATGACCTCGACACGGTGCAATGGCGGGACGGCCGCGTATACCCGGCCCTCATCGATCATCGGGCGCATGTACCGGAAAAACAGGGTGAGCAGCAGCGTGCGGATGTGCGCGCCGTCGACGTCTGCGTCCGTCATCAGGATGACCTTGCCGTAGCGTGCAGCGTCGATGTCGAAGCTTCGACCCGAACCTGCGCCCACCACCTGGATGAGCGCAGCGCACTCCGCGTTGGAGAGCATGTCCCCCACGGAAGCCTTCTGCACGTTCAGGATTTTCCCTCGGATCGGCAACAGCGCCTGGAAGTCCGACGAGCGTGCCAGCTTGGCCGTGCCGAGGGCCGAGTCGCCTTCCACGATGAACAGTTCGGAGCGCTTGACGTCGTCGGTGCGGCAATCGGCCAGCTTGGTCGGCATGGACGAGGTTTCGAGCGCATTCTTCCGGCGCTGCGTCTCCTTGTGGACGCGGGCCGAGATGCGCGACTTCATCTCGCTGACCATTTTTTCGAGCAGGAGGGTGGACTGGGCTTTGTCGTTGCGGTTGGCCGAGTTCAGTCGGGCGGTGATTTCTTCCTCGACCACCTTGGCGACAATTCCCCTGACCGCGGATGTGCCCAGGATTTCCTTGGTCTGGCCTTCGAACTGGGGTTCGGCCAAGCGGACCGTCAAGACCGCAGTCAAGCCGGCGAGGATGTCGTCCTTTTCGATCTTGTCGTTGCCGGCCTTGAGCTTACGGGCATTGGTTTCCACTGCTTTGCGGAACGTTTTCAGGAGCGCTTGTTCGAAGCCGGACTGGTGGGTTCCGCCTTTGGGCGTGGCGATGATGTTGACGAAGCTGCGCGTGGTGGTTTCGTAGCCGATCCCCCACCGGAGGGCGATGTCCACTTCGCAGTCGCGTTCGACGTCGGCGATCTTGCTATGGCCGTTTTCGTCCAGCACCGGTACTGTTTCCTTGAATTTGCCGGCCCCATGGAGCCGCCAGACATCGGTGACTCCGGCGTCGACCGCAAGGAAGTCGACGAACTCGGAAATGCCGCCGTCGTGGTGGAAAACCTCTTCGTGCGGCCCGGCTTCACCGGGCGTGCCGTGAAGCCGGCGCTCATCGCGCACTGTGAGCTTGAGGCCGGGCACCAGGAACGATGTCTGGCGTGCACGCGCTGTCAGATCCTCGTAGGAGAACTTCGCGTCGGGAGTGAAGATCTGGCGGTCCGCCCAGTACCGGATCCGGGTTCCGGTCACGCCCCGCTTGGCCTTTCCGACGACGTCCAGGACAGAGTTCTCGACGAACGGTTCGAACACGGAACTTGGGCTCGGCTTGGGTGACGTGTCCTTGAACCGGCCCGGCTCGCCACGCCGGAACGACATTTGGTAGGTCTTGCCTCCACGGTCCACCTGCACATCGAGCCGGGACGAGAGTGCATTGACCACTGAAGCGCCGACGCCGTGGAGGCCGCCCGACGCGGTGTAGGACCCGCCGCCGAACTTACCGCCGGCGTGCAGCTTGGTGAAGACCACTTCGACGCCGGTGAGTCCCGTTTTCGGTTCGACGTCCACGGGAATGCCGCGGCCGTCGTCGTGGATTTCCACCGAGTTGTCCGCGTGCAGGATGATCTGGATATCGTGCCCGAACCCCGCAAGCGCTTCGTCCACCGAGTTGTCGATGATTTCCCAAAGGCAATGCATGAGTCCACGGGAGTCGGTGGATCCGATATACATGCCCGGGCGCTTGCGGACCGCTTCCAGGCCTTCCAGGACTGAAAGGTGCCGGGCGTTGTATTCAGAACTCGGTGCCACGGGCTGGGCGCTCCTTCGGGGTGTAACACGGGTAAAACAAAGCTCCTCCTAGGTTAGTGGCATGAAGACCATGAGGCGTGCTGCCACTCCCAACCGTGCTGGACGCCACTTCCCCGTGTTACCTAGATGTGATACGCGGACAGCGAACGTGACCCGTCTTTGCCATGGTTTTGGTTCGAATGCTGGTTATATGGGTACACAGAACTACTAAGGAGGCCGAACATGACAACAGCAGTTGCAGACCGCACACTCAATGCACTCGACCGGTGCGACCGTTGCGGGGCCCAGGCATATGTCCGCGTTGTACTCGAGTCCTCCGGCGGCGAGCTGCTTTTCTGTGGCCACCACGCCCGTGCAGTTGAAGCCAAACTGCGTCCCCTGGCCTCGGACTGGCACGACGAAACCAGCCGCCTTCAGGAGAAGGAAGCCGTCCTGGCAGACTAGCCGTTCGCGGCTTGCCAGGACGATTGTCTGGCTGACACAACCTCACAGCGACAAGTTTGCAGCAATGCGGCTGGACCCCCTCCGGATGGAGAGGGTCCAGCCGCTTTTGTATAGGCAAGCCATTTGCGCAGGCAAGCCGTTTTCATAGGCAAGCAGCAGGCCATGGCTAGATGCACCGCCCCCGGGCCGGGCACAGCGCAAAGGGGCCCTGAAACCAAAGAGACCCTGGAAACAATAAACGCTTGGACGCAAAGAACCCCCGGACGATCTGGATTGCTCTCAGTTCGTCCGGGGGCCCGGATCACCTACGCATGCCCATGGGGACGCGCCGGTGTTGCTTTAGTCGAGGTAGTCCCGCAGAACCTGCGACCGCGAGGGGTGGCGCAGCTTGGACATCGTCTTCGATTCGATCTGACGAATACGTTCGCGGGTGACTCCGTAGACCTTGCCGATTTCGTCTAAAGTCTTCGGCTGGCCGTCCGTGAGGCCGAAGCGCATCGCAACCACGCCCGCTTCGCGCTCGGAGAGCGTGTCCAGAACGGAGTGCAACTGCTCCTGCAGCAAGGTGAAGCTCACCGCGTCGGCAGGAACGACGGCCTCGGAGTCTTCGATGAGGTCACCGAACTCGGAGTCGCCGTCTTCACCAAGCGGGGTGTGCAGGGAGATGGGCTCACGTCCGTACTTCTGGACTTCGACGACCTTTTCAGGCGTCATGTCCAGCTCGAGGGCGAGCTCTTCAGGCGTAGGTTCGCGGCCAAGGTCCTGAAGCATCTGCCGCTGGACGCGGGCCAGCTTGTTGATGACTTCCACCATGTGCACGGGGATGCGGATGGTGCGGGCTTGGTCTGCCATGGCACGGGTAATGGCCTGGCGGATCCACCACGTGGCGTAGGTGGAGAACTTGAAGCCCTTGGTGTAGTCGAACTTCTCGACCGCACGGATCAGGCCCAGGTTGCCTTCCTGGATGAGGTCCAGGAACAGCATTCCGCGTCCGGTGTAGCGCTTGGCCAGGGACACCACGAGGCGCAGGTTGGCTTCGAGGAGGTGGTTCTTGGCCCGCTTGCCGTCGTGGATGATGAATTCCAGCTCGCGCTTGAGCTTGGCATCCATCGATCCGTCGTCGGCGTTGATCTTCTCTTCAGCGAAGAGACCGGCTTCGATGCGGAGGGCGAGGTCGACTTCCTGCTCCGCGTTCAACAAGGCGACCTTGCCGATCTGCTTCAGATAGTCCTTGACGGGGTCCGCCGTGGCGCCAGCCGACATGACCTGCTGGACGGGAGCGTCGTCGTCGTCGGCGTCGGAGTAGACGAAACCGGAACCGCTGGCAGCCGGCTTCTTGGTTTCTTCGCTTTCGTCCGCCTCTTCGACTTCCTCGGTGAGTTCCGCTTCGTCCGGAGTGACGGAGTCGAAATCCTCCTCGACGTCCTCATCATCTTCGGAGTCGTCGTCGACGCCGGCCGACTTGTTGGCGGCTTCGGCAGCGGCCTTGGCGCCGGGCTTGGGCCCGCGCTTCTTGGGTGCCGGCTTGTCTGCACCTGCAGACGAAGTTCCGGCAACACGTGTTGCCGCACGCTTTGCAGTGGTCGCCGCCTGCTTCTCTTCGGCGGTCAATTCAGCCTGGGCGGCGGGTTCCTTCTCGGCGGGAGACGGGGTCACAGAAAACCTTTCTAGCGGCGGTCTGTGGAATCACCATGGGGGTAACACCACTATGACCCTGTCAAGTCCGCGATCACCATCAAGTGCCATCGCCGACCGCAGAGTCTTTAGGTAAAACTCCCGGTGACGCCTTATTGTTCCCTGAAACAGAGGACACTTCGAACACTTAAAACGCGGACCCAACCGGGTCTCGGCATCCATTGTCTCACGGTTTTGCCTTCCCGGCGTCGTTAGCGGTCGCCTTGCGGGCCATGGTGTCGCGTTGGATTCGTCGTCGGGAACGGCGGGCCAACCCGCCAGTCACGCGACGGCCCCACCAAACTTCGGCCATGCGGATGCCTGTTTCTTGGCCCACCCGCATACAGTTCCACGCCGCACCACCTCATTGAGAAGCTCGGCCAAACGGTAGCCGGGATGTTCGAGGTCAGCCTGCGACAGGAACTCGACCGCGAACGAGCCGCTGCCCCGGCACCACTGGATCCATCCCCGAAGAGTGAGTGCAGCTGCCCGCGCCTCACCGCCACCATGCCTGGCTAGGACCGCGAGAGCCTGGTCCAGGGTAGTCAAACGGTGCCA
Source organism: Arthrobacter terricola (assembly GCF_004354015.1). GTDB lineage: Bacteria > Actinomycetota > Actinomycetes > Actinomycetales > Micrococcaceae > Arthrobacter > Arthrobacter terricola. The sequence continues at coordinate 261,591 of NZ_SMRU01000002.1, forward strand.
CAAGGGACTCTCGGGATATGTCCCCAGAAGCACCTCTCCGTAACGCAATGCGTCTATATCAACCGTCCGGGAGCGCTTCGGACCGCGGGCGGCCGTCGAGGTGTGCGGCAATCCGGGTGTGCGAGGGGCATTCCCGGTCGACGCCGGCAAGGGACGCAGTGCCGGAGGAATGGCCAGCGGCTCGCCGTCTTCGCCTTGGTTCTGGAAGAACCTGAAGGCCTGGGCACCCCCGCGGGCCGCACTCCGACCGGCAGCGGCCAGGACAACTACTGCGTCACGCCAGGCAGGAACGCGAAGGGACGCACGAAGGAACACCGCAATATCGGCTTCCAAATGTTCGGATACGCCGGCATCGAGGACAAGCGTCCAGGCATCCAGGACATCTTCGAAAGCTTTCTCGTCCTGCCAGATTTTCATCATGGCCTCAAGCGCTTCCTCTTCCAACGCCATGAACTCCGGATTATTTGCTGGCTGCTCCCCCGGTCCGTGGAGAGGGGGCGTGTTCACGTTGCTGCCTCGGAAGACCATCTCCGCGTTGAGCCTGCTGTCGCGGATCTCGTCTATCGGGCGTCCGGGAGAGGGACAGCATTCCTCGTCATTGCAGAATGCGCTGCGCCAGAATTCGGCACCGATCAGCCAGGCATCCCGCAAGGGCAGGCCGTGGCGGGCAAGGCTCAGCTCAAGGGCTTCCAGTACTGGACGATGTCGGCGGACGACCGTACCCTCGTCCCAGCCATCATCTGTAAAGACCGCAAGGAGTGCGCCGTCAGCTTCGTGGTCGGTTTCAAGGTACTCAGTGATCTTCCGCGTGTAGGCCTGGAGTACGTCGTCGGAAGTGTCGCTCGGAAGGTCCACGCGAAGCGTGGCACCGAGTATCCGGCCGCGCAAAGTAAGAGCCACGAGGCTCTCCTTGGGCCAGCGCCCCAGAACGTGTGGAATGAAGCCCAGGATGTCCTCTGCCCGGGCAATAGTCACGCGGTTGTCTGTTGTCATGGTTCCAGCATCCGAAACGAACACCGCTGCCGTCAGTCCCCGATTGCCCTATGTGGACAAAGTCAGAAAACGCGGTGGTGTGGAGGAAAAGCGCAAGCCAGCCGCGCGCGGCCGAACGGCAACGGCGGAATCCGCCTGGTCCGCGCTACGGAGTAGTGCTTCGCTGCTTTGCCAGGCGTTCCCGACGCAGTTCGATGCGGCGTCGTCGCTGCTGTGCCAAGGAAACGAGCAGAGGAGGTACATGGACGCCTTGGGCCGCCATCTGCCGGCGGACCTTTCGACGTGTCACCAAAATCAGGACGGCACCTACCAGCAGGAACAGGAACTGCACGCTCAGGGCAACGCGGAACGGCGCCAGTCCATACAGTTCCCCGCCAGAGAAACCGCTCGTGTGGAGGACGTCGAGGATCACGCCAACCAAATAGATCGTCAGGAGCGCTGCGAGAAAACCACCCACGTTGACGATCCCGGTCGCGGTGCCGATCCGATGCGAGGGGTTGAAGGTCCGGGCGAAGTCAAAGCCGATCATCGATCCCGGACCGCCGACCGCCAGGACCACCACAAGCAGAGCCAACAGCCACAAAGGAGCCCGGGTGGGCAACAGCAAAACGGCCGCCCACGCGATGGCGGTCGCTGCCGCAATCAGGAGGACCATGGCCGATCGCCGCATGGGGTGCCGTGCGACGAAAGTACCGAAGAGCGGTCCCACTAAAATGCTCGTCACGACGAACAAACCCATCAGGGCGGAAACCGTGGTTGCGTTCAGGCCCTGTGCCGAGACAAGGAACGGGTATCCCCATGACATGGCGAAGACGTTTCCGCTGAACTGCACAGTGAAGTGGCTCCAGAGGCCAAGCCGCGTGCCGGGCTGCTGCCAAGCGCGCGCCAAGGTCACGCCGGTCGCCCTTAGTCCTTGTGCACTCTCACGCGGCGGGTGGCCCGGCGGAGCGTCCCTCAGCAGGGCGACTACGAGCACGACGGCGAGCGCGGACAAGGAGCTCAACGAGAGGAAGGCGGTAGTCCATCCGGCGGTGTGAAGGACCAGCGCGAACGGCACCACACTGATGAGCTGGCCGAGTTGGCCCGACATACCGGTCAGCTGGGTGACGAGCGGGACCCGGCCGGGAGCGAACCAGATCGGCACGAGCCGGATCACCGAGACGAAGGTCATGGCGTCGCCGGCCCCGACGAGGACCCTGCCGAGTACGCCGCCTGGGACGGCATCGGCGAAGGCCAATTGGAGCTGGCCGAGGCCCATCAGCACCGCACCGCAGGAAATCATCACACGTGAGCCGAGGCGGTCCACGAGGAGGCCGACAGGAATCTGGAGCCCCGCGTAAACGAGCAACTGCAGCACCGTGAAGAAGGAGATCGCGGCGGCGCTGGCATGGAACCGTTCGGTTGCTTCAAGTCCTGAAACACCAAAGGATGTGCGCTGGGCGACCGCCACCAGATAGGCGAGCACCCCAATCGTCCAAATAAGCCAGGCGCGGGGTGCGTTCACCCCTCCATTATGCCCGGCGCACGATTAAAGCTGCTTTATGGACGCGCATCTTTTCGTGCGAGATACGCCTCAACGGCCGCTCCGAGGTCCTCGGCGTTGGGAAGTTCATCGTTTTCGTCGGCGAGCAACGAGCGGCGGACTGTCCCTTCTGCCTTGTCGTCGTACCGCGATTCCAGCTTCGACACCACTTCCTGGACGTCCTCGGACGCCTCGACCTGTTCGGCGATCTGCCGGCCGACTTCCCTGCCCGCCTCCCGGAGGCGGTCCGTCGGCAGCATCAGGGATGTTGCGGCGCCGAGGTATTCGAGGCCAGCTACGGCTGCCTGCGGGTACTCGGCGTCGGCGAGGTAATGCGGAACGTGGATGACGTATCCGGCTACCTTGCGCTGGGCTTCGCTGAGACGCAATTCGAGGATGTGGCCGATGGCCGAGGGAACCTGGACCGTGGGTTTCCAGGTTGAAATGCCTTCGATCAGTTCCGGGCGGTTGCCGTGGACAGTGACGCCGACGGGACGTGTGTGCGGAACCGGCATGGGGATGGAGTGGATCCACGCGACGAGGTTGACGTCGAGTTCTTCCACGATCCCGACGACGGCCCGCGCGAAGCGCTCCCACTGGAGGTCGGGTTCGAATCCGGCGAGCAGCAGGAACGGTTCACCCAGGCCGTCCCTCAATTTGTAAAGTGCCAACTGGGGAGCTTTGTAATCCTCCAGGTGGTCTTCGACGAAGGTGATGTGCGGCCGCCGAGTCCGGTAGTCGATGAGTTGGTCGGCATCGAATACAGCCACGGTTTCGACGTCGAGGGTATCGAGCAGCTCCCGGTTGATCTGCTGGACGACATGGCCCGCATCGGCGAACCCGGTGAACCCCATGAGCATGTTGAGTCCCTTGGTGTCGGGACTGTGGAAGAGCTCGATGTTGCTCGCGTAGAGCGACTCGGGGTCAAGGAGTGAGCCGGAAATCCGTTCAAACACGGCATGTTCCTTTCGCAGTTGCAAAATTCCAGGAGGATCGCGGGGCTGCACGCCACGGCAGGCGCCATGGGCGGCCGGCTACGGTCCATGTATTGGTACAACGCGGGAAGCCAGCCGCACATTCCTGCCGCTTATGTGCTGCAACTCTCATTTAATTGCTTTCCGCGGCGGCGGACAGACTACGATCGAGACGTGCCGCCGTGTGCGGACCCAAGCAACCGCCGTCGTTGTCGCAAGCGGACAGGCGGCGGGGTACCGGGCCGGGCGCCGAACATGCAGCCCGGCAAAGCCATGCAGAGAGAAATGAGGACGGATCCTCGTGGTGAAGACTACAGATATTACCCTTGGCACGATTGCCCGGGACCTGAAAAAGTCGCCGAGCGACGCACTAGTAGTGGGCGTCGGACAGGGCGCTGACGGGCCGGTCCTGCTGAGGAACCCGCTGAGCGCGAAAACCGCGGAGTCCCTCTCGGCGTCGCTGTCGATCCTCGGCATCACGGGCGCGGCCGACCAGGTGCACCGCCTCCCGGGCCTTCCGGAGACCGGCGCGGGCGTACTGGTACTGGCCGGCGTCGGCAAGGTCGCCGACGACGCGCCCCTCTCCGAAGAGGCCCTCCGGCGGGCGGCAGGATCCGCGGTCCGCCAACTGGCCGGCTTGGACTCCGTGACGCTCGCGCTCCCGACGGCGTCCCTCGCCGACGTCGCGGCAGTCGCCGAGGGTGCCACCCTTGGTTCCTATTCCTACACTGAGCACCGTTCGAGCAAGGACGGCCTCAAGGACCCGGTCGGGAAAGTCCGGATTTACACCGAGTTCGATGGCAGCGCGGTCCAGCCCGTCCTGGACCGGGCGCTCCTCGTTGGACGCGCCGTCAACGCGACGCGCACCCTCGTCAACCAGCCGCCGAGCCACCTGTACCCCGAGTCCTTTGCCGATGCAGCCAAAGAACTCGCCAAAGGCCTTCCGGTCAAGGTGACCGTCTGGGACGAAAAGCGCCTCGAAAAGGAGGGCTTCGGCGGCATCCTCGGCGTCGGAAAGGGTTCGTCACGCCAGCCGCGACTGGTCAAAGTGGAATATGCGCCCGCGAAGGCCACGAAGAAGATTGCGCTCGTGGGCAAGGGCATCACCTTTGACACCGGCGGCATTTCGATCAAGCCGGCCCTTGGCATGGGCGACATGAAGAGCGATATGGCGGGCGCCGCCGTCGTACTTAATACGGTGCTGGCCGTCGCGGGACTTGGCCTGCCGGCCAAGGTGACCGCATGGCTCTGCATCGCGGAAAACATGCCGTCCGGCGCGGCCCAGCGCCCCGCTGACGTCCTCACCGTCTACGGCGGCAAGACCGTCGAAGTCCTCAACACCGACGCGGAAGGCCGCCTGGTCATGGCCGACGGGATTGTGGCGGCGAGCCTCGAGCAACCCGACGCCATCATCGACGTCGCCACGCTTACGGGTGCCCAGCTGATCGCACTCGGCAACCGCACTGCGGGCGTCATGGGTTCGGACTCCCTGACCGCCGCCCTCAAGTCCGCCGCCGACCGTGCAGGCGAACTCGTATGGCCGATGCCGCTACCTGAAGAGTTGCGCGCGAGCCTCGACTCCCAGGTTGCCGACATCGCCAACATCGGCGAACGGCACGGCGGCATGATGACCGCCGCGGTCTTCCTGCGCGAGTTCGTGGGTAAGGACAACGAAGGCAAGCAAATCCCCTGGGCCCACGTGGACATCGCCGGTCCGTCGTTCAACAACGGCAGCGCGTATGGCTACACGCCGAAGCAAGGGACCGGCTGCACGGTCAGGACACTGCTCGCGTACGTCGAAGACGTCCTGGCGACGGCCTGAACCGGCCTGCCAAGGGGCCGTTCCATGACCGGCCCCACGGTCCGACGTGAGTCTGGCCACAAGCGCCCCACAAAAGCCTCGGCAGGGTGGAGCATGGATAGGTGGTTCGCTAAGGTGAACCACGGTAGTCACAAATGCAAGGGAACTTGGGTGCTGACATAATCGCGGCAGTACAAGTTTCAAGACCAGATGACGCGTAATCGCGTGTCATCGCTCACGCGAGGGAGCGTCCTAGTGGCCGATCAGGCAACTGCGCAAGAATTCGACATCCTGGTACTCGGCGGCGGCAGCGGCGGCTACGCCACAGCTCTGCGTGCCGTTCAGCTTGGCTTCACCGTCGGCCTCGTTGAGAAGGCCAAGCTTGGCGGTACCTGCCTGCACAACGGGTGTATCCCCACCAAGGCACTCCTGCACTCGGCAGAGCTGGCCGACCACGCACGTGACGCCTCGAAGTACGGCGTGAACATCACGCTCGACAGCATCGACATCAACGCTGTCAACACTTACAAAGACGGAATCGTCGCCGGCAAGTACAAGGGCCTGCAGGGACTCATCAAGTCCAAGGGCATCACGGTCATCGAAGGCGAAGGCAAGCTGCAGGGCACTGACACTGTCGTCGTGAACGGCACTGCATACAAGGGCAAGAACATCGTCCTGGCCACCGGCTCGTACTCGCGCTCCCTGCCTGGCCTGGAGATCGGCGGCCGCGTGATCACCTCCGACGAAGCCCTCACCATGGACTACATTCCCAAGAGCGTCATCGTCCTCGGCGGCGGCGTGATCGGCGTCGAATTCGCTTCAGTCTGGAAGTCCTTTGGCGTTGACGTCACCATCGTCGAGGGATTGCCTTCCCTCGTCCCCAACGAAGACGCAGCAATCGTCAAGAACCTGGAGCGCGCCTTCAAGAAGCGCGGCATCAAGTTCAGCACTGGCGTCTTCTTCCAGGGCGTCGAGCAGAACGAGAACGGCGTCAAGGTCACCCTGGTTGACGGCCAGACGTTCGAAGCCGACCTCCTCCTGGTCGCCGTCGGCCGCGGCCCGGTCACCGCGAACCTCGGCTACGAAGAAGCCGGCATCACCATCGACCGCGGCTTCGTCATCACCAACGAGCGCCTGCACACCGGCGTCGGCAACATCTACGCAGTGGGCGACATCGTTCCCGGCGTCCAGCTGGCCCACCGCGGATACCAGCAGGGCATTTTCGTCGCCGAAGAGATCGCCGGCCTGAAGCCTGTGGTCGTCGAAGACGTCAACATCCCGAAGGTGACTTTCTGCGAGCCTGAAATCGCCACGGTCGGCTACACCGAAAAGGGTGCCAAGGAAAAGTTCGGCGAGGACCAGGTCCAGACGCAGGAATACAACCTCGCCGGAAACGGCAAGAGCTCCATCCTGGGCACCGGCGGCATCGTCAAGGTTGTCCGTCAGAAGGACGGCCCCGTCGTCGGCATCCACATGATCGGGTCCCGCATGGGCGAGCAGATCGGTGAAGCGCAGCTCATCGTCAACTGGGAAGCACACCCGGAGGACGTCGCGCAGTTCATCCACGCGCACCCGACCCAGAACGAGACCCTCGGCGAAGTCCACCTTGCCCTCGCGGGCAAGCCGCTGCACGGCTAAGGTTCCCGCACTCGATACACCTGTCCTGTGCCCGCACGAACTGCGGGCACAGGACCCAGCAGGCAATACTCATCCGCACTAAAGATCAATAAGGAGAACGGGGACGACATGTCTGAATCCGTTAACTTGCCCGCCCTCGGTGAAAGCGTCACCGAAGGCACCGTCACTCGCTGGCTCAAGCAGGTTGGTGATCGAGTGGAAGTCGACGAGCCCCTGCTCGAAGTTTCCACCGACAAAGTAGACACCGAAATCCCGTCTCCGATCGCCGGCATCATCGAGGAAATCCTCGTAGCCGAAGACGAGACCGCTGAGGTCGGCGCTCCCTTGGTTCGAATCGGCAGCGGCAGCAACGGCGCTGCGGCTCCAGCAGCCGCACCGGCTGAAGCAGCACCTGCGGCCCCCGCACCGGCACCGGAAGCAGCGCCTGCACCCGAAGCCGCTCCCGCACCTGAGGCAGCCCCTGCTCCCGCCGCAGCTTCCGCTCCGGCCGAGGGCCACGACGTAACTCTCCCGGCACTCGGCGAAAGCGTCACCGAAGGCACGGTCACCCGCTGGCTCAAGGCCGTCGGCGACACCGTCGAAGTTGACGAGCCGCTCCTCGAAGTGTCCACCGACAAGGTAGACACCGAGATTCCTTCCCCCGTCGCCGGAACGCTCCTGGAAATCCGCGTCAACGAAGACGATACCGCCGAGGTTGGCTCCGTTCTCGCGGTCATCGGCTCGAGCTCCCCCGCTGCGGCACCGGCACCAGAAGCGGCTCCCGCAGCACCGGCAGCAGCCGCTCCTGCGCCGGCAGCCCCGGCCGCACCGGCACCAGCTCCTGCTGCACCGGCCCCCGCTGCACCGGCCCCCGCCGCGGCTCCGGCAGCAGCAGCCCCGGCTCCCGCAGCCGCGCCTGCCGCTGCTTCGACCTCCTCCGAGTCCGGTTACGTCACTCCGATTGTCCGCAAGCTCGCCAACCAAAACGGTGTGGACATCAGCACCGTGACCGGCACCGGCGTCGGCGGCCGAATCCGCAAGCAGGACGTTCTGGCTGCCGCTGAGGCAAAGAAGGCAGCAGCGGCCCCTGCCGCAGCTCCCGCCGGCCAGGCAACCCAGGCTAAGGCTGCCGCCCCCGTCGCAGCTTCCTCGTTGCGCGGAACCGTGGAGAAGGCTCCGCGCATCCGCCAGGTAATCGCCCGCCGCATGCGCGAATCCCTCGAAACCTCGACGCAGCTGACCCAGGTGCACGAGGTCGACATGACCAAGATCGCCAAGCTTCGCCTCAAGGCGAAGGGCACCTTCGAAGCCCAGAACGGCGTCAAGCTCACGTTCCTGCCGTTCATCGCCAAGGCTGTTGCCGAAGCGCTGAAGCAGCACCCCAAGCTGAACGCGGCCTACGACGAGGACAAGCAGGAAATCACCTACCACAACGCGGAACACCTCGCGATTGCGGTTGATACCGACAAGGGCCTTCTGGTTCCCGTCATCTCCGACGCCGGAAACCTGAACCTCGCGGGCCTCGCCGGCAAGATTGCCGACGTCGCGGGCCGCACCCGCCAGGGCAAGATCGGTCCCGACGAGCTGTCCGGCGGAACGTTCAGCATCACGAACATCGGCTCCGTAGGCGCGCTGTTCGACACTCCGATCATCAACCAGCCGCAGGTGGGCATCCTGGGCACGGGTGCGATCGTCAAGCGCCCGGTCGTGGTCTCCGACGCGAACGGTGACGACTCGATCGCCATCCGCTCCATGATGTACCTCTCGCTGACCTACGACCACCGCTTGGTCGATGGCGCCGACGCAGGCCGCTTCCTGCAGACCCTCCGGGCCCGCCTGGAGGAAGGTGCTTTCGAAGCGGACCTGGGTCTCTAGTCCGCTTGACAACGACGAGGGGCGCGCCTCGGTGGGTAACCGCCGAGGCGCGCCCCTTTCGTCTGCGCATGTTCAACCGTGGCTTTGCTACAGCACGTAGAAGATTCTGGCTAAGCTAAAGCCATGAGTATTCTCTTTAGCGTCCTGCTGTTCCTGCACATCGTTGGCGCGGCCATGATCGTGGGTTACTGGATCGCCACGATGAAGCAACCCACCGTCCATCCCCGCCAGCGCGACGGCGCATTCGTCCAGCTGATCACCGGTATTGCCATGATGGGTGTCCTGCCCGTACTGCACAACCAAGACCCGAGCGATTTTGGCGAACCCAACTACGTCAAACTGGGCATCAAGTTCCTCATTGGCGTCGTCGTAGCCATCCTGGCCATCATCGGCTCCCGCAAGGTCAAGAAGGGCGAAGCAGTCTCCACCGGCTTGGCCCACGGCGTCGGCGGGCTGGCCCTCATCAACATCGCCATCGCCACGATCTGGCAGTAATTTCGGGCAACCCGGCGAGCCGACGGTCATAATCCTCTGAGAGCGGACAAGCCGTGCAGGGCCGCCGTCTAATCCCTAGGATTGAACCCGGTGGCATCCGGCATCCGGATGCCGATTCGCAACGACGCTGAGGAGTGGACATGGCTACAACACGCACCGCACACACCGTATGGAACGGCAACCTGATCGAAGGCGCCGGCAACACGACGCTGGACAGCTCGGGCCTCGGAACCTTCGACGTCACCTGGAAGGCTCGCGCAGAGTCGGCAGAAGGCAAGACCAGCCCGGAAGAACTGATTGCGGCAGCACACTCCGCATGCTTCTCGATGGCCTTCAGCAACGGCGTCGCGGGCGCTGGCTTCACCCCTGAAGAGGTCAACACCAAGGCCGACGTCACCTTCCAGCCCGGCGAAGGCATCACCGGCATCCACCTGACCCTCGTCGCCAAGATTGCCGGCGTCACCGAGGAAGAGTTCCAGGCACTTGCTGCCGACGCGAAGGTCAACTGCCCGGTTTCCGCAGCCTTGAAGGCAACTCCGATCACCCTGGACGCAACGCTCGCTTCCTAGCGACACAACTCCAGAAGCACGAAGTCCCCGCCATTCCTTCCGGAATGGCGGGGACTTTTTACGTGGACCGCAGAATCAGCGGTTTTGCGGCCGGGCCGGCAAGGCGTCCGGGCGCACCGTGCGGTAGCCCTGCCTCAGGGGCGGCCGGTCGGTGGGCAGTTCCTGGACCATCTCCTTGAGCGCGCCGATGCCGTATTCAAGCTGGGGATCGGTGCCTGCCGCATAGGCGTGGGGCGGGAACACTACTTCAATATCGGGCTCGACCCCGAAGTTCTCGACGCTCCAGCCGATACCGCCGGAGAACCAGGTGGCGTACCGCGGCTGGGTCACGCCGGTGCCGTCGGCCAGCGAGAAGCGGTTGTCAATGCCCACGACGCCGCCCCAGGTGCGCGTGCCGATCACGGGACCGATCCCCCGCAGCTTGGACACCTGGGTAATGATGTCTCCGTCCGAACCGGCGAATTCGTCGGCAAGGACGATGACCGGTCCTCGTGGCGCGTGATGCGGATAAGTGCGCGGCTTTTCGCCGCGCGGCATGCTCCATCCGGTCACTTTGCGCCCGATCAATTCGGCCACCAGTTGGGACGTGTGTCCACCCCGGTTGCGGCGTACGTCCACGATCAACCCGTCCAGGGCGGTCTCTGTATCGAGGTCCCGGTGGAGCTGCGCCCAACCATTGGCCATCATGTCCGGCACGTGCAGGTATCCGAACTTTCCGTCCGAGGCTTCCCGCACGGTGCGTCGATTCGCGTGGACCCATTCCTGGTAGCGCAGGCGTTCTTCGTCCTTCACGGGAACCACGGCGATCCGGCGCTGCTTGCCTGCCGCCGCGCCGTGTCCGGTTCCGTTCAGGATGGTGAGTTCCACCGTGCGGCCGGCGGCCCCCACCAACTGCTTGGCGGGTGTCCGTTCCGCAGAGAGCCCGACGCCGTCGATCGCCAGGATGACGTCGCCCACCTTCGCGTCGGCTCCAGGCCGCGTGAGGGGTGAGTTGGCCAGCGGGTCCGAAGTATCTCCGGCCAGGACCCGCGATATCTCCCATCCTGCGTCCGTGAACGTGAGGTCGGCACCGAGGCGGCCCTGGCCGTTGCTGCCCGGCTCACCCACGGCCTTCGGCCGCACGTAGGCGTGCGAGGTGCCCAGTTCGCCGTGGAGCTCCCACAGGAGGTCAACCAGGTCGTCGTGCGAGCCGAGGCGTTCGACGACGGGACGGTACCGCCGGTAGACCGATTCCCAGTCCTGCCCTGCCATGTCCGCGGTCCAGAAGAAGTCCCGCTGCAGCCGCCACGCCTCGTCGAATGCCTGGCCCCAGACGGCCAGCGGATCCATGATGACCCTGATCCGGTTCAGTTCAACCTTGATGAGCTCGCCCGAATCCTCGTCGGCCTTCGCGGCTGCGGGCACCGCCACTACCTGCTTGTCGTTGACATAGACGAGCTTCTTGCCGTCTCCGGAGACACGGTAGCGTTCGAGTGCCGTGACCAAGGTGGACTGCTTCAGCTTCGAAAGGTCGTAGCGGACCAAGGACGGAGCCGGCGCCTTGTCCTGCACTGTACCCCGCCCATCGCCAGTGACTCCGGAGAGCGGGGTGTCGAGCCACAACAGCGCGCCCGGCGTCGCCGAAAGCGCCGAGTAATTTCCTTGCGGCACCGGTACGCTGACTACCCGCAAGGACAATCCGTCCAGGTCCACCCGGACCGGTGCCACAGCGCTAGTATCGGCGTTCGCGTCGGCGGAAGCTCCGGCGTCGTCCTCTTCCAAGCGGTCCACCGCGGGACCGAACGGAGACGGCGTATCTGCCGCGAGGGCCACGAGGTACGGCTTGATGGGGCTGGGGAAGGACAAGTCGAAGGCATGACCGTCATAGACGGGGTCAAAGCTGCGGTTCGACAAGAACGCGAGGAACTTCCCGTCCGGAGTGAAGGCCGGCGATTCATCGCAGAACCTGCCGTCGGTGACATCGACGACGTCGCTGGGCCGGGCCGCATTCGCCAGGCGCAGTTTGCTGCGCGAACCAAAGGATGTCACGGGCTCGGACCAGGCAAGCCATTGCGAATCGGGCGACCACGCTACGTTCTCGATGCTGCCGTCCCCGACGCTGACAACGGGCACCAAGGTACCTTCGACCGTGTCCGCCAGGTAGACATCCCCGAAGGCGGTTCCCACAGCGAGCCATCGACCGTCGGGGCTGGCCTCGAGGGTGCTCGCTCGGACGGGCTTAGGGAAGCCGATCCGCACCTCATCCGCGGGAACCGCTGCGGCTGCAGCCGGTTCCGGGGTCACAGGTGCTGCCGGAGCCTCCGTGGAGTCGTCGGGCCGCGACTCGGGCCCCGACTGCGTCTCCGGGAGTGCAGTGCTTGCCGCGTGGCCCGCGATCGCCGAGGCCGAGACGGGGCGGGGCAGGGGGTTCGCGGAAGCCTCGTCCGCTTCCTGCTGTGCACCATCGACGGGCCCGTCGACGGGCTTCCGGGGAGCAGCAGGGGCCGCGGTTTGCGCGGCGCCCGGCACGATCCTCTTGACATAGATGGACTCGACGCCGTCCTGGTCGGCCACGTAGGCGATCCTGCCGTCACCAAGAGGCCGCGGCAACCGTGCACGCACGCCGGGAGTCGCTTCAACGACCCGCGACGGGCCGTCCTTGTGACGCAGCCAGTGGATCGTTCCGTGGGACTCCACGGCGCTGGCCGAGCCGGCAGCGTTGGGGATTACGTCCCCGAGGTGGGTTGCCACCTTCAGCGGGGTCGGGCGGCGCGACTGCGACGCTGATCCGAGCGTGACCTCCACACGAACCGCTTCGGCGTCGGCATCCAGCGAGGGAAGCATCCACAGCTCGCCGGCGGATTCGAAAATGACCCGTTTACCGTCGCTCGCGGCATGGCGTACATAGAAATCTTCGTGGTCGGTGTGACGGCGCAGCACTTGTCCGTCCGGGCGAACCGAGTAAAGGTTCCCATGGCCCTCGTGGTCCGAAAGGAACGCGATACGGTCACCCACCCACATCGGGTCCGCGAGATTCCCGTCGACATCGGCAAGGAGGCGCGCAAATTCGCCATTGCCATCGGCATCGATCCACAGTTTTCCGGCCGTACCGCCACGGTAGCGCTTCCACCAGGCAGGTTCGCGGGACAGGACGCTTGCCAGGACAACCGGGCGCTCGTCCCCCACTTCCGGGCCGAACGCCACTGACTCCACGGGCCCGAAGGGAAGTTCGACGGCGGGACCTCCCTCGAGGGGCAAAGCGTAGGCGTGCGTGTGGCGGCTTTCGGCCTGTTCGAACGCCGTTGTGACTACCACGTCCCCCGATGCGGTGAATCCCTTGACGCGAGTGGTGCTGTGGCCGAAGTAGCTCAACTGCCGGTACCCGCCGCCGTCGACGTCTGCCACCACCACTTCGGGCGCCGCGCCGACAACGGTGGTCCAGACGAGCTTCGTACCGTCCGGGCTGAACCGCGGATTGCGGGCAGGCAACTGCTGGGCTGAAATCCGCCACGCGCGGCCTCCGGCCACGGGTGCGATCCAAACGTCGTCTTCGGCAACGAAAGTGATCAAATCACCGTGCACGTGCGGGAAACGGAAGTAGCTGGAGGAGGTCATTGATTGATCATAACCAAACGAGAAGCAAGGCTTTTGAGGCCTGCCGGAGTGCCGAAGTGACTCTTGCCATGATGAGATGAGGCATGCGAATCGTGATGTCGGGTGCTTCGGGATTTATCGGGACCGCATTGTCAGGACACCTGCTTGCGCGCGGGCACGACGTCGTCCGGCTGGTTCGCCGTCCGGCGGCGGACCCGGGAGAAGCGAGTTGGGATCCTGCTGCCGGACGATTGGATGAGGCCGTGTTGGACGGAGCCGACGCCGTCATCAACCTCTCCGGCGCGGGCATAGGCGACCGCCGCTGGACGAAAGAGCGCATCCGGGAAATCAAGGATTCGCGTTTGATGGCCACCAAGACCCTGACCGCCGCCATGGGACGCCTCGATACTCCGCCCAGCACATTCCTGAGCCAGTCCGCTTCCGGATATTACGGCGGCTCACGCACCACTCAACTTCGCGAGGATTCCGGAGCCGGCAAGGGGATGCTGGCGGCATTGTGCGTCGACTGGGAGGCCGCCGCCCACACGGCCCCCGCGGGGGTCCGGGTGGTAACTCCCCGGACGGGCGTCGTACTGAGCGCCGACGGCGGAGCATTGGGACCGCTCCTGCCCCTCCTCAAGTGGGGCGTGGGCGGGCCGTTGGGCAACGGCCGCCAATACTGGCCGTGGATCTCCCTCGTGGATGAAGTCGCCGCCCTCGAACACCTGCTCGTCTCGTCGATCGAAGGACCGGTCAATGTCTGCGCTCCCGAAAGCGCGGACGTAAATGCGATCGTCGCCCAGCTTGCCGCGGCCTTCCACCGCCCGGCTTTCCTGCGGGTTCCCGCGCCCGCCCTCAAGCTTGCCTTGGGTGCCCATCTGGCCGAAGAACTGGTCCTTGCCAACCAGCGCATGGAACCGGCGCGGCTGGCCGATTCCGGGTTCACCTGGGAGCATCCGGCACTGGCGGACGCTGCACGCTGGGTGGTTGGCAATAGCAAGTAAACGCCGCCGACGGCTGTCAGTGCTTGTCCAGGATCTCGCTGGCCAGGATCTCGCTGATGCGCCACGCGCCCGAGACACGGACCAACACCACTTTGAGCTCTTGCCGTTTGCCGGGCGGAACCGAGCGCATGGCTTTTCCTGCCGCGTCCCGTTCTTCGTAGGCGGAGGTTTCAACGGTCACGGCAAGGCTTGCGCGATCCGGGACTGGAGAATTTTCCGCCTGGATGGACAGCAGAGTCGACGAGAACCCTGCAAGGACCAGGCCCGCGCCTTCCAACCCGTCCGCGATCTTCCGGTCCGCGGCGGCAGCGGCAGATCCCTCCACATTGACGTGTTCGAGCAGATCAGGCCTTCCGGTGCTGAACGCCGCATCGCGGGCCTCAGACAGGGCGCGGAGGGCTTCCACGGGGTCCTCCCCTCGAATCCGTTCGATGATGCCTGGTGGCGGCTCGGCGCTTGCTGCCGGGCCGTCGCTGTTCTCCGAACCATGGTCCGGTAGCGGCTTCTCCGCCGGTCGCCCCGCAGAGGCGGGGGCCGACGTCGGGCCTTGCCCTGGATTCCCCGCCTCAGTTCCCTCTTCCGCGGTCCACCACAGGATCGCAGTCCCGAGCGCGACGAGCACCCCAAGGCCAAGCACCCCGCGACCCAGTAACCCACGACCCATCGCCCCATGACCCAATGCCGCAGGACCGAACCGTCGGCGGCCGGGGGCTGAGTCCCGGGATCTACGGGTCAACGGGCTTCGGGCAGGATTCCTTTGTCTTCTTCGTAGCGGGATCCGCATCCGGCGGAGCATCGTGCGGCACGCTCCCTCGCGGTTCGACGTCGCCCGGCGCGTTATCAGATCCGGAATCACGGTCTCGTGTACCGAGTTGGATAAGTCCACCGGCATCGCGGCAGCGCTCCTGTAGACCGCGACGGCCAGCTCTGCGGCTGTGGGACGTTGCTGCCGGTCCGGATGCAGGCCGGCCTCCAAAGCCGCCGAGAGCGCTGCGGGCACCTCCGGCACGAGCAGGGTCAGCGGTGGCCGCTTGTCGGCAACATCAGGGGCGGAGCCCGTAAGGCAATACCAGCCAAGCGCGGCGAGGGCGTAGGTATCCCTTTCGGGTTCCAGCTCGGGGCGTCCTTCGGCAGAGGGGGCTGGATCTGAAAATCCAGGCGTGCCCGCGTCCGGAATGCCGGTGGCGTCACCCAACATGCGGGACAGTCCCAGGTCCGCCAGGAGCGGCTTGCCTTGGGCAGTAAAGAGGACGTTCCCGGGTGCGACATCGGAATGGGTCAAACCCTGGCGATGAAGGTATGACAAGGCCTGCGCTATCGGAGTCAGGATCGTCACTGTCTCCCCCACGGTCAAGTGTCCCCTGCTGGACACCAGCTGACCCAGCGAACCCCCACCGGCGTAGTCCATGACCAAGCCCAAAGCGCCGTCGAAGGCCCCGGCCAGCTGCACTGTGCCATGCACTTTCACGAGGTGCTCGTGGTCCAGCCGGGACAGAAGTCCGACTTCCCGCAACATCGGCGATTCGGTTTCCGGCAGGTCCGGACCATCCATGCGTTCGATCCCTCCGCTGGATGGGCACTTCACAGCGAAGTTCTTTCCCGTGCGCTGCCGGGTAGCGAGCCATACGGTGGCATGGCCTCCCCGCCCAAGTTCCCGAACCAGGACAAAGCCTGGTATTTCAGGCTGGGGCGTCTCCCCTGGCATTGAGGAGCTTCCTGCGTGGTCGTGACCATTCGGACCCGGCGAAAGAGTATCCATGCCTCAAGAGATACCGGAATTCCCGAATTGGCGCAGAAGTTATCCACAGGCCGTGATCGGGGGCCGCCATCCAGCCGAGTACGACTGAGAGCTTGACCACAAAATCATGGCCTGCGTCCGCCGGGGTCTAAGCTTGTCCCCATGACTCTTGAGTTTTCACAGCTGGGTCTTGCCCCGGATTTCGTTGATTACATGCAGGGCTGGGACATCCAGCGCGAACTCCGCAACAAGGTTGTTGCCGGCGAGAAACCCAGCACTGTCCTGCTCCTCGAGCACGCTGCGGTCTACACTGCCGGCAAGCTCACGGAAGACCACGAGCGCCCGTTTGACGGCACGCCCGTGGTGCCCGTGGACCGGGGCGGCAAGCTGACATGGCACGGGCCTGGGCAGTTGATCGCCTATCCCATCGTCAAGCTGAAGAACCGCGCCGGAATCCGCGACTACGTCGAGCGCCTCGAAGCCGTCATGATCGCCATCATGGAGGACTACGGAATCAAGGCCACGAGGGTCAAGGGCCGGGCCGGCGTATGGGTCCTTGCCGACGAGAAAGGCCCGGACCGCAAGATCGCCGCGATCGGCATCCGCGTCCTGGACGGCGTCACGATGCACGGAGTGGCAATCAACTGCAGCAACGACCTCGCCCCCTACGCGCAGATCATCGCGTGCGGCATTACCGACGCGAGCGTCACCACCATGTCCATCGAAACCGGCCGGACCATCAACCCGGCCGATATTGTTGAACGCTTCAAAGAGGAGTTCAACAAGCACGAAGAAGCACTCGTCTCCAGCCCCGAAGGAGCAATCCAGTGACCCTGGCACCTGAAGGCCGTAAGTTGCTGCGTGTTGAGCAGCGCAACAAGGCCGTCCCGGTTGAACGCAAGCCCGAGTGGATCAAGGCCAAGGTCCAGATGGGCCCGGAATTCGTGGGCCTGAAGAACCTGGTGAAAAAAGAAGGCCTGCACACCGTGTGCGAGGAAGCCGGCTGCCCGAACATCTTCGAATGCTGGGAAGACAAGGAAGCGACCTTCCTGATCGGCGGCTCCGAATGCACCCGCCGCTGCGACTTCTGCCAGATCGACACCGGCAAACCCTCCCCCCTGGACCGC
>NZ_SMRU01000020.1 GCF_004354015.1 Arthrobacter terricola
GTCCTGATCATGCAGCCCGGCAATCCCTGCGGACTCGTACCGGCTGCGCCACCCTATGACCGTCGTCCGTGTCGCCCCGACACGCTCGGCGATCACGGTGTTCGACAGCCCCTCCGCGGCCAGCAGCACGATCCGCGCCCGCTGGGCGAGTCCCGCCCGTCCCGCCGAGGACCTGGACAGACGATTCAACGCCTCAAAATCACCATCACGAAGACCCAGGGCAGCAGCAGGACGATTGGCCATAACCAATCCTCCCAAACA
The DNA here is from genome assembly GCF_004354015.1 of Arthrobacter terricola. Classification (GTDB taxonomy): domain Bacteria; phylum Actinomycetota; class Actinomycetes; order Actinomycetales; family Micrococcaceae; genus Arthrobacter; species Arthrobacter terricola. The sequence continues at coordinate 262 of NZ_SMRU01000020.1, forward strand.
CCCAAACGTCTAGCTATTAACGACACGCGACACTAGGTGCAAAATCGGTGAATCTAGGTGGTCGCAACCTCCCGTCTAGGTGCAAAACGCGGTTTACACCTAGACGGGGTTCTGCAAAACGCAAAAAGGAAGGCCACGGGATCATGGTTGATCCCGTGGCCTTCCCTTTGAGGGGGTGGCGCCTACCCTTCGGCGTCCTCGTAGATGCCGGCCATCCAGTTCTCGACGTCGTCCGCCTTACGGGGGAGTGCCGCGCTGAGGTTGACGGGGCCGTTGGCCGTCATCAGGATGTCGTCCTCGATGCGGACGCCGATTCCCCGGTATTCCTCCGGAATCGCCAGGTCCTCGTTCTTGAAGTAGAGGCCGGGTTCGATGGTGAACACCATGCCCTCGGTCAGGACTCCGTCGAGGTAAAGGTCGCGCTTCGCTTGGGCGCAGTCGTGGACGTCCAGGCCAAGGTGGTGGCTGGTGCCGTGCGGCATCCAACGGCGGTGCTGCTGGCCGTCGGGGCTGATGGCTTCCTCCACGGACACCGGGAGGAGGCCCCACTCCGCAAGGCGTTCGGCAAGCACGGTGGTGGCGGCCGTGTGGATGTCGCGGAACTTCACGCCCGGCTGGGCAGCGGCAAATCCGGCGTCGGCGGCGTCCAGGACGGCCTCGTAGACCTTGCGCTGGATATCCGTGAATTTTCCGTTGGCCGGGATGGTCCGGGTGACGTCCGCCGTGTAGAGCGAATCGGCCTCGACTCCGGCGTCCAGCAGCAGGAGCTCACCGGCCTTGACCTCGCCCGTGTTCCGGGTCCAGTGCAGCACCGTTGCGTTGTTTCCAGAGGCGGCAATGGTGTCGTAGCCAAGCTCGTTACCTTCTTCGCGTGCGCGCGCGAAGAACGCACCTTCGATGACGCGTTCGCCACGGTGGTGGGTCATGGCGCGGGGAAGGGCCCGGACGACGTCCGCGAAGCCCTCGACCGTAGCGGCCACGGCGGTCTTCATTTGCTCGATTTCCCAAGCATCCTTGAGGAGGCGCAACTCGGAGAGCGCTTCGCTGAGCAATTCGTCCAAGGCGTCGAGTTCGCTGAGGTCCAGGTTTTCCGGATCCTTGGCGGTGTTGTAGCGTGCGGTGTCCACGAGGGCGTCGATGTTGTCGTCCACTTTGCGCACCAAGCGGATGGCGACGCCGCCGATTTCGGGGGCTCCGACGTTCTTGGTGACCGCGATTTCAAGCTCATCGATGTGGGCGGTCTTGATGCCGAGCCTGGCCTCGAATTCGGCGAGCGTCGGGCGCGCTCCGATCCAGAATTCGCCCGAACGGGAGTCGGCGTAGAACTGCTCCGTGTCCCTGCCCGCCAGCGGACGGAAGTAGAGCGTCGCGAGGTGGTTGCCGCCGTCGTCGCCGGTTCCTTCCTCTACGGGTTCCAGGACGAGCACAGCGTCGGGCTCGTGGTCCAGGCCCAGGCCGGTGAGGTGGGCGAAAGCGGAATGGGGACGGAAGCGGTAGTCGCAATCGTTCGAACGGACCTTGAGAGGACCTGCCGGGATGACCAGGCGGACTGCGGGGAACTTCTCCGAGATGACCCTGCGACGGGTTGCCGCATGGTCCGCAACGGCGTCCCGTGCAGGGGTTTCCTGCGGGGCGGGAGCCCAGTTGCTGGCCATGAACGCCTTGAAGGCGTCCGACGTGGGCCGCTGGGAGCGGTTGTTGACGCGCTCCTCCAACGGCTGGGAGGCTGTGTTTTCACCGTTTTGGGTGTTATGTGCATCATTCACCGTCCCATCGTCCCATCAAGGCCGACGCTAGGCCAACGGCGCACCGGCGCAAGCGGGCCCCGATCAAATACGCTTGATGGGTGAAGATCGACCTGCACGCGCACTCCAATGTTTCCGACGGCACCGAGCCTCCCGCTGGAGTGATCGCCTCGGCGTCTGCAGCAGGCTTGGACGCCGTCGCGTTGACCGACCACGACTCCACTCTTGGCTGGGACGAGGCGTCAGTCGCGGCGCGTGAATATGGCCTGGCGTTCGTGCCGGGCATGGAGATCTCGTGCCGCACCCGGGAGGGAATCAGCGTCCACCTCCTGAGCTACCTCCACGATCCCGCGCACCCCGGCTTGCTTGACGAAATCACCAAGGCGAAGGATGCGCGGCTCACGCGCGCGAAGAGGATGGTCACGTTGTTGGCCGAGGACTATCCCTTGACTTGGGATGATGTCATCCACCACGTGGCGCCCGGTGCGACGGTGGGGCGGCCGCACATCGCCGATGCCCTCGTGGCCGCGGGCGCGGTGGCGGACCGGTCGGAGGCTTTCGCCGCGATCCTGACCTCCCATTCGCGCTACTTCGTCCAGCATTACGCGCCGGACCCCGCCATCGCCGTCGAACTTGTACGGGCGGCGGGCGGCGTAGCGGTCTTCGCCCATCCGGTCGCTTCGGCTCGGGGCCGCGTGGTGGGCGAGCGCACCTACCGCGAAATGATTGACGCGGGCCTGCAGGGACTCGAGGTCGATCACCGCGACAATCCGGAAGAAGGCCGGGCCTTCCTGCGGCGCCTTGCCGCGGAGCACGGATTGTTCATGACGGGCTCCTCGGACTACCACGGAACCGGAAAGCCCAACCTGCTGGGGGAAAACCTGACGTCTCCGGAGGTCCTGGCGTTGATCGAGGAACTCGGAACCGGGAGCAAGGTCGTCCGCTGACCGCCCGCGCCGGACGCGGGAAGTGACCGCGCCCTGGGCGGACCCGCGCCCTAGGAGGGGTGGAAGACGGCCTTTCCTTCCAACCGCTTCCGCATCACTTCGATGGCGGGGGCGTTCTGGTCCACGCACACGAACTTGCGGTCCAGTTTCGCCGCCACCGAGCCCAGCGTGCCCGAGCCGGCGAAGAAGTCCAGGCACCAATCGCCGGGCCTGCTGGACGCCGTGACGATCCTGCGGACGAGGCCCTCCGGCTTTTGCGTGGGATAGCCGGTCTTTTCCTTGCCTGTAGGCGAGACGATCGTGTGCCACCACACGTCGGTGGGGAGCTTTCCCAGTTCGCGCTTGGCCGGCGTGACGAGGCCTGGCGCCATGTATGGTTCCCGGTCCACTTCCGCGTTGTCGAAGTGGTATTTACCCGGGTTCTTGACGTACACGAGGATGTTGTCGTGCTTGGTGGGCCAGCGGTTCCTGGCCCGGGCGCCGTAGTCGTAGGCCCAGATGATCTCGTTGAGGAAGCACTCGCGGCCGAAGATCGAGTCCAGCATCACCTTGGCGTAGTGCACTTCCCGGTAGTCGAGGTGCAGGTACAGTGTTCCGTCGTCGGCGAGGAGCCGCCAGGCCTCCAGGAGGCGCGGTTCGAGGAACGACCAGTAGTCGCTGAAGGCGTCGTCGTAGCTGTGCAGGGCGCCCTTGATGGTGTCGTAGGAACGCCCCTTGAACCCGACGCGGTCGCCGTCGCCTTCGGCGTTGCGGACCATGCGCGTCTCTTGCCGCCGTTGGACGCGCCCCGTGTTGAAAGGCGGGTCCACATAGATCAGTGTGAAGGCGCCGTCCGGCAGCGTCGGGAGGAATACCGCGTTGTCCGCGTGCACCACCAGGTTGCTGCCGTCCGGCGCCCAAACAATGTCAGTCATTGAGGCCGTTAAGCCTCGGTGCTCTCGGCGGACGTGGCCGGGGTGGAGACCACTTCGCCGTTGCGCCGGCGGGTGCGCGAGCGGCGGGCACGGGCCGGCTTCTCGGTGGCTTCGCCGGACTGGGCGTCTGCAGTCTGGGCCGAACCTTCTGTTGCGGCTGCTTCGCCATTGGACGTACGACGGCGGCGCGTGCGGGTGCGTCCGCCCTCGCCCGTGCTTTCCTTCGAGGAAGCGTCTCCGGACTTGGCTGCCCGGCGTCCGTCGCGACCGCCGTCGCGCCCCGAGCGTCCGCCGGCCGAGCCGCCGCGCGAACGGGAAGTCTTCTTGCCGGTCTCGCCTAGGTCTTCGAGGACTTCCGCGTCGACTCCGGCAAGGGTGCGCTGGTTCCGGGGCAAGCGGCCCTTGGTGCCTTCCGGAATGTCGAGGTCGCTGAAGAGGTGCGGGGAGGAGGAATAGGTTTCCACGGGTTCCGGCGTGTCCAGGCCGAGGGCTTTGTTGATCAGGGCCCAGCGGGGGACTTCGTCCCAGTCCACAAACGTGACCGCGGTTCCCTTGTTGCCGGCACGGCCGGTGCGGCCAACGCGGTGCAGGTAAATCTTCTCGTCCTCGACGCACTGGTAGTTGATGACGTGCGTGACGTCGTCGACGTCGATGCCGCGGGCGGCGACATCCGTTGCCACCAGGACGTCCACTTTGTTGTTCCGGAAGGCCCGCAGGGCCTGCTCGCGCGCACCTTGGCCGAGATCGCCGTGGATGGCCGCAGCCGCGAAGCCGCGGTCGACCAGTTCCTCGGCGACTTTGGCCGCGGTGCGTTTGGTCTTCGTGAAGATGATGGTCCGGCCACGGCCGCGGGCCTGCAGGATCCGGGACACGACCTCGGTCTTGTCCATGCTGTGGGCACGGTAGATCAACTGGCGGATGTCCCGCTTGGTCAGGCCTTCGTCGTTCGGATCCGCAGCTCGGATGTGTGTTGGCTGCGTCATGTAGCGGCGGGCCATCGCGATGACCGGACCGGGCATCGTCGCGGAGAAGAGGAGGGTCTGCCGGACCGCGGGGGTGGCGGCAATGAGAGTCTCTACGTCGGGGAGGAATCCGAGGTCAAGCATCTCGTCGGCTTCGTCGAGGATGACCATCCGGACGTTCTTCAGGCTCAGGTGGCGCTGCTTGTAGAGGTCGATCAGGCGGCCCGGAGTGCCCACCACAATCTCCACGCCCTTCTGCAAGGCTTCGATCTGGGGTTCGTAGGCGCGGCCGCCGTAGATCGTGGCGATCCGGGCATTGCGCTTCCTGGAAGCGGTCTGGAGGTCGTTGGCCACCTGCACGGCGAGTTCGCGCGTGGGGACGATCACCAAGGCCTGCGGTGCACCCGGGACCGCCAGTTTGTCGTGGCCCGGATCGTCCCGTCCCACGATGCGCTGGAGGGCCGGGATGCCGAACCCGAGGGTCTTTCCGGTACCGGTCTTGGCTTGGCCGATGATGTCGTGGCCGCCGAGGGCTACCGGAAGGGTCATGGCCTGGATGGGGAACGGGTGGGTGATCCCTGCGTCGGCGAGGGATTCGACGATGTCCGCGCGGACGTTGTAGTCGGCGAAGGACTTTTCGGCTATCTCGTGGGGCGTCTCGTCCGAAGAGATGGTTTCTTCGGGCTCAATCGTTTCTGTTCCGTCTGTCAGGACTTCATGGGTGTGCAATTCACTCACGGTGGAGTTTCCTTATTCATTTAGGCCGCGCTGCGTGCTCAACGGTGGTGGCAATGCCGTTCCGGAGCACGGATGGCGCGCGGGCAAATCCAGTGGAAGCCGATCGCGGGCTATCTAAATACTGGCACTGGGGACCAGCTGGTGTATCTCAAGATCGCGTAGGGGCGGGCTTGTTGATGTCAAGAATTTAACTGAATCAACGACCGGGCATCCATTACTACCCCCACAGTCTAGCGTGAGGACGTGGGAAAACCCGGATCAGGGCTCCTGAACGCCCAAGGCATCGGCCTGGGAAAGCAGTTCGAACGTGATTTGGCGCGTGGCGATGTTGGCGTCAAGTAGCTTTACCCGGACCTTCGTCCCGGACTCGAGCTCTCCCTCGCAGCGTGCGGTGACCGCGGGCTCTGCGATCTGGACGGTGCCGTAGGGGTGGCCGTTGCCGTTACCGTTGGCGCCGTTCCCATTTCCATTGCCGTTTCCGTTGTTCTTCGAGGGCTTTGACCCGGCAATAACCACTGCGTCGAATTCCTGGCCGACATGGTTCACCAAGAGGGCAGCTTCCACGGTGTCGAGCGCGAGCCGCTCCATCCGGGCCGCAAGCTGGTCGGAAGACGCCATGATCTCCGGCAGGCTCGGCAGGGCGTCACGCGCCCACGCCGGGATCGCCGTCCCGGCACTGAGTGCTTCGCAAATGACCAGGACGAAGCGATCGATCAAGCGGCGTAGCGGAGCCGTCGTATGGGCGTACGGTGCGCCGATCGCGGACTGCATCACGCTCTCCGGTACCTTGCCGTCAAAGGGCGTGTATCCAGCGCCGCGGAAAAGCATCCCGGCCGAATGGAGGATCGCCAGTTGCCGCGGATCCTTGGCATCCAAGGTCCGCAAGTATTCGCCGTAACTGATCCCGTCATCCCACGGTTTGCCGAGCGCACCCGCCTGGCGCTTGAAATGGAGCAAGGACCGCTCATCGGGTGCCGGCATCGTGCGGAGGATTCCCACTTTGCCGTCGAGCATCAGCCGGGCCGCGGCCATCCCGGTCATGAGGGAAATTTGCGCGTTCCAGTCCTCCACCGGCAGCGACGGAGCGGCAACGATCCGGTAGCCACCGCCGTCGGGCAGTTGCACGATCTCCTGTTCCGGCATGTTCAGGCTCGCCCCGCCGCGGAGCCTTTCGAGTTCCACCCGCTTGAGCCCCACCTCCTTGAGGAGCTGAAGGACCGGATCGGCCGTTCCCGAATCGATCTCCGCCTGGACGCCCTTGTAGTTGAGCTTGGCGCGGCTCCGGACGCTTGCACGCCGGACGGAGACAGAACGGAACTCGGCGTCGGCGTCGAGGTCGAAATCCCAGACGAACGCGCTGCACGTCTGCCCGGCCAGCAGGCTCCCGGCCCGTTCGCTGATGATTTCCGGGTGCAGCGGAATCCGCCCGTCCGGAGCGTAGTAAGTCTGCCCCCGGTGGCGGGTCTCAGCGTCGAGCGCGCCACCGGGAAGCACGAACGATGGAACGTCGGAGATCGCGTAAAGAACCCGGTAACCGTTCCCCTCGCGTTCGATGAACAGGGCCTGGTCGAGATCCGTGGACGAGGCCGGGTCGATTGTGATGAACGGAATGTCCGTCAGGTCGACGGCGGGCAGCGTGTGGCGGGACACTGCGGCTTCGGCGTCGCGTAGTGCATCAGCGGGGTAGCCGGAGGGCAGCTCAAGTTCCGTGCGAAGGGCCGCAAGCGCTTCCGCCAGCGTGTTCGCGGCTTCGCTGACGTTCGGGGCTAGCTGATGTGACACGAAAGTCAGGGTAACTCCAAAAACTCCCGGAGTCTGCCAAACGGCCCCTGGGAGGCGCTGTCTCCCGGCCCGTTCCTGTTCGCGGGTGCGCGCCTACGCGGCCGCCGCGTCGAGGGCTGCCAGCAACGACTGTGCAGCCGCCGTCGGGTCCGTCGCCTCCGTGATGGCCCGCACCACGACGATGCGGCTGGCGCCCGCCTCCACGACGGCGTCGACGTTGCCGAGATCGATGCCTCCAATGGCGAACCACGGCAGCACGACGCCGCCCACGGTTTCCTCATCCGCCTTCTTCACTGCGCCGGCAGCGTACTTCAGCAACTCGAGCCCGACGGCGGTACGGCCCGGCTTGGTGGGCGTCGCCCACACGGGTCCCACGCAGAAGTAGTCGAGTCCGCTGCGGCCGGGCGATGCGGCGATCGCGGCGTCGATCTGCTCCGGCGAGTGGGTGGAGAGACCGATAACAGTGGGATCGTGGAGGAGCTTCCGGGCGGAGCGCAGCGGAATGTCCTTCTGGCCGATGTGGAACACGGGAGCCCCGGACAGGGAAGCGATGTCTGCGCGGTCGTTCACGGCCCACAAGCGGCCGTGTCGCTGTGCCACCGCATGCAGGACCTCGAGGAGTTCGAGCTCCTCGGCCGCCTCAATGCTCTTGTCCCGCAACTGGATGATGTCCACCCCGCCTTGGAACGCGGCATCGACAAATTGTTCAAAATCGCCCTGCTCCTTGCGGGCATCGGTGCAGAGGTACAGACGGGCGGTGGTGTGGACATCGTTCAGGGTCATGGAAAACAGAGTAGTTCCTCTAAACTGGGCTGGTACCGCGGGAGCCGCGGCGGCAGTCACAATCGCCGCGCGGCTGAGAGGGCTTCAGCGCCGACCGCTTGACCTGATCCGGCTAGTACCGGCGTAGGGAAGGACTCCATGGACGAGCCAAAACCCCAGAACACATTCCAGCCTGCCCTCCTGCGGGCCGACGTAGCCGTGATCGGCGGTGGAGTCATCGGCCTCGGCATCGCGTGGGAGGCCCGAAAATCCGGCCGCTCAGTTGCGCTGATCGATCCCGCGCCGGCCAGCGGCGCCACTTTCGCGGCCGCCGGCATGCTGGCGCCCGTCAGCGAATTGCATTACCAGGAAGAAGACCTCCTGGAGCTCATGCTCGAATCGTCGGCGCTTTGGCCCGGATTCGAACAATCGCTTCCGGCCTCGGCTTCCGGACATGGCACGGGATACCGCACGACGCCGACCCTCGCCGTCGGCGCGGACGCCGCGGACCGGCGCGCGCTCGCCGACCTGCGGGACGTCCAGCGTTCCCACGGCCTCCAGGTGGAGTCGGTGCCTGTCCGTGAGGCCCGGGAGCAGGAACCGCTGTTGAGTCCGCAGATTTCCTGCGCGTTCGCCATTCCCGGCGACCACCAAGTGGATCCCCGCAGGCTTACGGCCACCATCCTCGCCGCGCTGAAAGACCACGAGCCCGCCGATTCCACCTGGATCGCGGGAACCGACGACGGCGTCACTGTCCCCGACCGGGCGAAGCAGCTCTTGTGGGACAGCGGACGAGTCGCCGGAGCGGCACTCGAATCGGGTACACGAGTCCTCGCCACCGAGACGATCGTCGCCAACGGACTCGGTTCCGCCGCGCTCGGAGAATTGCCGGATGGGCTCACCCTCCCGCTCCGTCCTGTTTATGGAGACATCCTGCGGCTGCGCGTTCCGGACAAGCTCCAGCCCCTCGTGACGGCGACTGTCCGGGGCATCGTCCGCGGGGTGCCTGTGTATATCGTTCCGCGCGAAGACGGAACCGTGGTCATCGGGGCGACGCAACGGGAAGACGACCTGTCAGGCGCTGGAACATCGGACAACCCAGTGTCCGCCGGCGGCGTCTACCAATTGCTGCGCGACGCCCAAGTGCTGGTGCCCGCGGTGTCCGAACTCGAACTCCTGGAAGCAACCGCCCGCGCCCGCCCGGGCACACCGGACAACGCGCCGCTGCTGGGACGCGTCGAAAGCCCAGGAACCACGGGTCACACTGGCGGCGAGGATGTGCAGGGCCTCATCATCGCCACCGGGTTCTTCCGGCACGGCGTGCTCCTCACCCCGGCAGCCGCCCGGATCTGCGTCGACATCATGGACAACGCTGCCGATCCGCGTTGGAACAAATTCCGGCCCGGCCGCTTCTCACGACCACTCACAGGAACTGCCTCCGCCGACGGAGACCAGGACCTGACCTGCCAACACCTCTCGAAGGATTACGCATGAACATCAAACTGAACGGCGCCCAACACACCCTGGGTGAGGGCGCATCGGTCACTACTGTCGTCAGCCACATCACCGGACGCGCACTGGACGCCAACGGCCAGGCGAGCGACGGACTCAAGATCGGAGTCGCCGTCGCACGCAATTCCGAAGTGGTGCCGCGAAGCCAATGGGCGGCCACGGCGCTCGCAGAGGGCGACGAACTCGAAATCGTTACCGCAGTCCAGGGAGGCTGAACCATGACAACAACAAGCACCCAAAGTGCGGGCACTGTTATCGATTCCTTGGTGATCGACGGCGTCGAATTCAGTTCGCGCCTCATCACCGGGACGGGCGGGGCACCGAGCCTCGACGGACTGGGCGCAGCCCTGCTCGCGTCCGGAACCGAACTCACCACGGTGGCACTGCGCAGGTACTCGCCGTCGGAAACCGGCTCTCTTTTCCAACTGCTCGTAGACCACGGAATCCGCGTCCTGCCCAACACCGCCGGTTGTTTCACGGCCAAAGACGCCGTGATGACGGCCGAACTGGCCCGGGAAGCACTCGAAACGGACTGGGTGAAGCTCGAAGTCATCGCCGACGAACACACCCTCCTTCCCGACGCCGTCGAGCTCGTGGACGCAACAGAGAAGCTCGTGGACCGCGGCTTCAAGGTGTTTGCCTACACGAACGACGATCCCGTCCTCGCCCTTCGCCTGGAAAACCTTGGGGCTACCGCCGTGATGCCTCTGGGCGCACCGATTGGCACAGGCCTCGGCATCCTGAATCCGCACAACATCGAACTGATTGTGTCGCGTGCTTCCGTGCCGGTGGTGCTCGACGCCGGGATCGGCACCGCCTCCGACGCCGCCCTGGCCATGGAACTCGGTTGCGATGCTGTTCTGCTGGCTACGGCGGTCACCCGCGCACAGAACCCGGTCCAGATGGGCGAAGCCTTCAAACATGCCGTCATCGCCGGTAGGCTTGCAAGGCAAGCGGGCCGTATCCCGCGGCGGGAGCACGCATTGGCGTCCTCGGCCATGGAAGGACGCGCCGAGTTCCTCTAGCGGCATTCAGCCCGTTGCGTAAAGCCTCCAGGAACGGAGGCACGGCGGGGAAGGAACGAACATGGCGGGCAAGGACCAAATCCTCACCGGACCGGCGCTCGACGCCGCCCTGGCGGCGCTGCCGGACTGGAAATACCGCTCTGGTGCGGTGGTCACCGTCTTCAAATGCCCGACGTCGGCTGCCGCGCTTGAGCTGATTGCCGCCGTCGGGCGCATCGCTGAGGCCCAGAACCACCACCCGGACCTGGACTGGCGCTACAACCGGGTGTTCGTCCGCTACAGCTCGCACGATGCCGGCGGTGAGGTGACCGAGCGCGACATCAGCGCGGCCACCGAGGTGGGCAGGACCGCCCGGGAACTTGGAGCGGCGCCTCAGCCGGAACGCTACCCCGATACCGAGCCGGGTTAGACGGTCTTGACGTTAAGCAACAGTGACGTTAAACAACAGTGACCACGCACCGCCGGTGCGTGGTCACTGTTGCTTCGCTGCCGCTAAGTCGCGGTCAGAGCTTCAGGGCTGCCGTCAGCTTCTTGAGGTCGTGCTTTGCCCGGGTACGGCCCAGGAAGAACGCCAGCAAGATAGCCGCCACAGTGCCCAGGGCGATCGGCAAAACCCAAGGAATCCAGGTCACTCCGGGCAGATAGCCAAAGCCGAGTTGGATGAAGACCATCCAACTAAGCATGGCAACGGCCACCGAGGCGCCTGCGGGCAAGGCGATTCCATACGTTCCACGGCGTTTGTCGTTGCCCCAGACGATGAAGCCCGTGGCGACAGTGGCTAGCACCACGATGACAAGTGAAAGCATGCGGACTCCTGGCTCGCTGGTGTTCCTGAAATTGCCGGCGTCGGGTGTTGCCTAGAGGGCGCCGAAGCCGACGCGGCGAACTTCCTCGGCGCCGATCTCCACATAGCCCAGGACGCTGCCGGGAACGATGACCTGGCGCCCCTTCTCATCCGTCAGGCGCAGGTCCTTGCCGCTGGAAATGGCCTCGCCCACGATCTTGGCAACGGCGTCGGCATCCAACGCGGACTCCAGCACGATCTCACGGCCAACGTTCTGAATGCCGATCTTTATTTCCACAGCAGGGCCTCCCAGCCAATCAAAAGAATTTACTCAGTGCTCTATTTGTAGCTTAGGACTCTTTGGGGAAGCGACTGATTCCGCGCCAAGCTAAACGGTAGATCAAGTCGCTCGCCACATCGATGTCCAGGTTGCCGTCCGTCTCCAGCCAATACCGGGCGCTCACCTGCGCCATCCCGGCAAGGCCGCGGCCCAGCAATTGGGCCTCCAAGTGCGGCAGCTTGGTGTCTTCGGCAATCACCTTCGCGACGGCATCGGCAAACGTCCGGTTGAAAGTCTCCAACCTGGAACTGACATCGGGGTCGTTGATGAGGTCCGATTCGAAGACCAGCCGGTGGGCCTGGTCGTCGCTCGCAATAAAGCGGTAGTAGGCACGCATGACGGCCTGGACACGTTCCTTGTTGTCCGACGTCGAGTTCAGCGCAGTGAGCATCAAGTCCGTGAGCGTGGCCAGGTGGCTGTCCAGGAGGGCCATGTAGAGGTCCCGCTTCGAGGGGAAGTGCTGGTAGAGGACGGGCTTGCTGACGTGCGCCGTCTCCGCGATTTCGTCCATGGCCGCGCCATGGAAACCGTTGGCGACGAATACCTCCAAGGCGGCGTTCAAGAGTTGGGCCCTGCGCTCATCGCGGGGCAGCCTCGCCGAGCGCTGCGATACGGTCCGATCAGGCTTGACCTGGGCCTCCTGTTTGGTACGTGAACTCTCAGCCACTTGTCTGCCGCCTTTCCCCTTTGCAGTTATGACCACAATACTGCGCGGTAATATGACCTGGCGGCAGCGGCAGGGATACTTTGAAGTATGGCCACTACTTTTGCTGCCCAATCCTTGCCGTCTCCGACCTCGTCCACTTTGCCCCCGCTGGTGGAACCGGCGGATGCGCTGACTACGGAAGAGGTTGAGCGGTACTCGCGCCACCTCATTATTCCCGAAATCGGAGCGACGGGTCAGCGGCGTCTCAAGAACGCCAAGGTACTCGTAATCGGCGCCGGGGGACTGGGCTCTCCGGCGTTGCTTTACCTGGCGGCCGCCGGAGTGGGGACGCTGGGCATCGTGGACGACGACGCCGTCGACCTCAGCAACCTGCAGCGCCAGATCATCCACGGCGTGGGCGACGTCGGCCGGCCGAAGATCGAGTCCGCGCGGGACGCCATCAAGGCGCTTAACCCGCTGGTGAACGTCCAGTTGCACGACGCCCGCCTGGACTCGTCCAACGCCCTTGAGCTTTTCTCCGGCTACGACCTCATCCTCGACGGCGCGGACAACTTTGCCACCCGTTATCTCGTGAACGACGCCGCGGCCATTCTCGGTAAGCCGTATGTGTGGGGGTCGATCTTCCGCTTCGACGGCCAGGTGAGCGTGTTCTGGGACAAGTATGGACCCAGCTACCGCGACCTTTACCCCGAAGCCCCTCCGGCCGGTTCTGTCCCGTCCTGCGGTGAAGGCGGCGTGTTCGGCATGCTGTGCGCCGCCGTCGGATCCCTCATGGTGACGGAGGCAGTCAAGCTGATTACCGGCGTCGGGCGCTCCATGCTGGGGCGAGTGGCGCTCTATGACGCGCTCGGCGGCAGCTGGCGCGAGATCAAAGTGTCCAAGGATCCCGCAGCCGAGCCGATTACCGAATTGACGGATTATGAAGCGTTTTGCGGAATCACGCCCGAGCCCGCCGCCGGCGCCGTCCGAACTGTGACTGCTACCGAATTGTCCGGGATGCTCGCGGCGCGCGCTGCCGGCGAACGCGACTTCGAGTTGATCGACGTCCGGGAAGCGGGCGAGCACGAGATTGTGAGCATCGACGGCTCGGTGCTCATCCCGCAAGGACGCATCCTGGCCGGGGAAGCGTGGGCGGACCTTCCGCAAGACAAGGACATTGTGTTCCACTGCAAGGGTGGCACGCGCTCGGCGGCCGTGCTTGCGGCGGCGCAGCGCGCCGGTTACACCCGCGTCAGCCATCTCGACGGCGGGATCCTGGCGTGGGTGCGCGACGTCGAACCGGCCAAGCCGGTGTACTGAGCAGTACCCTTCGGGGCGGAATTCCCATTGGACGGAAACGAAAGGCCTTGACGTGAGCGAAGAATCCACACCTCAGCAGCCCATTGGATCGGGGTTCGGGCACTATTCCAACGCCAGGGAGGTCATCGAGGGCATCGACCTGCATGGCAAGACCGCGATCGTCACGGGAGGCTATTCCGGGCTCGGCCTCGAAACCGTGCGGGCGCTGAGTTCGGCCGGTGCGCGGGTGACCGTTCCCGCGAGGCGGCCCGAACACGCCCGGGAAGTGCTTGCGGCAGCCGGCCTTGCCAGCGCGGACGTGACGGTCGAGGCCTTGGATTTGGCGGACCAGGAAGCCGTGAAGGACTTCGCGACGCGGTTTCTCGCCGCCAACCCGACGCTGGACATCCTCATCAACAACGCGGCCATCATGGCGAGCCCGGAACAACGCATCGGCCCCGGTTGGGAATCGCAGTTCGCCACGAACCATTTGGGCCACTTCACCCTCGTCAACACACTCTGGCCCGCCTTGGCTGCTGCCGGTTCGGCCCGCGTGGTCGCATTGTCCTCCACAGGGCACAAGCTTTCGCCAGTCCGCTTCGAGGACATCAATTTCGACGCCGGATACGACAAATGGAAGGCCTACGGTCAGGCGAAGACAGCAAATGCGTTGTTCGCGGTCCAACTGGACCGCTTGGGTAAATCCGCCGGCGTCCGGGCTTTTGCCGTGCATCCCGGCGGCATCATGACGGAGTTGCAGCGTCACCTGCCCCGCGAAGAAATGGTTGCCGCAGGATGGATGGATGCCGAAGGCAACGTACGGGAAGGGTTCAAGACTCCCGAGCAAGGAGCTGCGACATCGACTTGGGCTGCGACCTCCCCGGCCCTCGAAGGAAAGGGCGGGGTGTATTGCGAAGACTGCGATATCGCCAAGCCCACAGATCCGGAATCCCCCCTTGCCCGGTACCAAGGGGTCGATGCGCACGCAATTGACCCGGAAGCCGCGGCACGGTTGTGGGAAGTTTCGGCGGAAATGACCGGAGTCAACGCGTTCGCCTGACCCTGTCCTTACCTAGGGACATGCTCATTCTTTGTGGCGAAGGATGGGCATAGCGGGGTTGTGCCCAGTGGTGGCCGTGAGCGCGGCGCATGCTCATTGGCTTGGGTGCGTTATGCCCGTCGGTGCCGGCGAACGTGGAGCATGCTCGGTGTTTGTGGTGAGGGATGGGCATAGCGGGGTTATGCCCAGTGGTGGCCGTGAGCGCGGAGCATGCTCAGGGGGAGTGGGGTTAGGCGCTCTCCGCGCGAAGCCCGCCGGGACCGCCGCCGGGACCCATTTCCTCGGCTTCGGGCTCGTGATCTACCGGGCATTCGGCAGCCGGAGCCTTGGGGGGCCGCTGCTCAACCTGGATGCCGTATAGCGCTTCCAGGGCCGCGACGTACTCGTCCTGCTGGCCGTTGGCGGCGAGCTCACGGGCACGAACCGTGGGGATGTGGAGCAATTGCTTGACCATGCGGCGCAAAGCGAACTCCACCTCTTCAGCGGCGGCAGTGCAACCGTGGCGGGCCCGGACTTTCTCCATCTCGGCGTCGAGCACGTTCATGGTGTGCCGCCGCAAGGCCACGATGGCGGAATCGGCCGAGCGGGCTTCGCGTGCCTGCTCGAAGGCAGTCGCAGCGCCGGACACAATCGTGCTCGCCTGGGCCAGCGATTCCGCCTGTTCCTGGGGTGCAGCCAATCGGACGGATTCGAGCGTCAGGAGCTCGACGCCGTCGAGCTCGCCGACCGCGGGATCGAAATCGTGGGTGAGTGCGAGGTCGATCGCGATGAGGGTCTGCGTGGACGACTCGCGCACCTTCGCGAGGTCGGCGGCCTCAACCCGGGTATCCGAGCCGCTGCAGCCGATCATGACGTCAGCCGCGGCGACGGCGGCTGGAAGAGTTTCGGCGTCGAGCGCTGTTCCGCCACGCGTTGCCACGAAAGCCTCGGCCCGGCCGGAGGAGGAGTAGACGGAGACGTCGGTGCAGCCACGTTCACGGAGCAAGGACATGGTTGCGCCGGCGTAGGCGCCCGTCCCGAAGACCACCACTTTCTTCGTGGTCCAATCGGTGCTGTCCGAGAGGTCGGTGGCGAGGTCAAGTGCCACTGACACGATGGACAATCCCCGTGATCCCAAAGCCGTCTGCGCTCCAACGTCCTTGGCGGTCTTCGAAGCCGCCTGGAACAGGCGCACCAGTCCGGAACTCGCCGTTCCTTCGTGCTGGGCGGTGATCAGGGCGCGGCGGACCTGGCCGGCGATTTCGCGTTCTCCGACGACGGCGGAATCCAGTCCGGCGCTGACGGCGAAGAGGTGCCGGCTGACTTCCGGGCCGCTCCGGGTGCTGAAGGCATGGGAGACCACTTGCTCGTTGAGTCCGCTCAGGCTGCTGATCTGGCTGATCAATTCCGAACGGGCCGCCTCAAGGTTGTCCGCATGGGGCGTCTCGCCGTAGATTTCGTAGCGATTGCAGGTCGCAAGGACCACGGCGCCCGAAACGAGTTGGGAATCGGCGAGGGCGGAGGAGGCAACCTCAGATGAACCGTTGCTCAATTGAGCGACGGTCTCGAGGTCGATGTCGGCGTGTGTAGCCACCAATGAGAAAAGAACCACAGCAAGAGTCATCATAGCTTTTTCGGTGCCCTGTAGAACAATGCTTCAGCCGTGGTTCTTCGCACGCATCAGAGTGACCCGCGTCACTTCGGGCGAATCCCCGGTGGAACAGGACAAGCTGTCGTTATCTTTTGCCCCCGATTTTCGGCACAATCGAAGGCATGACTTCCAGCTCCGCACTGCCGCCGTCCGTGTCGGTCAACTCCGTGCCGGCCCCCTCCGCACCTGCCCAAGACGTAGCCGGCACTGCCGTTTCCGGCCTCGGCGAGAACCACCCGCTGATGGATGGCCGCACTGCGGACTCCCCGCTTATCCAGGCATACCGCGGCGGGGCACCTTCGCGGCGTCCTGTATGGTTCATGCGGCAGGCGGGCCGATCGCTCCCGGAGTACCTCAAGGTCCGCGAGGGCATCGCGATGCTCGATTCGTGCCTTCGTCCCGAACTCGCATCGGAAATCACGCTGCAGCCCGTCCGCCGCCACGACGTCGATGCCGCCATCTTCTTTTCCGACATCGTCATCCCGCTCAAGCTGGCCGGTGTCGGCGTTGACATCGTTCCCGGCGTCGGGCCTGTCCTGGACAAGCCGATCCGGACGGCTGAGGACATCGCAGCCCTGCCGAAACTGAGCTGGGAAGCCCTCGAACCCATTCGCGAGGCCGTCCGCCTGACGGTCGCCGAACTCGGCACCACCCCGTTGATCGGTTTCGCCGGCGCGCCGTTCACCCTCGCCGCGTACATGGTTGAAGGCAAGCCGTCCCGCGACCACCTCGGCCCCCGCACCATGATGCACGCCGATACGGATACTTGGACGGCCCTGGCCAACTGGGCCGCGGACGCTTCGGGCATGTTCCTCCAAGCCCAGCTCGAAGCCGGTGCATCCGCAGCTCAGCTGTTCGACTCGTGGGCCGGATCCCTCGGCCTGAACGACTACTCGAAGTACGTCGCCCCGGCGTCTAGCCGCGCGCTTGACCACGTCCGCCACTTGGGCGCGCCCCTGGTTCATTTCGGGACCGGAACCTCCGAGTTGCTCGTCGCCATGCGCGACGTGGGCGTTGACGTTGTGGGCGTGGATTACCGGCTGCCGCTGGACGAAGCGAACCGGCGGCTTGGCGGCAGCGTGCCGCTTCAAGGGAATATCGACCCCGCCCTCTTGTCTGCTCCTTGGGAGATCCTGGAAGCCCACGTCCGGGGCGTGATCGCCGCTGGCTCAGTCGCGCCCGGCCACGTGGTGAACCTGGGCCATGGCGTTCCCCCCGAAACCGATCCGGCTGTCCTGACCCGGGTTGTGGAACTCATCCACTCGATCCCCGTGGGGTAACGGGCATGCGCGATAAAACGGCGCCCCTGCAGGCACTGGTTGTTGGCGGAGGAATTTCCGGACTTCTCGCCGCCCGCTCTTTGGCGAAGCTCGGCGAGCGCGTCACGGTGCTGGAGGCAAGCAACGCTTGGGGCGGGTGCGTCGGGAAGCATACCGTTGGCGGTCTTGGGCTCGATAGCGGTGCCGAGTCCTTTGCTACCCGGTCCACCGCGGTAGCTGACCTCGCCCGCGAACTGGGGCTGGGGAACAACATAGTCTCACCCCGCCCCGGAGGCGCCTGGGTGCAGTTGCCCGACGGCGCGCAGGAGCTTCCCAAGACCGGCGTCCTCGGCATCCCCGCCAATCCCTGGGACCCCGAAGTGCGGCGCTCGCTCGGCCTCGCCGGGTCCTTGCGGGCATCGCTCGACCGCTTCCTGCCCGCCTCCGTGGGCACCTCGGCAGAGCTGACGAGTGTCTCCGCGTTGGTCCGCTCGCGGATGGGCAAGCGCGTGCTTGAGCGGCTTGTGTCGCCCGTGGTCGGAGGAGTGCACTCGGCTGATCCCGGCCTGCTTGACGTCGACATGGTGGCGCCCGGGTTGCGTGCGGGATTGCGCAAGCATGGTTCGTTGGCCGCGGCCGTGGCGAATCAGCGCAAGACGGCTCCGGCTCCGGCTGCCCAGGCCTCCAACGGTGCGGCGACCGCGAAAGCCGGATCCGCCGTCGGGGGCTTGAAGGGCGGCATGAACACACTCGTGACCGCCCTCGTGGCTGAGTTGCGATCCTTGGGTGTTGTTCTTCGACCTGGTGCCAGGGTGGATTCCATCACGCGCTCCGGCAAGGAGTGGCGCGTCATGGCCGGGGATGAAGCGTACGACGCCGGACGGCTCGTAGTTGCGCTCGAAGGTCCGACCGCCGTCGGGCTACTTGAGTCCTCGGTTCCCGGGCTTTCAGGCCTGCGGCCTGCCGCTGGCCCTTTGGTAAGCCTCGTGACCCTGGTGGTTGATGTTCCCGAACTGGACCGTCGGCCCCGGGGCACGGGCATACTCGTGGCGCCGCAAACCGCCGGCATCGAAGCGAAGGCGCTCACCCACGCCACCGCTAAATGGGACTGGCTGGCCGAAGAAGCCGGGCCCGGCACCCATGTGTTGCGCTTGTCATATGGGCGTGGCGAAGGCGAGGGTGCCCCGGAATCGGTGGCCGCGCTCGATGACGACGCATTGTTTGCGGCGGCGCTACGGGATGCTTCGACGTTGCTGACAGTGCCGATCGCCCGCGAAGATGTCCTCGATTGGGACGTTGTCCGGTGGGCGGGTGCTTTGCCGTTCGCGGCTGTCGGTCACAAACAACGGGTTGCCGAAGTTCGGCGGATTTGTGCCGGGGCGGAGGGCTTGACCGTTGTTGGGGGCTGGCTGGCCGGAAACGGCTTGGCTGCCGTGGTTGCGGATACCCGGGCTCAGATCGGCGCAACATTGTGAAATAAAGCACTTCTACGTGCTGTAGAAGATCTTTATTTCGACTTAGGGGCATCGACGGGGCAAACTTGTACCATGAGCCACACTTTCGCCGAATCTGTCACTAAAACTGCCGAAACCGAGGAGCAGTTCTTCACGCTGTGGACCGTCTTCAAGCGGTCGGGCGAGGTTCCGCGCAGCGCCGACGCTGTCCAGGAATTTGAGCAACTGACCGAAAAGCTTGCAGCGGACGGCGTCGTCCTGCGGGGAAGCTACGACGTCTCCGCGATGCGTTCCGACGCCGACGTCATGGTGTGGCTCCACGGAGCCCGGGCCGAGAACCTGCAGCAGGCCGTCCGGGACATCCGCCGCAGCGCCCTCTTCGGCGGCACCGAGATCGTCTGGTCCGCCATGGGTGTGCACCGCGAAGCCGAATTCGCCAAGAACCACGTCCCCGCCTACGCCCGCGGCGTCCAGCCCAGCACGTGGCTCTGCGTCTACCCGTTCGTCCGTTCCTATGAGTGGTACATGCTGCCCGCCGAAGAGCGCGGCAAGATGCTCCGCGACCACGGCATGCTGGGCCGTGACTTCCCGCAGGTCATCTCCAACACCGTTTCCTCCTTCGCGCTGGGCGACTGGGAATGGATCCTCGGCCTCGAAGCTCCCGAACTCGTCGACTTGGTGGACCTCATGCGCCACCTGCGCGCAACCGACGCCCGCAACCACGTCCGCGAGGAAATCCCGTTCTACACCGGCCGCCGCATCGACGCCGCAGAGATTGCCGAGGTCCTCGCATGAGTGGCCGCCACGCCAGCGGGCCGGCGAGCCTCACCGAAGTGAACGATGTTACCGAGGCCGGACGCATGGCTCCCAAAGACTACGACGCCATCCTGCTTGCGTCTTTCGGCGGACCCGAAGGACAGGAAGACGTCATCCCCTTCCTGCGGAACGTCACCCGTGGCCGCGGAATCCCGGATGAACGCCTCGAAGAGGTATCGCACCACTACCGCGCTTTCGGCGGCATCAGCCCCATCAACCAGCAAAACAGGGACCTCAAAGCTTCGCTTGAGGCCGAGCTCGCGTCCCGCGGCATCGACCTTCCGGTGTTGTGGGGCAACCGTAACTGGGATCCCTACATTCCGCAGACGCTCCAGGACGCGTACGACGCCGGCCACCGCAAACTGCTGATGGTCACCACGAGCGCCTACTCCTGCTACTCCAGCTGCCGCCAGTACCGCGAGGACATCGGCATGGCCCTGACGGAGACCGGCCTGGACGGCAAGCTTGAGGTGGACAAGGTCCGCCAGTACTTCGACCACCCGGGCTTCGTGGAGCCGTTCGTGGAAGGCACTGCTGCCGGGCTCGTCGAAGTGCGGGAGAAGCTGGCCGCGGCCGGCCTCGAGGACGCTCCGATCCAGATCCTTTTCGCCACGCACTCCATCCCGACGCGCGACGCCGAAGCTGCCGGACGGTCCGAAGGGGAACCCCGGGAGTTCGAGGAAGGCTCGGCCTACGTGGCCCAGCACCTCGCTGCCGCCACAGAGGTCATCCAGCGCGTCCAGGCCGAATCCGGACTCACGGCTCCGTGGTCCCTTGTCTACCAGTCCCGCTCGGGCGCGCCGCATGTTCCGTGGCTTGAGCCCGACATCAACGACGCCATCGAAGAGCTTGCCGGGCAGGGGATCAAGGGCATCGTGATCGTTCCCCTCGGCTTCGTCTCGGACCACATGGAAGTGGCTTGGGACCTCGATACAGAGGCCCTGGAAACCTGCACGAACCTGGGCATCGCCGCGACCCGCGTTCCTACCCCCGGCACACACCGCAAATTCGTGTCCGGCCTCGTGGACCTCGTGTGCGAACGGACGGTCGCCAACAACATTGCCGACCGCCCCGCTACGACCAGCCTCGGCCCGTGGTACGACGTCTGCCGTCCGGGCTGCTGTGCCAACTTCCGCGGCGAAAAGCCAACCATTGCGGGTGCGGATACCACCATCGGCACGGGCCATGACCCTTACCCCGTGGGAGAAGGGGCGAAATGACCGTCCGGATCGGGACACGCGCGAGCAAACTCGCGCTCACACAGAGCCAGCAGGCCGCGGACCAGTTGGCCGCCGTCGGGGGCTTCTCCGTGGAACTTGTACACATCAAGACCGAAGGCGACGTCCGGACCGGCTCGCTTTCCCAGATGGGCGGCACCGGCGTGTTCGTTGCCGCCCTCCGGGAGGCGCTCCTGGCTGATGTATGCGATGCCGCGGTGCACTCCCTGAAGGACCTCCCGACGGGGGCGGCTCCCGGCCTCACCATCGGGGCGACGCCCAAGCGCGTGGATGTCAGGGATGTCCTGTGCGCACGCGACGGGCTGAAGCTGGCAGACCTTCCGGAAGGAGCGAAGGTCGGTACCGGCTCCCCGCGCCGCGCGGCGCAGTTGCGCGCCGCCCGGCCGGACCTGGACGTCGTGGACATCCGCGGAAACGTGGACACCCGGCTCGGACGCGTTCCCGGCCTCGCCGGCAACGCACCGGAGGCACTGGTTCCCGGAAAGAGCGGCGACCTTGACGCCGTCGTCCTCGCCGCAGCGGGGCTGGAACGGATCAACAGGCTTGACGTCGTGACGGAATTCTTCGAGACCGACGTCATGCTTCCTGCTCCGGGCCAAGGATCGCTCGCGATCGAGTGCCGGACAGCCGACGCTCCCGGCCAACCGGGTCCGGCCGGCGCGCTCGCCCAGGCACTCGCCGCCCTGAACGACGAAGACACGCGCTTGGCCGTCACTGCCGAACGGGCCGTCCTCGCACGGCTTGAGGCCGGTTGCGCCGCGCCTGTGGGCGCCTACGCCTACCGGAAGGGCAGCATGCTGCACCTCGAAGCCATTGTCTGCGCAGTTGACGGAACCAAGACCGTTCGCGAGAAGAAAGCGACGGACGGGCTCACCGAGGTCGGTGCGACGCTGCTGGGCATCGAAGTTGCCGAACTCCTGCTCGCGGCGGGGGCGGCGGAAATCACCGACCTTGCCGCTTCCTGAACTGGCAGTGGAACAGGGCCAACAGGAGACCATGGGACGGCACAGCGCAGCCAAGCCAGGAGAGGCCCGGGCGCTCGAGGGCGCCCGGATCCTCATCACACGCAGTCCTGACCGGGCTGCGTCGCTCGTGGCGGCCTTGAAGGAGGCCGGCGCCGAACCGTTGCTCCTCCCGTTGATCGACTTCGAGCGCGCCCGTGACCAGCATTCCCTCGAAGTCGCCCTCGACGCATTGCGCGCAGGGGCCTTTGCTTGGCTGGTGGTCAGCAGCATCACCACGGTACGGGCGCTGAAGGAACTGGCGACCGAGCGGCGCGTGGAGCTGAGGGACCTGATTCCCGAAACGGTCCGCGTGGCGACGATCGGTCCATCCAGCCGAAGGGTCCTGGAGGCCGAAGGTGTCGCCGTGGACCTCGCACCCGAGGACGTGCAGTCCGCCGCTGGACTGGTGGCCGTCTGGCCGTCAGGAACAGCCACCGTTCTCTTGCCCCAAGCGGACATCGCCGACTCCGCGTTGGCAGCCGGGATCAGTGCCAAAGGAGCGGAAGTCCAGGTGGTGACGGCCTACCACACCGTCGACTACCCGGCGGATCCCGCACGCCGGCTCACTGCCGCGCTCGTCGCGGCGAACGGCTGGCAAGCCGGGGAACTGAACGAAGCCCCCGAACTCACCCCGGCAGCCGCCCGGGGCGATATTTCCAGCGGCCGGCTCCACGCCGTCGTCGCCGCCTCGCCGAGCGCTGCCCGCCGCATCCACGAGTCACTGGCGCCCCTGCGGGAGTGCCGCTTCATTGCGATCGGGCGTTCGACGGCGGCAGAGGCTGCCGCGCTTGGCCTGCCTGTCGCGGCGACGGCCAAAGAGCCGACGCCTGCAGGGATAGTGACCGCCCTCCGTACCGTATTCGACACCGAAGGGAACGAAAGTTGAGTTTTCCCAACCACCGGCCGCGCCGGCTCCGCACTACCCCTGCCATGCGCCGGATGACCGCCGAACACCGGCTCGCGCCCGCGGACCTCATCCTGCCCGCCTTCATCCGTGAAGGAATCACCGAGCCCGCACCCATCACGTCCATGCCCGGCGTCGTGCAGCACACCACGGATTCGCTCAAGCGCGCCGCCGCGGAAGCCGTGGAGCTGGGAGTCAGCAGCATCATGCTGTTTGGCGTTCCCGCTGTCCGCGACGCCCGGGGCACGGCATCGCTCGATCCCGACGGCGTCCTCAACAAAGCGATCCGCGATGTCCGCGCAGAGGTTGGCGACGACCTCGTGGTCATGGGCGATGTGTGCCTGGACGAGTTCACCGACCACGGCCATTGCGGGGTCCTCGACGCCAACGGTTACGTAGACAACGACGCGACCCTGGAAATCTACGCGCAAATGGCGGTGGCCCAAGCCGACGCCGGCGCCCATGTCCTTGGCCCCTCCGGGATGATGGACGGCCAGATCGCCGTGATCCGCCAGGCACTTGAAGTGGCGGGACACAAGAACACGGCGGTCCTCGCCTACGCGGCAAAGTACGCCTCCGCGTTTTACGGTCCGTTCCGCGAAGCCGTCGACTCCCAGCTCAAGGGCGACCGCCGGACCTACCAGATGGATGCGGCCAACCGGCGTGAGGCCATCATCGAGGTCGAACTTGACCTTGAGGAAGGCGCCGACATGGTGATGGTCAAGCCGGCCATGAGCTACCTCGACATCCTGGCCGACGTCGCGGACATGAGCCCCGTTCCCGTTGCCGCTTACCAAATCTCCGGAGAGTACGCCATGATCGAAGCGGCCGCCGCGAACGGGTGGATCGACCGCCGCGGCGCCATCACCGAATCCGTCCTAGGCATCAAGCGCGCCGGTGCGGACATGGTGCTGACGTACTGGGCCTCCGAGCTCGCCGGCTGGCTCAGGGAATCCTGATGACTACCTCGGTTTCCGGGCCCACTGCTCCGGTGGGTCCGGGAGAGATCCTCCTCGGGTTGAATACTTTCGGTGATGCGGGGGTGGACGCCGAAGGCAACCCGAAACCGCACGCCCGGGTGCTGCGGGAGCTGCTCGCACAAGCCGAGTTGGCGGACGCCGTCGGACTTCACGCGTTTGGCGTGGGCGAGCATCACCGTCGCGACTTCGCGGTCTCGGCCCCGGAAGTGTTCCTCGCCGCGGCTGCGGCCCGGACCTCCCGCATCCGGCTCGGTTCCGCCGTGACGGTGCTCAGTTCCGACGACCCCATCCGGGTATTCCAACGTTTTTCCACCGTCGACGCGCTCTCCAACGGCCGCGCCGAAGTGATGCTGGGACGCGGCTCCTTCGTGGAATCCTTCCCGCTGTTCGGCCTTGACCTCGCCGACTACGAGCTCCTTTTCGAAGAGAAACTGGATCTGTTCGACAAGGTCCGCGCCCAGCAACCCGTGCATTGGGAGGGCAGGACCCGGCCGAACGTGCACGGCCTGAGTGTCTTCCCGCAGTTGGAAAACCACCTGTTGCCCACGTGGATCGGCGTTGGCGGCACTCCTGAATCCGTGTTGCGCTGTGCCGAGTACGGCTATCCGATCATTTTTGCCATCATCGGCGGAGAACCGCGACGTTTTGCCCCGCTCGTCGGGCTTTACCGCGAAGCGATGGGCAAATACGGTCACCCCATGCAGCAGATCGCCACGCATTCACCGGGCCACGTCGCGCCGAGCGACGAGGAAGCCCGCGAGGAGCTCTTCCGGCATTGGCTCGCCCAGCGCAACCGGATCGGCGCGGAGCGCGGCTGGGGCCCGGCGAGCCGGGGCGAATTCGACGCCATGTGCGGTCCGGAAGGTGCGCTCTACGTCGGCTCTCCGGAGACCGTTGCCCGGAAGATCGTACGGCTGAAGGAAAACCTCCGCGTCGACCGATTCGACCTTAAGTACAGCAACGGGACGCTGCCCCACGAATCCATGATGCGCTGCATCGAACTCTTCGGCACGGAGGTCGCCCCGCGTGTAGCGGAGCTCCTTGCCGCGGCCTGAGCCTGCCACAATCCCTGAAAGAATGGACACCATGACTTCACACACCCCTGTTTCCGACCAGCTGTTCGACCGCGCCCGGACCCTGATGCCCGGCGGCGTCAACTCGCCGGTACGTGCCTTCGGCTCCGTGGGCGGTACCCCGAAGTTCATGGTTTCCGCCCAGGGCCCGTACTTGACCGATGCCGATGGACGCCAGTACGTGGACCTCGTCTGCTCTTGGGGACCGGCCCTGCTCGGCCACGCCCACCCGGCGGTCCTGGAAGCGGTCCACGCCGCCGTCGACCGTGGATTGTCCTTCGGGGCTTCCACTCCGGACGAGGCGAACCTCGCCGCGATCGTGAAGGAGCGGGTCTCCGCCGTCGAACGCATCCGCATGGTATCCACCGGCACCGAAGCCACCATGACGGCAGTCCGCCTCGCCCGCGGCTTCACGGGACGCAACCTCATCGTCAAGTTCGCCGGTTGCTACCACGGCCACCTCGACGGTCTTCTGGCCTCCGCCGGCTCGGGCCTGGCCACCATGGCTCTTCCCGGTTCGGCCGGTGTCACCGAGGCGGCCGCTGCCGAGACGCTCGTTCTTCCCTACAACGACCTCGACGCCTTGGAAGCCGCGTTCGCAGCGCACGGCGACAAGATCGCCGCTGTCATCACGGAGGCAGCTCCCGCCAACATGGGTGTGGTGACACCGAACGAGGGCTTCAATGCGGGGCTGTCACGCATCACCCGCGAGCATGGCGCCTTGTTGATCCTGGACGAGGTCCTGACCGGTTTCCGCACCGGCTACGCGGGCTATTGGGGCCTGAGCGGTCGCCAGGAAGGCTGGGTACCGGACCTGCTGACCTTCGGCAAGGTCATCGGCGGTGGAATGCCGACGGCGGCACTCGGCGGCCGTGCCGACGTCATGGATTACCTTGCCCCCCTCGGGCCGGTGTACCAGGCGGGGACGCTGTCCGGCAACCCGGTGGCGATGGCCGCGGGCGTCGCTACCCTGACCCACGCGACTCCGGAGGTGTACAGCTACGTGGATACCCGCTCCACGGAACTTTCGACGGCCCTTTCGGCGGCACTCGACGCCGCCGGCGTGGACCACTCGATCCAGCGGGCAGGGAACCTCTTCTCGGTAGCGTTCGGCACCTCGGCCAATGGCGTCCATAACTACGCGGATGCCCAGGCACAAGAGGTCTTCCGGTACGCACCCTTCTTCCACTCCATGCTGGAGTCCGGCGTCTACTTGCCGCCGTCGGTCTTCGAGGCCTGGTTCCTCTCCTCGGCCCACGACGACGCGGCCATGAACCGGATTCTGGACGCACTGCCGGCGGCGGCCAAGGCCGCAGCCGAGGCGACTGCCTGAACACAGGCATTCCCCTGAGGTAAGACGGCCTGCTCCTTGTAAGCGTTAATGCGGTCAGCGTGAATGCGCAAGGAGCGGGCCGTGGGCAACGAACGAGTCAACAAGGCGATGGTTCCCCTGCGTAGGTCTTCGAAAAGCACGTCTTCGAAAATTGCATCGCTCCTGCTGGCGGCCTTCACGGTTGCCGCCCTTGCCGGCGTCGCGCGCTCGGATTCGGTGGACGTCGCCACGACGCCGGCGGCCGGGTCTGCTTCCCGGGCCCCGAGCGCCTCGCAGGCGCCGTCGAAGGGAACGATTCCGGACGGAACGGTAGCCGATCCGCTTCCGTTCCGTCGGACGCAGTCTCCTTTCGCCGTTCCGGCCCCACCGCATGACCCGCCACCGCCACTGCGTCAGACGCCGGAGCAGGAACTCGCTGCCCTGACGCTCGAACAGCGCGTGGGCCAGTTGTTCATGGTCGCAGCGAAGGCCGACGGAAGCGATGCCGCCACCGTGGGCCGCCTGCTCGATAACCACATCGGCAACGTGTACCTCGCCGGACGCAGCCAAGCCGGCGTTGCCGCGACGGCTGGCGTCGTGGACCGGCTCAAGGCGGCAGTGTCTCCGAGCTCTTCCCGCGGCATCCCGTTGTACGTCGCCACCGACCAGGAAGGCGGCGCCGTGCAAGTGCTCAGCGGGCCCGGTTTCCAGCAGATTCCGCCGGCCTTGGCGCAAGGCAATGCGGACCCTGCGCAGCTTCGCTCCGACGCCCGGACGTGGGGTTCCCAGTTGCTGCAAGCCGGCGTGAATATGGACCTTGCACCAGTGTTGGACACTGTTCCCAGCCCCGGGTTTGCGCCTTCCAACAAGCCGATCGGTGCCTTCCAGCGCGAATATGGATTCACGCCCGCGGCCGTGTCCGGGCATGGGAACGCGATGGCCGCCGGACTGAGGGACGCCGGAGTGGTCCCCGTAGTGAAGCACTTCCCGGGAATGGGCCGGGTCAGCCTGAACACAGACGTCAGCGGCAACGTCCACGACACCGAGACCACGCGTACGGACCCGTACGTGGCTCCATTCAAAACAGCGATCGACGGCGGCGTGCGCTGGGTAATGGTGTCGAATGCCTACTACGACAAGATCGACCCGGACCATGTCGCCCCGTTTTCGCCCGCCATCATGCGAACCATGCTGCGGGCCGACGACGGCTTCAGTGGGGTCATCGTTTCCGATGACCTGT
Source organism: Arthrobacter terricola (assembly GCF_004354015.1). Taxonomy (GTDB): domain Bacteria; phylum Actinomycetota; class Actinomycetes; order Actinomycetales; family Micrococcaceae; genus Arthrobacter; species Arthrobacter terricola. Next base: position 27,688 of record NZ_SMRU01000020.1, read on the forward strand.
GCAACGCCGTGCAATTGTCCCCATGGAGCATGGGGGACAGGGCCACCAATTTCATCGGTGCCGGCGGAACCATGGTCCTCTGTGCCGATCCGGCCGCGATACCGGAAATGTATGGGCAGGTCCTGCAACGGGCGTCGAGCGATCCAGGGTTCCGAAAGGACGTGGACGACGCCGCCCTGACCGTCATCCGCGTGAAATCCGGGAAGTAGCGGGATCCCCGGAAGCTAACTGGACCCCCGGACGCGAAAAATCCCCGGTGTTCCTGGTCCTCCCTCGCAAGGGAAGACCGGGAGCACCGGGGATTTCTTTGGCGCTTCGGAGTATTAGAGCACGTCCGAAAGGAAGCCTTTCAAGCGCTCGGTCCTCGGTTCCGTGAAGAGTTGCTCGGGTGATCCTGACTCAACCACCAAGCCGCCGTCCATGAACGTCACGGTGTCCGAAACATTCCTGGAGAAGCCCATTTCGTGCGTCACCACAACCATCGTCATGCCGCCCTGTGCGAGGTCCGTCATGAGGGCGAGTACGCCCTTGACCAATTCCGGGTCCAAGGCGGAGGTTGCTTCGTCGAAGAACATGACCTCGGGCTTCATGGCCAAGGCTCGGGCGATGGCCACGCGTTGCTGCTGGCCGCCGGAAAGGTTCGCCGGGCGGGCGTCAGCTTTGTGCTTGAGCCCGACGAGGTCCAATTGGGCCAAAGCCTCGCTGCGGGCCTGTTCCTTGGACATGCCCCGCAGCTTTCGCAGGGCCAACGACACGTTGTCCGCGACGGTTTTGTGCGGGAACAAATTGAACTGCTGGAACACCATGCCGATGCGTCGGCGCAACTCGTCCGGGTTGTCCTTGAGCACCGAACGGCCATCCAACAGGATGTCGCCCTTTGCAGGTTCGATCAGCCGGTTCATGACCCTCAGCAGCGTGGACTTGCCCGAGCCGGAGGGCCCGATCACGGAAGCCGTGGTGCCCTTCTCGACGTGCAGGTCAATGCCGCGCAGCACGTGGTTCGAACCGAAGGACAAATGAATGTTCTTGGCAGTCAGTGTTCCGGAGGCGAACTCGCTCATGCTTGGGCTCCCTTCCCGACGACGGCTGCGGCCTCGTCCGGTTCCTTCTTTTCAGGCCGTCCCGTCCGCAAGCGGCGGTCCAACCAGTTCACGAAATGCGTGAGCGGAATCGTCATGACCAGGTAGAACAATCCAGCTGCCACGTACGGTGACAGGTTGCCGCTTGTCGCGGCAAGGTCCTTGCCGATCTGGAAGACTTCCCGTTCGGAGGCCAGAACTCCAAGCACGAACACGAGCGACGAGTCCTTGATCAGGGCGATGAACTGGTTCACGAGCGCCGGCAGGACCCGCCTGATGCCCTGGGGCACGACGACGAGGCGCATGGAAGCGCCGTAGCCGAACCCGAGGGCGCGGGTTGCTTCGAGCTGCCCCTTGTCGACGCTTTGGATTCCGGAGCGGAAGATCTCGCCGATATAGGCGCCCGACATCAGGGCAAGCGCGGCAACCGCCAACGGGTACGGACTGGTTGAGCCTGTCAGTTGGCGGATGATCGGGCCGAAGCCGAGGCCGATGACCAGGATGGTGAGCACAGCCGGGAGACCGCGGAGGACGTCAGTGTAGATCCGGGCAATCCACCGCGCGACCGGATTCCGGGAGATCCCCATGAGGGCCAGCACCATGCCGATGAGCGTGCCGATAATACCCGACGTGACGGCCAGGACAAGCGTGTTCGGCAAGCCGACCGCGAACATCTTGGGGATGACTTCGCCCATCGCGTTCCAATCGAGGAACGTTTCGCCGAGTTGTTTGAGGATTTCCTGGAGATCCATGGAGCGCCGGGGTTACTTGGCCGGGATCTGGACGGCCTTGCTGCCCGGCTTCCAGCCCTGCGGGGTCTGCTCAGCCGCGGTCGGGCGGTCCTTGTACCATTCGGCCGTCAGCTTGCTCCACGTGCCGTCGGCGATCACGGCGTCAAGGCCGGAGTTGAGTGCGTCGATCAGGGCCTGGTTGTCCTTGTTCACGGCGTAGGCAGTGAAGTTCTGGGTGTTGACGACCTTTTCGGCGATCTTGGTGTTGTCGCCGTCCTTGACCTGGCCGGTGGCCTGCTGGGACGGAGCAACCCAAGCGTCAATCTGGCCGCTCTTCACATTGGCGTACACGGTGTTGTAGTCCGGGAAGCGGACGGGCTCGAGCTTAAGCGTGTTGGTGACGTAGTCGTCCTGGACCGTGCCTTGGACAACGCCGATCCGTACGCCGGAGTTGAGGTCCGCGAAGCCCTTGACCTTGGAGTCCGTCTTGGTGACGACGGCCATGTAGCCGAAGTCGTAGCCGTTGGTGAACCCGACCGTCTGGCGGCGCGTGTCCGTGGTGGAGATCGAGGAGGATCCGACGTCGAATTGCTTGTTCTTGACCTGGGAGAGCAGCGCGGAGAAGTCGGTGGACGCGAACTCGACCTTCAGCCCGAGCTTGGCGCCGATGGCGCGCAGGAGTTCGTTGTCGTAACCGGTGAACTTGCCCGAGGGATCGATGAAGATGTTCGGCGGAGCGTCGGACAAGGTGCCGACGCGCAGGGTTCCGTCGGTGATGAGGCCCAGCTTGGACTTGTCGATCTTGTCGAGGGGGGTGACGTCCTTGGTGGTGTACTTGTCCAGCGTCTTCTGGTCGCTGCCTTGGAGGGCGTCGGTAGGCGAAGCGCTGCTGGCGCTGCCCGAACCGCCGCCGCATGCCGCGAGGGACACAGCGAGGACCGCGGCCACGGGGACAGCAGAGAACCACTTCAGGGCTTTGATTTTCATCAAGCAAATCACTTTCATCGGGGAACATACGTTCTTAGCGAGGCGGGCGGGGAACGCGGCCGAAGCAGCTTTGGCCGCAATATCAGAACTCGACCCGCCAAACTTAATTATGTCACCACGTTATTCGACCCCTGTGAGGCGACGATTCGCGAAAGAAAAGCTTCGAACATCGAATAAAGTTCACTGATTCCCGCTTGCCGCGCATAATCCGGAGCGTCGAAATGGGCAGGCGTGGAATAGATGACTGACGCCCAGCTTGCTTTCAGCTTCCAGCGGGCAATGTGACGTACGTCCCACCATGTGGACGGCGGGAAAATGTCCGGCTCGTGGACGGCGTTCCTAGAAGTCGCCGCGGCTTGCGTCTTGCGGCGGAAGCACGGGCCAATCACCCTCAATAACAGCCGTGGGCTTGCTTCGGCGGAGGTAGCTCTGGAAGTCCGCCGCCTGCGCCGCCGCCCAATCGACCTGGAGGTGGTGGAGCTGGGAAGCAGGCATGTGGAGCTTCGGGAACTTGCCGGCCATGGCATCCAGCACACGCAGGGTAGCAAGGGCGTCAGCGGCAGAGGTATGGGCGTTGTCCAAGGTCACGCCGTATTCCTCGCACAAGGCCGTCAAGGTCCTCTTCCCCTTGCGGAAGCGGTCCACTTGCTTGTTCATGACGTAGGGGTCCAACACCGGGAACCGGGTCAACTGCGGGACACCGTAACGGGCGGATTCCGCTGCCAGGACCGTGAAGTCGTAGCTGGCATTGAACGCGATGACCGGGACGGCGTCGTCGAAAAGTTCCTGGAGGGCCGCGGCGACTTCGCGCGTGACGTCCGCGGCCGGACGCCCTTCGGCCCGGGCCTTGGCCGTGGTGATTCCATGGATTTCGCTGGCTTCCTCCGGGATCTCCACGCCAGGATCGGCCAACCATTCGAGCTCCTTGATGACCCCTCCCTTATCATCCACCACCGTGATGGACGCCGTGACGATCCTCGCGGAGCGCGAGTTGCGTCCAGTGGTTTCGAGATCGAAGGCGGCGCGGGGGAGGGTGTTCCAGGAGCTCATGCCACCACGCTACCGGCGGCCTAGGACAAGATAAGGCCCGACACTCCCGCTGCTACGAACCTCACACGATGCCGATACGCTGGAAGGATGCGGACGGAGTTTGTGACGGCGGTTTTGGCTGTCGTGGATCTCATGCCGCCCGGTGTAGCGGTGGCTTACGGGGATATCGCCGAGCTTCTTGGCTCCGGCGGACCACGCCAGATCGGATCCGTCATGAGCCATCACGGCAGCTCGGTCGCGTGGTGGCGGGTCCTCCGCGCGAGCGGCGAAGCTCCGCCCGGCCTCGAAGCCGAGGCATTGCGCCACTACGTGCAGGAAGGGACGCCCCTCCACGGTGATTACGCCGGATATCTCCGGACTGGCGAAGGCCGCTGGCGTGTTGACCTCACCCTTGCGCGGTGGGCTCCGAGCGACGACGATTTCGACGCGATCGATGCCATCTCCGAACGACTCGAACGCCAGCTCCATAAATTGTCAGTGCCCGATGATGAAATGACTGTGTGAGTCGATCAGCAGCACCCCCAGTAACTCCACAGGAAAAGCAACAGGAAACTTCGCAAGCAACAGCCCAGGCACCGGCCGGTACGGCCAGGCTGCGGTTGCTTCCGCCCCGCGAGGTCAAGCAGGTGGCGCCTGTGCTGTCGGTCGACCAAACTGCCGTCGTCGAACTCCCGCACGGTTCTGGCCCGGTACTGGTACCGGGCGCTCCAGGCACGGGCAAGTCCACCGTCCTGGTGGAAACCGCCGTGAGGCGCGTACAGCGGGACGGCGTGGATCCGGAGCGGATCCTGATCCTAGCGCCAGGCAGGCACGCGGCGTCGGCGCTCCGGGATTCCTTTACGGGCCGCCTGGACCGCAGTTTGAGTACGACGCCGGCACGCACCTGGGCGTCGTACGCTTTCGATCTGATCCGGCGCGCCAAGGCCGAAGGCATACTTCCGCTGCAGCGCCCGCCGAAGTTGCTCTCGGGCCCCGAACAGGACCTCATCATCAAAGAACTCCTCGAAGGACACCAGCTGCCGGGCTTCGAGCTTCCGTGGCCTAAGGATTTGTCCGCGGCACTGCCGACGCGCGGCTTCCGGCAGGAGGTCAGGCAACTTTTTGACCGCATCATCGAATCCGGGCGTACCGCCGACGATCTCAGGTCCCTGGCTTACGAATGCGGGAGGCCGGACTGGATCGCCGCGGCGGACCTGTATTCGGAATACCGCGACGTCCTGGACTTGAGGATGCCCGAGGCGTTCGACCCCGCCGGCATCATCACTGCGGCACGGCAGATTTTCCAGGATGCGCCGGAGTTCCTCGCGGCTGAACGTGACCGCCTACAGCTGATCCTGGTGGACGATGTCCAAGAAGCGAATCCGGCAGTCTTCGAGCTCCTCGCGGACATTGCGGAAGGCAAGGATGTCTTGGTTGCGTCCTCTCCTGACACCGTGGTCCAGGGGTTCCGTGGTGCCCGTCCGGACCTCGTCGCGGAACTGCCGTCCCTCCTCGGCGGAATCGACGGCAAAGTCCTGGAGCTTCCCTTGCGCCATACCCACCGCCATCTTCCCGCGCTCGCCGATGCCTGGACCGGCGTGGCAGAGAGGATTTCCCAGCGGGCTGGTGGTCAGCTTGCCCGCCGCTTGGATCCGATTCCTGTTAGTGCGGCACCCGATAACGCGGCACCCGATAACGCAGCACTCGTGGACGCTGCCGGAGTTGAGCAGCGGCAGGGCCGCGTGGAGGCACACGTCCTGCCGTCTGCGGTCCACGAATTGCGCTACGTCACACAACGCATCCTGGAAGCGCAGTTGCGGGAGAACCGCGCCTTCGGGGATATCGCGGTGATCGTCCGCAACGGCGGACAACTTTCGCAATTGCAACGCTACTTGGGCGGCCAGGGGATTCCCGTCCGGGTCCCGGTCGCCGATTCCGCAGTCCGCGACGAAGTGGCTGTCCGTCCGTTATTGGAAGTCTTCGGGGTTGTGCTCGATGCCGGGAAGCTGACGCCGGAACTGGCCGTTTCCCTCCTGACGTCAAGGATCGGGGGCGCTACGGCCATCGAGCTGCGGCGGCTCCGTCAATCGTTGCGCCGGGAGGAATTGCTGGGTGGCGGTGGGCGGTCCAGTGATGCTTTGCTCGTGGAAGCCCTGGTGGAGCCCGGGGCATTGGGTTCCCTCGGCATCGAGGGTAGTTCCGCGCGGCGGCTGGCACGCGTGATTGCTGCCGGGCGCACGGCAGCCGAAGAGGCCGGCGCCAACGCGGAGTCTGTGTTGTGGGCATTGTGGCAAGCCACGGGACTGGCGGTTCGCTGGGCTGAAATGGCGCTCGACGGCGGTCCGGCCGGCGCCCGTGCGGACCGTGACCTTGACGCCATGATGGCGCTGTTCCACACGGCTGAGCGGTATGTCACCCAGCTTCCGGGTTCCGGTCCGGAACAGTTTTTGGAGTACCTGCTCAGTCAAGAACTGCCCATGGATACCCTCGCGGCGCGGGCCCAGTTGGAGGATGCCGTCGAGCTCATGACGCCGGCCAGCGCTGCCGGGAGGGAATGGCCCGTGGTCATCGTCGCCGGTTTGCAAGAAGGAGTCTGGCCAAACACGAGGCTTCGCGGTGAACTCCTTGGAAGCACCTTGTTCGCCGATGCCGTGGAACATGGAGCCGCGCATGCCCTGCAGCGCGGCGCCCTCAGCAGGCTCCGCGATATCCGCTATGACGAGCTCCGAAGCTTTTCCGCCGCTGTTTCGCGTGCCAGGGAACATCTCATCTGCACGGCGGTTTCGTCCGAAGATGAGCAGCAATCGGCGTTCCTTGACTACGTGGCGCCCCTCGAATCCGGCCAGTTCCGCCGCGACTACACACCCGTGGACCGGCCCATGACGTTGCGTGCCTTGGTTGCCGAACTGCGCCAGCGGGTCCAGCCCGACGACGCCGGACTTGCGCAACCGGCAGTCGCAGCGGAGGCCACCGAAGCTGCGCGGGTCCTCGCGCACCTCGCCACCGTCCAGCCTGCGGTCCCCGGAGCGCACCCCGATTCCTGGTGGGGACTGGCACCCCTGAGCAGCGCCGAACCGGTCGTGCCGGAGGGAGGCACAGTGTTTGTTTCTCCGTCCAAGGTTGAGACAGTGCATAAGTCTCCCTTGGATTGGTTCGTTCAGGCGGCCGGGGGAGAAGCGGCCACCGACTTCGCCCGCAGCCTGGGAACGCTGGTGCACACCATCGCGCAAGAGCTGCCCGACGCCTCAGGAGCCGAGTACATCGCCGAACTCTTGCGTCGATGGCCGACCCTTGGAATGAAGGACAACTGGGAAGGCAGGCTCGATTTCCAACGTGCGGAGCAGATGGTCCGCAAGCTGGCCCAGTACGTCATTTCCATGCGGCTTGAGGGCCGTAGCCTCGCCGGCGTCGAAGTGGATTTCGACGTTCCTTTGGCGCCGGTTTCCGTTGTTCCTTCTGCTTCGCTGGCGGCCGCAGTTTCGTCGGCAGCCCCGGACGAAAATGGCCAGCGGGAAGGGACCAGCGAGTTCCGGAATGCTGTCCTGCGTGGCCAAGTAGACCGCTTGGAAATCGATCCGGAAGGCCGCTTGGTGATTGTTGACCTCAAGACCGGCAAGCGCCAGCCGAGCAAGGCTGAACTCGAGAGGCATCCGCAACTCGGCGCTTACCAGGCCGCCGTGCTGCACGGAGCGTTCGAGCCTCCGGAAGGGGTCGACAAGCCGGCAAATCCCCAAGGGCCCGTTCCCGGAGGCGCCGTGCTGGCACAGCTCGGGACCAAGTCGAAGGCCCCGGCCATTCAAGCCCAGGACCCCTTGGAGCCGGGGCAAAACTGGGCACAGGACCTGGTAGCAGAAGCAGCCGTCCTCATGGCGGGAGCCAGCTTCGAGGCCCGCCATGATCCTTCGAAAAGCGGGCATGGCGGCCACGGTTGCCGCCTGCCCGATATTTGCCCGTTGTGCGCCAGGGGAAAGCAGGTTACCGAATGACCATCCAGACGCTTGCAGGATTCGCCCTCGGGGATGGCGTCGGCGAACCCGGGGAGCTTCCCGCGCCACGGTTTTCCCCAGGCGAATTGGCGGATATCCTGGGCGAACGCAACCGTCCCACGGATGAGCAAGCGGCCATTATCTCGTCGCCGCTCACCCCTCGGCTGGTGATCGCGGGTGCCGGCTCGGGAAAGACCGCGACCATGGCCGACCGGGTGGTGTGGCTCGTCGCCAACGGATGGGTCCGCCCTGAAGAGGTCCTGGGCGTCACGTTCACGCGCAAAGCGGCAGGGGAGTTGGCCAGCCGCATCCGAGCCAAACTGGCTACCCTTCAACGAATCGCCGCTTCTGACGATGGACGGCACGGCTTTCCGGAAGGCGTTGCCGGCTCTGACGAACTCGAACCGAAGGTCTCCACGTACCACTCGTATGCGAGCGGCATCGTTTCGGATTACGGCCTGCGCCTGGGTATTGAACGCGACGTTGTGCTGTTGGGGGGTGCACAGGCGTGGCAGCTCGCCAGTGAAGTCGTCGAAGCCTACGACGGCGACTACGAGCACTTCACCGCAGCCAAGTCGACCTTGGTCAACGCCGTTATCCAGATGGCAGGCGAATGCGCGGAGCACCTTCGGGAACCGGCTGAGGTTGAGGCCTGGCTGATGGATCGTGTTTCGGAATACGAAGACTTGCCCTATCAAGCCGGAGCTAAAAAGAACCCGACCCAAGCCGCGGGGGATCTTGGCGCCATGCTGCGGACCCGGGCCAGTGTCGCGGACATGGTAGGACGGTACCAAGAGGCAAAGAGGAACCGCGGAGTCCTTGACTTCGGCGACCTGGTGGCGCTCGCGGCGAAGATTGCGCGGGACATACCCTTGGCGGCCGCTACCGAGAAGGAGCGCTACAAAGTGGTGCTCCTCGACGAATTCCAGGACACGTCACATGCCCAATTGGTCCTTTTTTCGAGATTGTTCGGAGGAGGGCATGCCGTCACCGCGGTCGGCGACCCGAACCAATCAATCTATGGTTTCAGGGGCGCCTCGGCGGGACAGCTCTTCCACTTCGTCCAGGAGTTTCCCGTCCGCGTAGACAACCACGCCGGAACACCAGACTGGGCAACTGCACCGACGTCGTACCTGACAACCGCCTGGCGGAACGGCCGCAACATCCTGGCGGCGGCGAACGTCATTTCGGCGCCGCTCAACCAGGTGGCACTGAATGGTAAGGCCGCGGGGGACAAAGCCGACGGCGACTCCGTGACCGTACCAGCGTTGCGGCCGAGCCCGGTGGCGGTCCACGGCGATGTGATCATAGGCCGTTTTGCCACGGACGAGGATGAAGCCGGGGAGATTGCCAACGCTGTCCGTCGCTATCGCCGCACGGTTTATGAAACAGCAGCTGACGGTGCGCCGGTTTCGCCGACGGTGGCCGTTCTGTGCCGTCGTCGCGCACAAATGGAATGCCTGAGGCGGGAATTCGAAGTCCAAGGAATCCCCTACGAAATTGTGGGGCTTGGCGGACTGCTGGACACCCCCGAGGTTGTCGACCTTGTGGCCGCGCTCCGGGTCCTCGCCGATCCCGGCAGGTCGGACGCACTCATGCGCCTCCTCGCCGGCGCGCGGTGGCGAATCGGCCCCGCGGACCTCATGGCGTTCCGCGACTGGTCCCGTTTCCTCGCGAGGCGGCGCTCCCAAGGCCTGTCCACGGAGGAGGCAGCAGAGGACGACGCCGCGGCTGTCGTGGAGAGCGACATCACCGATGCCGCAAGCCTCGTGGAGGCACTGGATTTCCTGCCGCGGCCTGGGTGGACTTCGGCCGACGGCCGTTCCTTGAGCCCGGCAGCCCTTGATCGCCTGCACAGGCTGTCCGCCGAACTTCGGAACCTCCGGGGCTTCATGGGCGATGACCTCAGCACGCTGCTCGGCGAAGTGGAACGGGCCATGCTGTTGGACATTGAGGTCGCAGCGAAGCCAGGCACGAGCATCCACCAAGCCCGCCGGAACCTTGATGCCTTCCACGACGCCGCGGCAGGCTTCCTTCAGACTTCGCAGCGGGTGGACGTTTTGGCCTTCCTGAGTTGGCTCGAAGCGGCCGCCTCCGAAGAAGGCGGTTTGGACATGGCGGCTGCCGAGGTGAACCACGAGGCAGTGCAGTTGCTGACGGTCCACGCGTCCAAGGGCCTCGAATGGGATGTCGTCTTCGTCCCCGGGCTCAATGCGGGCGCCTTTCCGAGCAATCGGGACTCGCGGTGGAGCAGCGGCGCCGCGGCTTTGCCCTGGCCGCTCCGGGGAGACCGCGCGGACTTGCCCCAGTGGGATCTCGACCAGCACGACCAGAAAGGTTGGCTGGACGCGGAAAAGGAATTCAAAGCCGATGTCCAGTACCACGGCGAGGCCGAAGAGCGGCGACTCGCGTATGTAGCGTATACACGCGCGAAATTCGTTCTGTGGGCCTCCAGCGCCGCGTGGAATGGATCGCGGGCAGGGATCGCGGAAACGTCGCCGTTCCTCGCAGAGCTCGCACGGCTGACGGGTGAGCCCGGCAACGGATCTGCCGGCGGCACGGTTGCTGTTGTGCACCCCCAGTCCTTGGAGGAAGACGCCCTGCCCACGGAGAGTCCGTTGACTGTAGGTATGGAAGTCGCGCTGTTCCCCTACGATCCCCTTGAGGGTCCCAGCGATCCTCGGACAGGGGAACGGCTCCGCCTCGTCCGCGGTCGTCGCGTCGCCATGGATGCCGCGGCCGCCCGGGTCAGGTCCGCCATTGAGCAGCTGCTCCCGGATTCGCCCCTGGTCCTTGATGCTTCGGCGGAGGGAGGGAGCGCCGTCGACGCCGGTTCGTCGGGTCGTGAGCCCCTCCGCGGCGCCGCGGCAGGCTGGGCGGAGGAAGCAGCCCTCTTACTGGATCGGCAACTGCGCAGGAAGCCGGTCCAGGATGTTCACCTGCCCGGACACATATCCGCCTCCATGTTCGTCGACCTCGGGGACGACCCCTCCGCCGTCCTGGCACAGCTCCGGCGCCCCGTGCCGCGGCAACCCGGTGTCTCGGCCCGCAAAGGCACGGCTTTCCACTCATGGGTGGAGGAGTACTTCGGGACCACCGGCATGCTGGACCTCGACGAAATGCCCGGCTCCGACGCCCACATCGATGAAGCCTATGGACTGGACGAGATGGTTGCGACGTTCAGGTCATCAGAGTGGGCACATCGCGCTCCGGCCTTTGTGGAGGTTCCCGTTGAAACCAGGATCGGCGACGTCGTGGTGCGTGGACGGATCGACGCCGTCTTCCGCGGGGCTGACGGTACGTGGGAGCTCGTGGACTGGAAGACGGGACGTCGTCCGGCAGGCCGGCAGCTGAAGACGCGTTCCGTGCAGCTTGCCGTCTACCGCCTTGCATGGGCGCGGCTCAAGGGTGTTCCGTTGGACCAGGTCAGTGCGGCGTTCTACTACGTCGCCGACGACGCCGTCGTCCGGCCGCACGACCTCGGGAGCGCCGGAGAGCTGGAGGAGATCATCGCCTCGGCACTGGGCACTGCATAGGAAGTCCCGACCGCCTGACAGAGGAGGGCGCCCTGCGCGAAAAGCCTGGGCGTCCTCCCAGGCTGAGCCCACTCCTATGCGTCTTTTGCTTCCTGCAGATACTCGGAGTCCACGACTTTGAGGGCCGTGGTCGAGGTGTCGTCCGGTTCGCCCGCAGCGGCAGGCTTCGCGTCAACGTCATCGGAGGCAGGACCGGATGAAGTGGACGGTCCGTCCTCTTCCAGGCTCTCCACCGTGACCGGAGGGATTACCGGCTTCTCTTCAGTGCGATCGGCCGAAGCGACCGGTTCTTCGGCCTCCGGTATGGCTGTCACGGTCACTGCGGGTTTCGTCGGATCGCTTTGAACGGCAATGGAAACGGCAGGACCGGAAGGAGCCGAAGATGCAGAGGCCGGCCCTGTAGAGGCCGAGCTTGGAGCCGTCGATGTTGCCGCGGCATTCGGCGCTACCGGAGGAACGGGAGGAACCTGCGTAGGCGGTGTCCCGGGCGGCGGCACGGAAGCGGCCGCCATGGCCGCGGCTTCTTCAGCAGCCAGTGCATTCTGTTGTTCGATATCGTCGGCGAGTGCTTTGAGCATGCTTTCGGCTTCCGCGGTCATTTCCTGGTGGCCCGCGGCGATGGCCTTGACGAGGTATTGCGCCAAAGCGAATTCGGCGAGCAGGGCGGAACGGCGCAGCAAGTGGCTGTCCGGGGCATCACGTCGGGCTGAGGTGTAGTGCCGTAGTACCGACTCCACGAAGGTCTGCTCATTGGAGGCCACGAGCCACGCGAAGTCATCGGCCGGGTCGCCAATGCGCAGCTCGGTCCAGCCCGTCAGGGCTGTGACGTTATCGCCGTCGATGAGGAGATTGTCTTCATGGAGGTCGCCGTGGACCACGCAGGGGTTGAAACGCCACAACGCCACGTCCTCAAGCGCATGCTCCCACCGGCGCAGCAAGGCGGACGGGATTTTTCCAGTGGTTGCGGCCTGATCCAGTTCGTTGAGCTTGCGCTGCCGGAATTCGTTGGCGGTGTAGCTGGGGAGATCCGCGTTGTTGACGATCGACTGGGGCAGGTCGTGCACGGCGGCCAAGGCGACGCCGATCTCCTTGGCCAAGGCATCATGGCCGGCCGATAGCTCTTCGATGCTGCGCGTCGCGCCCGCCAAGTGAGCGTAGACGAAAGTGCTGAGGGCGCCCTGGCGCACCGTTCCGGCTACAGTCGGCATCAGGAAGGGCAACTCTGCCCGGATTGCCGGCGCAAATGCCCTGAGGATCAAGAACTCGGTTTCCAAGCGCGCACTGGCTTCGGGGTGGCGGGGCGATCGGACACGCCATCGTTTGCCTTCCGAGTCCAGAAGGAGCGCCGAATCGAAATCGGCAGCATCATCCGGCGCGGACGCGGCGGCCGTCGGCGTCAGGCCGGGCACCGCCGCAGTTGCAATAGCGGCCAGTTCGAACGGTGTTCTTCTCACGTGTTCCACGGTAGATTGACTGGCGGCTATGGGGGCGATGCAGCGCGGCGAGTCTTGAGATCCGCGAGAAAACAGGTATCCCAGCAGCTTGTCCGCCTCCTGGAGGCAAATGTCATTTGTCGGTGGGAGTCAGTACGGTAGATACATGAGTTTCACCGAGTTCCGGGCCCCCGCAAATCACCTCATTGACACCGTTCTTCCGGTACGTCCGGCCGTGGTTGACCGGGGGTCGGCTGACCGGATGAAGCCAGGCATGGTCCAGGACGTGATCGCTTCGGGCAACGCCAAGGCCATGGTGTTGTCGCAACGCCAAGCCCTCATTCTCGACGACAAGCTGTGGCTCGGCGACGCCCAAGCCCTCGCTGACTCCCTTCAAGGGGTTGCCGGGCAAGTCACGGCAATCTACCTGGGCCGCACGCTGGCGCCGTCCTCGGTTCCTGAGCGGACGCCCATAGTCCTTTTCGTCTCCGACGAGCAGCCGGTTCCCGGATCCGCGGGGCTGCCGACTGACGGATCGTGGACAGGGTTCCGGGAGATCGCCGCGCGCCTCGACGCCACGGAGACCGCCCTGTTCGTTGAGGCGAGCGCAATCTCCAATTGGCACGCTACGCACACCCATTGCCCGCAGTGCGGCACTCCCACCGCGATTGAAGCCGGGGGCTGGGTCCGCCGGTGCCCGCGCGATAATTCCGAGCACTACCCACGGACGGATCCCGCCATCATCGTCACGGTTGTCGGCTCGGACGGCAGGGTGCTGCTGGGCGGAGGCGGTCCGGCAAACGCGAAGAATTATTCAACCCTTGCGGGTTTCGTGGAGCCTGGTGAATCGCTGGAGCAGGCCGTGGCCCGCGAAATCCTGGAAGAAGTCGGGGTGAAGGTCACCGCGTGCCAGTACCTTGGCTCCCAGTCGTGGCCGTTCCCGGCTTCGCTCATGCTCGGGTTCACTGCTTCCACGGACGACGTCGATGCACGGCCCGACGGCGTCGAGGTCACCCGGGCGCGCTGGTTCAGTCGTGAGGAAGTCCAAGCGGCGGTGCTGAGCGGCGAGATCACGGTTCCCACGAGGCTCTCGATCGCCCGGTCCCTGATCGAGCACTGGTACGGCGGAGTCATCGAGGATCTCCAACAGTGACCGAGGTGATTTTCAACGGCTCCGGCACGCTCGAAGAGCGCATCCTTGGAGGCCTCGATGCCGAACAGCGGGAGGTCGCCAGCAACCTCAAAGGACCGATGTGCGTCCTCGCCGGAGCCGGGACAGGGAAGACCCGAGCCATCACGCACCGCATTGCCTACGGCGTCCATTCAGGCGTCTATAGCCCGCAACGCCTCCTGGCTGTCACTTTCACGTCCCGGGCCGCGGCCGAAATGCGCAGCCGGCTGCGGGATCTTGGAGTAGGTAACGTCCAGGCCCGCACGTTCCATGCCGCGGCCCTTCGCCAATTGCAGTTCTTCTGGCCGCAGGCGATCGGCGGAGTTCTGCCGAACCTGCTCGACCACAAGGCCAACATGATCGCCGAGGCCGCACGGCGCCTCCGGCTCAGCACCGATCGCGCGTCCATCCGTGACCTTGCCGCCGAAATCGAGTGGGCCAAGGTTTCGATGTTGACGCCGGCCAACTACCTTGAAAATGCCCAAGGGCGTGGCACTCCCGGCGGCTTCGACCTCACAGCGGTGTCGAGGGTCTTCCAGTCCTATGAGGACGTGAAGACCGATCGGAACGTGATCGATTTCGAGGATGTCCTCCTGATCACGGTCGGCATTCTCCAGGAGGATCCGAAAGTCGCGGCCACCGTCCGCGAACAGTACCGGCACTTTGTAGTGGACGAGTACCAGGACGTTTCCCCTTTGCAGCAGCGGCTCCTTGAGCTGTGGCTGGGCGGACGCGACGAACTCTGTGTCGTCGGTGACGCGAGCCAGACCATTTATTCCTTCACGGGGGCGTCTCCGAAGCACCTTCTCGGTTTCAAGGCCCAGTACCCCGAAGCGAGTGTTGTGAAGCTCGTCCGGGACTACCGCTCCACCCCGCAAGTGGTGAAGCTCGCCAACGACCTCCTGGGTTCCCGGCGCAGCGGCGGTCCTGCTGCCGACGCTGCCTGGGCGAAGCCGCTGCAGCTTGTGGCACAAAGCGCCGGCGGGCCGGAGCCGCGGTTCATGGAGTGTCCTGACGACGAAGCGGAAGCCGCAGTGGTTGCCGGCCGGATCAAGGAGCTGATCGACGCCGGTGTCAAACCGAGTGAGATCGCAGTCCTGTTCCGCACCAACGGGCAATCCGAAGCGTACGAACAAGCCCTTGCTTCCGCGGGTATCGGTTACCAGCTGCGGGGCGGCGAGCGATTCTTCGCCCGCAAGGAAGTACGGGACGCCATCCTGCAATTGCGGGCTGCCACACGCGCAGTGGCGGAGGATTCCACCAAGGAGCCGCTTGGCCAATTGGTGCGGGACATCGTGGCTTCCCTGGGCTACACCGACGCCGCGCCGCACAGCGGGGGCGCCTTGCGTGAACGGTGGGAGTCGCTTGCGGCTTTGGTATCGCTGGCAGATGAGCTTGCTTTGAGCCGGGGCGCCGGTTTTACCTTGGTGGAATTCGTCAACGAACTCCAGGAGCGTTCCGTCGCCCAGTTCGCACCCACGGTTCAAGGCGTTACCTTGGCGTCGCTCCACGCGGCGAAGGGCCTTGAGTGGGACGCTGTGTTCCTGGTGGGATTGAGCGAAGGGCTCATGCCGATTTCCTTTGCCGATACCCCGGGAAGCGTCGATGAGGAACGTCGTCTGCTGTATGTGGGAATCACCCGGGCACGCGAACACTTGAGCTTGTCCTGGTCCACCGCACGGACTCCCGGTGGTCGGGCGAATCGGAAGCCGTCGCGGTTCCTCGACGGGCTGCGCCCGGATTCCGTCCTCGGCGCCAGTGCCCGCAGCCGCGCGGTGCCGCGGCGCAAGGTGGCCGCGCCGGCGTCGTGCAGGGTGTGCGGGACCATGCTTGCGACGGGAGCCGAGCGCAAGGTGGGGCGTTGCAGTCAATGCCCGCCCTCATACGAGGAACAGACCTTCGAGGCTTTGCGCCAATGGCGTAAGGAAGAAGCCCTTGGCAACGACGTTCCTGCCTATGTTGTGTTCACGGATGCCACATTGACTGCCATCGCTGAGGCGCGGCCGGCGTCCCTTGAGGAACTGGCGAAACTTGCCGGTGTGGGGCCTTCGAAGCTTGAAAAGTACGGCGAAGCCGTCCTGGCGGTCCTGGCTGAGAGCGAGGCTTCCTCGTGACTCGGCGCGCGCCAAATTCAGCCGGGGGAGCCAGCGCCCAACCACTGACAACGCATGACGGGGCGCCCGTCGTCGTTCGCCGCTCGGCGAGGCGTCGCCGGACCGTGGCCGCCTTCTGGGAGGACGGGAAAGCGGTCGTAGCGATCCCCGCCCACTTTTCGAAGGCGCAAGAGGGCGAATGGGTCCGGCGGATGCTGGACAAGCTCAAGCGCCAAGGCGAGAAGCAAGCCGGAGGCGGCGGCAATGGCCGACGGACAGGCGACGTCGCCCTTGCAAACCATGCCGCGAATTTGTCGGCGAAGTACCTGGGCGGACGGGCTGTTCCGACGTCGGTCCGCTGGGTAAGCAACCAGAAGTCCCGATGGGGCTCGGCAACGCCGGCGGACGGGACCATCCGGCTTTCGGACAAGCTCCAGGGCATGCCGTCCTGGGTGGTCGATTACGTGTTGCTCCACGAATTGGCCCATCTTCTCGTGGCGGGACACAACGCCGGATTCTGGCGGCACTTGGACGCCTACCCTGAGACCGAACGCGCCAAGGCCTTCCTGGAAGGCGTGGCGTTTGCGACGTCGCGCGGCTTGGACCGCGAGCTAAGTGGTGGGGGAGACGAAAGCGGCGCCGGTGCACCAGCCGAGGCCTGGGGCACCGACGCCGACTAAGCGCTTCCGTGCGATGTTGCCGGGGTTGTGGGCCTAATCCTTGGGCTCGTCTGGATCCGTGCTGCCCGGGGTATCGCCGTCGTCTGATTTAGGAGCGTCCGATTCACCTTCGGTCGGCGCGTCGTAGCCGCCCTCAAGGAGCTTTTGCAGGGCGTCGTCCACTTCGCTGTCGCTGGCCTCGGCGAGGCGACGACGTTCCGTGAAGCCGGCGGGATCATCCAAGTCCTGCGCCGTCGGCAGTAGGTCGGGGTGCTGCCAGATCGCATCGCGCCCCGCGATTCCACGCTCATCCTTCAACGCGGCCCACAGGGTTGCCGCTTCGCGCAGGCGACGCGGACGAAGCTCGAGGCCCACGAGGGAGGAAAAGGCGTGTTCGGCGGGGCCGCCGGTGGCCCGGCGGCGACGCACCGTCTCACGGAGCGCGACGGCGGACGGTAGTACTTTCTCGGTGGCTGCCGCGGTGAGTTCGTCCACCCAGCCTTCAACGAGTGCCAATGCGGTCTCGAGTTTCTCCAACGCGGCAGACTGTTCGGCCGTGCGTTCGGGCATGAACACGCCTTGGGACAAGGCTTCCTGGATACCTTCGGGGTTGCCGGGATCGAGGTCGCGGGCGAGGTCTTCGACCCGTGACATGTCGATGTGGATGCCGCGGGCGTAGGCTTCGATGGCGCTCAGGAGGTGGCCCCTCAACCAAGGAACCTGGACGAACAGGCGGGCGTGCGCGGCCTCACGGACGGCCAGGAACAGCCGCACGTCGTTCTCGGGGATGCTCAGTCCTTCGCCGAACTTGGCCACGTTGGCCGGCAGCAGGGCCATTTCGAGGTCGGCGAGCGGAACGCCGATGTCAGTGGAACTGACCACTTCGCCGGACAGGGCGCCGATTGCCTGGCCCAGTTGCATTCCGAAAATGGCGCCGCCCATGTTCTGCAGCATGGAGGAGGTACCGCCCATCATTGCCTTCATTTCTTCCGGCATTTGCTGGGTGAGCGCATCCGAGAGGGCGTTCGCGATGCTGTTGGCCACAGGTTCGGTGAGCCGTTTCCACGTGGACAAGGTGGCTTCGACCCATTCGGCGCGGGACCACGCACGGCCGATCAGACCGGTTGCGTGAAGGTCGGTGAACGGGTCCAACCAAAGCTCCGCGAGGCGGAGTGCCTCGTCGACTTCGCGGGATTGCAGCGCATTGACCGACGGATCGGTGCCCGCCGCCGCGACGCGGCGCGCGTTCTCGTGTGCGAGTTGCCAATTGACGGGGCCTTCGGAGGTGGAACTCATCATGGCCTGGACCTGAGCGAACATCTGCTGCAGCATGTTCGGATCGTTCGGCAGCCCGGCGGCTTTCGCCAGCTCAGCGGGGTCGATGTTGCCCATGCCCTGCCCGCCCATCAGGTTCTTCAGCATTTCGGCCAAAGGATCCTGAGGTGAATCGTCTCCGTTGGAGGGGGTATTGGGGTTGGAGGTCATGGTACCGCCGATCGTCGATGTGACTGGTGATCACTTTCAAGGTACCGCGATGCCCGGAGGCTGTCTGCCTCAACCGCACGTCGTTCGCTATAGGCAAAGCACGCCGGACGGGCACAGCGTCGTAGGGTGGATCGTTGGTATGTTTACCGGCCTTGCGTTTTGCGATGGCCGAAACGGTAGCGTTGGACTCAAATATCCCGGCGCGGAGAGGTCTGCCATTGACTAGTTTGCCGAGCCCCGGAGCGTCCGGGGAGCCCGGACAGCCTCTCGGACCTGCACAAGTGCACGACGGCGGCCAGGAACCTGACCAGTTTCCGGCACCTCGTCCGGCACGGCGCCGCGACGGACGATACTTCGCCATGCTGGTGTCCGGTGCATTGACCCTCCTCCTCGGCATCGCGGCCGCCACACTTCCCGTGCCCTATGTAGTGGAGTCGCCCGGGCCCATTTTCAACACCCTGGGGACGGACAACAACAAACCCGTCATCACCATCACCGGCCACCAGAGCTATCCGGCCAAAGGGGAACTGGACCTGACCACCGTCTACATCAACGGCGGCCCCAATGGCCCGGTGAACATTTTCGAGGCGTTCCAAGCCTGGCTGGACAGTTCCAAAGCCGTCTACCCGGAAGAACTCCTGTATCCCAAGGGCACTACCAAGCAGCAATCCGAACAGGAAAGCGCCCTTGCCATGACCACTTCCCAGGAGAACGCGGTGGCTGCGGCACTCCAGGAGGAAAACATCCCCTACCAGCAGAAGCTGCAGGTCGCGGGCTTGTCCGATGGCTCCGCGTCGAACGGCAAACTGGAGGTTGGGGACGTGTTTACCTCGATCAACGGAAAGCCGGTCACGTCCCTTAGTGTCATCCAAAACGCGCTGGCCGACGGCGCCGGCGCCCCTGCCGCCGTCGTCGTCGACCGGAAGGGCCAGCCCGTGACGGCGACCATCACGCCCGGCAAGAGCTCAGCCGGGAAATACATTCTCGGCGTGACGCTGCAATACCAGTACACCTTCCCGTTCGACGTCAAGATTTCGCTCGACCAGGTGGGGGGACCAAGTGCCGGCATGATGTTCGCCTTGGGCATCATCGACAGCATTACTCCCGGCGACCTGACGGGCGGCAAGCACGTGGCAGGTACCGGAACCATTGCCCCGGACGGCACTGTGGGACCGATCGGCGGAATTGCCCAGAAGATGCGTGGCGCCCGGGACGGTGGCGCTACCCTCTTCCTCGCGCCGGCAGCCAATTGCAACGAGGTGGTGGGGCATGTTCCCAGCGGACTCCAAGTCGTCAAGGTGGAGACCTTGGCGGACGCCAAGTCGGCCGTGGAACGACTTGCCTCGGGGCAGGATATGTCCCGGCTTCCGACCTGCTCCAGCAACTAGACTGACGATGGAACTTAGCTCTACCGCCACTCGTGGCACATATGACGGCCCCAGCCACATGCTTCACGGTAAAGGCCGGCGAACACACGCACCGATGTCCGTTTACTGACGACTAGCTATGAGGTACCGAGTTTGTCCCGTCCAGCCAGCACCAACCCGCCCGGAAGACCGCCGCTGAGACGGGGTGCGCTGACGCCTACCCTGATCGTCGTCGCCGTCGTGGTGGTGGGATTCATTTTCTTCGCCAACGTGTGGACCGACGTCCTGTGGTACCAGCAGCTCGGCTTCATCGAGGTCTACGTCACGGAAAACCTTGCCCGGATCCTGACGTTCCTGGTGGGCTTCGCGTTGATGTTCCTCGCGGTTTTCTACGCAATCCGCGTCGCTTACCACGCAAGGCCGGTCTATGCCCCTGACTCGGAGTCCAGGGACAACATGAACCGGTACCAGGCCCAGCTCGAGCCCGTGCGGCGCGTCGTCATGATCGGCATCCCGGTGCTCTTCGGGCTTTTCGCCGGAAGTGCCGCAGCCAGCCAATGGCAAAAGATCCTGCTGTTCTTCAACCAGGTGCCGTTCGGCCAAACCGATCCCCAGTTTGGCCTGGACATCAGCTTCTACCTCATGTCCTTGCCGTTCCTTGGCTTCGTGACAGGCTTCCTCATGAGCGTCGTGGTGGTTGCGGGCATCGCCGGAATCCTGACGCACTACCTTTACGGCAGCATCCGGCTCATGGAACGGGGAATTTTCACGAGCCGATCGGCGCAGATCTTCCTCGCCGTGACAGGTGCGGTTTTCCTGTTGCTGCTCGGAGCCAACTTCTGGCTTAACGTCTACGGCACCGTTCAAAACCAAGGCGGACACTGGGCGGGTGCCCTGTACACCGACGTCAACGCCGTGATCCCCACGCAGACCATCCTGGCCGTTGCCGCGGGTCTAGTGGCTATCCTCTTCATTGTGGCCGCTGTGATAGGCCGCTGGCGCCTGCCGGTCATCGGTACGGCCATGCTGATTATCACCTCCATCCTCGCGGGCGGCGTCTACCCCTGGGTTATCCAACAGTTCCAAGTCCGTCCTTCCGAGCAGACGCTGGAAAACAAGTACATCGACCGCAACATCTCGATGACCCGGTCCGCCTACGGTTTGGACAAGATCCAGGTATCCCCGTACAACGCCACCACGGATGCCAAAACGGGGGCGCTTGCCAAGGATGCGGCGACGACTGCCAATATCCGGTTGTTGGATCCGAACCTGGTCTCCTCAGCGTTTTCCCAGTTGGAGCAGTACCGGCCCTACTATCAGTTCCCCAAGGCTCTGAACGTCGACCGTTACACCGTGAACGGCAAGACCCAGGACACCGTGATCGCGGTCCGCGAGTTGAACCAGGACGGGTTGAATGCCAGCCAGCAGACCTGGGTCAACCGCCACATCGTCTACACGCACGGTTACGGCGTCGTTGCCGCCAAGGGCAACACGGTCACCGTTGACGGAAAGCCGGACTTCCTGCTGTCCGGCATCCCGTCCATGGGTGTCCTCGGCAGCGATACGAGTTACCAACCCCGCATCTACTTCGGTGAAGATTCGCCGGACTACTCGGTGGTCGGCGCTCCGGACGGCGCTCCGCAACGTGAGCAGGACCGCCCCTCCGCCACGGACAGCACCACTGAGACGCAGTACACTTTCACGGGCAACGGTGGTCCAAGCGTCGGTAACTGGTTCAACAAGCTCCTGTACTCCATCAAGTTCCAGTCCTCGGATCTGCTGCTCTCCGACGGCGTCAATGAGAAGTCCCAGATCCTCTACGACCGCTCCCCGCGCGATCGGGTTGAAAAGGTCGCTCCGTACCTGACCGTGGATGGCAGCGCTTATCCCGCGGTGATTGACGGCCGGGTGAAGTGGATTGTGGACGGTTACACCACCAGCCAGTACTTCCCTTATTCGCAGCAGCAGCAACTGCAAACCGCTACCGCTGACTCGCAGACGACCTCCGGTCGCACTGCGGCCCTGCCGAACAACTCCATCAACTACATCAGAAACTCAGTCAAGGCCACTGTTGACGCCTATGACGGCTCAGTGACGCTGTACGCATGGGATGACCAAGACCCCATCCTGAAATCGTGGCAGAAGATTTTCCCTAGCACGATCAAACCGATCTCTGAGATGTCCGGACAGCTGATGAGCCACGTGCGGTATCCAGAGGACCTCTTCAAGGTCCAGCAGGAACTGCTTGGACGCTATCACGTGACCAATGCGGACAGCTTCTACCAGAACAACGACGCATGGAGCGTCCCGAACGATCCGACTGTCACGGATCCCGTCCGGCAACCTCCGTACTACCTGTCCTTGCAGATGCCTGACCAGAGCAAGCCCGCGTTCCAGCTGACGTCCTCCTTTATCCCGCAGGTGGTCAACGGGAATGCTCGGAATATCCTGTACGGATTCCTCGCGGCCGATTCCGACGCCGGTAGCCAGAAGGGGGTGAAGGCGGACTCGTATGGCCAGTTGCGATTACTCCAGTTGCCCACGGATACCCAAGTACCGGGCCCTGGCCAGGCGCAGAACAAGTTCAACTCCGATCCTGATGTCTCCCAGCAACTCAACCTGCTCAGACAGGGAGCCTCCGATGTGCTTAACGGCAACCTTCTGACGCTTCCCGTTGGTGGTGGCCTGCTGTATGTGCAGCCGGTGTATGTGAAGTCAACGGGTGAAACGTCCTATCCAACGCTTCAGCGAGTCCTCGTGGCCTTTGGCGACAAGGTAGGTTTCGCCTCCACGCTCGATGCCGCGCTGAAGATCCTCTTCGGTGGCGACTCCGGTGCCTCGGCAGGAGACTCGGCGAACAATGGACAGACTCAGGCGACGCCTGGAGGAACTCCGCCCGCCACGGCGGATGCCCAAGCCCAATTGAAGGCCGCGCTGGACCAAGCCAATAAGGCAATCCAGGACGGCCAGGCCGCCCTGGCCAAGGGTGACTTCGCTGGTTACGGCACCCAGCAGTCGATATTGAACAACGCCATCCAACAGGCGCTCAACGCCGAGGCTCGGCTAGGCGTCGCTCCGGCACCTGCGCCGTCGGCAAGTGCCACGCCGTCACCGACGGCGTCTCCGTCACCGAGCAAATAGGCGGACCATCGAGAACCTCGGCAGGCTTCGGCCGTACCGGGATTGCTTGAACGAAGGCCGGGTCAGTCCATCACAAATGGGCTGGCCCGGCCTTCGTTTGTGAGGAGCGGCTTGGCCCCGACTGCACGGAGACGGAGATCACGTCGTTTGGATTTGGCCTGCCATTCACCGGCAGGTAAAGTAGTAGGTGCGACGCGGGGTGGAGCAGTTCGGTAGCTCGCTGGGCTCATAACCCAGAGGTCACAGGTTCAAATCCTGTCCCCGCAACTGGAGAAAAAGGTCCGGCACAGTGGAAACATTGTGCCGGACCTATTTGTTTTTCCCTCGGTGTTTTCGCCCGGTGTTTTCGTCCTTGGGATCTCCGCTGGGCGCTAACCCACCAATGTGCCGGATGCCACATTCGTTATGTCCTGAGAGTCGCTCGGCATGCGGTAGAGTTGATTCATCGCCGCGGGGTGGAGCAGTTCGGTAGCTCGCTGGGCTCATAACCCAGAGGTCACAGGTTCAAATCCTGTCCCCGCAACCAAAAGGCAAAGAGTCCGTCCGTATGGATGGGCTCTTTTGCTTTTCCCACTTATCCACTCGGCCAAAGTGGCTCTGGGCCACCCAGCAGCTCGGTGAAGATCCTGCCCCAGGTGCCGTCGCTCCTGTACCTGTTCTCCCGCTTCCAGACCGTCTGCCAGGGGCCGAATTCGGCCGGCAGATCACGCCACGCCAAATCGTGCTGATACCGGTAAATCATGCCCTCAACTACCCGTCGATCGTCGCGGAACGGACGGCCCCGGCAACCGGCAGAAGAGGGAAGCAATGGTTGAATGCGGTCCCATTGTCCGTCTGTCAGAACAGAGGTAGATGACATGGTCCAATCGTCCCTGATCACCGGCGACGATTTAGGAGACACGCCTAGGTGTAAACCCCAATAAACACTCATGTCCGGCCTAAAGCACACCTAGAAGCGGCATTTCACACCTAATTTGGGTGCCTTTTCGCAGCTCTGAGCTCCTGGACGGGACATGGCGGGATTACTTTCTTAGACGGGGGAACCACATATGGTGGTTGAAGTTTTCCCCTGTCAGTTCAAGGAAACAGGAGGAAGTAATGCAGAAAGTCGGAACGATGTTGCTAACAGCGCCGGTGCAGATGCGACAGCAGGCGGTGAGCCTCATCGGACCCCGCCAAAACGACGCCGTTTGGTTCCTGGTCGTTATCCCAATCGCGGCCATCCTTTTCATGGGATTGGTCGGGGCCTGGTTCTGGTATTGCCAGCAGCGCGGAGCTTGGCCCGCAATGGATATGCCGAGTTGGGAATCCGGGGGTACCTGGAAGCTCTACTGCAAGGCTTAGAGCCCAATAAAGGTGAATGAACCATTGAATTCTTTGTATTTCACCTGCAGGGTCGAGGAGCTCGCAAAAGACTATGGAAAGGTGCAGGCCGTGCGAAACATCTCGTTCGACCTCGTGCCTGGGGAAGTCTTCGGTCTCCTCGGCCCCAACGGGTCGGGCAAATCAACGATCCTCCACATCCTCACGGGGTTGCTGGATGCAAACCGGGGCAGCGTCGAAGTAAATGGCGTTTGTATTAAGGACAAGGATTCCCGGCAATGGATTGGGTTCGCGCCCGATGACCTACCGTTGCCCGTGTCCTTGACGGCTGTCGAATACCTGAACCTTCACCATCGGCTTCGGAAGCGGGATGACCGGAAGGTTGCCATCCGTTTGGCCGAAGCGCTAGGCCTCTCTGGCGCTCTCGGGCGATCTATCAGCAGCTATTCACATGGAATGAAGCGGAAGCTGCAATTGATTGCGGCCGTTATGCATTCCCCTGACTTACTGATTCTCGATGAGCCGTTTCGCGGCCTCGACCCCGAGGCATCCTCCGTGCTTCGGGATCTACTGCGAATTTTCACCGGTGCCGGTGGTTCTGTGCTAATTGCCACACATGACATGCTGCGAGCTGAGCTCGACTGCGATCGAGTAATGATCCTCTATAACGGTGAACAAGCGGCCTTGGGCAGCCCGTCTGCGCTGCGCGAAGCGTATGGAGGCCTTGCATCGCTGGAGGACGTATTCCTTCAAGCAACGAAACTTGACGAGTTTCAGGTCCGACGCCGGGAACAGCTACGGGCAGCGCTCAGCTTTGACCAACATGGGGAGGAGCTTAGATGAACAAGACTTCAAGACTTATCGCGGCGGCAATTGGTGGACTCGGTGCGGGATTCGCTATTGCGTTTATCCTGTGCGTAGCCACCAGTGTGGTTGCCATTTCAACGGACGCCACGGCCACCCTGCCTGGCCTTTTCACCGCAACTGCTGGGAGTGAGAACGGTGCGCTAGCTCTGGAGTTCAAACCCAGCTTTCTCGGAATTGCCGCGGTCGTTTGCTTGACTGCATTGATTAATGTCCTGGTCGCTATGCGAGGCGGCAATCACGGATCCTCGGGTCACCGCTGATGAGCTCCGTAATCACGGTCGCCCGATTCACTCTGACAGCCTGGACGCGGGAGACAGCCGGGCAGCTCCGGCTTCCCGGTTCTACCGTCAAAGTGTTCGCTGCTCTGTCTGTTGTCGGGGCAGTAGCTTTTGGCACAATTCTTGCGTTGATGGTCTCGGGCACCGAAGGAGCACTGCAGCTCACTCTAACGCCCGGATCGCTTTCCTTCATGCTGGGCGGCTCGTTCCTGACGATCGCGTTTCTCACTACATTGTTTTCGGTCCTCGGCCCTTCTCGAAACTGCCTAGCGACCGTGCTGGAGATGCTGCCCGTTTCTCGGCGGGCAGTCTTCGTTGGATTGCAGATCCCGGTCTTGGCTTTGTCCTATATTCTGTCCTTCAGCCTTTGCATCCCGTCGCTCGCCGTTTTGTGGCGTAGCAAGGTTGATTGGTGGTCGGCTGCCGTCGCATCAATTCTTCTTGTGGCTTTCCTAGCCTCCGCCCAGTTGCTGATCTTGACGCTGTTCCAAAGTCTTGGTTTTGGGTTCAGGCGTTGGCTTCGGCTGCCCCGCTACTATGCCTCCAGTTTCGCGGGAGTTTGCTGTTTTGCAGCTAGCATTCTGCTGGTCTGGGTCGATGCCCTGCCCCTGCCGGAGAGTATGGCTGATACGGTCGAAGCCCCCCGTAATTTTGCAATGCATCGCGTTTGGGGGCGGACACTTGCCCCGTTGTGGACCGGGGTCCCTCTTTGGTGGCTTGACTTCGTATTGGCCTTGCTTTGGCTCGTGATTCCGCTGGGTCTGATGCTTCTCGTAGCCCGTCTTGACGTCGACAATCAGGAGGATGTGACGCTCCGGCTTTTCGCCAACGCTCCATTTCCCCGGAACCATATTCTTGCTGCGGCATACATTGACGGAATGCAATTACTGCGGAGTCACCAATTCATGGTGTTGGTTCTCCTATTAGCGATCGGGCTAGGCGGTGTCGTTACCTTGGGCAGCCAGCCTGATCTCAGACTCTTCGCAGCGGCGGCGGCACCGAGTCTAGCTATAGCCCCCTGTTTCATCGGCATGCAGTCCTATGGGCTGACAAGTCGAACCCATTGGCTCCAACGCCACCTCACTGCGCGTGCAAATGCGTGGGCGGCACCAAAAATCATTGCGTGTGCAACGATCTCGTTTGCGATTGGCGTTCTATTTGTCGGAGCGTTGTTCGCTGCGGGTCTTCTCACAGCCGAGCAATGGCCCCGTCTCATACCCGATGCCGTCCTGGCCTGGACCGCTGCCATGATTGGAGGAGTCCTCGTTCCGTTCAGTCGGGAGCAGCCTTTGGCTAGCGGTGCCACGGGCTTCACCATATTCCTTATCTACTGCGCTTCATCTTCTGCAGCACGGTGGGCGGGGGCGCAGCTCGGAAAGCAATTCGGCGATGTAGCCTACCTCGGAGAAGCCATCGCCAGCGTGCCTATCGGACTCATCCAAGCTCTGGCTCTAGGACTTGTCGTGATGCGTGTTTCCAAGGATGTTTGACCGCATCGCCGGGTGGACCGTGCTTCGCCCGGTTGACGGTATTGTCCAGCAGAATGGAATGTGGGACTACCCGCCTCTAGGAATATCCATTCCCGCCCCTCCGCTGCTACTCACGCCGGACAGCTGCCCCGAGGCATTTGTACGCGCGCGCGAGGCGGTCGATCTTGGCCTAGCGTCGGCTCGACGATCTGGCCGGTGCAATCTTCTGGGCAAATTGCTCCGAACTGATGCTCTGCCCGCGACTGAATCGATTGTTGTGCCTTCCGGCAAAGGGCCTTCACAAGCCCGGGTGCTAGTAATGATGCTCAGAAGTCTGGGGTGGCCTCTCGTGCTCACAGCTGCAGTCTGGTGTGGAATGGAGGTCGCCGGTCTGCGCGTCCTTGCCTTGCTGTGTTCGTTAGTCTTTTTTGTCCTCGTGTCACTTATTTTGCACGAACTTGGACACATCCTGGTCTTCCGGTTCTATGCGCCGGCTACCCCTGCTCTATTCACAGTCCGCGCAGGGAGGTTCCGGTTCATTCGATGCTCTCTGCCGAGGCATCAAGACCTCACGGTAACGATCGCGGGCCCGATTGGAGCGTTCTTCCTGCCAGCTTTGCTGGTACCTCTCCATCATTGGATACCCATCCCGTTCTGGACCTCAATGGTGGTGGCGGTGTCGCATCTTGCCTTGTTGCTCCGCAACGATGGCGACGGACAAATGCTGCGCGAGGCACTGAGGCAGGGCCCGCTGGACCGCTCCGTAGCAAATACTAGGATTTCCTAGTATTCTCGTCTCAACGCGAGTTCATCCGCATCGAGGGAGCTGTTGAATGAAGAACGCCATGCTCGTCAAGCACGTGCAGGGCCCGGCTGAACGGTGCAAAACCCGCCTCACAATGGCCCGATGCAACTGACGGCGTAACAGGCTTTGGCCGGTTCAGCCCGAAGCCTGTTAGCTTGATGCGTCCGTGATTGCAAAGTTCCTCCGAGAGGTGTCTGAGAAGATGTCCACCCCCGCCAAAAAGTCGACGGCTGCCAGAAGCAAATGGTCCCAACCCCTCTGGGTGGTTCCAGGCGTGCTGATTGTGCTTTTGCTCATTGTCTTGTTGGCCAAATGGTTGACCGGCTTGTCGGGAGTGCAATCGTTCCTGCATGACTATCCGGGTGCGTCAAGCCTGCCGGACAATGCTCCCGTCGGGTTTCCGGCCTGGCTTGGCTGGCAGCATTTCCTGAATGTCTTCTTCATGGTGCTGATCGTCCGCTCAGGATGGCAGGTGCGTACGGCCAAGAGGCCTCCTGCCATGTGGACCCGGAACAACAAGGGCTTCATCCGTACCAAGGGTGCCCCGACCAAGATCAGCCTGGATCTCTGGTTTCACCTGACCCTGGACGCTCTCTGGGTACTGAACGGCATTATCTTCCTCATCGTGATCTTTGCGACCGGCCAGTGGATGCGGATCATCCCCACCAATTGGGATGTCTTCCCGAACGCCATTTCTGCAGCACTCCAGTACGCCTCGTTGAATTGGCCTACCGAGGACGGTTGGGTCAACTACAACGCCCTGCAGCTCCTGACCTACTTCGTCACCGTCTTCATTGCCGCCCCGCTTGCCATCCTCACGGGCCTTCGCACCTCGTCGGCTTGGCCAAAGAAGGCGGCGGTCAACAAGTTCTATCCCATCGAGTGGGCCCGGGCGGTGCACTTCCCCACGATGGTGTACTTCGTGCTGTTCACCATCGTGCATGTCACCCTGGTCCTCGCCACAGGGGCCCTGAGGAACCTCAACCACATGTACGGCAGCAGCGACGACATCAACTGGGTGGGCTTCGCGATTTTCGCGGTGTCTCTCCTGGTGATTGTCGGCGCGTGGTTCCTTGCCAGGCCGTTGTTCCTCCGCCCTGTCGCTTCGTTGATGGGGAAAGTCAGCAAGTAAACGCATAACCATGAGGCCGGACAACCCGGCAGAAGGAGTGCCAATGTTTGAGCTCACAGAGGACCAGCAAGCGATGGTGGAGATGGTGCGTGACTTCGCCGCCAAGGCCATCGCGCCGCACTCCGCCGAGTGGGACGAGACCAAGCACTTTCCCGTGGATGTCCTTCGCGAGGCCGGCACTCTTGGCATGGGCAGTATCTATGTCAGCGAGGAGTTCGGCGGTTCGGGGCTCACGCGTTCGGACGCCGCGCTGATTTTTGAGGAACTGTCCAAGGCCGACCCCACCATCGCGGCTTACATTTCCATCCACAACATGGTGGTGTGGATGATCGACGCCTTCGGAAACGATCAACAGCGGGCGCAGTGGGTTCCGCAACTTGCCGCCATGGAGGAATTGGGCAGCTATTGCCTCACGGAACCGGGAGCGGGTTCCGACGCCGCCGCGCTGAGCACCAAGGCAGTGCTCGACGGCGACAATTACGTTCTCAACGGGACCAAACAGTTCATTTCGGGCGCCGGAGTCTCCAGCTTGTATGTGGTGATGGCCCGGACATCGGACACGGGCAGCCACGGAATCACGGCGATCGTTGTGCCGGCAGACTCGCCCGGCCTCTCGTTCGGCCCCAACGAAAAGAAGATGGGCTGGAACGCCCAACCTACCCGCCAAGTCATCTTCAAGGACGTGCGCGTCCCCGTGGCGAACCGGCTCGGCGAGGAAGGCAGCGGTTTCGGCATTGCGATGAAAGGCCTCAACGGCGGGCGGGTGAATATGGGGGCTTGCTCACTCGGGGGTGGCCAAGCGGCCTTGGACAAGTCCATCGCGTACCTTAAATCACGCTCGGCTTTCGGCGGCCCTCTCATCAACCAGCAGTCCCTGCTGTTTGATATTGCGGACATGGACACGGAACTCGAGACCGCACGGACGCTGGTCATGCGCGCGGCAGACGCCTTGGACAGGGGCGCCCCGGATACGGTGAGGCTCTGTGCCATGGCGAAGCGAGTGGCCACGGACGCCGGATTCAATGTGGCGAACAAAGCCATCCAGCTGCACGGCGGCTATGGGTACTTGTCCGAGTACGGCCTTGAGAAGATCGCCAGGGATTTGCGGGTCCATCAGATTCTCGAAGGCAGCAACGAGATCATGCGACTAATTATCGGCAGGCTAGCGGTAGGGGCATAAAGGCTGCACGCCCGAACAGCACCAGAAACAAGGATGGCCGGACCCGTACGGGTCCGGCCATCCTTTCGTTGCGGCTGTTTGTCAGAGCTTGTCGAAGTCCGATTCGTCGATGGTATCTTCGGCCGGTGCGGCACTGCCTGCACCGATCGCGGCCTTCGATCCGCCGGACTTGAGGGCGGCCAGGCGGGCTTCGATCTCGGTCTGTTCGCCGAGGTCTTCGAGCTGGTTGAACTGGGCGTCCAAGCTGGAGGCGGCGAGCTCCTGCTGGCCCAGCACCTTGGCCTCCTCACGCCGGATCTTCTCTTCGAAGCGGCCAACCTCGCTGGTGGGATCCATGATGTCGATGCTCTTGAGGGCGTCATGCACCTGCGTCTGGGCGGCAACGGTCTTCGAACGGGCCACCAACTCGTTGCGCTTGCTGGTGAGCTCGTTGAGCTTGCCCTTCATTTGGTCGAGGCCGCCCTTGAGCTTCTCGACCACTTCGCTCTGCGATGCGATGTTCGGTTCGGCGGCTTTGGCTTCATTCTCGGCCGACATCTGCCGCTGGATGGCCACCTTGGCAAGGTTGTCGAACTTCGTGGCGTCCGCCGCGTTACCGGAAGCACGGTACTCATCAGCTTTGCGCGAGGCTGCGAGGGCCTTGTTGCCCCAGTCCTGGGCGTTCTTGAGGTCTTCGTTGTAGTCGGCTTGGAGCATCCGGAGGTTGCCGATGGTCTGCGCCACGGCGGATTCGGCCTCGGCAATGTTGTTCGAGTAGTCGCGGACCATCTGGTCCAGCATTTTCTGCGGGTCTTCTGCTTGGTCGAGCAAGGCATTGATGTTCGCCTTGGCGAGCTGGGCGATCCGCCCGAAAATGGACTGCTTAACCATGGTGTTGCCTTTCGTCCTGCTCAGTGGTGCCCACTGAATCCAGTGATCAGTTCTTGTACCGCTTCTCCGTCGGGACAGATCCCGGCGGAGTGTTGCTTCGAGCTAGAAGCTCCCGTCTCCGCCGGAGTCGCCGCCCCAGCCTCCGCCGCCGTCGCCGCCGAAGAAGCCTCCGCCTCCACCGCCGTCGCCACCGAAGAACCCTCCTCCGCCGCCGTCGTTGTTTCCGCCGCCCCAGCCGCCACCGCCGCCGTGAAGGATCGAGTTGATGAGGATGCCGCCGAGGATCGCGCCGCCGAGGCCCCCGCCGTTTCCGCCGCCCCCGAACATTCCGCCGCGGCCGTAGCCTTGGTTGGCGAAGCCGCCGAACTGGTCGACGTCGGACTGTGCCAGTTGCACGGCCTGCGACGCGAGTGCTTGGGCCTGCTGGGCGTAGGTCAAGGCAGTGACAGGATCATTGCGGGAGATCGAGAGCGCGTAGTCGAGATTGCGTTGGGCTTCGGCGAGGCGTGTGCGCGCCTCCGGTCCCACGCCGCCGCGCCGTGCCGCGATGTAGTCCGATGTGGCACTGATCTGGGACTGCGCAGCCATGATGGCTTGCTGCAGGGAGGCCTGTGCGCGCCGGGCCTGTTCTTGCTGGTCGCGAATGCCCGTGAGGGACTGGTCCAAGGCCTGGTGGGCTTTTTCCACCCGATCCAGGGTGGAGATGGGATCGATCTTCCCGCTTTGCATCTCGGCCTTGACCTGGGCCAACGCGGTTTCGACGCCGGCTACCGGTCCGGCGAGTTCCGGATGCCCGCCGGACTGGATCATCGCCTTGGCCTGTGCGAGGTCCTGGCTGGTTTCCACGACGGCGTTCTCCAGCGAAGTCCGGGCGTCGTCAAGGCTGGACGCCACCTTTGAGATGGCATCGAGCAGCACGTTCGTCTGGTGCAGTCCTTCTTCGGCGGCGCGGACTGCCACCGCAGCCAAGCTGTTCTCGCCGTTGCCGAGCTTTTCCTGTGCCGTGCTTGCTGCGTTCTGGACGAACGCCAGCCGGTCCTTGGCCTGCGTGATGTTGTCGCTGACATGGCCGAGCGCGCTGTCCGCGTATTTCGCGCGGAGGTCATTGAGGGATTGCTCGGCGTTGCTGATCTTGGCTCCGGCTTCGGTAGCTCCGGCCGCAACGGCAGCCAGTGCTTGCGGCGCATTCTTCTCGAGCTCGCGCAAAGAGTCGAAGTCGGCTTTTTGCTCCCGCAGGGATTCGAGGGCAGCGTTCGAGCGGCGGATGATTTCGCCGAGCCAACTGCGTTGCTGCTGTTCGGTATCCGGAATGTGGTCATCAAGCTGCTGCTGCAGCTTGAAGGACTCGGTCATGTGGTTCTTGGCTTCCGCCAAGGCTTTGGTGAAGTTTCCGACCGCGGCATCGCCGTACTGCGCCTGGGCGAAGCCGAGTTCCTGCTCGCTGGACTTGATGGAATCGTCGGCCTCGATCAGCAGGGTGCCGGCTTTGCGGCGAAGTTCTTCGGTGCTCAGTCCGGCCAGGGGATCGGCTTGTTCGGCCTGCCGGCTTCCGCCTGCGCCCGCAGTGACGCTCTTTCGGCGGTTGCGGAAGTAGAGGTAGGTGCCGACGCCGCCGGCCGCCACAACCGCGGCGCCAACGAGCACTGCAACGCCCGCACCGGAACCCTGGGTGTCGCCTATGGCCTTTGCTGCGTCGATGACCGCTTGGTCGTAGTTCTTCTTGCCTTGTACCAGGTTCGCGAGGACAGCCTTGTTAAGGATGTCGTTTCGCTGGGAATCGCTGATCTTGCTGCCCGGCCCCCGGGTGATGTTCACTTTGCCATCGTTCGTGGCGATGGCCAGCAGGACGTCGTTGGATCCGAAGGACTTCTTCTTAGCCACGGCGTTGCCCCAATCGGTGGGCGTGCTCGGGTTGGTGAAGGACGGGACCGTCACGACGTACAGGTTGAACTGGTGTTGGCTATACAGGGACGAGATGGCGTTTTGGACCGCGCCCTTGTCCTGCAGGACGCCGGCGTCGTCAGTGATGTTCTGGCCGGATGGAATGGTCACCGGATCTGTTGCCCATGCTGATGCGGCGGGGAACGCCAGCACAGCAGCCAAGCCGATGACGGCGAATACACGTTTCAACATTGACCGCATGTGCAACCCTTCAGCACGTCTGCGATTGGTCCAGGCCGGAGCAATCGAAACAGAATGCATCAGCGCCCCCACGCATGGTTTTCAAGCCGCAGGTCGCTGTGGCAATTCCACTTGATACTATGGTGCACCTTTTGGCTCGTCCACAGCAGCAAATATGCCGCCAGCGAAACGGGGAGAGAACCACCGTTCCCAAGCGTTGAGGGGGCTAGCCGGTCCGTTCGAGGCGCCGCGACAGTCTCGACGACGGCGTTCAGCAAGCTCCCAGCGAACGTCGACTTTTGATCCAGCAAGAGTGGCCATAGTTAAAGGGACGAGGATGAAAGGAAGTCCCATGACGGAGAACCCAGCACAGGGCGCCGCACCGGAGAACAACGGCCCCCACAACTATGGTCCGGAGAACGCCGGTGCCGGGGAGGCGGGCAAGCAGGCCAACTCCCAGCCTACGGCCCCGCTGCCGGCCTACCAGCCGGGTCAGGACTTCGCCCCGCAATCCGAGCCGGCTCCCTGGGGCAATGCGACGGGCGGGAATGCCACGGAGCAGATCTACACCCAGGACAACGGTTCCCAGCAAAGCGGCCCACAACAAGGCGGCTCGCACCAAGTTGCTCCGCAATACGGCGTGCGGCACCCTGCGGGGACCGGCCATCACGCGGAACCGCAGCGTCCCGATTATCCCGCGGGCCAGGGCCACCCGTACCCGCAGCACCAGCCGTTCTACGGCGCGCAGAACCCCTCGCAGCACTATGGCGGCCAGCAGTACGGCAACCCAGGCGGCCCGGCGGCGACCCCCAAGCGCAAGCCGGTCTTCGGCGTCGGGACCCTGGTGGCGAGCATCCTCGCGGCCGGACTCGTCGGTGGCGGCGTTGTGGCGGCGGGCGACCAGTTGTTCAACAACCGGACTCCCGTGGCAGCCAGCAGCAACCAGGCCGGCACCGTGATCGTGAACAACACGGATAGCGTCAATGCCGTCACTGCAGCGGCCGCGAAGGCTTCGCCCAGCGTCGTGACGATCTCCGCGACCAGCGGAAGCGAGGCCGGTACGGGCTCGGGCATCATCCTCGACGACCAAGGCCACATCCTGACCAACACGCACGTTGTCACCCTTGACGGCGCCAGCGCCAACGCAGCCCTCGAAGTCCGGACCAGCGACGGACGCGTCCTGACGGCGACAGTCGTGGGAACCGATCCGTTGTCCGACCTCGCGGTCATCAAGGTGGATAATGCCTCGGGCCTCGTGCCGGCAACCCTCGGCGACTCGAGCAAGATCAACGTGGGGGACAACGCCGTGGCAATCGGCGCCCCGCTTGGCCTCCCGGGCACGGTGACGGACGGTATCATCTCTACGCTCAACCGCACCATCAGCGTGGCCTCCTCAGCCGTTCCGAACGGCGGCTCGGACAACTCGCAGGGCGGCGGCCAGGGCGGCTTCGAATTCGCCCCGCCGAACGGCGGCCAGAGCCAGAGCCAGCGCAGCACTGCCCAGGGTACGGTATCGCTCAACGTGATCCAGACCGATGCGGCCATCAACCCGGGCAACTCCGGCGGCGCGCTGGTCAACACCAAGGGCGAGATCATCGGCGTCAACGTGGCGATTGCATCGGCCGGAAGCAGCAGCGCCTCGTCCTCGTCCAGCGGGAACATCGGCGTGGGCTTCAGCATCCCCATCAACAACGCCAAGCGCGTGGCTGATGAACTGATCAAGAACGGCAAGGCAACCCACGGACAGTTCGGGGTCAGCGTGCAGGCCAAGTCCGCAACCGGAAGCAGCACCTCGGGCTTCTCGGTGGGTGCGCAGGTAGCCAGCGTGACCGCGGGCTCCGCAGCCGACAAGGCCGGCGTCAAGGTGGGCGACGTCGTCACCCAGTTCGCCGGCATGGCCATCACCGATCCTGAGCAGCTGACCGCAGCGGTCCGCGAACAGCCGGCGGGCGCCACGGTCAAGGTGACCGTCCAGCGCGGAGGCCAGTCGCAGGAGCTCGACGTCACCTTGGACGCAGCGCCTGCCAGCTGACGGGCTCGGATAACCGGATTGAAAGCAGGACGACGGCGGGCGGCACAGTGCGGCCCGCCGTCGTCGTGCGTTGCACGTTGTGCGCGAAGGAGCTGGAAGCGGCGGTTCCGTGAAACAGGAGTTAATGCGGGAAGGCGCCGTTGTTCGACTTGTGGCGCAATATGCTTAGCTAGGACGAGCCGATACTCTGGGCACTCTTGGCCACGCCGCCAGCTGCTGGCCATCCCCGAGTATGTAAGGCCGCCTCGAACACAGTGGGAGATACATTGAAGATTGTTGTTCTGGTCAAGCACGTCCCGGACGCGCAGTTCGACCGACACCTCACCGGCCCAGGCAACACGACGGACCGCGACGAGAGCATCCTCTCCGAGCTGGACGAGTACGCCCTTGAAGCCGCCCTGCAGATCAGCGAGGCCCGCGGAGGAGCCAAGGCCGGCAACGAAGTCATCGCCTTGAGCATGGGTCCCGCCGGCGCGGTGAACGCTGTCAAGAAGTCCTTGCAGATCGGCGCTTCCTCGGGTGCGCACTTGAGCGACGACGCCCTGGCCGGTTCCGATGCCGCAGCCACATCCCTCGCCCTTGCCGCGGCGATCCGGCACCTCGGCGCCGACTCGCCGGTGGACCTGGTCCTGACCGGCATGGCTTCGACCGACGGCGAAACGTCCTTGGTGCCGGCGCAGCTCGCCGAGCGCCTCGGCCTCCCGCAGGTAACTTTCGCTTCCTCCCTCGACGTTGATGGCGATCGCGTCGTGGCACGCCGAGACGGCGACGCCCACGCTGAAACCATCGAGGCGACGCTGCCGGCACTGGTCTCGGTGACGGACCAGATCAATGAGCCGCGGTACCCCAACTTCAAGGGAATCCTCGCCGCCAAGAAGAAGAAGATCGCTTCCCTGAGCCTGGCCGACATCGGCGTCGATGCGTCCCAGGTCGGCGCGGCCGGTTCCTGGACCGCCGTCGAGACCGCGGAAGCCCGTCCGCCGCGCACGGCAGGCACCATCATCACTGACGAAGGCGACGCCGGCATCAAGCTGGTTGACTTCCTCGCCGCCCAGAAGCTGCTCTAAGAGGGATTCCGAAACATGGCAAAAGCACTTGTATTCATTGACAACCCGGGAGCCGCGCTCAAGAAGAGCAGCCTTGAGCTCCTGACGATCGCCCGCTCGCTCGGCGAAGCCGCCGTTGCGTTCAACGGCGAGTTGAACGACGACGTCGCAGCCGCCTTGGGCGCGCACGGCGCCACCGCCGTCTACCGCCCCTCGGCCACGGACCTGGACAACTACCTGGTGTCACCGAAGGCGGCGTACCTCGCGGCCGCCGTTGCGGCGTCCGGTGCGGACACCGTCCTGGTGGAGAACACTGCCGACGGCAAGGAAATCGCGGCCCGCCTCGGCGTGAAGCTCAACGCCGGCGTCATCACCGACGTGGTTGGCGTGGACGCCGACGGCACCTCCCATAAGTCGGTCCTGGCCGGGTCTTACACCACCACGGCGAAGGCGCGTACCGCCGTCGCTATCCTCGCGGTCAAGCCGAACAGCGTCGACGTCGACGCCCCAGTGGGCGCCGGTGCACCGGAAACCATCACGGTTGAGGTTCCCGCCGACGCCGCGGCGAACGCGGCACGCATTACCGGCCGCACCGAGAAGCCCGCGAGCGGCCGTCCCGAGCTCACGGAAGCCAGGATCGTGGTGGCCGGCGGCCGCGGCGTGGACGGTGACTTCGGTCCTTTGGAAGAGCTGGCGGATGCCCTCGGCGGTGCCGTCGGCGCGTCGCGTGCAGCCACCGACGCCGGATGGATCGGACACGACTACCAAGTGGGCCAGACGGGAAAGACCGTTTCTCCGCAGCTCTACATTTCCGCGGGTATCTCCGGAGCCATCCAGCAAAAGGCAGGCATGCAAACGTCCAAGGTGATCGTTGCGATCAACAAGGACGCGGAATCGCCGGTTTTCGAGATTGCCGACTTCGGCATCGTCGGTGACCTTTTCAAGGTGGTTCCGCAAGCCACGGAAGAAATCAAGAAGCGGAAAGGCTGACCCCTTGTCTCCTGACTCATTGTCAGCAAAGAGCCCGTTCAATGCCTCCACGGAGCGCGTTGAGCGGGTGCTTTGTTTTACTGCCCACCCTGACGACATCGATTTCGGCGCGGCCGGGGCAATAGCAGCTTGGACTTCCGCCGGGGTCGAAGTCAGTTATTGCGTCATGACCGACGGCGATGCGGGAGGCTTCGACCCCGCGCACCGGGACGAAATCATCGCGATGCGCGCCGAAGAGCAGAGGAAAGCTGCTGCCCTTGTTGGTGTGACGGACGTGCATTACCTTCACGAACGCGACGGCTACCTTGAGCCGACACATGGCGTCATCAAGCAAGTGGTGAAGTTGATCCGTGAAATCCGGCCGGACATCGTCCTCGCCATGCATCCGGAACGGAACTGGGAAAGGATGCAGAAGAGCCATCCGGACCACCTGGCCGTGGGCGAGATCGTGACGCGGGCCGTGTACCCGGCATTGGAGAACCCTTATGCCTACCCGGAACTCGCGGAGGCGGGGCTGGAAGCCTTCAAATTGCCGTGGCTCTGGCTGTTCGCCGGTCCGGAGGCCCGTGAGAACTATTTCGTGGACGTCACGGACCACGTGGACGCCAAGCTCGCGGCGATCCGGATCCACGCGAGCCAGCATCCAGACCTCGACGGCATGGATCGCACTGTCCGCGGCATGCTCCGGCATAACGCTTCGCGGGCAGGCATGCCGGAAGGCCGCAGCGCTGAGGCGTTCCATGTGGTGGAAATCAACGGTTCGGCGACGATCGCAGGCTTCTGACATTGCCGATGTGTAACCCGTGTCATATGCTTATTCTCGTTTAAATCATATTTATTTGAGGAAGGCAGACTTTGATGACGAAGACTGCACAACAACCCGTACTGGTCATCATGGGCGTCTCCGGTTCCGGGAAATCGACGGTCGCGGGCGTGCTCGCAGGACGGCTTGGCTGGGACCTTGCAGAAGGCGATGACCTGCATCCGGAAACGAATGTGGCCAAGATGCACGCGGGCCAGCCGCTCACGGATGAGGACCGTTGGCCCTGGCTGGACATCATTGCCGGCTGGATCAAGGAACGCACCTCGGAAGGCAGGCCCGGCATCATCACGTGCTCGGCCCTGAAAAAGCGTTACCGGGATGTCCTGCGTGGCGAGGGCGTCGTCTTCGTCTTCCTCCAAGGAAGCAAGGACAAGATTTCCGACCGCCTCGCGTCCCGCCACGGGCACTTCATGCCGGCCTCCTTGCTGGAATCCCAGTTCGAGGCCCTCGAAGAGCCCACCGAAGACGAAAACCACGTCTCGCTGTGCGTCTCGGCGTCACCGGCAGAAGAAGCCGAGGAAATCATCGAGCGGCTCGGCCTTGAAGCATTGCCGAACCACGCGGTGGGCGGGGTAGCTTGAACTGGACCGGGCATGACACCCAACTCCTCGTAGTCGCGGCAATCGGCATCGCGCTGATTGTCCTGTTGATCGCAAAGTTCAAAGTCCATCCGTTCCTGTCGCTCGTCCTCGGCTCGGCATTTGTCGGCCTCGCGTCCGGCGTCGGGCTCGACAAGGTGGTCAGCAACTTCGAAGACGGAGTGGGCGGCGTCCTGAAGGAGGTCGGCCTCCTGATTGCGCTTGGCGCCATGCTGGGCAAGCTCCTGGCGGACTCCGGTGGTGCCAACCAGGTAGTAGACACCCTGCTGGAAAAGGCCAAGGGAAACAGGGTCGTCTGGATGATGACCCTGGTGGCGGTCATCATCGGCTTGCCCATGTTCTTCGAGATCGGCCTTGTGCTCCTCCTGCCGGTGATCGTCCTGGTGACCCAGCGCTCCAAGATGAAGCTGATGCGCATCGCGATTCCTGCGCTTGCCGGTCTCTCGGTGCTCCACGGCTTGGTGCCACCCCACCCGGGCCCGCTCATTGCCATCAGCGCCGTGAAGGCCGAGCTCGGCACCACTTTGGCTTTGGGCCTCCTGGTCGCCGTCCCCACAGTGATCATTTGCGGGCCCTTGTTTTCGCGCTTGGCCGCCCGTTGGGTTCCCGTGGAGGCCCCCGCGGTAGCCGGCGGCATCGACACGACGCATGCCGTGGACCTCAGTGACGTCAAGCGCCAACCGAGCTTCCTCGTCACCTTGCTCACCATCATCTTCCCGGTGGTGCTCATGCTCCTGAAGGCAATCGCTGACATTGTGTGGCCCGATGCCGCTCACGCTCCCATGATCCGCACCGTCCTGGATTTCATCGGCCAGCCCCTTGTTGCCATGACACTGGCCGTGCTCGCTGCGATGGTGACGTTTGGCTACTCCGTCGGCTTCACCGGGAGCAAGATCACTTCCAAGCTGAGCGCAAGCCTCGGCCCGATCGCGGCCATCCTGCTGATCGTCGGCGCCGGCGGTGGATTCAAGCAGACCCTTATTGGCGCGGGCGTGGGCGATGCCGTGAAGAAATGGGCCGAGGGCGCCAACATGTCCGTGCTGGTCCTTGGCTTCATTGTGGCGGTCGCGCTGCGGCTCGCCACGGGTTCGGCGACAGTTGCCACCGTGACGGCCGCCGGCAT
This sequence comes from Arthrobacter terricola, assembly GCF_004354015.1. Taxonomy (GTDB): domain Bacteria; phylum Actinomycetota; class Actinomycetes; order Actinomycetales; family Micrococcaceae; genus Arthrobacter; species Arthrobacter terricola. The sequence goes on from NZ_SMRU01000020.1 coordinate 67,043, forward strand.
CGTGGCTCCGCTGGCCACCACCCTGAGCCCGACGCACGCGGCGCTCCTCGCCCTCGCGATCGGAGCGGGTTCGCTGTTCTTGTCCCACGTCAACGACGCCGGCTTCTGGCTCGTGAAGGAACTCTTCGGCCTCACCGTCGGACAGACCTTCAAGACGTGGTCCGTGATGGAAACCCTGATCTCGCTGGTCGGCTTTGGCTTCATCATGCTTTTGTCGCTGGTGTTGTAGCCGGGATTCCGGCACTGGGAGTTTCAACAACAGGAAAGCCCGACGACGGCCCCGGGTACCGGTATTGATCCCGGAGGCGGGGCCGCCGTCGTTCTTTCCGCGCGGAAACGCTCAGCTGAGCTTTTCCGCGGCGTAGATCTTGATGCCTTCCAGCAGGTAGGACGCCAGTCCGGGCCGCACTTTGTCGTAGTTGGCGGTGAAGCGGGGGTCGTCCACATACATTTGGCCCAAGCCAACGTACGATTCCGCGCTCGGTGTCCAACTGAGGCAGATCCAGGCGTAATGGCGTTCGACGGCGGCCTGCACCGCCGGATCGTCAGCCGGGAGGGCGGCGTCGAGGCAGCGGGCTAGATCCTCGTTCACGGCGGCGTAATCCTCCATGAAGGCTTGCTTCTGGTCCAGCGTCATCGCCGCGTGGCGCGCATTGCTGGCGTCGACCGCCTGGTCGCCCCAGCGTTGGCGGGCTTCGGCCTCATAGGGGTTGTTGTCGAAATCCTTGAAGATATTTTCTGCAGTCATGTTTTCTCCTTGACGTAGTGCTGCAATGGTGGCGTCGACCGTTCGGGACATCCGGTCCAGTCGGTCGCGCTCGGCCAGGAGCCATTCCTTGTGGACGGCGAGCGCCTCCACCGGATCGGCCTGGCCATCCAGAACTTCGCCAATGGTCTCGAGCCCAAGGCCAAGGTCACGAAGCAGGAGGATGCGCTGCAAGCGGAGCAATTCCTGTTGGCCGTAGAACCGGTAACCGTTCAGTCCGGTATGCGCTGGTTCGAGCAATCCCATTTGGTCGTAGTGGCGCAAGGTCCGTGATGACACCTTGCTTGCCTTGGCTACCTCCGAGATCGTCCAGCGTGCTGCTTCGTCCTGCTTCATGCTTCAAGCGTAGAAGTTGACGTTACGTCAAGGTCAAGACCTGTGGAACGGCCTTCTACGTCAACGGCGCGTCCGCAACAGTGGGAAGGGACGGCTTCTTCGAGCCACCGACGGGTTCCACCGTGATGCCAATCGCGGCAGCGTTCGATATTCCCTTGACGACTGCCGGGTGGCTCAAGGCTTCGGCATCCATGAGGCCTTGGGACACGGGCGCGGAGCCATCCTTGGGGATGAGCCACATTTGGTACACCTTGCCGGCCGGGGGAGCGGGGACCCCGTTCATCCGGACCACCACGGCGTTCTTCGAACTCGAGATGGACACCGTGGCGGTGCCGCCGCCGTCGACGTTGACAGTGGCTTGCCGCACGTCCTGGGCGTGGAGGACCTGGTTCACGGGATCGTTCTGCTCCGCGACGTACACGCCTACTCCGATGCCGCCGACTGCCAACACCACGGCAGCCGCCGCAGCGGCAAGCCAAAGGCGCAAGCCGCCGAGCCGCCGTCGTTCCCGTTTTTCCTTCGCCGCGCCGAAATCAACGACGTTTGAGCCAGCCGCCGCAGACGTTGCGGCGTGCCCGTCCGGAACCAAGGAAGGCTTGGACGCCACAGCAGGATGCGGAGGAAGGCGCCGCACAATATCGTCGAGGAGTCCTGCTGGAGGCTCGGCCTCGACGGTAAAGGCGGTCGCGAGGATTTCACGCGACTGCCGCACCCGCTCCAGGAAAGCGGAACGTTCCGGTGCGGTCTCAAGGTAGTGGTCGATTTCCGCGCGCTCGGTATCCGTCAGTGCGTCGAGGGCGTAGATCTCGGCAAGTTCGAGGAGCCTGCCCTCCATGAGGTCAGCGGCGATGTCATTGGCAAACATCCTGCGGGGGTATCCATCCTTCCCGACGTTTCCTTGTCCATCATCGAGCCCGGCCATCTCAGCCCACCCCCATGCAGGACTTGAGGCGGAGGAGCCCATCGCGGATCCGCGACTTGATGGTTGGAATCGCGGCACCGAGGCGTTCGGCGACCTCCCGGTACGTCAGCCCGCCATAGTAGGCGAGCCGGACGGATTCCAATTGGGTGGGAGTGAGGGTTCCAAGGCAACGGGTGACGGCTTCAGCTTCGAGCTTGCTGCCGGCTTCCTCTTCCACCGAATCGTGGTCGGGGTCCTGGCTCGCCGCGCCGTACCTTGCTTCGCGGTCCGAGGCGGACTGTGCTGAGCGGACGCGGTCGATGGCGCGACGGTGTGCGATGGTCATGAGCCAGGCGAGGGGACTGCCCGCGGCGGGATCGAACGTGGATGCTTTTTGCCACACCTGGATGAATACTTCCTGCGTGGTGTCCTCGCTCAGGCCGGCGTCGATAAGGACCCGTCTGGCCATGCCGAAAACGCGCCGCGAAGTGAGCTGGTAGAACTCCTTGAAGGCCGCCTGGTCACCGTCGGCGATCTGGCCGAGGAGGCCTGCGAGCTGGGCATTGGAGCCGGCAAGCAGTTCCGGGGCTTCCGAGCCCCCCACATTGGGTGTATCCATTACCGTCCAGCATAGGTTGTCGGGCACCCGGGCAGAACCAGGGGCCCTGTGAGTCGCAAGAGCAGTCACGTGCGCCCCCTTTCGCTACCAGGCTGAATATGCCTGCACAGGGTATTCGGCGCAGTTAGGGCTTTGGATTGCCGGCTAAACCTGGGCGCCGGCGAAGCCGTGTTGGCGCCAGGCCTCGTACACAGCAATCGAGGCGGCGTTGGCGAGGTTCAGCGAGCGCAGGGAGGGCAACATGGGGAGCCGCACGCGTGCTGTGACGTGGGGATCCTCTTTCAGCCAAGCCGGAAGGCCCACCGATTCCGGACCGAACAACAGTACGTCGCCTTTTTGGTAAGCGATGTCCGTGTAGGAGGTATCGCCGTCGGACGTGAACGCGAAGACGCGCTCAGGCTGCAAGGCTGCCCACGCCGCCTCGATGTCCGGATGCACCGTGACGACGGCGAGGTCGTGGTAATCGAGTCCCGCTCGGCGGAGCTTCGCGTCGGAGAAGTCGAAACCGAGCGGCTCCACGAGGTGCAGTTCGGCACCCGTGATGGCGGCGAGTCGGATGGCGTTTCCCGTGTTTCCCGGGATTTCAGGGGTGTGGAAGAGGATGCGGAACACGTATCAATCCTAGCGAGGGGCGGGGAGCGGCATGGTCGGGTGGCTGGCGGTGCCGGACAGGTCAGTGCATGCCACGCAGCAAGCGCGCGAGGACGGGCACAACTACCGTGTTCGGGACCGGACCGGAACTCAGGAATTGCTTGAGGCCACGGGCCAGTCCGGCGGCGTTGACGATCTGTACCGAGCCGAACTCCCCGTCTGTCCGCCGATAGTGGTCGATGACCGGTTCGTGCGGGTTGCCGTCCGTGCTGTGCACCACCACCCATCCCGTGACATTCAGCTCCGGGAAGATCTCCTGCATGTGGCGGACGATCAGATCGAGCTGCGGTGGGGGAACCGCGCGGCCGCCGTGCCTGAGTGCGAGCCCGTCCCAGGCGTAGGCGCCCTTGGGCAGAAGCATGGAGCCAATGAGCGCGAGCCGGTATCCGGCGAGCAAGGCGTGGTCTATGTGGCTGTTGTCCGACGGCGAGAGCAGTCCGTTGATGAGCCGGGCCGAGGGAATGGCGGGCAGGATTTGCCGGCTGATCAGCTGCACGGTCCGCATTTCCCGTTGGATGCGTGCTTCGGCGCCGAAAATCCCGCGTTTCCTTGGCATGCCGTGGACCTGCAAGGCTGCTTCGCCCTTCGAGAGGAGCGGCACTTCGAGGGGGTCGTCGAATGACGGCACGTAGACGGGAGGGTCGCCGGCGGTGTTGCGCGGCGTGTTGGGCCGATGGGCTCCCGCGGACGGGCGGGCTTCGGTCCGCGGAGCGGCGGCGCCGCTGTAGTCCGGCCTTTCGGGTTGGGGGCTGAACTTCCCTGAAGTGCTGCTGGCGTAGCGGCGGTCGTACTCCGCGCGGCGCTTGGGATCGATCAGTGTTTCATAGGCGAGGGTGATTTGCCGGAAGGCCGCGGGATCGCCGCCGTGGTCCGGATGGGCGAGCCTGGCAGCCTTGCGGTAGGCCACCTTGATTTCCTTGTCCGTGGCCGTGACGGAAACCCGGAGGACCTGATAGTGGGAACTGCTGCCCTCAGCCAACCTCGGCCTTTCTTTGCGATCTTCGACAGTTTCGCCGCCCGGCACGGAACAGCGGTCTTGGCAAGTCTAGCCAGCCATTCATGAGAACGACGGCGGACCGCCCTTTAGTTCCCAGGTTCACCCGCCTGCCGCGAGGGTTCGACGGCGGCCGCGGGGCTGGGGGATGAGGCCCCGGCCGGGGTGATCGGGACAGCGATAAGCCAGGACCCCCTGTGGGAGGTCCTGGCTTTCACTTCGCGGGATGCGGACCCGAACGCAGGTTGACGGCGGGTCAGCGGCGGGCGGACACGGACAAGCGGTTGAGGGCCAGGGCGGCCACCAAGAGCCCGAAGTCGCGGAGCGCGACGTCGTAGAAGTTGCCGAGAACCAGCAGATTCACGATGATTCCCAGGAGCCACACGGCTACCAGGAGCGAGCCGAAGCGCGGGCGGACCGCCACTGCGATCCCGGCCACGATCTCCACGACTCCCACGATGTACATGAATGTCTGAGCCGGTATGGGCACCACGGTTGTGGCGACCGGCGCGAGGTACATCGTCCAGTGGGTCAGCAGGTTGGTGAACTTGTCCAGGCCGAAAATGATGGGCGCGATGGTGAATACCGTCCGGAGCAGGAGGAACGCCTGCCGTTGCGGATCGGCGGCCAGCAAGGATCCGGATTTCGCCTGGGCAGGGGTCGGTGCAGTTGCCATGATGCCTTCTTTCTAAAAGTAGATATCTTGATTTTAGAAAGCTCCGGAGGATTAAGCAATGGATGTTGTTTTTAGAGATAAGCTTGGTTCATGAGCGGAATTCCCTGGCTTCGCCGGCTGTCGGCAGTGGCGTCCCTTGACGACCGCAACCGCCGTCGCCTGTATGAACACGTCTGCCGGGCGAACCACCCGGTCAGTCGCGACGACGCCGCCATGGCTCTTGGACTTCCCCGAAGCACGGCGTCCTTCCACCTCGACCGCTTGGTGCGCGACGAGCTCCTGAAAGTCGAATTCCGCAAGCTCGGCAGCAAGGTCGGCCCGGGATCAGGGCGCCCCGCCAAGCTGTACACGTCCGTCGTTGACGAGATCGGCGCGTCTGTTCCGGAACGGAACTACGACCTCGCCGGCGACGTAATGGCATCCGCGCTCCACCGCATGATGGACGACGGCGGGTCCCCGCGCGAAACCCTCCTCGAAACCGCTTATGCGCACGGCCGCGCCGCTGGCGGTGATGGAGCGGACTTCACGGAGGTCCTGGAGAACTACGGCTACCATCCGGAGGCCGACGACGACGGCGGGTACTCGCTCGCGAACTGCCCGTTCCACCGCCTGGCGGGGAGCCATACCGATGTTGTCTGCGCCATGAACGGAGCCTTCCTCAGCGGAGCCGCAGCCGCTTGCGGGGTCGAGGAAGACCGGGTCGCGGGCGACGACCGCGAAGGGTACTGCTGCGCACGGATCCGGCCTAAGCAGTGATCCGGCCTGAACAGTGACCCGGCCCGGTCCTGCCGGGTTCTGCCATCATGTAGACCACAAGCGAATCGCGCTAGTTAGACTTAAGCAGTGCCTGTTTACTTGGACCATGCCGCCACCACCCCGATCTCCGAAGTCGCCCTTGCGGCAATGACGCGGGAGTTGGCGCGGACCGGCAATCCTTCATCGCTCCACGCCTCGGGGCGGCGCGCCCGCCGCTCGGTGGAGGAGGCCCGCGAATCCATCGCGGCGGCAGCGGGAGCGCACCCTTCCGAGCTCATCTTCACCTCGGGAGGCACCGAGGCCGACAATCTCGCGGTCAAGGGCCTGTATTGGGCCCGCCACGACGAAAACGGCAGTCGGACGCGGATCCTGTGCTCCGCCGTCGAGCATCACGCCGTGCAGGACACGGTTGAATGGCTCGAACGGCACGAGGGCGCAGAAGTCGTCTGGCTGCCTGTCGATTCCCAAGGAGTGGTGCGGCTCGACGCCGTCCGCGCCGAAATCGAACGTGACCCGGAGTCGATAGCGTTGGTGACCGTAATGTGGGCCAACAATGAGGTCGGCAGCATCCAGCCCATCAAGGAGATCGTGGATCTCGCGTCCGCCCATGGCATACCGGTGCATTCGGACGCCGTGCAGGCTTTTGGCTCCATTCCGTTGAGCTTCCGTGAATCCGGTTTGGCTGCGATGTCGGTCTCGAGCCACAAAATCGGCGGTCCCGTGGGAATTGGCGCGCTCTTCCTCGGGCGGTCCGTCAAGGTCACGCCCACCCAGCACGGTGGCGGGCAGGAACGCGACGTCCGCTCCGGAACGTTGGATACGGCGTCGATCTCAGCGTTTGCCGCCGCGGCTGAATCGGCGGCACAGAACCTGGCCGCCGAACGTGATCGGATCAGTGCACTGAGGGGCCGGATCATCGACGGCGTCACAGCTGCCATTCCGGAAGCCGTGTTGCGCGGAGCTCCGGGCGACGCGCGGCTACCCGGGAACGCGCACTTCACCTTTCCCGGCTGCGAGGGCGATTCACTGCTCTTCCTCCTGGACCTCGCAGGGATCGAATCGTCAACCGGATCCGCGTGCACGGCGGGCGTTCCCAGGCCCTCCCATGTCCTGCTGGCCATGGGGCTGGACGAGGACACCGCCCGGGGAGCGCAGCGCTTCAGCCTGGGTCATGCGTCGAACGACGCCGATGTGGACGCGCTGCTCAAAGCGCTCCCGGAAGCTTACGCCCGGGCGAAGCAGGCCGGCATGGCCGGCCACGAATCCAGCATCCAGACCGCGGCGACGGTCGCCCGCGGCCGGGGGGCCGGCGCTTAAAAGCGGTTAGGCGCGGACCCCCGGTCGAGGCTCAACCGGCTCGGGCTCAGTCCTTGGGCAAGAAATCGTCAAGCGGCACGCTCGTGTCAACCAGGCGCTCAGAGTCGACCGTAACGCGGCCCGAAATAAGCGCCTTGATGGGTTTCTGCACCCGCTGTTGGTTGACGCTCATGCCCGCCACCACTGTGCTGTCACGGAGCCAGAAGGCGATGAAGCTGCCTTCCTCCAGCGAGCCACGCACCAGGGGCTCTGTGCCCGCCGCGAGCGTGGCGTAGCCGGAGTACTCCATGGATGCGTCGTATTGGTCCGTGTAGAAATAAGGCACCACGTCCATGACGGCGTCTTGGCCAAGCATCGACTTGGCCGCGACCTTGCCGCCGTTGAGCGCGTTGTGCCAGTGTTCGCTGCGGTGGTGCTCGCCCGTGAACGGGTGGAGCGCGTTTGCTACGTCGCCAGCAGCGAAGATGTCCGGGTCGCTGCTCCTGAGGGAGGAATCCACCAGGATCCCGTTCTTGATATCAAGCCCGGCGGCCTCGGCCAGGGCGGTGTCCGGCGCGACGCCGACGGCCATGACCACGAGGTCCGCAGGAAGGACTTCACCCGTATTGGTAACGACTGCTTGGGCCTTGCCGTCATCGCCCCTGACTTCCGCGGCGCTCGCGGGCAGGCGGAACTGCACGCCGCGCTTTTCGTGCAGGCCGCGGAAGTAGGCCCCCAGTTCAGGGCCGATCGCGATGCTGAGCGGCACGTCTTCAAGTCCCATGAGGGTCACGCTGTTGCCATATTCCGTGGCAGCCGCCGCAAGTTCCATCCCGATCCACCCGGAGCCAATCATCACAACTTTCTTGCCGCCGCCGGAGAGCTTCTCCTTGAGCCGGCGGGAATCGTTGAACGTCCGGAAAGTCATGACGCCCTCGAACTCCGAGCCCGGCACGGGTATCCGCCGCGGCTGGGCTCCCGTGGCAATCAGCAGCCGGTCGTAGTGGAGCTCGCTGCCGGAATCCAGTTGTACGGCGTGGGCGCCCCGATCGATCGCCGTGGCAGCCACCTTAAGGAGGAGTTCGACGTCGTTCTCCTGGTACCAGCCTGGCGGCACGACCGGGACGGCATCTTCGGCGGCCTTGCCGAGGAGGAATTCCTTGGAGAGCGGAGGCCGAAGGTATGGCGTCTCGTTCTCGGCGCACAATACAGTGATGCGCCCTTCGAATCCTTCTGCGCGGAGCGTCTTGGCCGCTGTGGCGCCGGCCAAACCGCCGCCGGCGATGACGATGTGTTCAGTGTCCATCATGACTCGATTCGCTCTGGACGCGGAAGCCGGCTGGAGCGCTACGGAGTGAGCGAACCGGCATCTAAAACTGACAATTTTGACTTTAGATTTCCCGGCTGCCGGGGTCAAGGCATTTTCGGGCCGGATCGGGCGGGCGCTAGAATAGACGGGCGCGTCCCGTTGTTTGAGGTCCTTGAGGCGCGATTCTTCCCCTATTTTCAACAGAAAGCCAGCATGCGAGTTCTTGCAGCAATGAGCGGCGGAGTCGACTCCGCCGTTGCCGCCGCCCGTGCCGTCGAAGCCGGGCACGACGTCGTCGGCGTCCACCTGGCGCTGTCCCGCATGCCCGGAACCCTGCGGACCGGCAGCCGTGGCTGCTGCACGATCGAGGATTCCCGGGACGCCTGGCGGGCTTGCGACGTGCTCGGTATCCCTTACTACGTCTGGGATTTCTCCGAACGCTTCAAGGAAGACGTCGTCCAGGACTTCATCGACGAATACGCCGCGGGCCGCACCCCCAACCCCTGCATGCGCTGCAACGAGCGGATCAAGTTCGCTGCCCTGCTGGAGAAGGCCATTGCCCTGGGATTCGACGCCGTCTGCACGGGCCACTATGCGAAGGTCATCACGGACGCCGAAGGCAATCCCGAACTTCACCGGGCCGCCGACTGGGCGAAGGACCAAAGCTACGTACTGGGCGTCCTGACCCACGAGCAGCTCAAGCACTCAATGTTCCCCCTGGCCGAGACACCCTCGAAGGCTGAGGTCCGGGCAGAGGCCGAGCGCCGCGGCTTGTCCGTTGCCAACAAGCCGGACAGTCACGACATTTGCTTCATCCCTGACGGCGATACCGCGGGTTGGCTTGCAGAGAAGATCGAGATGACCTCGGGCGACATCGTGGATGAAACCGGCGCCAAGGTCGGTGAGCACCCTGGTGCCAACGCCTTCACCGTGGGCCAGCGCCGCGGCCTTAAACTCGGTACCCCGGCGGCCGACGGGAAGCCGCGGTTCGTCCTGGAGATCCGGCCCAAGGAAAACAAAGTGGTGGTCGGGCCCGAAGGTCTGCTTGCCATCGACGAGATCCGTGGCATCAAGGTGTCCTGGGCCGGCCTGCCGATCGCGGAGGTCGCCACGGGCGAGGAATTCGATTGCCATGCGCAGGTGCGCGCCCACGGCGACCCCGTTCCAGCCAAGGCTTCCGTTGAACGGCAACTCGACGAGGCCGGCGTCGAGCGCGAAAGCCTCGTGGTGACACTCATGGATTCCCTCCGCGGCGTTGCTCCCGGACAGACCATCGTGCTGTACCAGGGAACGCGCGTACTCGGGCAGGCAACCATCGACGCCGCCCGCTCCCTTCAGCGCACGGCTTTGTAGCCTGCGCGTTTGTAGCCAGCCGGCCTTGTGCCGGCTGCGCTTGTAGCCTGACGCGCTATTGCCTCGGGTGAACCCCGGCTCCATACCGGGCTAAGCAGCGTTTCCGCTGCGGTTGATGGGGGTCCGCGTCCGGAATTGGCGCGGCGCCGACGTCGTTCCCGTCACCTTGACTGCGTGCTCGACGCTGCCGCGCGCCTTGAGCGCGGGGCGCCCCCGAGTTCCACTCCTGTCCGGACCTCCGAGCGGGTCACCCCGGGCAGGAGAGTGAGAAGGGCGCTGATGAAAAATAAAGTTTGTGTCTCAACTCACATGATAAAACGTTTCACCTCATTGGGCTTCTGGTTGAATCGTGGAATCAGGAGTGTGCGCTCCGAAGAAATTACCGACGGCAGCATGCCGTATCCATCGAACAGAAAGTTCACAGATGGCAATGAACAAGAAAGCTTTGCGAAGCGTTATCGCGCTTGCAAGCATTTCCGCTTTCGCCTTGACGGCCTGCACGGGCCCGTCTGGCGGAGGCGGTTCGGCTTCTTCAGCTTCCAGCGGCCCGATCGCTTACGGCACCACCGACAAGGTGACCGCGCTCGACCCCGCTGGTTCGTACGACAACGGTTCCTTCATGGTCATGAACCAGGTCTATTCCTTCCTGCTCAACTCGAAGCCGGGCAGCGCCGATCCCGTGCCGGACCTGGCGCAATCGGCGTCGTTCACGTCCCCCACCGAGTACACGGTCAAGCTGAAGCCCGGATTGAAGTGGGCCAACGGCCACACGCTGGATTCCACGGACGTCAAGTTCTCCTTCGACCGCCAGCTCAAGATCAACGACCCCGCCGGTCCCGCGTCGCTGCTCGCTAACCTGGAAAGCGTCAGCACCCCGGACGCCGACACCGCAGTCTTCAAGCTCAAGCTCGCCAACGACCAGACGTTCCCGCAGATCCTGAGCAGCCCGGCGGCCCCGATCGTAGACCACCAGGTCTTCCCGGCGGACAAGCTGCTTTCGGATGACGACATCGTCAAGGCCAAGGCGTTCTACGGCCAGTACACGATCGACAGCTACAAGAAGAACGAACTCATCAGCCTCAAGGCCTACCCGGACTACCAGGGTGTACTGGGCAAGCCGGCCAATGACGCCGCGACCATCAAGTACTACGCCGAGCCGACCAACATGAAGCTGGATATCCAGCAGGGCAACATCGACGTTGCCAACCGCAGCCTCAGCGCCACCGACGTCGACGACCTCAAGAAGGACTCGAAGGTCAAGGTCAACATCGGCCCCGGCGGCGAAATCCGCTACATCACCTTCAACTTCGACACCATGCCGTTCGGCGCGAAGACTCCGGACGCCAACCCGGCGAAGGCCTTGGCCGTGCGCCAGGCGATCGCCGACCTCGTAGACCGCCAGGCCATCGCCGACCAGGTCTACAAGGGCACGTACCTGCCGCTGTACTCCAACGTACCCAACGGTTTCCTGGGCGCGAACCAGTCGTTCAAGGACGCTTACGGCGACGGCAACGGCAAGCCGAGCCTGGACAAGGCCAAGAAGGTCCTCTCCGATGCCGGCGTTAGCAGCGCCGTCACGCTGAACCTGCAGTACAACCCGGACCACTACGGCAGCTCCTCGGGCGACGAATACGCAATGATCAAGGACCAGCTCGAGAAATCCGGCCTGTTCAAGGTCAACCTGCAGTCCACTGAATGGGTCACGTACAGCAAGGCGAGCCGCGCTGACGAATACCCGCTGTTCCAGTTCGGCTGGTTCCCCGACTTCAGCGATTCCGACAACTACCTCACTCCGTTCTTCCCGAACGGCGGCTTCCTGAAGAACCACTACAACAACCCGACGGTCACCGACCTGATCAACAAGCAGCTGACCACCACGGACAAGTCGGCCCGCGAGGCGACAATCCAGCAAGTCCAGAACGCGTTGGCGAAGGACATTTCCACGCTTCCGTTGCTTCAGGGCGCCCAGGTTGCCATCTCGGCAAACGGTGTGAACGGCGTCGACAAGACGCTCGACGCATCCTTCAAGTTCCGTTTGGGAACTGTTTCCAAGTAAGCAGCCCGTCAGGGGGAGGCGGGTGCCAACAGGCGCTTTGCCTCCCCTTTGCTGCTGATTGCCACATATCAAAGCAAGACCCCGCGCGATCCGCGGGCTATGAACTTTAGGTAGCAATGACATCACTTATTGAGGTGCCCGACGTCGAGCCGGTCGCCGTCGCTCCGAAACGCAAATCAGGGCAGGGCGGGGGCCTGGGCAGGTACATCGTGGTCAGGTTCTTCCTGATCATTCCCACGATCTTCATCCTGGTCACGCTCGTGTTCTTCCTCATGCGGGTCATCGGTGACCCCATCACCGCCGCGCAGGGCGGCCGGCTTCCGCCAGACGTCCTTGCCCAGCGAATCCACGACGCCGGGTACGACCGGCCCATCTTCGTCCAGTACTTCGAATACCTGGGCCAGGTTGTCACGGGCAACTTCGGCACCACCATCACGGACCGCCGACCCGTCGTCGAAATGCTCTCCACCTTCGGCGCCGCCACGCTGGAACTGTCCATCAACGCGCTCATCGTGGCGCTCGCCGTCGGCATTCCCCTCGGGCTGCTCGCCGCACAACGCCGCGACCGCGCGACTGATGCCTTCCTCCGCTTCTTCGCCATCCTGTGCTACGCGACCCCGGTGTTCTTCTCCGGCCTGCTGCTCAAGCTCACCTTCTCGGTCTGGCTTGGTTGGCTTCCGGTAGCGGGACGCACCTCGACCCGCACGGAACTGGCCATGAGCAGCCTCGCGGCTCCCAGCGGCATCTACTGGCTCGACGCCCTCCGCAGCGGCAATTTCGCAGCATTCGGCGATGTCGTCTCGCACGCTGTCCTGCCCGCCATCGCGCTCGGATTCCTCACTGCGGGCGTCTTCCTGCGCCTCGTCCGGACCAATGTCATCGGAACGCTGGGCAAGGACTACGTCGAGGCCGGACGGTCACGCGGCGTCAGCGAGTTCCGGCTCGTCACCAAGCACGCCTACAAACCGGCGCTGATCCCCATCATCACGGTCATGGGCCTGCAGATCGCCCTCCTGCTCGGAGGTGCCGTCCTGACGGAGACCACCTTCGAGTGGAAAGGACTTGGCTACCAGTTGGTGCAATACCTGAATGCCAGGGACTTCGTGGCAGTCCAGGGCATCGTGATGCTCCTGGCCGTCATCGTCGCCATCACCAACTTCATCGTGGACGTTGTGGCCGCGCTGATCGACCCGCGAGTGAGGTACTGAGATGAGTACTGCCACATTTTCCGGCCCGAAGAAGTCATTCTTGTCAGGGCTCCCCGTTATTTCCCACCTCAACAAGAGCGTCGGTCTCCAGCGCGGCATGCTGATCACCGGGCTGGTCCTGACCGGATTCTTCCTGCTGTGCACCATCCTGGCGCCATTCATTGCTCCGTACGGCTACTCCCAGCTCAGCGACCAAAGCGGTTCGTTCCCCGCGCAACAGGCTCCCAGCAGCAAGCATCTCCTGGGAACCACAGTGGGCGGATACGACGTCCTCTCGCGTGTTCTCTGGGGTTCGCAGACCGCAGTGACCGTGATTGTGGTGGCCGTCGCCATGTCCATTTTCCTTGGCGTCGCGCTGGGCCTGCTCAGCGGATACTACGGCGGGTGGCTGGACCGGGTCCTCGTTGTCATCGCGGATGCCATCTACGCGTTCCCGTCCTTGCTCCTCGCGATCGTCATGTCGATCGTCATCAGCCACGGCCAGTCGAGCTTCTGGGGCGGCATCCTCGCATGCGCCTTTTCGATCACAGTGGTGTTCGTACCGCAGTATTTCCGGGTGATCCGCGCAGAGACCATCAGGCTCAAGGCCGAACCGTTCGTTGAATCGGCCATGGTGCTTGGCGCATCGAGCATGCGGATCATCGGCAGGCACATTTTCAAGAACGCCACGCGGACGCTTCCGCTGATGTTCACCCTCAACGCCTCAGAGTCGATCCTGACCCTTGCGGGGCTCGGCTTCCTGGGATTCGGCATCGAGCCGTCCTCCGCGGCGGAATGGGGATTCGACCTCAACAAGGCCATGGCGGACGCTTCCTCCGGAATTTGGTGGACAGGTGTCTTCCCGGGCATTGCCATCGTCCTCACAGTCCTTGGACTCACGTTGGTCGGCGAGAGCATCAACGACCTCAACGATCCCCGCCTGCGCGGCCGGAAGCGTGCCGGAGGCAAGCCCTCCCGATCCGCGGCAGCCGTTGGACAGGGCGGAAACACAGGAGCAGGTACCGGTTCCGCAGCAGGAAACGGTACTCGGGAAGCAGGTAACGCATGACCACCAACATCGGCAACATTTCGGACCAGCCGTTGCCCACCGACCAGCCCGTCCTCGATATCGAGCGGCTCAAAGTCACCTTCGCGACAGACAGCGGCGACGTTTACGCCGTCAAGGACGTCAGCCTGGAGGTCAAAGCCGGCGAAGTCCTGGCGATCGTCGGCGAATCCGGATCCGGCAAGACGGTCACGGCCAAGACCATCCTGGGGCTCCTTCCTGAAACGGCCATCAGCTCCGGCGCGGTCCTGATCAAAGGCAACAACGTCATCAGCGTCAGCCGGTCCAAGCTGCGGAAAATCCGCGGCCGCGACGTCGCGATGGTGTTCCAGGAACCCTCGACGGCGCTGAATCCAGTGTTCACCGTGGGCTGGCAGATCGCAGAAGGCATTAGGGCCCACGCTGCGGATGGGCACCGGATCTCGGCCAGGGAAGCCAAGAAAAGGGCAACCGAGGCATTGCGGAAGGTGGGAATCCCGGAGCCGGAAGTCCGGGTCAACTACTATCCCCACCAGCTCTCGGGCGGGCAGAAACAGCGCGTGGTCATCGCGGCCGCCCTTGCGTTGAATCCCGGACTGATCGTTGCCGACGAACCGACGACGGCACTCGACGTCACGGTCCAGGCCGAAATCCTGCAGCTCCTGCGCGACCTGCGTGACAAGTACGGGACCTCTATTGTGCTCATCACGCACAACATGGGCGTCGTCGCGGACCTCGCGGACCGCGTGGTGGTCATGTACCAAGGAGACGTGGTGGAAGAGGCCCCGGCGAAAGCCCTTTTCGCCGAACCCAAGCAGGACTACACCAAGAACCTGTTGGCGGCGGTTCCTCACCTTGGCCGGAACTCGGCGTCCGAAGGCGCGAAAGAACGGCTGCACCAAGGCGGGAAGGTCCTTGTCGAGGCAAAGAACCTCACCATCGAGTACCCGGGCCGGCTCGGCAGGCCGGGGTTCAAGGCCGTGGACAACGTCAGCTTCACCCTTTCCGAGAATGAAGTCTTCGGCCTGGTGGGGGAGTCCGGTTCGGGAAAGTCCACCATCGGCAGGGCCATCGCGGGCCTGAACCGGGCCACCGGCGGCAGCCTCAAAGTCCTCGGATACGAAATGCTGGACTTCAAGGAGCACACGTTCAAGCCCTTGCGCAAGGACATCGGCTTCGTCTTCCAGGATCCCGCCGCGTCGTTCAACCCCCATTTGACCATCGGTGAATGCGTCGCGGAGCCGCTGCTGATCCACACCCACCCGAGCCCGGCACAAGCACGCCTGCGCGTGGCGCAGCTGCTCGAATCGGTGCAGTTGCCGGCGTCGTACGCTGAACGGTTCCCGCACGAACTCTCCGGCGGCCAGCGTCAGCGCGCGTCACTGGCGCGTTCGCTCGCGCTCAACCCGCGCCTCCTGATCGCCGACGAGCCGACGTCCGCGTTGGACGTCTCCGTCCAAGCGAAAGTCCTGGAGCTGTTCAAGGACATCCAGGAAGAGTTCGGCTTCGCCGTGCTGTTCATCAGCCACGACCTCGCAGTGGTGGACATGCTCTCCCATTGGGTGGGCGTGTTGTTCAAGGGCAACCTGGTGGAACAAGGGATCGGCAGCCAGATCATGGGCAATCCGCAGCATGATTACACCCGTCGGCTTATCGCCTCGCTCCCGGTTCCGGATCCGGACGAACAAGCCCGGCGGCGGGAAGAGCACCGGGCGCTGTTGGGCATCTAGCCCGCGCCGCAGCACCCGTAGCAAAAAAGGGACATGCCCACCCCTCTCCCGGAGGGGCGGGCATGTCCCTTTGGGCTACCGGAATATCGCGCTATTCGGACACCACGGCGATATTGAACAGCTTCCCTTGCTGCTGGCGCATGAAGATCCGCAGCCACAGCGGCATCCACATCTCCGTACCGCGCGCGACTTCAAGCCCGCCAAGGTCGCGGATGTGTTCGGGCAGCCAGCCGAACTCCCGCAGGATCCCGACGACGGCGGCCTTCGCGCCGTCGTCGTTGCCGGCCACGAAGACGTCATGGGCGCCGCCGTCAAGCCGGAGCGGGTCGACCATGAGCGGAGCCATCACGGTGTTAAGTGCCTTGACCACTCGCGCTTCCGGAAATGTACGCTGGATGGTCTCGGCAATGCTGTCTGTATTGCAGACCGACAGGGACGGCGGAAACCCATGGGAAAAATCCAAGGGGTTGGACACATCCAGCAGGACTTTGCCCGCAAGGTTTTCCGCGCCGGCTTCTTCCAGCGCCGCGAGCGAGACCATGCCGGGGGTCGCGTTGATCACGAGCTCGGCCGTGGCCACGGCATCAGCGAAGGAGCCGGCGCTGGCTCGCGGGCCGGCCTGCGCCGCCCATTCGGTGCCTTTGGGGTTGCCGGCCTCGCGGGAACCCATCATGACTTCATGGCCGAGCGCCACCAGCTTGCCGGCCAGTGCATGACCGACCATTCCGGTGCCAAGAACTGCGATTTTCATGCGTGCTCTCCTTAACGTTGGCGCGGACATGCCCATTGTGCCCCTCAAGGGGATGCCCGCACACCTAGACTGGAGGAATGACCGAGCAGAACCACGCCCTCGCTGACGCCGATTCCTTCGATCCTTCCGCCAGCTCCCTTGCCGGCCACGTGGACCAGGCAGTCATGGACGAACTGCTCTCCATCCGCTCGAGCATCGACAACATCGACGCCACCCTCGTCTACCTTCTCGCGGAACGCTTCAAGGCAACCCAGAAAGTGGGCGTCCTCAAGGCGACCTACAAGCTGCCCGCGGGCGATCCCGGCCGTGAAGCTGCCCAGATTGCCAGGTTGCGGCGGCTTGCCGAGGAAGCACACCTCGATCCGGCGTTTGCCGAGAAATTCCTGAATTTCATCATCAGCGAGGTCATCAGGCATCACGAAGCCATAGCCGAGGACCACCAGGCGACTATCGCCCAGGCCTGAGCGCGTGCCTGTAGAAGCCGTGCAAAAACAGGTCACTGCGACCGCTCCGGGACCGTGGCCGGGGACGGACGCCCTGGAAGCCCAGCGGATCATCCGTGGCGAACTCGGCAGTCCGCACCTTCCCTTCCTCCCGGAACTGCCTGATCGCGGCGTCGGCTCCGATCCCCTCGGCAGGACGGCATCACTCCTCGTCGAACTTGCCGTCGATGTGCAGCCACATGGATGGCGTCTGGTTGATCGTCCCGGGAAGGACCAGCGGCGGGCAACGTCCGCGCTTGCCAGCGACATCAACGTCCTGGCAGATGTCGCCGGTTCGGAAGAGGTCTCTGCGGAGGCACTGAAAATCCAGTTGCGCGGTCCTATGAGCCTCGCCGCGGGCCTGTATTTGCACAACGGGGAGCGCGCCCTCCTCGATTTCGGTGCGCGCCGGGACATCGTGGACTCCTTGGCCGCCGGCGTTGCCGACCACGTTTCGCGGGTCAGCGCCGCGGTGCCGGGCGCCGCCGTCGTGGTCCAACTCGACGAGCCGGACATTTCCGCCATTCTGGCTGGCACCATACCCACCGCCAGCGGATACCGGACGCTCCGCGCCATTCCCGGTGAAGAGGTTACAAGTGCGTGGCACACGGTGGTCGATGGCCTGCGCGCCGCCGGGGTAGCCGAGGTCGTGGTGTCCGTTCCGGAGATCGAAGCCCCCATCCAACGGATCCTCGCGTCGGGAGCGGACGGCATCGCTGTTCCGCTCAAGGCGTTGACAACGCGCCAGTGGGAACAGATCGCCGGGGCCGTTGAGGCAGGAAAAACGCTGTGGGCCGGTGCGCTCCCAACGAACGACCCATCCGCGAGGCTGCCGCGCACCTCCGACGTCGTGGACACTGTCTGGCGCCCTTGGCGCCAACTTGGCCTGCCGCCGTCGAGCCTTGGGGCAGTGCGCGTCACGCCGTCGGATGGTCTTGCCGGCTATTCGCCGTCAGGCGCCAAGGAAGTACTGACGCGGTTGACGCAACTGGCGGACGGACTGAACCAGCTCGCGCTCGGCTGACTTTTCACGCCGCCCCTAAACGCGCGGCTCCCAACGTTCCGGTTCCGCGTAGCGCGGGAGTCCGACGGCGGCAGTCGCGGTTTGCGCGGAGGCTGCGGATTCGTTCGCGGGCAGCAAAGGGGCCAAACGGTAGTCGAAGGACCCCGCATACACGAGGACAAGTCCGACGTGCCTTTGCAGTACCTTCACCTGGATCCGGTGCTTCCCTTCCGCGGCATCCCACCACTGTTCGGCATACGCCTTCGCATCGAGGGAAGCCGGCAAGGATAGCCTGAGCGATCCCAGGAACAAACGGGTGGCACTCGAAATGCCTCGAAGGCGCCCCTCCGGCGTGACATCGAGGTCCAAGTCGGTAGCGAGCCTGCGGTAGCGGCCAAGGTAATCCACCAACCGGGTGCCGTTCTTACCGGCTTCGGCCACGGTGGTGTCGTGGAACAGCCTGGTCCGGCCCGGGAAGAAGATTTCTCGCCGGGCAGTGAGGCTTGAACGTCCGAATGGGTCAAGGTGGGCGTGGTTTTCGATCCGGAACGGAACCTGCTCGCCGTACTCGGGGAAGAATGCTTGTTCCCCGGCGACGGTGGCCACAAGCGGCCGCAGCCAGCCTTGCCGGCATCCGACGACGTCGAACATGCCCTCGCCGATTCCGTACGATCCGGACCCCGGCGCGAGCGAGAAATAGTCCTGGAGCTCGGCCTGCAGCTGCTGGAACTTGGCGCCCAATGCCAGTTCATAGATCGGTGTGCTCATGTGGCTCCTCGCCGGGTAGATGGATTCCAAGCTCGCGCGTGACGGTACTACAAACGGCCGGCAGCCTTGAGCCGGATATACGCATCGGCCAGCCGGGGCGGCAGG
This sequence comes from Arthrobacter terricola, assembly GCF_004354015.1. Lineage (GTDB taxonomy): Bacteria > Actinomycetota > Actinomycetes > Actinomycetales > Micrococcaceae > Arthrobacter > Arthrobacter terricola. The sequence continues at coordinate 85,827 of NZ_SMRU01000020.1, forward strand.
TCGAGCGGTTCGGCATCCACAACCTCGGCGCCAAGTTGCCGCAAATGTGCGCTGACGGCTTCGCGGTCCAGCAGCGCCCGTTCGGCGGCCGAGGCACGGAAGACCTGGCTCGCCGTCGTCCGCTCTTCCTTCATGCGGCCCAGCAAGGGGTCCCGGACTGAGGCAACCAGGACGACGTGCTGCCGCAGTAGTTGCGCCACCAGTGGTATGAGGCCTTCTTCGGGGGCACCGCCGTCGAGCGAAGTCAGCAGGACAACGAGGGAGCGGTGCGCCGAAATGGCCCGCACCTCGGCGGGAACCTGCCCCCAGTCCATCTCGATCAGCTCAGCCTCAAGCGGCGCCATGGCCTGCACGAGCGAACCAAGGAGATTGCCTTTCGCCGCCGAATCGACGCGTCCGCGAACGCGGCGGTCGAAAGCGAAAAAGTCCACCCGGTCACCGCCACGTTCAGCGAGGACAGCCAGAAGCAGGGCAGCCTCCATGCCGGTATCCAGCCTCGGCTCGTCCTCGATGCGCGCGGCCGCCGTACGGGAAGTATCCAGCATGATCACGACGCGGCGGTCCCGTTCCGGCCGCCACGTGCGGACCACGACGGCGGTGCGTCGCGCGGTCGCGCGCCAGTCGATCGAACGGACATCATCGCCGCGGACATAGTCCCGAAGGGAATCGAATTCGGTTCCCGCCCCGCGGATCTGCACGGCCGCCTTGCCGTCGAGTTCCCGGAGTTTCCGCAGCTTCGAGGGCAAGTGCCGCTTCGAGTTGAACGGCGGCAGGACGCGCACGCGGCCCGGGAGGGGGACCGTTCGTTGCCTGGCCGCGAGGCCCAGCGGGCCGAAGGACCGCAATGTCACGTGGGGTGATGTCAGGTCCCCGCGCCGCGTCGGCCGCAGGCGTGCAGCCACACGGCGTCGCTCACCGGCCGGAACAGTGACGCGCTGGATGGGTGCGGCGTTACCGGCGGAGGGCTGCCAGCCGTCGCGCACGAGCCCGCGGAAGGTGCGTGTGCCTCCATTGCCGAGAAGCACCACGGATTCCGCGTCCGAATGGAGCGTCACGTTGCCGGGATCCTTGCGCTCCAAGGAAAGGGCCGTTGGCGATGCCGCGAGCACCAGGTCGGCCAACAACAAAGCGAGGAGCACGGCAAGGAGGATCAGCACCGTGCCCCACGACGGAAAAAGCACCAAAGGGGCCAACGCGGCGAAAACAAGCAGCACGAAACGGCCGGTGATCGCCATTCAGCACCCCGGAGCGGTCGTCATGGGAGAGGGAACCATCACCGCGGCACGGGAACGGACGCCAGGATGCTACCCAGCACATCGTCCACGTGGACGCCGTCCATCTGGGCTTCCGGCCGCAACCCGACGCGGTGGCGCAAACATGGCAAGGACAAGGCTTTGACGTCGTCCGGGGTGACGAAATTGCGGCCGGAGAGCCACGCCCACGCCCGGGACGTGTTCAGCAACGCCGTCGCCCCGCGGGGAGAAACGCCCAATTGGAACGACGGCGCCGCCCGCGTTGCCCGGACGACGTCCACAATGTAGCCGAGGACTTCCGGGGCGACCGTCACCTGGGCCACCGACCTGCGGGCTTCTTCGAGTTCCACCACGCCGGCGACGGGCCGGACGCCCGCGGCCTTCAGGTTTCGCGGATCGAAGCCCTCCGAATGCCTGCGGACCACCTCGATTTCCTCTGCGCGGCCAGGCAAGGGCATGGACAATTTGAGGAGGAAGCGGTCCAACTGGGCTTCGGGCAGGGGATAGGTGCCCTCGTACTCCACGGGGTTTTGGGTGGCAGCGACGATGAATGGCGACGGCAATGCGCGTGAGACGCCGTCGACGGACACTTGCCGTTCTTCCATCGCCTCCAACAGCGATGCCTGCGTCTTGGGCGGTGTCCGGTTGATTTCGTCGGCCAGCATGATGTTGGTGAAGACGGGTCCTTCGCGGAACGTGAATTCGGAAGTATGCGAGTCGTAGACGAGGGATCCCGTGACATCGCCGGGCATGAGGTCCGGGGTGAACTGCACTCGTTTGGTGTCGAGGCTCAGGGCCGTGGACAGTGCCCGGACCAGCAGGGTCTTGGCTACACCCGGAACGCCTTCGAGCAATACATGGCCGCCGCACAAGAGGGCGATCAGCAGGCCAGTCACGGTTGAGTCCTGCCCGACGACGGCCTTGCCGACTTCGTGGCGGACGTCCAGCAGCGCTTTGCGGGCGGGATCGGGTTCAACGGAGGGGCTTGGCTCGTGGCGTCCGGCGTCCTCCCGCACATGTCCGCCCTGGTAACCGTGGCTCCCGTCGGTGAAGCTGCTTGCTTGATTGCTCATCGGGCTATTGCCTCCTGCTCGATTCTTTCGATGCTTTGTGCCCAACGCACCAGCTCGGACTCGCTGTGCGGCTTGTGATCCAACACGACAGGGCGCAACTCCTGGGGTGCACGGTCCAGCCGCCTTGCCATTGCGTCAAGGACGGCCTCCGCGCTGGCTTCCGGACCGAGCCGGAAATGCTTGGCAAGCCTGGCCAGGGTGCCTGCCCTCAGGTTATCCGCCGCCCGCGCGACAGCCCGGGAGTCCTGGTACAGCCGGGCCCGGCCTTCAGCCGTTTCAGCGGCTTTGACCACCACGGGCAGGGGTTCGAATACCAACGGGCCGAGCCGCCGCCCCCGCCAGAGCACGGCGAGGACTGCGACAATCGCGAGCCACAGCCCGAGGAATCCAACCCACGGCGGCGCGAGGTCGTTCAGGGTCGGCGCCCGTCCGTCCTTGGGAACGTCTCCGATGCCCGGGAGGTACCAGATCAGCTCAGGGGCCGGTCCGAGGGTCCGCAGGCCCAGAGCCGCGTTTCCTTCGTTTTGCAGGAGCTGGTTGCTGAGCAGCTCCGTGCTGCCGAACACTACTAGTCGGCCGTCCGCGCTGGCGGCGTACATCCCGCCGTCGCCGTTGCCCGGCCGGTAGCACGTGGTTTCGGCTCCGGCGTAAAGGAACCCACCCGTTCCGGAGACAGTCCCAGCGGCGACGGCGTTGGCCTGGCGGCATCCCGGTTCCACGGTTGTGGTGCTCGTGGGAACCACACCCGCATTCCGGATTCCGGCGCCCAACCCGCTGAGGGTCCGGAAGCCGGGAGCCACCACAACAAGGCGCCCCGCCGTCCCTTCCAGCCGGTGGAGTTGGGAGGCGCCCAGGAAGCCGTTCGGGTCGTACAGCAAAACGGTGGCTTGCGGCTTTCCGCTCAAAAGCGCAGTGGTGTTCGCGAATGAATCGGATTGGGTGACCGTGACTCCGTGCTGCCGCAGGATTTCGGCTACGGCCATGGCACCGTTCGGAGCCGGATTGCGGGCGGACAACGGAGCCGTATCCGAGCCGCCGGAGTTTTCAGCCACCGTGACGACGGCCAGAACAACAATGAGCGCTCCGATGAGTAGCCACGACGAACGGCGACGCGCCCACTCGCGGAGTTTCCGGCCCGGACCTCGTGGTTCCGTTGGCGGGGGAGTGTCGCGGCCGGTCTTGCGATTGCCGGCGCTGACCGGGGCCATCGTCATCGCGGCACCGCCAAGCCGATGCTTGCGGCTCCGGAATAGTCCGGTTTCGTTGCCGCCAACTCCGAATCCAGCGCAAGGACGTCCGCGTAATCGGCAGCCGAAGCGGCTCCCTTGCCGTATTTCACCCCGTCGAAGAGCCGGGCCGCCTGCTCCAGCCGTGTGCCGGCCGCCGCGAACGCGCGGCCCAGTTGGGCAGCCGCCTCATCGGCCGTCCGGCCCGCCTGCACATCGATGACCGCCCGCTCTTCGGCGGCGCGGACCACTACCCGGAACTGCTCGACGACGGCTGTCGCCCAGTCTTCCCGGCTCGCGGCGGCGGCAGCGCGGGCGCGGAATACGTCCGCATGTGCGGGGGCGTCGTCGTCGAACACTTCCGCCGACGACTTCCTGCGGGCGTTGAGCCGCGGCCTGACGACGATGACGGCGACCACGATCAGGACCACCACCAACGCTCCGATCAGGGGAAGCCCGAAACCGGGTCCCTCAATCGAGTTCCCGTTGAGGGAGCGAAGCCAATCGATGAAGTGGTTCCACAGCTCTTCGAACCAATTGGGCTGGGCGGAAACATACTGCTGTTTGGACAGCTCCTCAGTGGCCCACCGTCGGGCTTCATCGCGGTCCGGGTCCACCGGAGGTTCGGAGGCGGCAAGAAGGATTGAGGCCGCGGCTGCTGGGATCATCCGTGGGGGTAGCCCTGACCGCTCGCCGGTGGCCAAGGCCGGAAGTTCGCTTGGCGGACCGCGTGGCGGCCTGGAATGCCGTCAGGATCTTCGCCGGTTTCCAGGAGCCGGAGCAACTCCAGGTCCAGCCCGTCCCGCCGCATGCGCAGGTCCATGTAGATCAAGGCGGCAACGGAAGTCTGGAAAGCGAAGCCCACTGCTCCCACCAAGGCGGAGACGATCAGCGAAACCACAGTCAGGACGATTGTTGTGGTAGTCAACTGTTGCGTGCTGGCATGCGGGGACACGACGGCGGTGATTCCTCCGGTGGCCATGCTGATCGGCATTTGCACTACGCTCCCGATCACTCCCACCATGAACGTCACCAGGAGGACGATTCCAAAGATCCGCCACCAACTTCCGGTAGTCAGCCCCCATGAACGCTGGATTCCGGCGAATACCCCGAGCTCTTCGACTGTGATCGCGGCCGGCGCCACCATCAGCTTGGTGTAGATCCAGACGCACGCCGCCACTGCTACGAGTCCAAGGGGAATTGCCAGGACGAGGCCGACCGGCCCAAGCGAGGCCACGATTATCGCTCCCAGCAGGACGATGATCACGACGATCGCCAAATATCCAGCCAGCAGCAGCAATCCGTATCCCACCAAGGGCAAAATGCGTGAACGGGCGAGGGACCACATTTGCTTGAATCCAGTCCGCCGGTTGAGGGCCGATCTCATGACCGGAATGGCAAGGACCCCTTGGAGTATCGCGGACAGCACGGCCGAGAGCAGGGAAATCGCCATGACACCGGCCATCATTCCGATGACCGGACCGAAAAAGCTCATCGCTTCGGCCTGGCTCGTGAACCCGCCTGCCGGAACTTTGGCCATGGTAAGGAACCCGATGGAGGCCACTCCGCTCAGGCCAGTCGAGATGATTTGGACAATGAGCGCCGAACTGAACATGGTTTTGGCGTTCCGGCGGATGGTCTGGAAGGCGCCGTCCATGATTTCACCGAACAGAAGCGGGCGCAGCGGAACGATTCCCGGTTTCGGCGGAGCGATGTAGCGTGGCTGTCCATATGGGGGCAGGCCCGCCGCCTGCCAGCGGGGATCAACGGGGGCGCCCCACGATTGTCCGGGGTAGGGCGGGTTCCCCCACTGAGGCTGGCCGCCCCATTGTGGCTGGTTGCCCGACGGCGGCTGGTTCCCCCATTGCGGTTGGCCGCCCCATTGCGGTTGGTTGCCCGACGGCGGCTGGTTCCCCCACTGCGGTTGGCCGCCCCATTGCGGTTGGTTGCCAGGCTCTGGCTGTGACACGTTTTCCTCCCCAAAAGACGCAGTCCGCAGCAATCCACGGACCCGGTTGGGGACCGTGGGCTCCAGCCTATAGTTCAGTCGCCGAGCTACATAGTCCAACGCGTTTGGCGGTTGCCAGCCGCCATGCCGTGACCAGGCTCAACAGGACAAAGCACTAGTGATAAGGGAATATATAACTATGAAGGCACGCATCCTGGTAGTGGACGACGACGAAGCACTGGCCGAAATGATCGGCATCGTGCTCCGGAACGACGGCTTCGATCCGGTCTTTTGCGCAGACGGAGGACAAGCCCTCGACGTTTTTCGTTCCGCCAAGCCGGACCTCGTGCTGCTTGACCTGATGCTGCCGGGTTCCGACGGCATCGAAGTGTGTCGGCAGATCCGCGGGGAGTCGGACGTGCCGATCGTCATGTTGACCGCCAAATCGGATACTTCCGACGTCGTCCGCGGACTGGAATCCGGTGCTGACGACTACGTGCCGAAGCCGTTCAAGCCCGCCGAACTCGTGGCCCGGGTCCGCGCGCGTTTGCGTCCAGGGGACCAGAAAGCCCCGGAAACCCTGAGGATCGCGGACGTGACCATCGACGTCGCCGGCCATATGGTCACCCGGGGCGGTGAACGTATTTCGTTGACGCCCTTGGAGTTCGACCTCCTGGTTGCCTTGGCACGCAAGCCGTGGCAAGTTTTCACGCGGGAATTGCTGCTCGAACAGGTATGGGGCTACCGCCACGCCGCGGACACCCGCCTGGTCAACGTCCACGTCCAGAGGTTGCGGTCCAAGATCGAGCGTGACCCGGAAGCTCCCGAAGTTGTATTGACGGTTCGTGGTGTCGGATATAAAGCAGGCTCCTGAGTCGCCCGCCGGCGAGTCCGGCACAGACAACCCGGCAGCAACAAGCGACGCCAGACACACCGGGGCGGGGCACCCGGTTCCCGAACACACGGACGCCCACGCCCTGAACCTCCCGTGGCTCATTGAGCGGACCCGCATCTGGACGCGCCGCGCGCTGATCTTGGCCTTGCGCGTGTCGCGGCTCGTCGTGACCGGGCTCCGTCATTTCCGTCCCGGGATCCGGTATTTGTGGCGTGCCCTTTTACGGCGCTGGCGCCGCTCGCTGGAATTCAGGACAGTCTCGATGACTCTCCTGCTGTCCATTGCCTCCTTTGCCGTGGTTGGCGCCTATCTTTCCAACCAAATCGCGAACAACCTTTTCCAAGAGCGATTGAAACAAGCGGAATCGGAGAGCCGGTACTACGTCAAGCAGGTCCAGGACACTTTCGACGGCTCACAGGCCAACGACCAATCAAGCGTGATCACGCTGGTGTATGACACCCTCAAAGCGGTGGAGGGAAACGGCTCTGTCATCCAGCGGCGCTATGTCTTCGAAGCCATGCCGGAGCAAACCAAGCCGCGGAACCGCTGGGTGGAGTCGCGCGCTTCGGACCAATTGACGGTCCGCGTCATCCCCCCGGCCCTGCGTAAGGCCGTCCAGGAGTCCGGCAAGGACCAGTACTGGGCTTCGACGGAGTTCCCGGTGGGCGACCAGGACCACCCGGGCATCGCCGTCGGGAATAAGGTCACCTTCAACGGCACGGTCTACGAGCTCTATCTCCTGTATGACCTCGACACCGCCCAACAGACGCTCGACGAGATACAGAACGTGCTGTGGGCCGGTGGTGCGGCCCTTGTGCTGATGATCGGCGGCATCGCGTGGTACGTGACCCGGAACGTCGTCAGCCCGGTGAGCCACGCCGCCGTCGTTTCCGAAAAGCTCGCGGCCGGCCAATTGCAGGAACGGATGGTTGTCAAGGGAGAGGACGAAGTCGCTAGGCTCGGGGCTTCGTTCAACCACATGGCCGCAAGCCTCCAGGAACAAATCACCCAGTTGGCAACCCTGTCCCAGATGCAGCAACGGTTCGTTTCCGATGTCTCACATGAGCTACGGACCCCGCTCACCACCGTCCGGATGGCGGCCGAAGTCTTGTACGATGCGCGCGACGACTTCGATCCGATCAACAAGAGATCCGCGGAACTCCTCTACAACCAGGTGGAGCGGTTCCAGTCCTTGCTTTCGGACCTGTTGGAGATTTCCCGCTTCGACGCCGGCGCTGCCGTGTTGGACGCGGAACCCACCGATATCTTCCAGGTCGTGTCCCATGTCATCGACGGCGCTTCGCCTGTCGCCGCGGAATACGGCTCGGAGGTGCGCCTCACTTCACGGCACAAGCGGATCATCGTCGAGATGGATGCGCGCAGAATCGACCGGATCCTGCGCAACTTGCTGCTCAACGCCGTCGAGCACGGTGAAGGCAAGCCTGTCCACGTCTCCGTCGCCGCCAACCACGATGCAGTCGCCGTTTCCGTGCGCGACTTCGGCATCGGAATGACCGCCGCGGAAGCCGCGCGGGTCTTCGACCGGTTCTGGCGTGCTGATCCCGCGCGCGCCCGTACGACGGGCGGCAGCGGGCTGGGGTTGTCCATCGCGGCGGAAGACACCAAACTCCATAACGGCTGGTTGCAGGCATGGGGCCACAAAGGGTCCGGTTCGAACTTCCGATTGACTTTGCCCCTCAAGAAGGGAGGCACCATCGGGAAGTCGCCCCTCCAGCTGGAGCCTGCGGATATCCGCCTTCCCGGCGCGGCTCCCGAGCGGCAGATGCTCGTCCTGGATGCCGGCGAAGGCGCTCCGGAACAGGATTCGGCGACTCAGGATTCAGTAATGCCGGCACCGTCGGAAGGCACAACCTCGCCGGCGCGGAACCTGGCGGAAGACGACGACGCCGGTACCAGGGGAGGTGCGACGCCGTGAGTTCACACCGCTCGTCCGTGCTCAAGGCAACCATCGCCGTTTTGGCGGTCCTCATGGTGGTCCTCAGTTCCTGCGCGCAAATCCCGCGGTCAGGTCCAGTGGGAAAGAGCAAAGACGAAAGCGCGGGCAATCCCAACGCCCCCGTTTTCTTCCCGCCGCCTCCCCACCCGGGCGCCACCCCGGAGTCGATCATCGAGGACTTCTACGGTGCCGGCAGCGGGTACGAAGGCGACTACGCGGTGGCCCGGCAGTACCTGACGCAGTCATTGTCGGTCAGTTGGAAGTCGGACCAACGGACGCTCGTCTTCCGCAAGGCCACGGTGGTCAAGACCGGCGTGGAGAATCAGTTCAAGTATCAGCTCGACCTCGCCTACTCAGTGGATGCCGACGGCGTCGCGACCCAGTTCCCCGAAGGAACCACGGAATCCATCCCGGTGACCTTGGACCAGGTGGACGGCGAATGGCGGATCTCCGCCGTGCCCGACGGCACGGCGATCCCCGAAGAGACATTCAAGGTCATCTACGCCGCCCAGCCGATCTATTTCTACGATCCCACCTTTACGTATGCGGTACCGGACATCCGGTGGTTCATCAAGAAGAACACGGTCAAGGCAATGACGAGTGCGTTGCTCGCAGGTCCCGCACCCTATCTCCGTGGCGCGGTGGTCAGCGCGTTTCCCGCCGGAATGACGCTGGCCAGGGAATCGGTGCCCGTTGTCTCCGGCGCGGCGCAGGTGGATCTTTCCGCTAAGGAACTCGTTGACGCCTCCGCCGAAGACCGGCAGCGCATGCAGAACCAACTCACGCTCACCTTCCGGAGCCAGCCGGACGTGGTGAACGTGCAACTTCGGGCCGACCAGGACCTGGTCCGTGTCGAGGACAGCGGCTCCGTCCTGCCGCCGGTCCTTGAGAAGAACGCCCCGGCCCGCCAAATCGCCGTCAGCAACAACGAGCTCGTGCGCTATGAGAACAACAGGATTTCCCCCCTTCCGGACATGCAGCCGGTCGCGGGGCTGAATCCGCAAGCGCCGGCCGAGTCCCCGACGTCCCAGGCTGTGGCTTTCCTCAACGGCTCGGGGACCGTCCTCTATTCCATGATTCCGGGCCAGCCTGCCCGTCAATTGACCACCAGAAGTACTCTGGCCGATCCCTCCTTCAGTCCGCAGGACTGGGTATGGACATCAGGTCCGGGCGCGAACGGGGCCACGGAAGTAGTCGCGTTCAAACCGTCAAACGTTCCGGAAGGCCAGCCGATCCCGTCGGTGACCATGGCTCCGCCCTGGCTCGCCGGACGCATCGTGCGCGACTTCCGCATTTCCCGCGAGGGCACCCGCGCGCTGGTCGTGTCGGAGCAGAACGGCAAGTCAACCGTCCAAGTGACCGGAATCCTACGCAACCCCGATGGCACCCCCAAGGACCTCACGGCGCCCATAACGCTGCTCACGTCGGCGCCGGTCGACCAAGGCGTCTGGGTCAATTCCACCACCGTGGCAGTGATGAAGGGTTCGGCCACGCAAAACGTTGTCCCCGAGCTGTTGTCGCTCACGTCGAGCGAGCCCCAGCTCCTTCCTGCCTGGGCAGGGCTGACAACTATCAGCGCCGGCAATGGTCCGGACGAGGTCTACGGCCAGTCGTCGGCCGGGGTGTTCCAGCGGGTAGGAAACGGCTGGGAACTCCAACTCAAGGGTCCTGTGGATCCGGCGTTCCCGGGTTAGCTGGTTCCCGCGGTTTGTCCACATAGCCGCATTCCCTCCTTCTCCCGATTGGCACCAGGTTCCATGCTGGGTTCATGGCACATGGCAAAGCGCGTTTCCGCGCGAGGGATCCCGATCTCGCAGGCACCCGCACCGACGCCGCGCGGCATCGCGGGAGGCACGGAGCGGTCATAGCGACGATCGCCCAAGGCCTTGCCGACGCCTTCACCGAGATACTGTCCGTGCTGGCTCCCGAAGAATGCGTGTGTTGCGGCGCGGAGGATTCGGCACTGTGTGGCGCATGCGCGCGCCGCTTGCGCCTCCTGTGCGCCCGCCCCTTCCGGGCCGAGGCACAGGCCCCGGCACTGCTTACTGTCGACGGGTCGGTGCTGGTCCCGGTCGTGGCAGCCGGACACTACCGGGACGAGTTGGCTCAAGCACTGCTTTCCTTCAAACACCTTGGGCAGGGACGGCTCGCCGCGACGCTGGCGCCCGCACTGGGAAAGGCCATCCGGGCGGCAGTCGGAGACGCCTCCAACATCTGCCTCGTCCCGGTCCCGAGCAGTAACGCCGCGTTCCGGCGCCGGGGTTTTAGCCCGGTTCATCTCCTGCTCTCGCATTTGCGGCGACGGAAGGCGCTGCCGGGCGTCGAAGTAAAGGACGTCTTGAAGAAGACCGGGCCTGGACTCGCCGGACTCATCGGAATGGCCGGAGTCCTCCGGATCGCGGATCGATGGACCACAGGCGCCGCCGGCGGACAGAAGGGGCTCGGCCGCGGAGAGCGCGCGCGCCGCGTGCGCGGCTCCATGCGGGTTCGCGCCGTGTTTCGGGCAGGGCCGCTGGACGGCGTTCCCTGCGTCATTGTCGACGACGTCCTCACCACGGGAGCCACACTCGCCGAGGCGGCACGGGCGGTATCGACGGCGGGTGGAACCGTGTGCGGTGCGGTCGTCCTTGCCGCGACCAGGCCGCCCACGGGGAGCGACCCCCCCAAACCAGCCGGTAGGCATATCCTCAGGCGACTCAAACCAAAAAATAAGTGACGAAAGGATGAATTACCCGTGGCGATGAACTAACGTCGGTTATGGGTACCAAGAACAGATGTACCTGTCGATAGCGGCTCGGAAAGGGGCTCGACTGTCTGTCAGATCAGCCCCCGGAAGCGCCCTTATCGTGTCACCTGAGTTGTTTGGAGGGCACCATGGAGTTTATGATCAGCGGCCGTAATCTGACCGTTTCGGATCGCTTCCGCGAGTATGCCGGCGAAAAGATTTCTAAGATCGAATCGCTTGGGGACAAGGTCCAACGTGTTGACGCCAAGGTTTCCAAGGAAACCAACCCGCGCCAGACACCCGGCCAACTCACTGTGGAAGTAACTGTCCTGGGACGGGGCCCCGTGATCCGGGCTGAGGCGAGTGCCGCTGACAAGTTTGCCGCCTTTGACCTCGCATACAGCAAGCTGCTGGAAAGGCTCCGCCGCGCAAAGGACCGGAAGAAGGTCCACCACGGCCGCCACACGCCCAAGGCCGTCCGTGAGGCGACTGCGGCGCTTGAGCCCGCCAGCGCGAGCGAACCCATTTACGCAGGGGCCAGCAACCACCTGGAGCCAGAGACGGCGCCGGCGGAAACTTCCCCCTACGATGTCGAAAACGACATCCCTGCCGGCGATTCCCCGGTCCTCATTCGCCGCAAGGTCTTCCCTGCCGCTTCGCTCACCCTTGATGACGCGGTGGACAACATGGAATTGGTGGGCCACAATTTCTACTTGTTCGTGGACAAGGAAACGAATACGCCGTCGGTTGTCTACCGCCGCCGTGGATGGACATATGGGGTCATCACCCTCGACTCCACATGCGAACCAGGGGACCAGCCCGTGGAAGAAAAGATCCACGCGTACCGCTCGACGGACCAGGCCGCACGAGCCTAGGCCAACTGCAGCGACCCCAATGAAAGGACTGGAATGACCGCTTCGCTGAGCCTGTCGCAGGCACGGCGGATCGCATTGGCAGCCCAGGGTTTGGACAAAGTACGGCCCACCGGCCCCGTATCTTCACGGGCGGTGGGCCGTACTTTTGCCCGGCTCCAGGTAGTCCAGATCGACTCAGTCAACGTTCTGTCCCGGAGCCACTTCCTGCCGTTCTTCTCGCGGCTTGGCAACTATGACCGGGAGATCCTGCGGGCGATGGCCGGTAGAAGCCCGAGGCGGATGATGGAGTACTGGGCACACGAGGCCAGCTTCATCAGGCCCGAGCACTTCCCGGACCTCCTTCTGTGGCAAAAGCGGAAATGGGTTGGAGCCTCCCACTTGGAGCCGGGAGTAAGGGAAGGCATGGCACGCCGGATCCTGGAGGCGCTCGCCGGTGGCCGTCCCATGACGGCAGCACAGTTGACTGCGCATCTGGGGCACGAAGAAGAGCGGCAGCACGACAACTGGGGATGGAACTGGAACCTGGTCAAGCGTGTCCTGGAGCACCTGTTCGAGGAAGGGCTGGTGACGGCTGCCTCACGGACGGAACAATTCGAACGCAGATATACCCTGACCGCGAGGATCTTCGCCAACAATGGACCAGGCGACGGCACCCACGACTCCGGCGCCGACCGCGCCGCGTCCATGGACCGATTGCTGGACGCAGCGGCGCAGGCCCACGGAATCGGTACGGTTCGTTGCTTCGCCGACTACTTCCGGACCCCGGTGAAGGCAAGCTCCGAGTCGGTCATCCGGCTTGTTGCTGCAGGACGGCTGGAACCAGTCACTGTGCGTGGCTGGAACCGGCCGCTCTACAGGCATGTTGAGGCCAAGCTCTCGCGCACTGCCCAAGGCCGGGCCCTCCTCAGTCCCTTTGACTCGTTGGTCTTCGAACGCAGGAGGCTCGAGGAGTTGTTTGGCTTCCACTACAGGATCGAGATCTACACTCCCGCGGAGAAGCGGAAATACGGCTACTACGTCCTGCCCTTCCTCCTGCGCGATTCCGTCGTCGCCCGCGTCGACCTGAAGGCCGACCGCGAAGCGAAACGGTTGCTGGTGCGCGCAGCCCATGGTGAGCCGGACGCCCCGCCGGACACCGCAGTCGAACTTTCCGCTGAACTTCGCCTCATGGCGGAGTGGCTCGGGCTCGACGACGTCGTGGTAGCGCCGAACGGCAATCTTTCGTCAGCGCTGGCCTCCGCAACTGCCGGCAATTGAGTTGCAGCGTTTCCGAGCGCGGCCCAAGGGTTCTCCGCTCTCAGGGAAACGTAACCGGGCTCTTTGTCTCTCCCGTAGACTGAAAACGCCAGAATTCGGCAGCTTGAGACTGGGAGCAACTTTACGTGGCATCACTTATCGAAAAAATTCTCCGCACGGGTGACAAGAAAACCCTGAGGCAACTGCGGAACTATGCCGATTCCATTAACGCCCTTGAAGACTCCTTCAAGACCTTCTCAGACGCCGAATTGCGTGAAGAAACGGACAGGCTCCGTGACCGCCACCAGGACGGCGAAAGCCTCGACGACCTCCTGCCGGAGGCTTTTGCAGCCGTGCGCGAAGCTGCCTCACGTACCCTCGGCATGCGCCACTTTGATGTCCAGATGATGGGTGGGGCGGCCCTGCACCTCGGCAATATCGCCGAAATGAAGACCGGTGAAGGCAAGACCCTCGTGGCCACAGCTCCTGCCTACCTCAATGCCCTCACCGGCAAGGGTGTCCACGTTGTCACAGTCAACGACTACTTGGCTGAATACCAGTCCGAGCTCATGGGCCGCGTCTACCGCTTCCTCGGGCTGAGCAGCGGGTGCATCCTCGCCAACCAGGATCCGTCGGTGCGCAGGGAGATGTACGCCGCGGACATCACCTACGGCACGAACAACGAATTCGGTTTCGACTACCTGCGCGACAACATGGCGTGGGACCAGTCCGAGCTCGTACAGCGCGGCCACCACTTCGCCATCGTTGACGAAGTGGACTCCATCCTCATCGACGAGGCACGTACTCCGCTCATCATCTCCGGTCCCGCCCAAGGCGACACCAACCGCTGGTACAGCGAGTTCGCCAAGGTCGTCCTGCGCCTCCAGCCTGAAACCGACTATGAAGTGGATGAGAAGAAGCGCACCGTCGGTGTCCTCGAAGCCGGTATCGAGAAAGTCGAGGACTACCTCGGAATCCAGAACCTGTATGAATCCGCCAACACGCCCCTCATCGGTTTCCTGAACAACGCCATCAAGGCCAAGGAACTTTTCAAGCGCGACAAGGACTACGTGATCCTCGACGGTGAGGTCCTCATCGTCGACGAGCACACCGGACGCATCCTTGCAGGACGCCGCTACAACGAAGGCATGCACCAGGCCATCGAGGCGAAGGAAAACGTCGAGATCAAGGCCGAAAACCAGACCCTCGCCACGGTGACCCTGCAGAACTACTTCCGCATGTACTCGAAGCTCTCGGGCATGACAGGTACCGCCGAAACTGAAGCCGCTGAGTTCATGAGCACCTACAAACTGGGAGTCGTGCCGATTCCCACCAACCGGGACATGCAGCGCATCGACCAGTCGGACCTGGTGTACAAGAACGAAATCGTGAAGTTCGAGGCAGTGGTTCGGGACATCGCCGAGCGGCATGAAGCAGGCCAGCCGGTGCTCGTTGGTACCACCAGCGTCGAAAAGAGCGAGTACCTGTCCGGACTGCTGGCCAAGGAAGGCATCCGGCACGAGGTCCTGAACGCAAAGAACCACGCGCGCGAGGCCGCCATCGTGGCACAGGCCGGACGCAAGGGAGCGGTCACTGTGGCCACCAATATGGCCGGCCGTGGTACGGACATTATGCTGGGCGGCAACGCCGAGTTTACGGCCATCGCCCAATTGGCTTCGCGCGGACTTGACCCGGAGGACAACTCCGAAGAATACGAGGCCGCGTGGCCAGAGGCACTCGAAGCCGCCAAACAGGCCGTCAAGGATGAACACCAGGAAGTCCTCGAATCGGGCGGCTTGTATGTCCTCGGCACGGAACGCCACGAGTCCCGCCGCATCGACAACCAGCTTCGCGGCCGTTCGGGCCGCCAAGGTGACCCAGGGGAGTCCCGTTTCTACCTCTCCCTGACCGACGACCTCATGAGGCTCTTCAACTCGGGGGCAGCCGAACGGCTCATGAACAGCTCCGTTCCGGACGACGTCGCGCTCGAATCCAAGCTCGTCTCCCGCGCAATCGCTTCCGCCCAGGGCCAGGTTGAAGGCCGGAACGCCGAGCAGCGGAAGAACGTCCTCAAGTACGACGACGTCCTGAACCGCCAGCGCGAAGCGATCTACGGCGATCGCCGTCGGATCCTCGAAGGCGACGACCTCCACGAGAAAGTCCAGTTCTTCCTCGAAGACACCATCAATGCCATGATCGACGCCGCGACAGCGGAAGGCACGGGAGATGACTGGGACTACAGCCAGTTGTGGACCAACCTCAAGACGCTGTACCCGGTAACGGTAACCTCCCAAGAGATCATCGATGAAGCCGGTGGAAAGCCCCGGGTTTCCGTCGAATTCCTGAAGAACGAGATCCTTTCGGATGCACAGCTCGTCTACAAGGAACGCGAAGAAGCCATCGGGGCGGAGAACATGCGCGAGCTCGAGCGCAGGGTTGTCCTGTCAGTCTTGGGACGCAAGTGGCAGGAACACCTCTACGAGATGGATTACCTGAAGGAGGGCATCGGCCTGCGTGCCATGGCCCAGAGGGATCCCCTGGTCGAATACCAGCGTGAAGGCTTCACGATGTTCCAAAGCATGATGGAAGCAATCCGTGAGGAAAGCGTCGGTTTCCTCTACAACCTCGAGGTCGAAGTCACCCCGGCAGAAGACGTTGTGGTCCTGGACGGCAGCCCCGAAGGCGGACACACCGAGCATCACGATGCACAGATCCACGCGGCGGGACTGGATGCTCCGGAGAAGCCGGTCCAACTGCAGTTCACGGCCCCCGGAGAAGACGGGTCCACCCAGACGCGGATTGAAGGGCGTTCCACGGGACGGTCCGGCAACCCCGCGAAAGCCGCTGAGGAAAGGCCTCGTTCCAACAGCAAGAAGAAGCGCCGCTAAGCGTGGAGGCTGTCCTGCCTGGTCAGTGAAACCCCAGGCGGGACGAACCGCAAAGACTGCGCCGGTGCCGAAACCACCAGTCGGATACGCCAAAGGGGATGGGCCGGAACTCATGTTCCGGACCATCCCCTTTCGTCTATCGCTGCGCGGGTGTATCACTGCGCGGCTCGCGGCCGAGGGCGTATCGCGGCTGGTCGGTGCCTTAGGTCGGCCCCGGCCCCGCTTTAGCCGATTTCGAGGGCCGTTACTTTCCAGGCGTCTTTTCCACGTTCGAGCCGCATGGCGACTGCCCGTGAGCGAAGTTCTTCGGCTACAACGGAGCTCGCCTCGTAGACGCCGTCCTTGACCGCGCATATGCGGACCGAACGGACCACGGGGCTGCGGTGGAGACGCGACTGCCCAGGCTTGATGCGTGCAGTGTATGCCCTCGTCAGTGCGGCGCGGTGTTGCAACGACGCATAGCACGACGGTTCCAAGGAGCGCGAGAGCTGCTGGGCGGGCCGGGTTCCTGCGAGGACTTCGACAACTGCTTGCGCGATGCTCCTGGCCAAGGTGCGAATCTCCCTGTCGAGGCTCAGCACTTTCGGCACGGCAGGCGCGGAGGACGGACGAACGTCCGATGGTTCGCCGCTTCTATTCTTGGCGAGGGAAGCACGCAGTGGAGAAGCCGGGGCTGCAGAAGGGACAAGTACAGGCACCGCTGCCTTTCGTCCGGAATCGGGCAGGGGGAGCAGGGCTGATGTAGTCAAGATGTTCCCCGGTGACGAAGGTATGGGAGGTCCGCTCAAAGCACTGGTCATGGTCAGCTCCGGGGAGGCGGGTTGAGGATTTGGCCGGGGACAAGGTGCCCCGGATCGTCTCCGATCATCTGGCGGTTTGCCTCATACCACTTCGGCCAATGGATGGCGACCTCTACGTCGCTGGCAAGTGGGCCGAGCTCCCGGGCGGCAATCGACCATAACGAATCGCCGCGTTGTACCACCACGGAACCCTGCCTGTTCGCGTCGGATTGTTCGGCGCTGCGCTGCTGGCCTGAACCGAGCAGTCCGGGCTCCGTGACCGGCTGGCGGGGCTGCCAACCTGGCTCTATGGGTGCCGGGGCAGAGCCGACCGACGAGGTATCCAGCCTCTCAGCGACCATGGTGGGATGCCCGGCCGTCAGGGGTACTGATTCCGGATGCCCGGCCGAAGCGTCGGGCGTTTCCTCTGGGGCTGCGGGTGTCGGTGCCCAGGCCGGCGCGGTGGATACGCTTTGGTCAGTCGGACTCCATGCCGGCTCCACAGGGTCAGGAGCTGCGTTTGCCAGGGGAATTCCGACGAGATTCAGACCCAGTATCGCCAAGGCCAGTCTTCGCATGAATGCGGGGCTGAGACGGGCAGTGGCCTGCGCACCCCGAATTCGGCCTGAGCGCTGGAGCAATACGGTGGCGACCGCGAAAAGGAGTCCCGCGACCCACCACGCCACGGTCACCAACCCGCAGACTGTCGCGCAAAGGCCCAGGATGTCGTCGAACATGGGTGTTTGCCTGCGACTCGCCGATTCCTGCCAGCGGGAAACTATGATCATGCCGGTAGCGGCGAGCAAGACACCTAGCAGAAGGATGGTTGCTGCCATTGCGGCGTCATTGCGGACGGATCTGGTCGATTGTTCCATGGGTTCCCCTTACCCGGATAATGTCATTTGATATAGTTTGATGAATTTTGAATCATTTTGATCATACAAATGGCGATTTGTCCAGATTTGCTGGTGGGTGACCGGGATTTTGACCCGGCAGGAAGGGCCGCTTACGCTGGCGCCATGCGATGGGATGCTCTGTTTGAAGACATGGAGGCACAACTTGCCGCAGAGCATCTCCTGGGCCTTGAATCGGAAGTCTCGGAGCGCGCGCGGGTCGAAGTCGCCGGAATTGAAGTCTCGGACAGGCTGCGCGGGGCGCTGGGACAAGCGCTCGACGTCGTTCTCAGATCGGGTACGGTCGTGTCAGGCGGCGTGAGCCACGTCGGGAGCGAATGGCTCGTCCTGAACGAATGCAGCCATCAATGGCTTGTCCCACTGGCGGCAGTAATGACGTACCGGGGATTGGGTAGGCAAGCGAGGGCCGCTCAGTCCACTGTTTCCCGCCGGCTTGGCATCGCCAGCGCTTTGCGCGTGTTGGCCCGCGACAGGGCCGAATTGGCGGTCCACCTGTTGGCTGCGAACCCTGGGGAGGCTGCCATCTTCGGCGTCATCGATCGAGTCGGGAAAGACCATTTCGATCTAGCGGTCTTGATGCCCGGTGAAGTACGGCGGTCGGGAAACGTCGTGTCTGTGGTCACGGTTCCGTTTGGCTCGCTGGCCGCATTGCGCTCACTGCGAGGACGCGAGCTATAGCGCGCAGGAAGCGCTTCGGAGTCCTCAGGCCAGACCGGACGCTCCCGCATCGGTGCTCGCTAGGAGGATTTGGACTTGGCCTCTTCAATCATCCTGCTGGCTTCGGCGTAGCGCTCTTCGATGTACTGTTCGAGCATCTTCTCTTCAACCCGCCATTGGCCGCGGCCACCCACTTGGATTGCTTTGAGTTGACCGCTCCGCACCAACGCATAAGCCTGCGGTGAGTTGATCTGGAGTTGTTCGGCGACGTCAGCCAAGGTGAGGAATCGGGGCATGACACCATTTTGCCATTCTTCGGCATTCTTTGTCGGAGTTATCCACAGCTTGAAGTGATTTGTGGCACTTGGCTTTCTTTGGCGACCCGCGCCGGACCAGAATGAGGCCACTGGCTGTCTTGGCAGTCGACCGACTCAATTGGGGGAGCGAAATGAGTGGAAGTGCTGCGGGCGCAGCGCGGCTGAAGAAGCCGTCGTGGCGGGACCCGCGCTTACTGGTGGGAGTTCTTCTCGTCTTCGCGTCGCTGGCGGGCGTCATCGCGCTCGTCGGGGCTGCCGACCGCACCATCCAGGTTTATTCGGCACGCGAGCCGATCGCCGTCGGCCAGAAGATATCCAAAGAACAACTCGCCGTCGTCAATGTCCGTTTGGACGACGTCGAACGGAGCTACCTGACGGTCGCGGGCGGTGTGCCCGAAGGGAAAGTCGCCGTGCAGAGAATCGCCGGCCACCAGCTCGTTCCGCAGGAGAGCCTCGGAACGGCGGACGCCCTGGACCGCAAACCGGTGGCGGTCCCGCTTCAGGAATCGTTGCCGTCGCAAGTGGTGGCCGGTTCGCGCGTGGACGTTTGGGTTGCACTTCCGGATCCGCGCGGCGGATTCGGCACACCCCAACTGCTCCTGCCCAATGCGGAAGTCGCGCAGGTCAGCGAGGGTAATTCCACCTTGGGTGCGTCCAAGGAAAAGGTGGTGCTGGTCCTTGTTACGGATGAGCAGATGCCGAAGCTTCTGGGAGCGCAAGCAAACAAGGCGAAGGTCGCCGTTGTTTGGAATCCGGGTGCGGCGAAATGAGCATCCCGGTTGTCACAGTCGGCCAGTCGCACGAAGACCTTGTGGGCGGCCTTGAGCGGCTTCACGGCCCTGTCACCGTGGTGCGAAGGTGCGGCGAACTCGCGGAGTTGCTGGCTGCGTGCCAAAGCGGACTCGCACGGGCGGCGGTGGTGGCCGAAGGCATCGATGAGTTGACGGCGTCGCTGGTTGACCGCCTCGCGGCCGTAGGCGTGACCGTCCTTGCCCTTACCGACGATCCCGCGGAGGCGCGCCGAC
The DNA here is from genome assembly GCF_004354015.1 of Arthrobacter terricola. Lineage (GTDB taxonomy): Bacteria > Actinomycetota > Actinomycetes > Actinomycetales > Micrococcaceae > Arthrobacter > Arthrobacter terricola. Next base: position 105,595 of record NZ_SMRU01000020.1, read on the forward strand.
TACACAGTATCGGCGTGGCAACGACGCCGATGAGCGTCGATTCCGTGACGCTCGCGTCCACGATTTCCGAGTCGGTGGGGCAGGCTTTTACGGCGGCCCGACGCCGGACGGAACCGGTTGATGCCGGCTATGCTGACACCTCTGCCGATCTTCGTCCGGCCCCCGTGCTCGAGGAACCTGGCTCCGGCCCTCGTGGCGCCGGCAGGATCATCGCCGTCTGGGGCCCGGCGGGAGCACCCGGCCGGACTTTGCTCGCTGTCAACATCGCCGCAGAACTAGCCGTAGAAGGAAAAGCCGTCCTCCTCGTTGATGCGGACAGCTACGGCGCAAGCGTGGCCGCATCGCTGGGGCTGCTTGACGAATCCGCCGGAGTCGCGCAGGCATGCAGGCTGGCGGACCAGGGGATGCTGGATGTCGGTGCCCTCAAGAGGGTCGCGGCTCCCGTCTTCTTGGCCAAAGGCAACTTCAGTGTCCTCACCGGCATAACCCGCGCTGACCGCTGGACCGAACTTCGCGCAGCCGCCCTCTCCACTGTGCTCGAAGTCGCCCAACAGGTCGCCGACGTCGTGGTGGTGGATGCCGGCTTTTGCCTTGAGGCCGACGAAGAGCTCAGTTTTGACAGCATGGCTCCGCGCCGCAATGCGGCCACCTTGCGGAGCATCGAAATGGCGGACACGGTGTATGCGATCGGCGCGGCGGACGCGATCGGCGTACCCAGGCTCGTCCGGGGTCTCGCTGACCTAGAACGCGCAGTCCCGCAGGCGAATCCCCGGGTCGTCTTGAACAAGGTGCGGCCCGCAGCCGTCGGGCGCTCGCCTGAGCGGCAACTGAACGAAGCCTGGGAGCGCTACGGGCCCGGCCGGGACGTGGAGGCGTTCCTGCCTTCGGACCCGGAAGCATGCGATTCTGCGCTGCTGGCAGGCGAGGTCCTCCTCGAAACGGCACCGGAATCGCCCCTGAGGTTCGCTATCGCCACTTTGGTTTGTGCATCAGTCCAGCAAAATGCCAAATCCTCTGTCGTCTATTCCAGAGCAAGGCATCGGCCAAAGCGTTAGGCTCGCCATGTGGGCTGCAAAGACGCAGCAATCAAGATGTGATGGAGGCGTTTGTCGATGTCGTCAGGATCCAGCGTGGAGGATCGTTCAAAACCTGCAGTAGTCCGGGAAGGGTTCTTCGGAGACTACTACGAGCACCTCGCAGAGGAGGACGCACGCGGATATGCTGCCGAGAAACTGACTTCGAGAGCGGAAACCCATAGGGAAGTGGCCAAGAGCCGCAAGCCGGGCGTCGCGAACGTCAAGGTTTTCAATGAGGCCGATCGCAGCATCCTGTACATCGTCACGGATGACATGCCCTTCCTCGTTGACTCGGTCAATGCCGAGCTCGTTCGCCAGAACTGCGCGATCCGGTTTGTCATGCACCCGCTGTTTGTCGTTTCTCGCGAGCAAAACACAGGCGACCTCGTCGGCATCGCCCGCGTTCCAGCCAGCATCGGCATCTCAAGCGGCGACACCGCCGCCATGCCGAACATCTCCCATCTCATCGCGCGGGGAGACAACGTCTCGCACATGGAGTCTTGGATCGCCGTCGAGGTCGACCGGGTGGCCGACACCTTCCAAAGCGAACTCATCGACGGAATCCACCGCGTACTCAACGATGTCCGCGCCGCCGTCGAGGACTGGCCCAAGATGCGCAGCAAAGCGCTGGAGGTGGCCGGATCGCTGGACAAGGTGGCACACCCCGAAGACGTCGCCGAACTTCGCCAAGCGCAGGATCTCTTGCGCTGGCTGGATAACGGCAACTTCACCTTCCTCGGTTACCGGGAATACGACCTCATCACCGAAAACGGCGAGGACGTCCTTGAGCTCCGGGAAGAGAGCGGCCTTGGACTGTTGAGGGCCGGTGACCATCCGCACCAAATCCAACACCTCACCGATGCCGGACGCCGGAAAGCCCGCGAGAAGCGCGCCCTCGTCATCACGAAAGCCAACTCCCGCTCCACAGTGCATCGCCCCGCCTACTTGGACTACATCGGCGTGAAGAGCTTCGATGCCCTGGGAAATGTCAACGGCGAGCGCCGCTTCATCGGCCTCTTCGCCACGAGCGCGTACACGGGATCCGTCCGGAACATCCCGATTGTCCGGGAGAAGGTCGAAGCCGTCCTCCGTTCAGCCGGATTCCCGCAGGACTCGCATTCGGGCAAGGACCTTGTGGGTATTTTGGAAACCTACCCCCGCGACGAGCTTTTCCAGGTCGAAACAGACGACCTCGCGGCCACCGCACTGGGCATCCAGCGGCTGCAGGAGCGGCGCCATACAAAGCTCTTCCTGCGCCCGGATATCTACGGTCGCTTCATGTCCGCCTTGGTGTTCCTGCCGCGTGACCGTTACACCACGAACGTCCGCCAGCGCATCGAGCAGGAACTTCGCGAGACTTTCGAAGCGGAGAGCATCGACTACGAGGCACGGATCACGGAGTCCGCGCTCGCGAGGGTCTTCTTCCGCATCCGGCTTCCGCGCGATGCCGAACTTCGCGACGTCGACTCCGAAGCGCTCGAAGCACGCCTCGTCCGGGCTTCGCGCTCGTGGGCGGAGGGGGTCGCGGAAGTACTGCGTGAGAACACGAGCGGCTTGGACCAGGATGAACTGTCTGCCCTCTGGGCGGATGCGTTCCCCGCAAGCTACCGCGTGGACTACGAGGTTGAAGACGCCCTCCAGGACATTGAGCGCTTCGAGACCTACGGGGCTACCGTTGACCGGGACGCCGCTGCAGTCCAGGCCGAACCGGGGGTCCACGTGTACCTGCCCAGCGGTGCCGGCGAACTCCTCGAAGAAGATGCCCGCGTCAAGCTCTACCTGATGGAACCAAAGAGCTTGAGCCAGATCCTGCCCTATTTCCACAATCTTGGACTCGAAGTGCTTGATGAGCGGCCCTTCGAGATCGAGACCGCCGACCACCGGGACTTCTTCCTGTATGACCTCGGCCTGAAGTATCCCGCCGGCGTGGATCCGGTTGCCACCGGCCAGCTCCTCGCTGACTCCTTCAGTGCCGCCGTGACCGGCGCCGTGGAATCTGACAGTTTCGACCGGCTGGTACTTCGCGAAGGAATCCACTGGCGCCAGGTCGTCATGCTCCGTGCGTATGCGAAGTACATGCGCCAGATGGGCAATACCAATTCCTTCGAGTTCATTGCGGACACCCTGCTCGCGAACCCGGAGGTCGCGCGGGGACTGATTGAACTCTTTGGCGCCCGTTTCGATCCGTCGTCGCCGGAGGCTTCGCGGGCTTCGCGCCAGGGATCTGCCCGCGCCACCTTGGCGGAGGCTATCGACCAGGTGGCAACGCTCGACGCCGACCGCGTCTTGCGGACTTTCGTCAACCTGATCGAGTCGACCCTGCGGACAAACTACTTCCAGGCCAAGTCGTACGTCAGCTTCAAGCTCGACCCGACCAAGATCGATGGCCTGCCGTTCCCGAGGCCGAAGTACGAAATCTGGGTGTACTCGCCCCGCGTGGAAGGCGTGCACCTGCGTTTCGGCAAGGTAGCCCGTGGCGGCCTCAGGTGGTCTGACCGCCGCGAAGACTTCCGCACCGAGATCCTTGGCCTGGTCAAGGCGCAGACTGTGAAGAACGCCGTTATTGTTCCCACCGGCGCGAAGGGCGGCTTCTTCGCCAAGCAGCTTCCGGATCCGTCAATTGACCGGGCCGCATGGATGGCCGAGGGCATCGAGAGCTACAAGACTTTCATCCGGGGATTGCTCGATCTCACCGACAACCTCGTCACTACTGCCGACGGCGAAAAGATCGTGCCGCCGTCGAACGTTGTTCGCCAGGATGACGACGATTCCTATCTCGTCGTGGCCGCGGACAAGGGCACCGCTACGTTCTCCGACACCGCCAACAGCCTTGCCGCCGAGTACGGCTTCTGGCTGGGAGATGCCTTCGCTTCAGGCGGCTCCGTGGGTTACGACCACAAAGCAATGGGCATCACGGCCCGCGGCGCCTGGGAGTCGGTCAAGCGCCACTTCAGCGAGCTGGACCTCGACACCCAGACCGAAGAATTCACCGTGGTCGGTGTTGGCGACATGTCCGGAGACGTGTTCGGCAACGGAATGCTGCTGTCCAAGCACATCCGTCTGCTGGCTGCCTTTGACCACCGGCACATCTTCCTGGATCCGACGCCGGACGCCGCATCTTCGTTCCAGGAGCGGCAGAGGCTCTTCGACCTGCCCCGCTCCTCATGGGACGACTACGACCGTTCGCTCATCAGCGCGGGCGGAGGCGTCTTCCCGCGCCAGTCCAAGGTCATACCTATCTCGCCCGAGATCCGCAGCGCGCTCGGAATTGCGGAGGGCACGGTCCAGATGAGCCCTCCGGAACTGTTGCGGGCCATTCTGCTGGCGCCGGCCGACCTCCTGTACAACGGCGGAATCGGGACGTACATCAAGGCAAGCACCGAGTCGCACGCGGAAGTGGGCGACAAAGCGAACGACGGTATCCGGGTGAACGGACGCGAACTTCGCGTCAAGGTCGTTGGTGAGGGCGGCAACCTCGGCCTCACGCAGCGCGGCAGGATTGAAGCTGCCCTTCAAGGGGTCATCCTTAACACCGACGCGATCGACAACTCGGCTGGTGTGGACTGCTCGGACCATGAAGTGAACATCAAGATCTTCGTTGACCGCATGGTTGCCGCCGGGAAGCTCGACGCCTCGGAGCGGACGTCGTTCCTCGCGGACATGACCGACGAAGTCGGTCGCCTCGTACTGGAAGACAACATCGACCAGAACATCCTGTTGCTCAACGACCGGACGCGTGTGGCCGAGTGGAGCCCAAGCTACGAGCGCTTGATGGACTGGCTGGAAAAGTCCGCCGACCTCAAGCGGGACCTGGAAGCGCTGCCGACCACCGATACTCTTCGCGAGCGGCTGCAACAGGGCCAGGGGTTGACCTCTCCCGAGCTCTCCGTCCTCGCCGCGTACGCCAAGATCGAATTGGGATCGGCGCTGCGGGACAGCGACCTCGCTGATGATCCATGGTTCCGGAAGACCATCCGCTCCTACTTCCCGAAGCAGCTCCGTGAGCGGTTCGACGCCGAATTGGACACCCACCCCCTGCGCCGCGAAATCATCGCGACCGTCGTAGCCAACGACATGATCAACATGGGCGGTATTACTTTCGCTTTCCGGACCATGGAAGAGACCTCGGCGACCGAGGTTGCGGTGGCGAAGGCGTTTATCGCCCTGCGGGAGATCTATGAGCTCGACGCCATGGTGCAGGAGCTCAACGCGCTTCCGGCTTCGTTCCCCACGGAGCATTGGAGCACGGTCCACCTCGATATCCGCAGGCTCTTGGACCGCGCCGTTCGTTGGCTCCTGGGCCAAGGCAACGCGTCCAAACCGATCTCGGACATCGTCGCTGAATTCAAGCCGATGATGGATCCGATGCGGGCGAAGGTGCTCGACTACTTGCGCGGCGGCGACAAGGCGCGTGTGACCGGTTGGCTTGGGAAGGCCCGGGCATGGGGCCTGCCGGACACGCTTGCCCACCGCTGGGCCGAACTCTTCGAGAGCTTCGTGCTTTTAGACATCGCCAAGATCGCCCAAAGCCGCGACACCCGGGTGGAAGAAGTCAGCAACGTTTACTACACGGTGTTCGATCGCTTCCACGTTGACTCGCTCCTTGAGCGGATCACGGCGCTGCCTCGCGATGACCGGTGGCAGGCACTTGCCCGTGCGGCGCTTCGCGACGACCTCTACTCGACGATCGCGGACATGACGACGTCGGTGCTTGACTCCACTGACGCCGGACCCGACGCCGAGGACCGCTTGCGGACGTGGGAAGGCGTTAACGCCGAGCAACTGGGACGCGCGAAGAGCATGTTTGACGAGGTGAACGCGCTCGAAGCCGACGACATGGCTTCTCTGTCGGTAGCATTGAGGCTCTTGAGGTCTATCGTTCGACGCTAGGGGACCACCCCGTGCGCAATTTGGAGGTGCAGTGGCAATCTTTACGGACCCCATCAGGGAGCACGCTGATTTCGGGCCGGGAGATGCCGAATGGCTGCACCTCCTGGTCGGCGACTGGCAGATGGTCGCCGACCTTGCGTTCGCGGACCTGGCACTTTGGTTTCCGCATCCGGAATACGGGTACATCGCCCTTGCCCACGTGAGGCCGTCGACAAGTCATACGGTCTTCCACGCGGACTTCGTTGGGGAAGGCATCCGTTCGGACTTGCGACCGATCGTGGACAAGGCATGGTCCAGCCGGTCAATCGAGCGCTCCAGTGAAACAAACTGGAGCAGCGAGATGGCCCTTCGGGTCGAAGCTGTGCCGATGGTCAGGAATGGAAGGACCCTCGCGGTAGTCACCTCGCACATGGACTTGTCCAGTTCGCGGATGCCGTCCCGCTTGGAGTTGACCTACCGGCAGTGCGCATACGATTTGCTTCGCATGGGCACGCTTGGATTGTGGCCGGATTTTGCTTCTCCGACGGGATCGCGCCGCGGAGCGCCGCGCGTGGGCGACGGCCTGATCCGGCTCGACGCCGACGGCATCGTTCAGTACGCAAGCCCGAACGGTGTCTCGGCGTTCCGTCGTCTCGGCGAAGTGGAGACCTTGGAAGGGCGGTCGCTTGCGGAAGTCACAGCGGGTCTCCTCAAAGACCGACGCATGGTGGATGAAACATTGCCGCTGGTGGTCACGGGCCGGATGCCGTGGCGTAGCGAGATCGAGTCCCGTGGGGTGAGCTTGTCCTTGCGGGCGATCCCGCTGAGGGACGAAAAGAACCGTTTCGGCGCACTTGTCTTGTGCCGCGACGTGTCCGAGCTCAGGCGCCGTGAGCTGGAGCTGGTGACCAAGGACGCGACCATCCGTGAAATACACCACCGCGTAAAGAACAACCTGCAAACCGTGGCGGCGCTGCTGCGCATGCAGTCGCGGCGCATGGTAAGTGATGAGGCGAAGCAGGGCCTTGAGCAGGCAATGCGGCGCGTGGCGACGATTGCCCTTGTCCATGAGACGCTTTCGCAGGGCCTTACCCAGAGCGTTGATTTCGATGAGTTGATCGGCCGGCAATTCCGTCTCTCCGCCGAAGTCGCTTCCCCTTCCCAGCAGGTCCGTACCGAACGGTCCGGGCTTTTTGGTGAATTGCCAAGCGACTTTGCAACACCGCTGGCCCTTGTCATCAACGAGCTCGTCACGAATGCGGTTGAGCACGGCCTCGAAGGACGTGCCGGAACAGTCTGGTTGATGGCCGACCGTTCCACGGGGGAGCGCGGCGATGAGCAACTGACGGTAACCATCGCTGACGACGGCGTCGGCCTGCCGGAAGGGTCCTACGTGGAAGGGCTTGGACTGCAAATCGTGCGGACCCTGGTGACCAGCGAACTGGGTGGAAGTATCCAGTGGATGCCTCGCGATGGAGGCGGAACTGCAGTGAAGATTGTGCTCAACCTCGTCCGCAACTGACGGCAGGGGAATTCCTCCCGGGTCGTGCCGAGGCTGAACGAAAGAGGGATGGACGGGACCTGTCGGTCCCGTCCATCCCTCTTCGCTTTATTGGCTTGCGGTGCTTCAGGTCAGGAAGCGCGGCGAGCACGGGCGGCGCGACGCTTGAGTGCGCGGCGTTCGTCTTCGCTCATGCCGCCCCAGACTCCGGCGTCCTGACCGGATTCGAGAGCCCATTGCAGGCAGGTGTCCACCACAGGACAACGACGGCAGACGCTCTTGGCTTCTTCGATCTGGAGAAGCGCTGGGCCGGTGTTGCCTACTGGGAAGAAAAGCTCAGGGTCCTTGTCAAGGCAGGCTGCGCGGTTACGCCAATCCATGCTGATCAGTCACTCCATTCGTGAGTACTCGTTGAACCTTTTGTGAAAATATTCACGAGAGGCTCCAAAGGAAAGGGGACCCATTGGGCCCCCTTGGTCGTCTGAGTCAAGCGTGTCATGTTAACGCCATGTAAACAAGGGGTTCAAGCGTTTGAAACCGTGAGCGATGCATCACACCGGCTGGCGCCCTACTCACAGGTATTTGACTATGTCGGGTAGTGTGCCAGTGTGTCAAGACCCCCTCTGAACCCCGCCCACGACTCCTCCGCCTCCGGCGACGATGGTGAAGGAAACAGCCGCCGCGATGACTCCACGGCGCCCGGGCCTACCCCGCGGCCAAAGGGAATTGTGGTCATTTCCCTCGTGGTGGTGCTGGAAGCCCTCGCGCTTCTGATTGCCGCAGGTCTGTATGGTTATCAGCTGGTAACGGGAGCACCGGTGTCCTCGTTCTGGGGGGCGGTGTTCACCCTTGGACTCCTTCTACTCTTCTCGGCATGGCTGTTCGCCGTAGGACATTTCCTGTTCCGAGGCTATCGCTGGACGCGTGCAGCTGCCTTGGTTGCCCAGTTGTTCGTCCTGACGATTGGATTTCCGACCCTCACCGGCGGACTGACCCTGGCTGGCCTCGCCATGGTGTTGCCGGCCCTCGCTGCGATCGTCCTTCTGTTCGACAAACGCGTCATTGCCTTTGCCTCCCGGACGGGTGGATCCACTCCGGCCCTGTGACCCTGGATCGGGTGGGGGTGTCAACGGCAGCTTAGAAGTGACCGGTGGCGGCAGGTTGGTTTGCCCGATGGCGGCAGGTGATTGACCAGTCGCGGCAAGTATTTTTGGACAGGGTCAGGCGCCCCGGGCGTGCCGGGTTTCAGGGCGCCTGACCAGTTTTTGGGTTAGTTCATGGGGCGGGTTCCTTTTCCGTTTTGGGCTTGCATGAGCCTGACGGACTCGCCGCTGGTTTGGCAGAGGTGGGCGTGGTGGAGAAGCCGGTCCACGGTCGCGGTGGCGATGGTTTTGGGCATGAGCTCATCGAACCCGGAGGGGTG